>CAJTZO010000001.1:0-90042 GCA_910583755.1 uncultured Clostridia bacterium
ATACCGACATATAAGAACTTCTAAAGAGATAATCTAAATTCACCAATAATTTTATTGTAAAACTTCTGCGTTATATAATATTACGGTAGTAGGGTTTCGTATTTTTGCTATTTCTTTTTTGTTTGATGGTATCAATATTTTCTCCTCTGCTTTATTTACTGCCTTTGCTAATGGAAAAATATCAGCATTAATTTCTTTTATGCGTTCTTTTGGCTTTTTTGTTCCTATTATATTAATATTACCTTTACTTTTGGGTGTTGTAGGAATTTGGCTTGTTGTCCCCATCTCTGAAGTATGTACCATATTTATTTCTGTCTATTGTTACAAAACATTTAAAAAACAATATGGATATGAATAAATGCATTGACAAGTTGATATTTTTTTTGTATAGTAAAAAAGAAGTCATATGACTGACGGAAGTGGATTACCACATGAAGTATGACAAAATTTAAGCCGACCGTCTGGGCAATATTGTTCAGATTGCGGCTTTTTTTATTATATCCATTTTTTATCAATAACAGGGAGGAATTATCATATGGAACAAATCAGACAATTTGTATCAGCAATCCTAGCAGGTTTTATGATTGGTATGGGAGGAACTGTTTTTCTTTCTCTTGATAATAAAGCATTAGGAGCGTGTATGTTCGGTGTAGGATTATTTACAGTTGTTATATTTCGTTTGCAATTATACACAGGAAAAATTGGATATGTTCCTTTTGAAAAAAAAGAATATGCTTTAGAATTACTGCTTACTTGGTTAGGAAATTTTTGTGGTACAGTATTGATTGCAAAATGTGTGCAAAACACCAGAATATTGACAGAAGATATGTTAAATAAAGTAATCACTATGGCACAAACAAAGTTAGAAGATAATTTATTAAGTATTTTTATCTTATCCATCTTTTGTGGAATCCTAATGTTTATTGCTGTAGATACTTTTAGAGAACAACAAGGTTCTACAATAAAGGTAATTGCTGTATTTATACCTGTTATGGTATTTATTTTAAGCGGATTCGAACATGTTGTAGCAAATATGTATTACTTTGCTATGGCAAAAACATGGTCTTTTCATACAATGATTGCATTACTTGTCATGACCGCTGGAAACAGTGTAGGAGGAATGATAATTCCTGTTTATCAAAAAATATTTCATTTAAGAACATAATTTTTAAAATTGTTATATTTTCTTTTTTTAATCTTAAGAATCTTGTAATGAACCATTAGATGTTTCTTAAACTCTTTATTATATAATAATAATAACAAAGAAAAAGAAACGGAGGGAAAGCTTATGAAGCTAGAAATGGTATTACAAGTATTTCTATTTAGTGGTATATTTTTTATAACAATAGCATATTATAGTAAAGTTGTTACCATACCAAATGATAAAGTATGGAATCAGATTTTCCATTTAAAAAAATCATTTCTTATTAGTATCATAATTTTTTCTGTTTTTGTTTCTTTTTCTTGCCATCAGAAAAAAACAGGGCTAGAAAGTAAAACCGTACAATGGATTGCAGGGCAAGCAGGAAACCAAGCAACAGAAAAAGAATTGATGAAGGGAATTACTTATCATTCTGGAGAAAGTGAAGTTGTGTATTATAATCAAGGAGATATGCATTGGGGAAATCAAAAATATGGTAAAACAGATTTTATTTCTGAAACAGGTTGCGGACCAACTTGTTTAGCTATGGTTATTTCTACATTAACGGAAAATACCATTAATCCAAAACAAATGGCTGATTGGGCATACCAAAATGGATATTGTGCAGAAGGCAGTGGAAGCTATCATAGTTTAATAGAAGATGCTGCAAAATCTTTTGGATTGCAAGTAGAACAAGCGAATGTTTTAGAAGGACAAAAAATTTCAGATGCACTTTCTCATAATAAATTAGTAATTGCATTAATGGGAAAAGGTACTTTTACATCTAGTGGTCATTTTATTGTATTAAGAGGAATCACAGAAAATGGAACTGTGCTTGTAGCAGACCCCAAGAATAAAAGAAATAATCAGAAAACATTTTCTCTTGGACTACTCTTGTCAGAAGCAAAAGGTAGTACAGGTGGTTTAGGTCCATTTTGGATAATAAATAAAAAGTAAGGTGAAAATATGCAAAAAATATTAGATGGCTTGATATTTGTTGTATTATGTATTTTTCTTTTTACAGGTTGCCAAAAAAAAGAAGAAAAAATCAATTTTGAAGAAATTGCAAATGCTACAAAAATAGAAATAACGCATTCTCTCAGTGGAACAGTGACAACAGAGACAATAGAAGATACCGATGATATTACTCATGTTGCAAATTGGATGAATGAATTAATATTAGATGAAATTTCTTTTCCAGAAAATGAAACACCATCAGATACAGAAGGAGGAGAAAGTTATTCCTTTACTGTATCAGATGCGGAAGGAAAGCAAATAAATTTTTATTATTTTATCAATAGTCCAGAAGATTATTACATATTGTATGATACAAAATGGTACATTGTAAAAAATCCAGTGGTACTTACATTCTAAAAAAATCCCCATCTTAAAAAGATGGGGATTTTTTTATTTTACAAATCTTGGCATATAAGATTTTTCTGTCATGGGGCGGATTTCATATCCTTGTGCCTGTAATCCTTCTATAATCTCTGGTAGCGCTTCTACTGTTGTCTGCTTTGGCTTTGTTTGGTGCATCAATATAATAACTTGATTTTTTCCAGATGTTCCATTTAATACATTATGAACAATAACATCCTTTGGCACATTGTTGCCACGAGCGTCTCCAGAATCTACATTCCAATCAACATAAAAATATCCATTTTGTTTTGCTTGTGTTGTAATGTCTCCCATAACACCGTTTTTCATACCAATAGAATTATTAGAACCTCCCGGAAAACGCATAAAAGGAGAAGCTGTTCCTAAGATGTTTTCCAAGTATTGTTGTTCTGTATTAAAGTCGTTCCAAAAGGCGTCAGAGGAAGAATATAATACTTCATATTTATGACTATTGGTATGATTTCCTACAATATGTCCTTCTTCTTGCATTCTTTGTAATAATTCTTCATCACAAGTTCCTGTTACAAAAAAGGTTGCTTTTACATGATATTCTTTTAAAATATCTAAAATTTTTGCTGTATTTTCGGATGTTCCATCATCAAATGTTAAAAATGCTCTCTTTGATGCAAATTTTGCATATTTTACTGGAAATTCTGGTGCGATTTCTATTACTTCATGTAATATATCTGCAACTTCTCCTAAAGTAAGAACATTATCCAGTTCAATCTTGCCATTATTTTGAATATCTATTAAACCTCTGGAATAAGCAAATTGGAGTGGAATAGTTGCAGCTTTTGCAACATTTTCTTCAAAGACAATATCTTCTCCTCCAGAAAGGTCAACATTAGGACATGCTGTTTCTATCAAACGATACAATAATATCACAAAGTCACTGCGAGATAATTCCTCAGAAGGAGAAAAAATATCATCTCCTTTACCATTTACAATTCCTAAATGATATGCTTGTAATATAAATGGTTGACTATCCGCATCCACATCCGAAAAAGGGTTTTCTAAAACAATTTTTGGTTTTTTCCCTGTCAATATTTCATATGTATCCATAATATAGCGGCAAGCTTCGCCTCTATCTAATGTATAATCTTTCCTTTGTTGTAAATTTTCTATCATTAACTCTGTTTTATCAGATAATTCCTCTTCTTCTATTAAAATGAAATGTTCTTCTTGTTGAGAAACGGAAGATAACAAATTCAGTTCTTTTTTAGATTCAAAAGCGGGAATAGGCTGTGTTGCTAGGGCAATTGATAAAAGTAAGGATGGAACACTTGTTAAAAATAAAATACCCATGAAAATCACTCCTGTTTCATTATAATAAATTTACCATAATTAAGTATACATTTTTCGACAGCAAAAGACAATAAAAAATATCTTAAATTTTTAAAAATAGTTTCGATTTCTATTTTATTGCATACTATAAAAATAAAGAAATAAAAGGAGAAAAAATATGCCTAGAATTTATTTGAGTCCTTCTTTACAAGAATATAATCAATTTATCAATGGGGGTACAGAAGAAGAATATATGAACTTAATTGCGGATGCGATGGAACCATATTTAATTGCAAGCGGTATTGAATTTACAAGAAATCGCCCTTCTCAAACGTTAACAGAAGCCATTGATGAATCCAATGAAGGAGAATATGACTTCCATTTAGCATTACATTCTAATGCAGCTTCTCCTTCTTTAGCAGGACAAATGCAAGGGGCAGATGTATATTATTGGTATGACAGTAAATGGGGAAAAGCTGGGGCAGATATTATTGCAGAAAACTTCAAAGAGGTATACCCTGATAGTAACAAAGTGAAAACTGTTCCAACATCAACCTTGAGAGAATTAAGAAAAACATATGCACCTTCCGCACTTATTGAAGTAGCTTATCATGATAATCCTACAGATGCACAATGGATTAAAGATAATATAGAATCTATTGCAAGAAATTTAGTGCTTTCTCTTACAGAATATTTCGGTATTCCTTTTGTAGAACCAGAAAAATAACAAAAAAATTTTTTAACCTGCAAATAGTAATCATAAACTATTTACAGGTTTTTTTTAAAATAAAGAAGGATATTTATGATTATTGTCGAATTAGTATAATAAAATAGTATCTTTATTTCGTTAAATTAAGAAATATAAATATAAAATACCTATTAATTAAACAACAAGAGGAGGTAAAATAAGATATGAAAAATTATGCTGCAAATGAAGTTCGAGACATCGTTATATTAGGTCATAGTGGTTGTGGAAAAACCACATTATCAGAATCATTATTATATTATTCTGGTGCTATAAAAAGATTTGGTAAGGTGTCTGACGGAAATACAGTAAGTGATTACGACCCTGAAGAAATTCGCAGAAATGTATCTATCAGTACATCTATATTACCTGTAGAATGGAAAGATACAAAGATTAATTTTTTAGATACACCAGGATATTTTGACTTTGTTGGAGAAGTGAAATTAGCAATGAGTGTAGCAGATACTGCTCTGATTGTTGTTTCTGCAAAATCCGGTTTAGAAGTAGGTACAGAAAAAGCATGGGAGTATGCAGAAGAAATTGGTATTCCTAAAAT
Organism: uncultured Clostridia bacterium; assembly: GCA_910583755.1. Classification (GTDB taxonomy): domain Bacteria; phylum Bacillota; class Clostridia; order Lachnospirales; family Anaerotignaceae; genus Coprocola. The sequence continues at coordinate 5,125 of CAJTZO010000001.1, forward strand.
GATTTTTATTAATCAAATGGATGATGAAAGTGCAGATTTCCAAAACACAATTAATCAATTAAGAGAAAAATATGGAAAAATCGTGGCTCCTTTACAAGTACCTTTTAGAGATAGTAATGGAATTTTAGGCTTTATTAATGTATTAAAAAGAGATGCCAGAATGTTAGATAGTAATGGTAAATTAGTAAAATGTGATATTCCAGATGATAAACAAGAAGAAGTGGAAACACTACGTGCATGGGTTGTAGAAGTAGCAGCAGAAAGTGATGATGATTTATTAGAAAAATTCTTTAATGATGAAGAATTAACTTTAGAAGAAATTTACTTAGGTTTGAAAAAAGGAATCCGCAATCATTCTATTGCACCTGTTATTTTTGGTTCTGCTACAATGGGATATGGCATCAGACTTTTAATGAGTACCATTGTAAAATTTATGCCTCCATCTATTGAATGTCGTCCTTCTTTTATGTGTAAAGATTTGAAAAATGAAGGAGAAGGCATGAAGCGCTATAACTCGGAAAAAGACCACCTTGCTTGTTTTGTATTTAAAACAATATCCGACCCTTATGTTGGTCGTTTAAATATATTCCGTGTGCTTTCTGGTGTCATTGATAATACAAAAACAGTATATAATCCTGAAAAAGATACCTATGAAAAAGTAGCACATCTTTATGTTGTTAGAGGAAAAGAACAAATTGAAGTAGACGAATTACAAGCAGGAGATATTGGTGCTTTGGCAAAACTTTCAAATACTTCTACACAGGATACACTTTGTTCTAAATATTTCCCAGTTGAATTAGAAAAAATTGATTTGCCAAAACCAGGACTTTCTATGTGTATTGCACCAAAAGGAAAAGGTGATGAAGATAAAATTTCTGCAGCTCTGTCTAAAATATTAGAAGAGGACCCAACATTACGTTTGGAAATCAATAAAGAAACAAAACAAACCATTATTTATGGACAAGGAGAACAACAACTTGAAGTTGTAGTAAACAAATTAAAAACAAAATATAAAATTGATGTTGATTTGACAGACCCTATTATTCCTTATAGAGAAACTATTAAATCTAAAGTAAAAATACAGGGTAAATATAAAAAACAATCCGGTGGTCATGGTCAGTATGGTGATGTTTGGATGGAATTTGAACCATCTGGCGACCAATCTCAGCAATATATTTTTGAAGAAAAAATATTTGGTGGTTCTGTACCAAAACAATATTTCCCTGCTGTAGAAAAGGGATTACAGGAATGTGTTAACAATGGTGTGTTAGCTGGGTATCCTGTGGTTGGCTTAAAAGCAACATTGGTAGATGGTTCTTATCACCCTGTGGATTCTTCTGAAATGGCATTTAAAATGGCAACTTCTGTTGCATTTAAAGATGGTTTGCCACAGGCAAAACCAACAATTTTAGAACCAATTGCTCATGTAGAAGTAACTATACCAGAAAGATATATGGGCGATATTATGGGTGATATCAATAAAAGAAGAGGTCGTATCTTAAGTATGAACCCTGAACAAGAAAAGAAAGTAATTGTTGCAGAAGTACCACTTGCAGAAATGCACAAATATGCAACAGACTTACGTTCTATGACACAAGGTAGAGGTTCTTATGAATATTACTTTGAACGTTATGAAGAAGCACCTATGGAAATGCAGAAAAAAATTATTGACCAAAAAGCAAATGAAAAATAAAGAATAAAAAAACTGACTTTTAGAATTTTTTCTAAAAGTCAGTTTTTTTTGTAACTATGTGTTATACTAATGAGAGAATAAAAGAATGGATACTTCTATAAAAAAGAGGATTACAGATAAGGAGAACATCTATGCAAAGAAAAACCATATTAGCGGTTGATGATGAAGTACACATTTTAGAATTATTAAAATATAACTTAGAAACAAATGGTTATGATGTTATTACAGTGGAAACAGGGGAAGAAGCACTTAAATTATTATCAGAGGAAAAAGTAGATGCTGTTTTATTAGATTTGATGTTACCAAAGATAGATGGTTTAGAAGTGTTACGTTGTATACGTAAAAATGAAAAGATTAAAAAAATACCTGTTATTTTATTGACTGCTAAAAATGCTGAATTTGACAAAGTATTAGGGCTAGAAATGGGTGCTGATGATTATATTGCAAAGCCTTTCAGTATTAGAGAACTACAGGCAAGAGTAAAAGCTGTTTTGCGTCGGGTAACAGAGGATAAAACAATAGAAGCAGAAAAGGTAATTTCGACGCATGGTTTAGAAATTGGAATCGAAACAAAAACAGTAAAAAAAGATGGAATAGAAATTGAAATGTCATTAAAAGAATTTGAACTTTTAAAATTGTTAGCAGAAAATCCCGGAAAAGTTTATTCTAGAGATATATTATTAGAAAAAATATGGAGCTATGAATATATTGGAGAGACAAGAACTGTAGATGTACATATTCGACATATTCGGAAAAAAATAGAAGAAGATGACAGTAATCCTATGTTTATAAAAACAGTGCGTGGTTTTGGATATAAATTTAGGGAGGACTAATATGCAAAAAAAATTGTTTTTGTCTTATCTTTTGATTATCTGTTTGCTTATTTGTCTAGCTGGTTTTTATTCTATTAAAATTAGCCATGCCTATTATATAGAAGAATATAAAAAAGATATTTTAAAAGAGGGAAATCTTATTTTTGAAAATTTAAAAAATATAGATTCTGATGAAGACTTAGAAAAATTTATCAAAAAAGCCGCAGATGATTTAGAACTTCACATTAGTATTATTGATAAAGAAGGAAATTTAATAATTGATTCTAAAGATTATTATTTTAATCAAAAAAATATGATAGAAGTACAAAAAGCATTCTCTGGACAAAAAACAGTTGTTACTAGAAAAAAGGATGATTATGATGAAGATTATATTTATGTAGCAATCCCTATTGTATTAAATTCTGAAACAGTCGTATTACGTTTTTCAACACCTCTTTCAAAGTTAAATGGACCAAAAACGGATATGACAATTAATATTATTATTAGTGGCGTCATTGCTTCTTTACTAGCTTATTATTTATCAAAAAAAATAGCAGAACCTTTAGACACCTTAACAAATGCTGTAGCAGAAGTTTCACAAGGAAAATATAATAAAAAAATACCTGTAGCGACCAATGACCAAATAGGTTATTTAACAGAAACTTTTAATATCATGTGTGTAAAATTAAATACAACTATCAATGCTTTAGAAACCGAAAATAAAAGAATGGAAGCTATTGTAAATAGCATGATAAATGGTGTTGTTGCTATTGATAAAAAAAATAAGATATTAATGATAAATTCTCAATGTTATGAACTATTTCATATTAAAAACAGTTATTGTAAGGGATTGGATTTTTACGATATTTTTAAAAATCAAGAGATACAAACATTGTTAAAAACTTCTATTTCAGAAAAAAGGAGTATTGTAGAAATTGTCATATTAAAGTCAAAATTTAATGGAGATAAAATATTACGTGTTTATATCAATCCTATTTTTTCCGCAAGAAGTTCAGAAAGTAGTTTAGGAACCTTACTAGTCTTTCAAGATGTAACACAAATTAAAAAATTGGAAAAAATGAGAAGTGATTTTGTATCAAATGTAACACATGAATTAAAAACACCATTAACCTCCATTATGGGTTTTACAGATACATTACGTTCTGGAGCTATTGTTAATAAAGATATGGAAAAGCATTTTTTAGAAATTATTGATATTGAAACCCATCGTTTATATCGCTTAATACAAGATATCTTATCTCTTTCTGAAATAGAAACAAGAAAAAAAGATATTCATATGCAATATGAATCTGTTGAGGAAATCTTAGTCTATGTAGAGGGGCTTTTACGTCCACAAGCAGAAGAAAAAGGGTTACAATTATTAATAGAATATGAAACAATGCCTCCTTATTTTTGTAATAAAGATAGGATTTCTCAAATGTTTATTAATTTAATTGAAAATGCTATTAAATATACAGAAAAAGGAAATATAACTGTTCGATGTAAATATCAGGGGGAGTTTTTTATATTACAGGTTATAGATACTGGAATTGGTATTCCAGAGGAAAGCATTGACCGTATTTTTGAACGGTTTTATAGAGTGGATAAAAGTCGCTCACGAAAAGCAGGGGGAACAGGATTGGGGCTTTCCATTGTAAAGCATATTATGATGCTCTATAATGGGAAAGTAAAAGTAGAAAGTACAGAAGGGGAAGGGACTATATTTACAATTACAATGCCTTACGAAATGTAAATTTGTTCAGAAGGAATCTTCCTTCTGAACAAATTTATTTATTTTCTTCTTCTTGCTAAACGGCGTCTTTTGCGTCTTCGCCAAGAGATAAAACGGCAAATTATCAGTGCCACAAAAAAAGAAATAATACTACAAATCACAGCAAAAATGAAAATAGAAAAAATAGTGTAAAAAGAAGAAAAATTATTTGTACTATCTACTTTTTTATCATTTTGTATAGAAGCAGTTACTACATTCTCTTCTAAAGAAACAGCATGGTCTGCAAATAATTCCATTGTAGTAATAGGGTTCCCTTCATAATAAAAGCTAACAGAAGCAACCATATCATCTTCATAGACTGGTGCAGAAATTGTTTCAGGGGCATTTATTTTTCTTGTTATCTTACTTATTTCAAAATCAATAGGAACTGTTTGATAAACATCCTCTTTTAATTTTGCTAAAACAGAATCTATTTTTTCACCCTTTTCATTTACAACAGATACTATTTGAGAAACCTCAGATGTAGAAGAAAGTTTTACTGTTTTAAAGTGAGAAAATCCATAATCAAATAGTTGAATGGTATCTTCATAATGCTGTGCTCCTTTACATTGGAATACAACTGCAATTAGTTCTGTATTATCTCTTTTTGCATAGGTAACTAATGTATTTTGTGCTTCATCTGTAAAACCAGTTTTTCCACCCTCACAACCTTCATAAACATAAATGGAAGGAGGCTTTATCATTTGATGCTGTCCATAAAGATACCTTGCTTCTTCTTGTTGATTGGTAGGTGGAATTTCGTAATAAGTTGTTTGAATAATATTTTTAAAATCTTCAAACTTCAATGCTTCCTTTGCAATCAACGCCATATCATATGCAGTTGTATAATGATTTTCATCATGAAGTCCATTAGGATTGATAAAGTTTGTATTTTTACATCCTAATTCTTTTGCTCGTTCTGTCATATGTGTTGCAAATTTTTCCACAGAACCATCTACTTGTTCTGCAATTCCAAGAGCAGCTTCATTGGCAGAACGTAAAAGCAAGGCATACATAGCTTGTTCCATTGTAATTTGTTCACCTTCCTGCAATGCAATATGGCTGCTTCCCGGTTCTATTCCAAAAATAGCATCATGCGAAAATGTAATTGTTTCCTCCATTTTATCAGATTCAAAAGCTAAAAGTGCTGTCATTATTTTTGTAATACTAGCTGGGTATTCTTTTTTATCGCTATTTTTTTCATACAAAATTTCTCCAGTAGTAGCATCCATTAAGATAGCCGCATCAGAATTTAATTCTAAAGTATCCTCGTTGTTTTTTATAGTTTGCTCTGTTTCTGCCCATGCTGTACTAACTGAATAAAGTGAAATTATGGTTGCTAAAAAAATCAATAAAATATTTTTTTTCATTATATACTCCTTTACAAAAATATGTGATACAATAGTATCAATTATAACAAAGATTACTGTAATTTAAAACAATTTTCTTTTAAAGGTGGAATAAATATGAGAAAAAGGAAAAAAGAAATAGACAACAGATGGTTGCTTTTTCTGTTATTATTAATTATAACCATTTGTGGGATATCTTATAGCAGAATGCGAAAAAAATCCATATTAACTTTTGGCACAGAAAAAGAAATATTGAAATCACAGCAATCTTTGGATATATTAGATAATATAACAGTGGAAATAGAAGGGGAAGTAAAATATCCTGGTATGTATACCATTTATCAAGGATATACTTTAAAAGATGTAGTGGAAAAAGCAGGTGGGTTAACAGAATTTGCTGATACTGTTTCATTAGATTGGAATGTATTTGATGGTCAAAAAATTGTAATACCCAAAAAACAAGAAACTGTTATTATAGAATATAGTCCGTTATTTTTAGAGCAAAAAGAGGAGCAACAAGAAACAGAAAAGATACAAGGAGTAGAATTATCTGAAGATGCGAAAAGATTACTAATTAATATTAACACAGCAGATGCAGAAGAATTAATATTGTTGCCGGGTATTGGTGAAAAAATAGCAGAAAATATTATATCATATCGAACAGAACATGGTTCTTTTCAAACAATAGAAGAAATCAAAAATGTATCCAAAATTGGAAATAGCATTTTTGAAAAAATAAAAAATTATATTACAACCCAATAAAATGCAGGAGGAAAATGAAATGGCGTATCATATTTTGGTTGTTGATGACGAAAAATTGATTGTAAAAGGAATTAAATTTTCATTAGAACAAGATGGCATGAAGGTAACACCAGCCTACGATGGAGAGGAAGCACTTCGTTATATAAAAGAAGAAAAATTTGATTTAATTGTATTAGATGTTATGTTGCCAAAAATGGATGGTTTAGAAGTTTGTCAACAAACAAGAGAATTTTCTCAAATTCCAATTATTATGGTAACTGCAAAAGGGGAAGATATGGATAAAATTATGGGCTTAGAATATGGAGCTGATGATTATATTACAAAACCTTTTAATATATTGGAATTAAAAGCAAGAATTAAAGCAATTTTAAGAAGAAGCAATAGTCATAAAGGTGTTTATAAAGATACTCAAAACACATTACAGGTGCGTAATTTAGAATTAGAATTTGAAAGTAGACGTGTTTTTATTGATGGAAAGGAAACAAATTTAACAGCAAAAGAGTTTGATTTATTGGAATTATTTATGGAAAATCCCGGAAAAGTATATAGCAGGGAAAAACTTCTGGATACTGTTTGGGGATATGATTATCCCGGAGATGTAAGGACAGTTGATGTTCATGTGCGTCGTCTAAGAGAGAAAATAGAGGAAAATCCAAGCGACCCAAAATATATTTTTACCAAATGGGGAGTTGGTTACTATTTTAACTAAGTTTAAAAAAAAATGGAACAGTTTACAATTTATGTTGCTCCTTACATATGTGTTAGTAGGAGTTGTTCCACTTGTTCTTTTTACGAATACCATTTTTCGGACAATGAATGAATATTTTGTGGAAGAAAGAAAAAAAGAGCTTTTAAACCAAGCAAATATACTTTCTGGAAAAATTTCTGCTTCCCATTATTTATACGATACCAAAAAAGGAAATGAATTTAATGAAGAAATTAGGACAATGAGTAATAAAGGAAATTTTCGTGTTCTTGTCATTGATGCTTCTGGCATTGTTGTAAATGATTCCAGTAAGCAGGATATTGGAAAAACTTATCTAGTGCAAGAAGTCATTGAAGCATTAGATAATAAAGATGTATCAAGACAACAAGAAGATGGTGTGATTTATGCCACTGTTTCTATTTTAGATGAGTATTCTAATAAAATTGGTGTCGTATTAATTTCTGCACTTAGTGATGATGTAAGTGCTACGGTAGGGGAAATCAAAAATCAATCCAATATTCTTCTTGCAGTGATTACAGTGGTAGTAGCAATTTTAATGTATTTTGCTACCAAAATTTTTATAGAACCTATTAAAAAAGTATTGAGTGTCATTATTAAAATGTCAGAGGGACATTTTGACCAAAGAATTGAAATCAAAGGAATCCGTCATAATGAAATTGCAGATTTAGCATTTGCATGTAATAACATGGCTGAAAAGTTAGAACAAGTAGATACTTCTAGGCAAAATTTTGTATCTAATGTATCCCATGAGTTAAAAACACCATTAAGTTCTATCAAAGTTTTAAGCGAATCCATATTATTACAGGAAAACGTTCCGCAAGAAATGTATATTGAGTTTTTAGGAGATATTATTTCTGAAGTGGACCGTATGACAGAGATTATTAATGATTTATTAACATTAGTAAAATTAGACCAGAAAGAAATTCCTATTGTTTTTATAGAAACAGAATTGAATAAACTCATGATAGACATTGTAAAAAGAATGAAGCCTTTGGCAAATGAAAAAAATATTGGATTAAATCATGTTCTTTTAAAGGAAGAAATATTAGCTGATATAGATAAAACAAAATTTGTATTAGCTATTTCCAATCTTGTAGAAAATGCAATTAAATATACGGCAGAAGGTGGTTCTGTTACTATCACTGTTGATTGTGACCATCAAAATGCATTTCTTTCTGTTGCAGATACAGGAATTGGTATTGCAGAAGAAGAAATTAATAAAATATTTGAAAGGTTTTACAGAGTGGATAAAACAAGAAACCGTGAAACTGGCGGAACTGGTTTAGGACTTTCTATTACACATGCTACAATTCTAATGCACAATGGAAGTATCAAAGTAACTAGTAAAGAACAAGAAGGAACAACTTTTTTAGTACGTATTCCTCTAAGGCACACTGCATGATATTATATCATACAAACTGCAAAAGGGAGGTTTTTATTTGTTAAAACAAAAAAAGTATCATACAATAGTATGGATTCTTATAATATTATTGATGATAATTAGTGTAATATCATTTTCGCTTTTTACAAAAAAAGAAAAAAAATCAATCTATACCCAAGAAAAAATAGTAGAGTTATATTTTAATGATACTATAACAGGAAAATTACGTTCAGAAGAAAGAGTCATACAAGGGGAAAATAAAAAACAATTTCTTTTATCTGTGTTGGAAGGACTGAAAGCAGGGTCTAAAATAGAGGGAACTTCTGTTGTTATTCCGCAAAATGTTACTATACTTCATGCTGATGTAGAAGACAATGTTGCAGTGATTGATTTATCAAGAAATTATAATCAATTAACACTAGGGGAAAAAATCATGTGTCGTGCTGCTATTGTGTGGTCTGTTACGAGTCTTGATTTTTTGGAACATGTTCGTATTAAAGTAAATGGTCAGGAATTGAAAAGAACATCTGGAGAAGTAATTGGATTAATGAACCGAGAGAATACTATGATAAATCCAGTGGTATCACCAGAATCAAAACGATACGAAATTGTTACTTTATATTTTGCAGATAAAACAGGAAAACAATTTGTAAAAGAAGAAAGAGAAATTGAAATTAGTCAAATTCAAACCAGAGAAAAGGCAGTTGTAGAGCAACTAATGATAGGAGCAAAAGAAAAAGAACATCTTTCAACCATTCCATCTGATATTAAAATTAGAAATGTTACTACAACAAAGGAAGGAATCTGTTATGTTGATTTTAGCAGTGATTCCATTAATAAAATTATTAATAGTAATGTTGATGAAAAAATTGCTATTTATTCTATTGTGAACTCCATTGTTTCCCTATATAATATAGAAAAAGTACAATTTTTAATTGAAGGGGAAAAAATAGAAGAAACAATAGGGCATTTAGATTATAGTAAGCCTTTTATATTTGAGGAGGAAATATGACTAGACCATTTGTATGGACTTTGTTTTTTATGATTGCAGGTATCATGGTAGGAGAGCAAAGTGTATCTATGATGCATTTTGCTCTTTTTGCTATCGTTGCTGTTATGGTATCCGTTTCTATTGGATATTATTTTAAAAGCAAAATTCCGATTATATTTGTTTTATTTTTTTTATTGGGAAATCTGTTGATTGCAAATAAAATGCAAGTTGTTTCAGAAAATGCAGAAAAAATGATAAATCAAGAAGTAAATATAACAGGAGTTATAACAAATACTGCTTATACTTCATCAGGAAAACAAAAAATAACCATAAAAACAGAAAATATAGAAACAGAAACAATACAAGAAACAAAATCCTTAAAGATATTAGCAATTTTACCAGAAAATGAAGTATTATCCCTTTGGGATACTGTAATATTAAAAGGAGTTCTTTTACCTTTAGAGAAAAATACAATACCAGGTGGTTATAATGAAAAGTTATACTTAGGAACAAGAGGATATCATTATAAAATATATGCAGAAGAACAAATTGTAACAGGACAGAAAAAGACTCCTATATTATGTTATATTTATAATTTTAAACAAAAAATACAAAATGTATATGATATTATCTTACCAACAGAAAAAAGTGCAATCTTAAAAGCAATGGTAACAGGAGATAAGGATGACATTGACAATATTACAAAAGAGCTATACGCCCAAGCAGGTATTACACATATTTTAGCAATATCTGGATTACATATTTCTATTATTAGTCTTTTTCTTTATACCTTTTTAGAAAAGCTTTTTAAATGGAATAGAAGGAATTGTTCTCTTATTGTATTATTATGTTTAATATCCTATTTATTTTTTGCAGGATTTTCAGCTTCTGCCGTTAGAGCTGTCACAATGATTAGTATTGTATTGATTGGTAATATTTTTTATTATGAAGGAGATTCCCTAAATAACATTGCAATAGCAGCACTTTTTATTTTATTGATACAGCCTTTTTATTTATGGGATATCGGTTTTCAGCTTTCCTTTGTTATTGTAACAGGTATTTTACTTGGCTCTAATATTTTAAAAACAAGTGTTTTACCATGTTGGATTAAAAATACGCTTGGTTTTTCCTTATTAGCCTCTGTAGTTAGTTTTCCTATTATGGCATATCATTTTTATTACGTTTCTTTGATAGGAATTTTAGTAAATATTGTTGTAGTACCATTGGTTGGCTTTTTGCTAGGAATGGGCATGATAGTAGGAATTGTTGGTCTATTTTCTATAAACATCGCAACTTTTTTCAGTGGTGTTGTTTACTATATCTTATCTTTTTACGAAAAAGTTTGTATTTTAGCAAAATCTGTACCATATGGATATCCACTTTGGGGTCGTCCTCTTTTGATTACAGTCTTATTATGCTATTTTCTACTATTAATGATTTATTTTTACAAAAAAAATAACAAATATTATAAAATTACTATTATATTGACAGAAATCGTACTATTTATTACAGTTTTTAGTAACCAGTATCTATTCAAAAGGAATAAAGTTTCTTTTTTAGATGTGGGACAAGGTGATTCAATCATAATACAAACTTATGATAAACATACGTATATTGTTGATACAGGAGGAAAATTTCAAACAGCATTAGGGAATAATACAGGAGCTTATACAATATTACCTTATTTAGAAGAAGAAGGAGTCTCTAAAATTGATGGATTATTTATTACTCATATGGATGCAGACCATTGTTTTGGAGCAATTGAATTAATGGATAGTATAAAAATTGATAAAATCTATATTTCCAATTACAATTTTGAAAAAACAGCCTTATATGAAACCTTTTTTAAAAATGCACAAAAAAATAATATTCCTATTTTTACTGTTGGTGCGGGAGATTCTACAAAATTAGGAAATACCATGCAATTAGATGTTTTATACCCTTATTTCAACATGAAATTTTTTGACAAAAATGATAATCATGGTTCCCTTGTCTTACGCCTTACTTCTGGAGAAACCTCTATTTTATTAACAGGAGATATTGGAATCATAGATGAAACTATATTATTACAACAAGGAGTAAATCTAAAAAGTGATATTCTAAAAGCAGGACATCATGGCTCAAAGTATTCCAGTACAGAAAATTTTTTACAAGCAGTGCAACCTGAAATTGCAATCCTATCTTATGGAGCAAATAATCTTTACAATCATCCACATCCAGAAACAATAGAGAGGCTACAAAGTCAAGATATTATTTTGTATGAAACAGCAAAGCAAGGTACCATTACTGTTTTTATTGAAGAAGATAGTTATACCATAGAAGGGATGTATTCAAAATGAGAGAATTAAAAAAACAACTACAGCAAAAAATAATTTCTCCTTGTTATTTATTTTATGGAACAGAAGTATATTTAAAAACAAGATATACAGATTTATTAAAAAAGGTGCTCTTAGAGCCATCCGCCGAAACAATGAATATGGATATTTTTGAGGGGAACAAACAAGCTGTTTCTGCCATTTTGGATAGTGCAGAAACCCTTCCTTTTTTTAGTGATAAAAGATTTATAGTTGTAAAAGAAAGTGGGTTATTTCAAACAGGAAGAAAAAATGATAGTGAAAAAATGGCGGATTATCTTAAAAAAATACCAGATACCACTTGTATTCTTTTTTTAGAGACCGAAATTGATAAAAGAGGAAAAATTTATAAATCAGTTGCAAAAAATGGTTATGTGGCGGAAATGAATGGTCTTTCTGAAAAAGAACTATTATATTGGATAACAAGAGAATGCAAAAAAAATAAATTTCAAATTGAAACAAAAGTAGCTGCTTATTTGTTACGTATAGTAGGTGGAGAAATGATTCACTTAGAAGCCGAAATTAAAAAATTAAGTGGTTTTTTGCCGGAAAATGCACAAGTTACAACTTATGATATTGATATTATATGCACTAAATCCTTAGAAACAAAAATATTTGACTTGGTAAATGCTGTAGCAAATGGAAAACCAAAAGAAGCAATTACCATTTATAGGAATCTACTTTTAATGAAAGAATCTCCACTTATGGTATTAGCTATGATAATTCGACAGTTTCGCATGATACTTCAGTGTAAAATACTTTCAGAGCAAGGAGAATCACAAATTGCACAGAAAATAGGGTTAAGAGATTTTATGGTAAAAGAATATTTAAAACAGGCAAAATATTTTAGTGTAAATGAATTAAAACAATCATTGGAATATTGCTTACAAACAGATGTAGATATTAAAACAGGAAAACAAAACAGTGAATTAGCAATAGAATTATTAATTTTAAAATATGGTAAAGAACAATAAAAAAGACAGGCATATTTGCTTGTCTTTTTTGATTATAAATTTGTTTTTCTAGGTATATCAAAAGCGTTCGCTTTTCCAAATTTATAAGCCTTTTTTATGATTATTTTTTCTTCTGTGGTTAATTTTCTATCTAATGTTTTTTCAAAATATTCAACAAGTCCTTTCATATATAAAAAAGATTTCTTAGAAGATAGTTCTGAGATTTGGCATATTTCTGTCTTACACTCTTTTGGACATACAATTTGAAATACTTTTGCTGTATAAATAGCATCATTTAATGCATCATGAAAAGGTTGTTCTATTTTCAAATTTAATTCTGTAATAGCATTTTTTAAACCAATAGCTTGACCAGGCTCATATTTTAAATATTTAGAAGCAAGTTTTTGTACATTAATAAATTGATTACAAATTTTAGTTGCATCTAAATTATAAAATAATATATTTTTAAAAAGAGATTTTATGTCATCATTTCCCCATGTGCAAAAAATAGCATCCTCTTTTCCTATAAATTTGATAAAAGAATGGTATGCTTTTGTAAATTTTGTGCCATTTTTTAATTGTTCATAAGTTAAATTTGTAATCTTTTCCACATAAGGATGGATACGAGGATAAATTACGGGTTTGATTAAAATATTAAATTTATCTAAAACAGCAAACTCCTTATTTAATTTTACAGCTCCAATTTGTATAATCTCAAAAGGGCAATCAGGATGTAATGTTGTTTGAAAACCTGTTTTAAAATGAAATGGCTGATTAAACTCTAAGTCTAATACAATATAATTCATAGAATGTGCTCCTTTTTTTATATTCATTTTATCAGTATATCATTTTTCTTTTAGAGATACAACCTTTTGAAATACTATTGAATAAATAGAAAGAGAATGATAAAATAAAAAAAGAAGGGGGTTATTTTTTGAAAGAATATTTTACACAACAGCAAATAGAACAAGGGCTTCATAAAATATACATTGAAGAAGATGATTTATTATTAGAAGGAGAATTCATAGAAGGAGAAGGAAAACATTATATTATAACAGGTATTGCAACCATTGAACAAGAACGATATCATGATTTTGAAATAGAGTTTAATTTAGTAGAATTTCCAAAAAAAGAAACGATTTCTGCAATTATGGATACAGATTGGGAATGGTATGATTACTTATGCTAATAAAAAAGAAAGGTGACAAAAATGAATGATGGACTCAAAAAAATGTTAGAATACAATCGTATTTTTGTAGAACATGAAATGTATAAAAAATATGAAACAACAAAATATCCCGACAGAAAAATAGCAATATTAGCTTGTATGGATACAAGAATGACAGAACTTTTACCTGCTGCACTTGGTTTAAAAAATGGAGATGTAAAACTGATTAAAAATGCAGGAGGGCAAGTAATGCATCCTTATGGGAGTGCCATGTTTAGTTTGATTGTTGCAGTTTATGAATTAGATGTTGATACCATTGTTGTAATTGGGCATGATGATTGTGGTGGACAACTTTTAGATGGTAAAAAGGTAATTGAAAAAATGATACAACATGGTATTTCTGTAGAAAACATAAAATATGTAGATGAAACACACAAAAATGTAGAGCAATGGCTGACAGGATTTCATAGTGTAGAAAAATCTGTACATTCTACCTTAGAAATTATTAAAAACCATCCTTTGATTCATAAAGATATAGAGGTATATGGTTTTATTATGAGTCCACAAACAGGAGCATTACGCTCTATAGAATAATATGAAAAAGGAATCAATTTTTATATTGATTCTTTTTTCTATATTAACATAGGATAGATTATTATAATTAAAGAAGGAATTAATATGCAAACAAAATTGTTTAGTGATAAAGCGATTTATCAATTAATTATTCCCTTAATTGTGGAACAAGTATTAGCAGTAACTGTAGGTATGGCAGATATTATGATGATTTCTGTAGCAGGAGAGGCAGCAGTATCTGGTGTTTCTTTGGTAGACATGATTAATGTTTTAATTATCAACATTTTTGCTGCACTAGCAACAGGTGGTGCTGTTGTTTCTGCGCAATTTATCGGAAAAAAAGACCGACAGCAAGCCTGTTCATCTGCTTACCAACTTTTATTAATTACCATTATCATTTCTGTTTTTGTTATGATAATGATATTACTATTTAAACGACCTATTTTAAGACTATTATTTGGAGAAATTGAAGAAGATGTTATGGAAAACGCAATTATTTATTTGAATATTACTGCTGTTTCTTATCCATTTTTAGCAATTTATAACTCTTGTTCCGCATTGTTTCGTTCTATGGGAAATTCAAGAGTTTCTATGTTATTATCATTTTTAATGAATGTGATTAATATTGGGGGAAATGCTTTTTTTATTTTTTTCCTTCACCTTGGCATTGCTGGTGTGGCAATTCCTTCTTTGATTGCTCGTTTTTTAGCCTCTATAATTATACTATATCTTATTTGTAATACTAAAAATCAAATATACATTGAACCAAAACTTCGGATAACCTTGGATAGGGCTATGATTAAAAAGATACTACATATTGGTATTCCAAATGGGCTAGAAAATGGATTGTTTCAACTAGGTAGGGTACTTGTGGTGGGTATTATTGCTGGTTTTGGTACGGTACAAATTGCAGCAAATGCAGTAGCAAATAATATTGATTCTATGGGTTGTATTCCCGGTCAAGCAATTAGCCTTGCAATGATTACGGTTATAGGTCAGTGTATTGGAGCAGGAGATTATGACCAAGCAGAATATTATACAAAAAAATTAATGAAAATTTCTTATGCTTTTACATCTTCTATCAACGCTATTATTATTTGTACTTTACCATTACTTCTAACAATTTACCATTTATCTAATGATACGCTAGAACTTGCTAAAATATTGATATGGATTCATGCTGGATGTGCTATTTTTTTATGGCCGGCTTCCTTTACTTTTCCTAATGCTTTACGCGCAGCAAATGATGTAAAATTTACAATGATTGCTTCGATTGCTTCTATGTGGATATTCCGTATTGTAACAAGTTATATTCTTGGAAAATCTATGGGAATGGGAGCGATTGGTGTGTGGATTGGCATGATATTGGACTGGATATTTCGCATTATTTGTTTTACATTTCGGTATCGCTCTGGAAAATGGAAACTCCATACTATATAAAGAACTTGTTAAAAATGTACAAAAGCAATAGGCTCTTTTCTATCTTTATGCTATACTAATAAAAATAAATCATCCTCTAAGTTGACATTATCTTGTAGTAGCAATTTAGAGGATTATTTTATCTTATAACTTTTAAGATAGAAAAGGAGGAAATAGATTGTACAAAAATTTAAAAACAAAAATATTAGAATCCCTTTCATCCGTTCTTCCGATTGTTGTCATTGTTCTTATTTTAAATTTTACAATTGTGCCAATTCCAATTTATACAATGGGATTATTTTTATTAGGTGCTATCTTGTTGATATTAGGTATGGGATTATTTACATTAGGAGCAGATATTGCTATGATGCCTATGGGAGAAAGGGTAGGAGCGCAATTAACAAAGTCCAGAAATTTAGTTTTCTTAATCTTCATTTCATTATTATTTGGTATAATGATTACAATTGCAGAACCAGATTTGCAAGTTTTAGCAACGCAAGTACCCTCTATTCCAAATATGACATTAATATTATCTGTTGCAATTGGAGTTGGTAGCTTTCTTGTATTGGCTCTATTACGCATTGTATTTCAAATTAGTTTGGTAAAATTATTAATTCTTTTTTATGCAATTGTATTTTTGTTAGCATATTTTTCTCCAACAAAACTTTTAGCAGTTGCTTTTGACTCTGGCGGTGTAACTACTGGTCCTATTACAGTACCTTTTATTATGGCTTTAGGTCTTGGTGTGGCTTCTGTTCGTGGTGATAAAAATTCCCAAGAAGATAGTTTTGGTTTAATTTCTTTGTGTTCTGTTGGACCTATTTTAGCTGTTTTATTATTAGGGTTATTTTTTGGAGTATCATCAGAAGAATATATGGTACAGACACAAACAACAGCAGAAAACATAACAGAAATTCTACTTTTATTTTTAAATGGATTTCCACATTATTTTAAAGAAGTAGCAGTAGCACTTTCTCCTATTGTAGTATTCTTTTTAATTTTTCAAAAAATATATTTGAAATTATCCAAACATTATGTTAAAAAAATATATGTGGGGATTATATATACCTACTTAGGTCTTGTATGTTTTTTAAATGGTGTTAATGTTGGATTTATGCCAGTTGGGAATTTGATTGGAAGCACCATCGCACAATTACAATATCACTGGATATTAGTTCCTCTTGGTATTATTATTGGTATGTTTGTTGTTGTTGCAGAGCCTGCCGTTCATGTATTAACAAAACAAGTAGAAGAAATTACAAGTGGCAACATTACAAAAAAAGCAATGTTAATTAGCTTATCTTGTGGTGTTGGTATTTCTGTGGGTCTTGCAATGGTCAGAGTTTTAATAAGTGTTCCTATTTGGTATTTTTTAATACCTGGTTATGGGATTGCAATTACTTTATCTCGTTTTGTACCTAAAATTTTTACCTCTATCGCTTTTGACTCTGGAGGTGTAGCTTCTGGACCTATGACAGCAACATTTTTATTACCTTTGGCTATGGGTGCTTGCCAAACATTAGAAGGGGAAATTATGACAGATGCTTTTGGGATTGTTGCTATGGTAGCCATGACTCCACTTGTTACCATACAAATATTAGGCTTAATTTACACCATAGGAGAGAACAAAAGAATTACAATACAACCAAAAGAAGAAAAAGACAACGATATTATTGAATTTTAAAAAGGAGGTTGTCTAAAAATGACAAAACAAAAGGAAGTAAAACCCCTAAAATTAATGGTTACTATTATAGATAGAGGAAAAGGTAAAAAATTAATGTCTTATTACAAAAGTCAAAATATTAACTATTCTTTATTATGTTTTGGAAAAGGGACCGCAAGCTCAGACGTATTAGATTATCTGGGATTGGATGAATCAGAAAAGGATGTATTTATCTCTGTTGTATATGCGGAAAGTATTCCTAAAATTTTTACTCAATTAAAAGAGAAAATGGAACTTCATAAGGCAGGACAAGGAATTGTTTTTACAATACCATTAGACAGTATTGGAGGTATGGCATCATTTTATGCTTTAACAGGTGGGAGGGAGGAACAATAAAATGAGTATGAATAAGGAATATGCTTTAATTATTGCAATTGTTAATCATGGCTATTCTGCTGATGCCATGGAAGCAGCAAAAAAAGCAGGTGCCACAGGAGGAACCATTATACAAGGGCATGGAGTGAGTGGAAAAGAAGCAGCAAAGTTTTTTGGTATTACTATTAATGATAACAAGGAACTGTTGATGATTGTAGCAAGAAAAGAAATGAAACAAAAAATTATGATGAATATTTCTTCTGAAATGGGTATGAGTTCCCCTGCAAAGGGAATTGTGTTTTCTTTACCTGTTGATGATGTTTATGGACTATTCTCTGGACATATTGATATGTAAAAAAACGCCCTTTTTGATAGAAAGGGTGTTTTTTTGCAGAATCATTATTATTCTTTTTTACCAAAGAAAACAAATAAATATGGCATTAAATTTTGAAAAAAAGAACCTATCCAGTGAAGTTGAGTACCGCCAAGTTTAACGAGCAATTCCCAGATAAAATGACTCCACTCAGAAGCTTCTGATAAATACATAAAAATAATTGCTAATGAACCTGTAATACTTCCCATTATAAACTGTATTATTGTAATTATCATATAAAATGCAACAATAATTGTAGCAGAAAAGAAGATTTCTTTCCGTGTCATGGTATGGAAAAAAAATCTACCTGCTAAAATAGAAACAGCAAAAATAATTCCATAAAGAAGTAGTACCCTTGTGTCATCAATAGTAACCTCAATAGTTCCTGTGTCATTTGGCGTCTTTATCACTGCAAATTTTGATATTAAATAGATAATTAAGTGAAAGGAAATTTTACCAGCTATTATACAATACATAGGAACTCTCCATAACGTACTTTTTCTAATGTTCATTCTATATCTTCCTTTCCCTTAGCTGTTTTTTTTTATGAATTAAGTTCCTCTATAATTTCCTTTACTGTTGTTATTTTATCTACTTTATAAGCATTTGTACCACAAAACAATAAAGAATCTTTAACATCTCCTTTAGCAGCACGAATAAGTGCTTCTGTGATACAATAAGGTGTTGTTGTAGGGTTGCATTTTTCTAAACATTTATAACATCTTGTTATTTTTTCTTTTTCTACTTTTCGTAACTCTGTAAAAGGGTTATTAATTGCACGTCCGGGCATACCAACAGGACTTTTTACAATGCTAATATCTTCTTTTTTTGCGTGAATATATGCCATTTTATATGCTATATCTGCATCACATTCTTGTGTTGCAACAAAGCGGGTTGCCATTTGAACTCCATCACAACCTAATTTCATATAATGGTCAATATCATTTCTGTCATATACTCCACCTGCAAATATTACTGGAAAAGAACGTTGATACTTTTGTTCAAAGCTTTTTACATAGGCAATAATATTTTTTACTTCTTCATCATAATCAGTATAATCGTTTTCTAATCCGGAAAGCAATTCCTTTTCTGAAAACCCTAAATGTCCGCCCGCTTTTGGTCCTTCTATTACAACAAAATCTGGCATACGTTGTCCACGTTTATCCCAACGATGTAATAAAACTTTTGCTGCTTTTACAGAAGAAATAATTGGTGCGAATTTGATAGGAGCGTTACCAACTAACTCTGGGAGTTCCATTGGTAAACCTGCACCAGATATAATCATATCGGCACCATTTTCAATACAACAATCTACATAATCCTTATAATGTGTTGCTGCTCTCATAATATTAACACCTATAATACCATTGTTAGAAATTTCTTTCGCTTTTTTAATATGGTAAGCAAGTGCTTTTAAATTAGTCTTTATAGTATTGGTCAAAAAATCAGTATTTAAAAAACCAGGCTGTGCTGCAGAAATAACACCTACTGCACCTTCTTTTGCTACTGCTCCAGCTAAAGAAGAAAGGCTGATACCAACACCCATACCACCTTGTATGATGGGAACAGGTATGGTTAAATCTCCAATTAGAAGGGGTTTTAGTTTCATAATATAAACAACTCCTTTTATAAAATCATATAGTTTTTATAACTATGTGATGTAGATTTAATATTATCAATACTAGAAAATATATTACAAATATAAGATATTGTCAATATCTATTGCATAAATTGTTACATTTTACTAAAAAATATTTTAGAATAAAAGGGATTATTTTCAAAATAAAGATTGACGGATAAATAAAAGTATCATATACTTTGATTATCAAAGTATTTGGAACGCAAGGTAATTGAGGAGGACAATATGAAAGAAACTCTAAATGTGGTCAATACTTTGTTGGTAGATACATTCAATAATATCTTAACAATCGAACAAAATGCTTTAAAAAAAGAAAAATTTTTTGATGTTTCAGTGGCAGAAGTACATACGATTGAAGCTATCGGTATGTATCAAACAAAAAGTATGAGTGAAGTTGCGAAAAGTTTACGAATCACTATGGGTACATTAACAGTTGCCATTAATAACTTAGTGAAAAAGGGCTATGTAGAAAGATTTCGTTGTCAATCTGATAAACGAGTAGTGCAGATTCAATTAACAAAAAAAGGAAAATTAATCTATAGAGTCCATGAACAGTTTCATAAAGATGTAGTAAAAGCAACTATTAATGGTCTTACAAAAGAAGAACAAAAGGTACTTTGCCAAACTTTAACAAGATTAAATGTATATTTGCAAAAATATTTTTAAAACAAGGAGAAAAAACATGATTTTTTCAAAAATTAAATCAACTGGTTCCTATGTTCCTGAAAAAATCATTACGAATGATATGCTTTCTCAATATGTTGATACAAGTGATGAATGGATACGTTCTCGTAGTGGTATAGAAAAACGTCATTTTTCTGAGGGAGAAAACACATCAGATATTGCTGCAAAAGCAGCTCTAAATATTTTAGAAAATGGCAATATTAATCCATTAGATATTGACTTAATTATTGTTGCAACTGTTTCACCAGATTATACAACACCTTCTACTGCTTGCCTTGTACAATCAAAAATAGGTGCTTCTCGTGCGGTTGCGTTTGATTTGAGTGCTGCTTGTTCTGGTTTTATTTTTAGTGTCAGTGTAGCAGACAAATTCATTAAAACTGGCGTTTATAGAAATGCATTAGTAATTGGAGCAGAAGTATTATCCAAACACTTAGATTTTAATGATAGAAGTACTTGTGTTTTATTTGGAGATGGCGCAGGTGGCGTTTTTTTAGAAAAAGCAGAAGAAGGCGGTATACTAGCAGAAGAAATGGGCAGTGATGGCGGCCGTGGGATGTCCTTAATTTGTGCAGAAAAAAAAGCTTCTCATATGTTTAATAATGCCCAAGTAGCGGAAGATAGTTTTTTACACATGGATGGTAGGGCCATTTTTGATTTTGCGACTAGACAAACACCAAAATGCATTTTACGTTTGATAGAAAAATCTGGTGTTTCAGTAGAGCAATTAAAATATGTTATTCCACATCAGGCAAATGCTCGTATTGTAGAAATTATCTCCAGAAAAACAAAAATTCCTTTAGAAAAATTTTATATGAATATTTCTGAGTATAGTAACACCTCCGCTGCAACAATTCCGATTGCACTAAATGAAATGATGCAAAAAGGATTGTTACAAATAGGAGATTATATATTAATGGCAGGTTTTGGTGGCGGACTCACATGGGGTGGACTGCTAATAAAAATCTAAATACAAATTTTTAAGGAGGAACAACAATGGATGTATTAGAAAGAATCAAAGAAATTATTGCAGAACAAACAGGAAAGGAAATGGACGAAATCACACCAGAAACAAGTGTTATGGAAGACTTAGAGGCAGACAGTTTAGATTTATTCCAAATTATTAATGATATTGAAGATGAATTCGATGTA
This sequence comes from uncultured Clostridia bacterium, assembly GCA_910583755.1. Classification (GTDB taxonomy): domain Bacteria; phylum Bacillota; class Clostridia; order Lachnospirales; family Anaerotignaceae; genus Coprocola. The sequence goes on from CAJTZO010000001.1 coordinate 26,964, forward strand.
AAAATCGAAAATACAGATGAAATTAAAACAGTTGCAGATGTTGTAAAAATTGTAGAAGACAATAAATAATTTATCTGACAACAAATGAGGAGATTATTATGTATGGAAATATTTGTGAAATGCTTGGAATAGAATATCCAATTATACAAGGTGCTATGGCATGGATTTCTACTCCAGAATTAGTTGCAGCAGTATCAAATGCAGGCGGTTTAGGAGTCTTAGCAACCGGTCACTTGGATGGAGAAGGTTGCCGTGAAGCAATTCATAAATTAAAAGAAATGACAGACCGCCCTTATGCAGTCAATATTATGCTTTTATCTGCTTATGCAGAAGATATTGCAAAAGTCATTTGTGAAGAAAAAGTTCCTGTGATTACTACAGGGGCAGGCAGCACCATTACACATTTAAAAGCTTTTCAAGAAATGGGTGCAAAAGTGATTCCTGTCATTCCTTCTGTTGCAATTGCAAAACGTTTTGAAAAAGATGGTGTAAATGCTGTCATTGCGGAAGGAATGGAATCTGGTGGACATATTGGAAAAACTACAACAATGGCACTGATACCACAAGTGGTAGATGCTGTTCAGATTCCAGTGATTGCAGCAGGTGGCATTGCAGATGGCAGAGGGATGGCAGCTGCAACAATGTTAGGTGCTTCTGGTTTCCAACTTGGTACAAGATTTCTTGTTGCAAAAGAATGTACTGTACACCCAAACTTTAAACAAAGAATTTTAAAAGCAAAAGATATTGATACTACAACAACTGGTTTATCAACAGGTCATCCTGTTCGTGTCATTCGTAATAAAATGGCAAGAGCTTATGAAGCATTGGAAAAACAAAATGCACCTGCTGAAAAATTGGAAGAACTAGGTAGAGGTGCTTTAAGAAAAGCCGTTCATGACGGAGATATAGAAAATGGTTCTGTTATGTCAGGACAAATTGCAGGTTTGGTAAAGAAAGAACAAACTGCAAAAGAAATGATAGAAGAACTTTATAGTGAATATCGCGCTATTATGGGAGAGGCGATAAAACTGATGAGGTAATAAGGGGAGCATATGCTCCCTTGCTTATCATTATCGCAAAATGTCAAAATATAAAAATAAAAGAAAGAAAATAGGAGAAAAATCATGAAAATAGCTTTTTTATTTAGCGGACAAGGCGCTCAATATATCGGTATGGGAAAGGAATTACAAGAACAATATGCTTGTGCAAAAGAAATATTTCAAAGAGCAGATGATGCTTTAGGTTTTTCTCTTAGCAATATTTGTTTTGAGCAAGAAGAAAAATTAAATCAAACAGAATTTACGCAACCAGCTATTTTAACAATGAGCATGGCAGCGTTAGCTTGCTTAAAAGAAAAAGGAATCAAAGCAGATTACGCAGCCGGTTTAAGTTTAGGAGAGTATAGTGCTTATACTGCAAGTGGCGTATTTCAATTTGAAGATGCTGTAAAGTTAGTACAAAAAAGAGGACGCTTTATGACAGAAGCTGTACCTGAAGGAAAGGGCAGTATGTATGCCATCATTGGAATGGAAAGAGAACAAGTGGAAGATATTTGCAAAGAGTATAGTCAGTATGGCTTTGTAACTCCCGCAAATTATAATGCTCCCGGACAAATTGTTATTGCGGGAGAAACAGAAGCAACAGCAAAAGCAGCAGGAGCAGCAAAAGAAAATGGGGCAAAGATAGTATCAAAATTAAATGTAAGTGGTCCATTTCATACTGTATTATTAAAGCCTGCCTCTGAAAAATTGGCACAAGAATTACAACAGTTACATCTATGTGATATGACTATTCCTGTTATTACAAATGTAACAGGGCAGGAAGTGGAAAATAATGAGGAAATTATTCCTCTTTTAATAAAACAAGTTATGAGTCCTGTCAAGTGGGAGGAAACAATCATAACATTATCCCAAAAAGGTGTTGATACATTTATAGAAGTTGGTCCTGGTAAAACATTAAGTGGTTTTGTAAAGAGAACTGTAAAAGGAGCAACCATATTAAATATAGAAAATCAAAAAACATTAGAAAAAGCAGTAGAAAAATTGCTTGGATAAAATGTGGAGGAATTAACTATGTTAAAAGAAAAAACCGTTCTTGTGACTGGTGCTGCAAAGGGAATTGGAAAAGCAATTGCAGTTGCCTTTGCAAAAGAAGGAAGTAATATTGTACTGAATTATAGAAGTGCAGTATCTGATGAATTGATTGCAGAAATAAAGGGTTATGGTGTAAAATGTTTTCCAATACAGGGTGATGTTTCTGATTTTGAAAAAGCAAAGAAAATTGTGGAAAGAACAACGGAAACATTTGGAAGTATTGATATTTTAGTAAATAATGCAGGAGTTACAAAAGATGGTCTTTTAATGCGTATGACAGAACAAGATTTTGATACAGTATTAAATACTAATTTAAAAGGAAGCTTTAACATGACACGTCATGTTGTTAATGGTATGATTAAAAAGCGTTCTGGAACAATTATCAATATTTCTTCGATTGTAGGTGTTATGGGAAATGCAGGACAAGTAAATTATGCAGCATCAAAAGCAGGTATTATTGGTATGACAAAGTCAGTTGCACGAGAAGTTGCTTCTCGTGGTATTACCTGCAATGCGATTGCACCAGGATTCATTGAAACAGATATGACAGCAGGATTAAAAGAGGAGATTGTAAAACAGATGGTAGCACAAATTCCTATGAAAAAATTAGGTCAAGTAGAAGATATTGCACAAACAGCAGTATTTTTGGCAAAAAGCCAATATATCACAGGGCAAGTAATCCATGTAAATGGTGGTATGGCGATGTGCTAAGGAGGTTAAATTCATGAAAAGATGTGTAATTACAGGTATGGGCGCCATTACTCCATTAGGCAATGATGTAGAAAGTTATTGGGAAGGACTAAAAAATGGAGTTTGTGGAATTGATTACATTAAAAAATTTGATACAGAAGGGTTTAAAGTAAAAATTGCAGCTGAAGTCAAAGATTTTGCAGCTGAAAAATATGTAGCAAAAAAAGAAACAAAAAGAAATGATATGTTTTCTATTTATGGCGTTGCTGCTGCAACACAAGCATATGAAATGAGTGGATTAAAAGAAGGAGATGTTGACCCAAAACGGTTTGGTACAATCGTAGGTTCTGGAATTGGTGGTCTATGGACAATAGAAGAACAAATTATTAAACTAAATGAAAAAGGACCTTCCAAAGTTTCTCCTTTATTCATTCCTATGGCAATTGGCAATATGGCAGCAGGAAATATTGCATTAAAGTTCCAAGCAAAAGGTACTTGTGAATCCATTATAACTGCTTGTGCAACAAGTACCAATTCGATTGGAGAAGCGTATAGAAACATTAAACATGGATATTTAGATGTTTGCTTTGCAGGTGGTGCAGAATATTCTATTACCAAAATTGGATTAGCAGGTTTTAGCAACTTAACCGCATTGACAACTTGTGATGACCCTAAAAGAGCTTGTAAACCTTTTGATAAAAATAGAAGTGGTTTTGTTATGGGAGATGGTGCAGGCATTTTATTATTAGAGGAATTGGAACATGCTTTAAATAGAGGTGCAAAAATTTATGGTGAAATTGTAGGATATGGTTCTACTTGTGATGCATACCATATTACTGCTCCATGTCCGGATGGAGAAGGTGCAGCTAACGCAATGGAGATAGCTATGTCTGAGGCTGGCATTACAGCAAAAGAATTGGGATATATTAATGCACATGGAACTAGTACAGAAGCAAATGACGCTGGAGAAACAGCCGCTATTAAGCGTGTATTCGGAGAATATGCTTATCAAATACCAGTAAGTTCTACAAAATCTATGACAGGTCATTTGTTAGGTGCTGCTGGAGCTATTGAAGCGATTGCTTGTATTAAAGCATTAGAAGAAGGATTTTTACCACCAACCATTGGATATGAACAAAAAGATGAAGTATGTGATTTAGATTATATCCCAAATGTAGGAAGAAAAGCAGACATAACTTATGCATTGTCTAACTCTTTAGGATTTGGTGGACATAATAGCGTACTTTGCTTTAAAAAATGGGAGGGTTGAACATGAATTATGCAGAAGTAAAGGAATTAATTGCAATTGTCAATCATTCTCTTTTAACTAATTTTGAATTAAATATGGATAATGTTTCCATTAAAATGAGCAAAAATAAAGATGCGGTTATTTCTCATATAACAGAACAAAATACTGCACAAACAGTTTCAATACAAACAGCAGAAGTTTCTGTTCCAGACGTTTCAAAAGAAATCAAACAAGAAGAACCAGTTGGTAATATTGTAAAGTCTCCAATTGTTGGAACATTTTATGCTGCTCCGGGTAGTGACAAACCAAGTTTTGTAACGGTAGGAGATAAAGTAAAAGAAGGGGATACCCTTTGTATTGTAGAAGCTATGAAAATTATGAATGAAATACCAAGTCCTTATAATGGAGAAATTGCAGAAATTTATGTTGTAAATGAGGAATTCGTAGAATATGGACAACCTTTATTTAAAATTAAATAAAAGGTAGTGGAGGAAAGAAAAAAATGAATATAGAAGAAATTATGGCTATCATTCCCCATAGATACCCTTTTTTATTGATTGATAAAGTAGAAGAAATCATACTGGGAGAAAAGGTAGTTGCAACAAAAAATGTAACCATGAATGAACCATTTTTTCAAGGGCATTTCCCTGGACGACCTGTTATGCCTGGTGTATTAATTATTGAAGCAATGGCGCAAGCTGGTGCAGTTGCTATTTTATCTATGGAAGAATATAAAGGAAAAACTGCATTATTTGGTGCAATTGATAAAGCAAAATTTAGAAAACAAGTTGTGCCTGGTGATACCTTACGTTTGGAAGTCAGTATCATCAAATTAAGAAAAAATGCAGGAATTGGAAAAGGAATTGCTTATGTTGGAGATAAAAAAGCCGCTGAAGGGGAATTTACATTTTTAATCGGATAGTTTGAGGTGTTTTAACATGTTTCATAAAGTATTAATTGCAAATAGAGGAGAAATTGCCGTTCGTATTATCAGAGCCTGCCGAGAAATGGGAATAGCTACTGTTGCAGTATTTTCAGAACCAGATAAAGATGCACTTCATACACAATTAGCAGATGAAGCAGTTTGTATCGGACCAGCAAAAGGAATAGATAGTTATTTGAATATGGAAAATATTATCAGTGCAGCAGTAGCAAAAAAAGCACAAGCAATTCATCCAGGGTTTGGCTTTTTAGCAGAAAATAGTACTTTTGCTGCTATGTGTCGTGAATGTAATATTCAATTCATAGGACCATCTCCAGAAGTCATTGATATGATGGGAAATAAATCTAATGCTCGAGAAATGATGAAAAAAGCGAAGGTCCCAGTTGTTCCCGGTAGTGATGGCACTGTAGATACAGCAGAACAAGCACTGGAAATGGCAAAAAAAATAGGATATCCTGTTATGATTAAAGCAGCAGCAGGTGGTGGTGGAAAAGGAATCCGCATTGTAAAAGAAGAAAAAGACTTAATATCCTCTTATGAAGCCGCACAAAATGAAACCATTGCTGCTTTTGGTGATGATAAAATGTATATGGAAAAAGTCATTGAACATGCTAGACATATTGAGATACAAATATTAGGTGACCGTTTTGGAAATGTTATTCATTTAGGAGAAAGAGATTGTTCTTTGCAAAGAAGAAATCAAAAAGTATTAGAAGAAGCGCCTTCCATTGCTATTTCTGAGGAAATAAGAAAAAAAATGGGGGAAGCAGCTGTTCGGGCAGCAAAAGCAGTAGGTTATGAAAATGCTGGTACAATAGAATTTTTATATGATGGAAATGATTTTTATTTTATGGAAATGAATACCCGTATACAAGTGGAACATCCTATTACAGAAATGATTACAGGTATTGATATTGTCAAAGAACAATTAAAAATTGCTTCTGGTGAAAAATTAGAGCTACATCAAAAGGATATTGTAATCAATGGTCATGCAATTGAATGTAGAATCAATGCAGAAAATCCCAAAATGAATTTTATTCCTTCACCGGGACATATTGACTTTTTATTGATGCCAGGAGGCATGGGAACAAGGATAGATAGTGCAATTTATGCTGGCTGTGATATTCCACCTTTTTACGATTCTATGTTAGCAAAAGTTATTGTTCATGGTAAAAGTAGAATAGAAGCCATTGAAAAAATGAGGCGTTGTTTACATGAATTTGTCATTGAAGGTGTAATAACCAATATTGAATTTATGGAAGAAATTTTGACAAATGAAAAGTATATCAAAGGAGATTTTGATACTTCTTTTATTGCAAATGAAATTATAAAATAAATTTATCGGAGGGAAGATTCATGAAATTATTTAAAAAAAAGAATTATATTAGAATGAATCCTCCAGAAGCCGTTTCTGTAGCAGAGGCAGAAACCCCCAGTATACCAGACGGACTTTGGATAAAATGCAAAAATTGTGATAAAACAATTTATACAAAAGAATTAAATGAATATAAAATTTGTCCTAGTTGTGGTTATCATTTTCGTTTAACGGCAAAAGAAAGAATTGCTTTGATTGCTGATGAAAATTCTTTTGAAGAATGGGACAAAGATATGCAGGCAAAAAATCCTATGAATTATCCTGATTATGATAAAATAATAGAAAAAGTACAAACAAAAACAGAATTAAAAGATGCTGTTATATCAGGATTTTGTAAAATTGGAGGATATGATACTGTTTTAGCCGTAATGGATAGCCATTTTATGATGGCTTCTATGGGTTCTGTAGTTGGAGAAAAAATCACAAGAGCAATTGAACGAGGAACAGAAAAAAAATTGCCTGTGATTATTTTTACTGCTTCTGGTGGTGCTAGAATGCAAGAGGGAATTATTTCTTTGATGCAAATGGCAAAAACAAGTGCTGCTTTGAATCATCATGCAAAACAAGGACTACTTTATATTTCTGTTATAACCGACCCCACAACAGGTGGTGTTTCTGCTAGTTTTGCCAGTTTAGGGGATATTATCCTTTCAGAACCGAATGCAACTATTGGTTTTGCAGGGAGAAGGGTGATTGAAGGTACCATTAATGAAAAACTTCCTGATGAATTTCAAACTGCCGAGTTTCAATTAGAACACGGCTTTTTAGATAAAATTGTATTACGAACAGATATGAAAAGTACATTAATACAAATATTAAAATTGCATTGTCAAAAGGAGGTCTGTAAAAATGGAGAATAAAGCAATGGAAATTGTAAAAAAATCCAGAATGGTATCAAGACCAACGACATTAGAGTTTATAGAGCATATTTTTACAGACTTTATAGAATTACATGGAGATAGATGTTTTGCAGATGATAAAGCAATGGTAGGTGGTATTGCTTTATTAGATGGGCAACCAGTAACGGTAATTGGAGTACAAAAGGGGCATACAATAGAAGAAAATGTAAAAAGAAGTTTTGGTTCTCCAAATCCCGAGGGATATCGAAAACAACTACGTTTAATGAAACAAGCAGAAAAATTTCATCGTCCAGTAGTTCTTTTTATCAATACTTCTGGTGCTTATTGTGGTATTGGGGCAGAAGAAAGAGGGCAGGGGGAAGCAATAGCCAAAAATTTAATGGAAATGGCTGGCTTAACAGTACCGATTATTAGCATTTTTATAGGAGAAGGTGGCAGTGGAGGTGCTTTAGCACTCGCTTTAGCAGATAGGGTATGGATGTTAGATAATGGAATGTATGCAGTGCTTTCTCCAGAAGGATTTGCTAGTATTTTGTGGCGCTCTCCAGAACGTTCTGCGGATGCAGCAGAATTAATGAAATTGACAGCACCTGATTTGCTTAAAAATGGTGTTATTGAAAAAATAATACCAGAAGCTACAGAAGGTCTAGCAGAGAATTTGGAATATACAACATCCATCTTGAAAAAATTATTGATAGAGGAATTGAATTTATTAAAAAATCTTACAACAGAGGAATTATTACAACAACGATATTCTCGTTTTCGTAAATATGGTGAGTTTACAGAAAATGAAGAATTTTATTTGTCAAAATAGATAATTTATTTGTATAAAATTGGAAACTCCTGTACATACTTATGGATATGGTACAGGAGGGATAGTATGAAAAAAAAAGAAATCATATGGATGTTTATAATTTGTTGTATTGTTGCTATTGTTAGTTGCACAGTTACCATTGGAATATATGAAAAACGAGTCCATAGAACAAAAGATGAAATAGAAGAAGATAGTATTACTGCTACAACAGAGTCGGGGAGAATTACACCTTCTACAAAAATGGTATATGAATATTATTATACAGAAGATGGTGTAACACAAACATTAGAAGATGTTCCACCTTATTTTTTATTGGATATGACATTGGAAGATATGAAAAAAGTATACACAGATTGGCAAATTATTTCTTTTTCTTCGAAAGAAGTTGTAATGAGAAAAACCTTAGAAGCAAAAAGTAATGAGCAATATATTATAGGGGAGAAAAATGGATATGTTGCTGTATTTTATAAAGAACCACAACACGGAATTATATTACATGAAATAACAAATACACCTCTTTCTGCATTGCCATTGGAAGAAAGAGAAAGACTATTAGAAGGAATTTCTGTAACAGGTGACGAAAATTTATATAAAATTTTGTCAGATTATACCAGTTAACCTAAGATTTGGTTTATTTTAAATAAAAAAAAGCTATTGTATTGAAAAAAATTCATTATATTTTTAAAATTTTAGTAGACAGATGATATAAGTAATGCTATAATAAAAATGTGAAAACTCCCCAATATTTTCACAATGCAGTCTTTAAGACTGCAATCCCAATAAGAAATACCTTCTCTTTGTGGAAAAAGACTATCATCGGCAGGTAGTCTTTTTTCATATGCTCGAATAAATACATTTGACATGATTTCTATTGGCATTTATAATAAAATTGTATAGAGTAGCGGAATTGTATGTTTATTTAGGATAGGAGAGTTAGCATGAGCCTTTACCTTTCAGTACCTTATAAAGAATTAAGTATTGCCGGAAAAATACTTTGTAATGCAGAATTAAGTAAAGATATTTTAAGTATTGAATCTATTTTTAGTGATGAAACAGAGAATTTTAGAATTCCATCCGAACCAACAAGTAGTGATACTGTTCAAATATTGATACGAACAGGCAGAGGAAATATGGATACCGTTTATTTATGTTGTGATGGTGAAAAAATACCCATGAAAATATGTAAACAGGAAAAGTTTTTTGATTTCTATGAAGGTTTTTTACCACCAACGAACAAAACGAAATCATATTATTTTGAATTAGTGCAAGGAGATAGCTCTTATTATTATACAAAAAGTGGTTTACATCAAAATTTAGAAGAAGGAACTTGGTTTACTGTAATAAGAAACTTTAAAACACCTGATTGGGCAAAGGGTGCTGTAATGTATCAAATTTATGTAGACCGTTTTTGTAATGGAGACAAAACAAATGATGTAAAAACAAATGAATATATTTATCTAGGAAAGCCTGTGCAAGCTATGGAATGGGATGCTCCACCAGAAATAGAAGATTTTAGACATTTTTATGGTGGGGATTTGCAGGGTGTATTAGACAAGTTAGACTATTTACAACAATTAGGAATAGAAGCAATTTATTTTAATCCTATTTTTGTTTCTCCAAGTAATCATAAGTATGATACACAGGACTATGATTACGTTGACCCACATATTGGTGTGGTTATAGAAGATGGAGGTTCTCCTCTTGTTTTTGAAAAATTTAATAATAATCACGCTACAATGTATATTCAGAGAACAACTGCCCCAGAAAATTTAGAGGCTAGTAATGCTTTGTTTTGTAAGATTGTAGAAGAAGCGCACAGAAGAAATATTAAGGTAATATTAGATGGTGTATTTAACCATTGTGGTGCTTTTCATAAATGGATGGATAGAGAAAACTTTTATGGTTTTACAGGAAAATATCCTGGTGGTGCATTTATAGAAAGTAATAGTATTTATCATAATTATTTCTATTGGAAAGAAAGTGGAACTTATGATGGTTGGTGGGGACATCCAAATCATCCAAAATTAAATTTTGAATCTCCAGAATTATTTCAATATATTATGGGAATTGCTCAAAAATGGGTATCTCCTCCTTTTAATGCAGATGGTTGGCGTTTAGATGTAGCGGCAGATTTAGGAATTAATCCTAATTTTAATCATTACTTCTGGAAAAAATTTAGAGATGCTGTAAAATCTGCAAACCCTAATGCAATTATATTAGCAGAACATTATGGAGATGCATCTTCTTGGCTACAAGGAGACCAATGGGATACCATTATGAATTATGACGCATTTATGGAACCAGTATCATGGTTTTTAACTGGGATGGAAAAACATAGTGAAGATTTTAAAAAAGATTTATTGAACAATAGTATTGTTTTTAAAAATACAATGTTATATCAAATGGCAAAACTTTCAAAACAATCCATACAGATTTCTATGAACGAGCTTTCTAATCATGACCATTCTAGATTTTTGACTAGAACAAATAAAACAGTGGGGCGCCTTCATACTTTAGGACATGATGCCGCGAACGCTGGAATTAACAAAGGCATTATGAAAGAAGCAGTTGTAATACAAATGACATGGCCTGGTGCACCTACTATATATTATGGAGATGAGGCAGGGGTAGCAGGTTGGACAGACCCTGATAATCGAAGAACATATCCTTGGGGAAAAGAAGATGTTGATTTATTAGAATTTCATAAAGCAATAATTAAGATTCATAAACAATATAGTGCATTAAAAACAGGTTCTCTTATCTTTTTGTATACAGGATATGGTTTATTAAGTTATGGAAGATTTGATAAAAAAAGTAAAATTGTTGTTGCTTTAAATAACACAGAGGAGGAAAAGAAAGTAGAAATACCTGTTTGGCAAATGGGCGTTTCTGCAAATACAGAAATGCAAGCCATATTAACATCAACAGAAATTGGATTTTCTGTTAATGTAATTTCTTATAAAGTAAACAAAGGAAAACTATTTTTAACTTTGAAACCTTATAGCAGCATCGTATTAAAGGAAGTAAAAAGAGGAAATTCTTTATGATAGAATATACAATATTGTATGAAGATGATTTTTTAATTTGTGTAGTAAAATCTCCAGGAATGCCAACCCAACCAGATAAAACAGGGGATATAGATATGTTGACAGCTTTGCGTCGCTACTTAAAAAATGACAATATTGATTTAGTACACCGTTTGGATAGACCAGTGGGTGGGGTATTACTTTTTTCTAAAAAGAAGGAAGCAAAATTTTCTCAAATGATACAGCAAAATCAAATAAAAAAAGAATATTTTGCTGTTGTCTGTGGAAAAGCAAAACAACAAGAAACATTGGAAAATTATTTGCAGAAAAATGGAAAAACGAATTTATCTTTTGTTACAGAGGAAAAAAATAGAAATAGTAAAAAAGCTGTATTAACTTATCAAACTATGCAAATAATACAGGAAGAAGAACAATATTATTCCTTATGTAAAATAAAATTGGAAACTGGTCGTCATCATCAAATTAGAGTACAGTTTGCTCATGCTGGACTTCCCATTTGGGGTGACCAAAAATATAACCCTTTACAGAAATGGAAAAAAGGAGATATCATTGCATTGTGGGCTTATCGTTTGACATTAATACATCCCAAAACGAAGGAAAAACTAATTTTGCAAAGTATTCCAGAACAAGAACCTTTTTCAAGATTTACAGTTTTTGAATAAATTTGTCATTATTCTGCTGTTGTATTTTTTGAATTTTGTATTATAATAATTTCTAAGAAAAGGACAGTTTGTTCTTTTCTTTTAAAGGAAAATTAGCAATCATAAAAGTGATTGGCTAACAATAAATATTATCAATAACCCAAAAGGAGGGTTACATATGCAAAGAAGATATACCAAAAAAGCGCAGGCTGTTTTACAATTAGCACAAGAGTCTGCTTTGAAACTGGGAAATCGTTTTATTGGAACAGAGCATATTCTTTTAGGATTAACTTTAGTAAATGATAGTGTGGCATGTAAAGCATTAGAAGAACAAGGTGTAACATCAGATGGCATTTTTGAAAAGATTACTACTTTGATGAGCCATGGTGCTATTTCTTATATTCCACAAGATTTTACACCTGGTGCAAAAAGAGTATTAGAATTTAGTAATCAAGAAGCGCAGCATATGGGAACAGGTTATGTTGGAACAGAACATTTATTGTTATCACTTATGAAAGAAACGGATAGTATTGCTGTAAAAATCTTGGTAATTATGGGCGTAAATGCACAAAAGTTATACGAAGATATTATGATGATGCTGGGAGAAAGTGAAAGTCAGATGGTTCCGGGCATGGGACATCATACAGAAAATTTATCCGAAAAGTCAGTTACAGAAAATTTAGATAAATATGGTAGAGATTTAACAAAATTAGCAAAAAATAATAAATTTGACCCTATTATTGGTAGGGAACGAGAAATTGAAAGAATTATACAAATATTAAGTAGGAGAACAAAAAACAGTCCTTGTCTTGTAGGCGACCCCGGTGTTGGAAAGACTGCTATTGTAGAAGGATTGGCACAAAAAATTTCTGAAGGAAATATTCCTTCTACCTTAAAAGATAAAAAAATTGTTAGCTTAGATTTATCTTCTATGGTAGCTGGCTCCAAATATCGTGGTGAGTTTGAGGAACGAATGAAAAAATCTTTGAAAGAAGTACAAAGTGATGGAAATATTATATTATTTATTGATGAAATTCATACCATTATTGGTGCAGGTGCAGCGGAAGGAGCAATTGATGCCTCTAATATTTTAAAACCTTTGTTGGCAAGGGGAGAAATACAATTAATTGGAGCCACAACCCTAGAAGAATATAGAAAATATATTGAAAAAGATGCAGCATTTGAAAGAAGATTTCAACCGGTAAAAGTAGAAGAACCTGAGGAAGAAAAAGCAATTAGTATGCTAAAAGGGTTAAAAGACCGTTATGAAGTGCATCATAATGTTACGATTACAGATGAAGCCATTGAATCTGCTGTAAAAATGGCAGTTCGTTATTTACCTGATAGATATTTACCAGATAAAGCAATTGATTTGATTGATGAAGCAGCTTCCAGCCTACGTTTGAAAACAGTTACTATGCCTTTAGATATTAAAGAATTGGAAGAAAAATTAGAAGAATTTGAAAAAGAAAAGGAAGAAGCCATTAAAACAGAAGAATTTGAAAAAGCAAGTGAAATGAAAAAACAGCAAGTAGAATTAAAAAAACAACTGGAAAATGCAAAATCAATGTGGCAGCAAAAAAATAAACAGAGTGGACAAACAGTTACAAAGGAAGAAATTGCAGATGTTATTTCAAAATGGACAGGAATTCCTGTCAAAAGCCTGAAAGAAGAAGAAAGTCAAAAGCTTCTTCACATGGAAGAGGAGCTTCATAAAAGGGTGATTGGACAAGAAGAAGCAGTTTCTGCTATTGCAAAAGCAGTGCGTCGTGGTCGTGTAGGGTTAAAAGACCCAAATCGTCCTATTGGTTCCTTTTTATTTTTAGGTCCAACAGGTGTAGGTAAAACAGAATTATCCAAGGCATTGGCAGAAGTTTTATTTGGCGATGAAACTGCTATGATACGAATTGATATGTCTGAATATATGGAAAAACATAGTGTTTCCAGAATGATAGGTTCTCCTCCCGGATATGTGGGATATGAAGAAGGAGGACAATTAAGCGAAAAAGTTCGCAGAAATCCTTATTCTGTTATATTATTTGATGAAATAGAAAAAGCATCTTCAGATGTATTTAATGTTTTGCTACAAGTATTAGATGATGGACATATTACAGATGGGCATGGAAGAAAAATTGATTTCAAAAATACAGTCATTATTATGACATCTAATGCTGGCGCAAAAAATATTGCTGCTCCTAAAAGATTGGGATTTGTTACCATAGAAAATGAAGAACAAAATTATGATAAGATGAAAAAAGCAGTTATGGAAGAAGTAAAACAAATTTTTAAACCAGAGTTTTTAAATCGTATTGATGAAACAATTGTGTTCCATACGCTAAACCAAGAAAACTTAAAACAGATTGTATCCCTTATGAGTAAAACAGTGATGGAAAGAGCAAAGGAAAATATGCAAATTGATTTATCTTTTTCAGAAAAAGCGATTTCTTTGGTTGCTACAGAAGGATATGACCAAGCTTATGGTGCAAGACCATTACGTAGGGCAATACAATCAAAAATTGAAAACTTTTTTGCAGAACAATATTTAGAAGGAAATTTCCAAAAAGGAGATAAGGTAATAATAGATGTAGAAGATGAAAATTTTATATTAAAAAAAGTTGATTAATATAGTATATGGAGAACGTTTCTTAACTTTTTTAAGAGCTTCTCCATATAAAAAATACTAAGTTTTTTCATTTTTATTTTTAATTTCAGTATACTCCACATTTTTTTTATGATATAATATGTATAAAGATACATTTCTTTCAATGAAATATTACTAATAGGAATCTACAATCAGGAGGAGTAAAAAATGAGTGTAATACAAGAGTTAATCAGACAAGAAGACAATGGGACAATTAGTTTTGGCAATTATCTTTTAGATTCCAAAAAGAAAGTATTAGATTTTGAAGTAAAAGGCGATTTGTATAAAGTAAAAACTTTTAAAGAGATTACGAAATTAGAAAAAAACGGAAAAATGATATTAGAAGTAGTTCCTGGTGCAACAGTACATAATTTTAATATGACAGAAAAAGGAGCCAATTTTGTTTTAGAGGGTAATGAAGATTTACAATTAACATTAGAATTAGCACCTGAAATGGAATATAAAATTTTAGTAGATAGTGTAAATGTAGGAAAAATAAAAACAAATATGGCTGGTAAAGTAAACTTTAGTGTTGAAATGCAACAAGATGTAACAAAAACAGTAGAAATCAAAAAAATGAATTGATTACTGATGGAACAAAATGGACTGTAAAAACAGTCCATTTTTTGTTAATAAAGGATAGGAGATAGTTATTTGAAAACAAAAACAGTTTATAAATGTGTAGAATGTGGCTATGAGTCCTTGAAATGGATGGGACGATGTTCTGAGTGTGGTGCTTGGAATAGTTTTGAAGAAGCAAATATGAAAAAGGAAAAAAGTAATGGTACAAAAAAGACTTTTTCAAAGGCATTAAAATTAGCAAATGTGGAAGTAGGAAAAAGTCAAAGAATTTTAACGGGTATACAGGAATTTGATAGAGTGATGGGAGGGGGAATTGTAAAAGATTCTGTAACAATATTAACATCCCCGCCCGGGGGAGGAAAGTCTACCTTAACATTAGCGATTGCAGGAAAAATTGCAAAACAGGGAAAAAGAGTATTATATGCAACAGGAGAGGAAAGTGATAGTCAAATTAAAAACAGAGCAGACCGTATTTTAGAACAAATTCATGAGAATATCTGGATTATTGCAGATACTAGTTTAAATAGTGTATTAGAAGCAATTACAGAAGTAGATGCAGATTTTATTATTGCAGATAGTATACAAACTTTTGCATTAGACGAATTTTTACCAGCAAGAGCAGGTAACCCTACACAAACAATGGAATGTGCAAATGCATTAGTGCAATGTGCTAAAAATAAGCAAAGACAAAGAGCTGTTATGTTAATTGGACAAATGAATAAAAATGATGAAATGGCAGGTTTACGTTCTTTGGAGCATTTGGTGGATACTGTTTTACTGATGGAAGGAAATCATGAAGAAGAATTAAGAAGTATTATTGCTACTAAAAATAGATTTGGCAGCACAGGAGAAATGGGTTTTTTTACTATGACAGAAAAAGGCTTACTTTCTATTGATAATCCTTCTGAATTTTTTGTTACCAAAAGAGAGGAAGGAGAGATAGTTTCAGGCAGCACCATTACAGTAATACGGGAAGGGTCTCGTCCTGTTATTTCAGAAATAGAAAGTCTTGTTTCTAATTCTTTTACTCCATATCCTTCACGTATTTGTGAAGCAATGAAAAAAGATCAAATGAACACATTGTTATCTATTTTAGAGCAAAAAGGAAAAGTAGCATTATATGATAAAAATGTTGTTATTAAAACAACAGGGGGAATCAAGCTAAAAGAGCAAGCAGTTAATTTAGCTGTTATTATGTGTATTGCATCTTCTGTATATCATAAACCAATTCCTTGGGATTATGCTTTTATTGCAGATGTTGGACTAACAGGAGAATTAAAAAAAGTACCTTCTATGGAATCCCGTGTTAAGGAACTGGATAGAATGGGATTTGTAAAGGTCTTTATCCCCAAAAATTCTATGAGAAAAATACCATTACAAAATATTGAGGTCATAGAATGTAAAACTTTAATACAAGTAATTGATTATTGTATTGGTAAAAAATAAAATTTTAACAAAGATAGTTTACGAATAGCAGAAATTATATTATAATATGATACTATATTAAAAAAATAAAGGAGGATTATTGTGCAAGAAGTAAAAATTAAGAAATTTAGGAAGGTACTTGTAGCAAACAGGGGTGAAATTGCCATTCGTGTTTATAGAGCATTGAATGAACTTGGGATTCAAACAATAGGAATTTTTTCAAAAGAAGATAAATATTCCCTGTTTCGAACAAAAACAGATGAAGCCTATATGCTGAACAAGGAAAAGGGACCTATTGATGCTTATTTAGATATGAAGGAAATTATTCGTATTGCTAAAGCAAAGGGGGCAGATGCCATTCATCCTGGATATGGTTTTTTGTCTGAAAATCCGGAATTTGTAAAAGCTTGTGAAAAAGAAGGAATTGCTTTTATAGGTCCAGATAAAGAAGTGATGTATGCAATGGGAGATAAAATTTCTTCTAAACAAATTGCAATTAAATGTAACGTACCAATTATTCCTGGTGTTGACCATGCAGTAAAATCTGAAAAAGAAGTAATGGAAATTGCAGAAAAAGTAGGTTATCCTGTAATGTTAAAGGCTTCTAATGGTGGTGGCGGACGTGGTATGCGTATTGTCAATAGTGCAGAGGAAATGCCAAAAGAATTTGAAGAAGCAAGAAATGAAGCTAAAAAAGCCTTTGGAGATGATAAAATATTTATTGAAAAATATTTAAGAAATCCGAAGCATATTGAAGTACAGGTATTAGGTGATAAATATGGAAATGTAGTACATCTTTTTGATAGAGATTGCTCAGTACAAAGAAGACATCAAAAAGTAGTAGAGTACGCTCCAGCTTCTACTGTTAGTACAGAGACAAGAGAAAAAATATTTACAGATGCCATTCGAATTGCAAAACATGTAGGCTATAAAAATGCTGGTACTTTAGAATTTTTAGTAGATGCAGATGAAAACTATTATTTTATTGAAATGAATCCTCGTATTCAAGTAGAGCATACTGTTACAGAAGAAATTACTGGTATTGATATTGTACAAGCTCAAATTTTAATTGAAGAAGGTTATCCATTAAATTCCCTAGAAATCAATATTCCTTCTCAAGAATCTATTCATTGTAATGGTCATGCGATACAAATGAGAATTACAACAGAAGACCCAGCAAACAACTTCTTGCCTGATACTGGAAAAATTTCTGTTTATCGTTCTGCAGCTGGTAATGGTATCCGTTTAGATGGTGGTACCGCTTACACAGGTGGTGAAATTACACCATATTACGATAGTTTATTAGTAAAAGTAATTGCTTATGATAGAGATTTCCAAAAAGCAACTAGAAAAGCTGTAAGAGCCTTAAAAGAAACAAGAATCAGAGGAATTAAAACAAATATTCCTTTTTTAATTAATGTGCTACAAAGTAAAACTTTTATTAAAGGAAAATGTACTACAACTTTTATTGAACAAACACCAGAGTTATTTAAAATTACATTAGGACAAGATAGAGCAACTAAAATTGCAGAATTTATAGGAAATCAAATTGTCAATGAAACACATGGAAAAAAACCAGAATTGGAACCAATTCCTATCCCTACTTTTGGAACCAATGAAAAAATTGTTGGTGCAAGAGACCACTTTTTAAGATTAGGTGCAAAGGAATATACCCAACAATTAATGAAAGAAAAAAGATTATTTATTACAGATAGTACCATGAGAGACGCACATCAATCTTTAGTTGCAACTCGTTTTAGAACCACAGACCTTATCAAAGCAGCATCCGCTACAAATAAAGCAATGGCAAATGCTTTTTCTGTAGAAGCATGGGGGGGTGCAACATTTGATGTTGCTTATCGCTTTTTAAAAGAATCTCCTTGGGTTCGTTTGGAATCTTTACGGAAACATATGCCCAATACATTAATACAAATGCTTTTAAGGGCATCTAATGCTGTCGGTTATGCAAATTATCCTGATAATGTAGTACAAAAGTTTATTCATATTTCTGCTGAAACAGGTATTGATGTTTTTAGAGTTTTTGATAGTTTAAACTGGATTGAAAATATGAAAATGCCGATTGAAGAAGCATTAAAGACGGGAAAAATTGTTGAAGGTACTATTTGTTATACAGGGGATATATTAGACCCAAAAGAGAAGAAATATACTATTGATTATTATTTGAAAAAAGCAAAAGAATTGCAAGATATGGGTTGTCATGTTTTTGCCATTAAAGATATGGCTGGTTTGTTAAAACCATATGCAGCAAAAGAATTGTTTACCGCTTTAAAATCTGAGTTAAAAATTCCATTACATTTACACACACATGATACAACAGGAAATGGTGTTAGTACAGTGCTTATGGCAGCCGAGGCAGGTGTAAATATGGTTGACCTTGCAATACAATCTATGAGTTCCTTAACAAGTCAACCATCTATGAATGCAGTAGTAGAAGCATTGAAGGGTACAGAAAGAGATACTGGATTAGATATTGATGAGCTAAATGAGTTAAGCAGATATTATGCTGGTGTAAGACAAGTGTATAAAAGTTTTGAAAGTGAAATGAATACACCAAATACAGAAATTTATAAATATGAAATTCCTGGTGGACAATACTCTAATTTACTGGCACAAGTAAAATCTATGGGTTCTGGAGATAATTTTGAGGAAATTAAAAACCTTTACAAACAAGCAAATGATTTGCTTGGAAATATTGTAAAAGTAACACCTTCTTCTAAAGTAGTAGGAGATATGGCAATATTTATGTCAAAAAATGGATTAAATAAAGATAATATTTTAGTGGAAGGAAAAGACTTATCTTACCCAGATTCCATTGTAGGATATTTTTCTGGCAATATTGGTCAACCAGATGGTGGTTTTCCAAAAGAATTACAAAAAATTGTATTAAAAGGAAAAGAAGCTATTTCAGAACGTCCCGGAAAATTACTTCCACCAGAAGATTTTGATGCAATTAGAAATCATCTAACACAATCTTATGCAATGAAACATATTACAGATAAAAATGTGATTAGTTATGCTTTGTATCCAAAAGTATATGATGATTACTGTGATTATCAAGAATATTATAATGATGTTTCTCAACTAGAAAGTCATATTTTCTTTTATGGTTTAGCAAAAGGAGAAGAAACAAGCATCAATATTGGAGAAGGAAAAGATTTATTAATCAAATATGTTGATGCTTCCGAAGCAAATGAGGAGGGTATGCGCTCTTTAACTTTTGAAATCAATGGTGTTATGAGAGAAGTGAAAATACAAGATAAAAACTTAGAAGTAAATACCAATCGAATTTTAAAAGCAGACAAAAATAATCCTTGTCATTTAGGTTCTACAATACCAGGTACTGTTGGAAAAATCTTTGTAAAAGAAGGGGACACCGTAAGCAAAAATATGGTATTGATGACAGTGGAAGCTATGAAGATGGAAACTTCTGTATTATCTAAAGTAGATGGTGTTGTAGATAAGATTTATATTAAAGAAGGAGAAAAAGTGAGTCAAGAGGAACTTCTTATTTCTTTTGTATTAGAAGAAGACGAAAAATAAAGAAGGTTGTTTTATGAAAAGTCAAATTATTGATATTGGTTTAAATTTAATGAATAAACAATTTGATATGGATAGAGAAGAAGTAATAAAAAAAGCTGAGAAAGAAAATGTAACTCCTTTAATCATTACTGGTGTACATCTGAATGATAGTAAAAAAGCTGCAAGTTTTGCAGAGAAATATCCGGGAAAGCTTTATTGTACAGCAGGTGTACATCCTCATGACGCAAAAACATGTAATGAAAATACAATACTAGAATTACGGAAACTAGCAAAAAAGCCACAAGTATGTGCAATCGGCGAATGTGGTTTAGATTATGATAGAGATTTTTCTCCAAGAGAGATACAAAGAAAATGGTTTGAAGAACAAATTGTATTAGCAGAAGAATTAAATATGCCTTTGTTTTTACATGAAAGAGCTGCTTTTACTGATTTTAAAAAAATCATGACAGAGCATAGAGAAATTTGTCATCGTTCTGTTGTGCATTGTTTTACAGGCAATGGCACCGAATTGCAAAATTATTTAAGAATAGGTTGTTTTATTGGGATTACAGGCTGGATTTGTGATGAAAGAAGGGGACAGCATTTAAAAACATTAATTAAAATGATACCATTAGATAAATTGATGATTGAGACAGATGCGCCTTTTTTAATTCCAAGAGATTTAAAGGTAACAAATAGAAGAAATGAACCAGTTTATTTAAGACATATTTTAAAAACTGTTTCCAAATGCTTGAAAAAAGATGAAAGTGAAATAGCAGAAATTGTAACAAAAAATACGAAAGCATTTTTTCAAATTTAAGAGAAAAAGGTTACATAATAATATTATGTAACCTTTTTCTCTAATTAGAATCGAATTACTGCTGTATGCTTTTCATCCATTTCTTTTATTTCTTTTGCTCTTTGTACATTTTTTTCTACAAAGTTTTGACCAGAATAATAAGTATATACAGAACCATCTTTATATACAGAAGCAATTCCAACATGAGTAAAATTCTTTCGTAACATATTAATACGATGACCAGCAGAATTTATCCATAAATCAAAGGTATCCACTGCTAATCCACGTCCAGCCACAATATTTTCTCCCCAAGCAATGGTATCTTGTATGCCAGTTGCTAATATTCTATCTTTATGTGTTCTACCATCTAAAGAATCATGTGCAAAATATCCATTTTCTGCCATATCAATACAATGTACATTTGCAGATTCCACTAATAGGTTCTCCCACTCCAAAGTAGGTACCCCGTAATTTGTTCGGAAGGTATTCAAAATATCAAAATTTTCTCTTGATTGTGTATCTAAAAATATTTGAGAATTATCTTCATTTTCATCACTATCATCTTGATAGGGGAGAAGTGTAACTAAAACAGCATATATTTTATCTTCGTTGTTAGAATCTTTATAAAATGTAATCTGTTCATCATCATTTTCACCTTGATAAACTGCATCATAATAGATATCATCATTTAATACAAATCCCTTTGTGTTTGTATAATAACCCACTACCATATTATCTTTTACAGCTACCATAATAAATTGGGTATAATCATGATTATAAATATACCAATTTAAGTTGTGGATACTTTTTTCAATACGATTTGGCTCACCAAAATCTTTTTTTAATTTAGAAATACTTTCTCCAGTATAAACTTTTTTGTTTCCTAAAGTTAATTCTATTTTTTCAACATCTTTATTTGTTGTAATAGAAACTGTTTTAGAAGTATCATCCCATACAACGTCTGCTCCCATGCTTTCAGCAATAAAACGAAGGGGTACAAAAGTTTTATTTTCGATAATACGAGGAGCTGTATTTAAAGTTGATGTTCCATTTTCTGATAGTACAGTACGATTATCAATTTCTAATAAATAGGTCGTGTCTTGACCATACACAGAAATTGTTTTTGTATCCTCATTCCAATCAATTGCAATATCTAAAGCATCACTAATATCACGTAAAGGAACAAGGGTACTATTTTCTATTATTTTAGGTGATTGGCTCATTTCTAAATGTGTTCCATTGATTTCTACAGAAATATCATCATTATTGGCATAGATAGAAAGTGCATTTAATGAAAAAATAATAGAAAAAATACAGAAAAATTGTTTTAATTTACGATTCAATGTAAAAAACCTCCTTGTTATATTTTGATAAACACATTATAATATACTTTAAATTATTTATCAATAGAGGGTATTATTTCTTAAGAAAGGAACAAAAAGGTATGAGTGAGCAAAAACAAACACGATTAGAAAAACAAATGCAATTCATATTAGAATTAGATAAAATTAAAAGTATTACAAGACAAACTTTTTTAGCTGATGAGACTAGAAAAGAAAATGATGCAGAACATTCTTGGCATATTGCTATTATGGCAATTATTTTAAAAGAGTATTTTGATACTGATATAGATTTATTAAAAGTTATCAAAATGGTACTAATGCATGATATTGTTGAAATTGATGCAGGAGATACATTTTGTTATGATGAAAAAGCAAATGAAGATAAAGTTAAAAGAGAACAGGAAGCGGCAGAACGTATTTATCATATTTTGCCAAATGACCAAGCACAAGAATATAAAATGTTATGGTATGAATTTGAAGAAGGACAAACAAAAGAAGCTATTTTTGCGAATATATTAGATAGACTACAACCCATTTTATTAAACTTTAGAACAAGCGGGAAATTATGGATAGAAAATAATATTTCTCAACAACAAGTATTAAGAAGAAATGAAAAAACCTTATCTGGTCCAAAAGAAATTGCAGATTACCTAATGAAACTTTTGGAGAGGGCTGTGGACTTAGGTTATTTAAGAAAATAAAAAATAGTGAGGGAGTAATACCCCCTATTAAAAACCATTCTATAAACATTCGCAAAAGTTATGTTTTGCGAATGTTTAGTATTTATACGATATTTAATTCTCAACTTATATAAAAAAACATGTATATCCTTATAGTAAGGATATACATGTTTCTCTTTATTTAATATTCTTTTCTGCCAATATCTGTTCTAAAGTGTTTTTTATTAAAGTCTACAATTTCAACACCTTCATAAGCTGTTTTAATTGCCTCATCAATGGTATTACCAATACCAGTAATTCCTAATACACGTCCGCCAGAAGTTACAAGTTTTTCATCTTTTTTTGCTGTTCCAGAATGAAATACTATCGTATTTTCTTTTTTAGCAATTTCATCTAGTCCTATAATTTCATATCCCTTTTCATAAGAAACTGGATAGCCACCACTTGCTAATATAACACAAACTGCTGCATTATGATACCATTCAATATTAATTTTGTCTAGTGTACCATTTGTACAAGCTAACATAATTTCTAGCAAATCTGTCTTTAATCTTGGTAATATTACTTGCGTTTCAGGGTCTCCAAAACGTGCATTATATTCAATTACTTTCATTCCATTTTTTGTATACATTAAACCGAAATAGATAATACCAACAAATTTTCTATTTTCTTGTATCATCGCATCTACTGTTGGCTGAAATATTGTTTCCATACAATTTTTTGCTAATTCTTCTGTATAAAACTTGCTTGGTGAAAATGTACCCATACCACCAGTATTTAATCCTTTATCATTATCAAAGGCTCTTTTATGGTCTTGAGCACTTACCATAGGTATTACTGTTTTTCCGTCACAAAATGATAAAATAGAAACTTCTGGACCTTCTAAAAATTCTTCTATTACAACTGTATTTCCAGCAGGACCAAATTTATGGTCTTCCATCATTTCTTTTAAAGCCTGTTCTGCTTCTTCTAGTGTTTTGCAAATTAAAACACCTTTTCCTAGGGCTAATCCGTCTGCTTTTAATACAATAGGCATACTTTGCTTCTGTAAATATTCTTTTGCTGCTTCATAATTATCAAATATTTCATAAGATGCAGTTGGAATATGATATTTTTTCATTAAGTTTTTAGAAAAAGCCTTACTACTTTCTAATATAGCAGCATTTTGTCTTGGACCAAATACTTTTAATCCTTCTTTTTCAAAGGCATCTACAATGCCTCCAGCTAAAGGGTCATCCATACCAATTACTGTATAATCAATTTCATTTTCTTTAGCAAAAGAAATTAATTTATCAAATTCCATTGCACCAATAGGAATACATTCTGCTAATTCAGAGATACCAGCATTTCCGGGTGCACAATAAATTTTATCCGCAAGAGGACTTTGTTTTAGTTTCCAAACAATCGCGTGTTCTCTCCCACCACTGCCTACAACTAAAATTTTCATTTTTCTTTCCTCCTAACATATTTTAACATGATTTTCAATAACTTTTAGCCGATTATGGGCAAATAACTGAATTGAATCTGGAAGTATTTTCCATTCTGCTTCTTCCATCACACGTTTTTGTAATTGTTCTGGTGTATCTCCTTCTAAGACAGCAACAGGCTTTTGCATAATAATAGGACCTGCATCTGTTTCTTCTGTTACAAAATGAACAGTTGCACCAGTCACTTTTACACCCTTTTCCAAAGCGGCTTCATGAACTTTTAAACCATAATAGCCATTTCCACAAAAAGAAGGTATTAAAGATGGATGAATATTTATAATCCTATTTTCAAATTCTTTAATAAATAAAGAGCCGATAACAACCATAAAACCAGCCATAACAACAAGTTCAACTTTTTTTTCTTTCATATGGTCAATCAATGCCTGCTGATATAGTATATCTGTTTCATAATCTTTTTTTCTAATACAAGTTGCATTAATATTATGTTTTTTTGCTCTTTCTAAAGCATAAGCATTCGGATTAGAACTAACAAGTGTTACAATTTTTGTATCTGTTAATTGACCAGATGCAATAGCATCAATAATTGCTTGAAAATTTGTCCCACCACCAGAAACTAAAACACCTATTGTAAGCATATCTCTACCTCTTTTTCACTTGATATGATTTTTCCTATTACATAGCCTTCTTCTCCCATTTCATGAAGTGCATTAATAGCTGCCTCTGCATTTTCCTTTGCTACAACACAAATCATACCAATGCCCATATTAAATGTATTATACATATTCATTCTATTGATATCACCTGTTTTTTGCATCAAGTCAAAAATAGGCAATACAGGCCAAGTTCCTTCTTCTATGTATGCGCAAAGATTTTTATTTTTAGGAATACATCTTGGAATGTTTTCTATAAATCCACCACCAGTAATATTACTGATTCCTTTTACTTCTACTTTTTCAATTAATTGGAGTATTTCTTTTACATAAATTTTAGTAGGTTTTAAAAGTGCTTCACCCAAAGTTTCATTTAAAGAAGTTACAAACTCTTTGCAGCTTGTTTCAGAAGGACGAAAAATTTTTCGAACAAGAGAATACCCATTACTGTGAACTCCACTAGAAGGCAAACCAATAATTACGTCTCCTTCTACAATATTTTCACCATTAATCATCTTTTCTCTATCTACAACACCTACTGCAAAACCAGCCATATCATATTCATTTTTTGCATAAAAGCCGGGCATTTCTGCTGTTTCACCGCCAATCAAAGCACATCCAGCTTGACGGCAACCTTCTGCAACCCCACTTACAATTTCAGCAATTCTTTCTGGCACATTTTTGCCACAGGCAATATAATCTAAAAAGAATAAAGGCTGTGCTCCATTACAAATAATGTCATTTACACACATAGCTACACAATCAATACCAACTGTAGTATGTTTGTCTTGTATAAAAGCTAATTTTAATTTCGTTCCTACACCATCTGTTCCTGAAATAAGTACAGGTTCTTTCATTTGCAGATTTCCAAGCGAAAACATGCCACCAAACCCACCAATGTCACTTAACACCTCTTTACGAAATGTACTTTTTACATGTTCTTTTATTAGTTTTACAGACTTGTACCCCGCTTCTACATCTACGCCTGCATCCTTATAATCAAGCCCCATTTTTTTTCCTCCTTATTTTCTTTAATGTTCTAAAAAGCAAAACAGATTCCATCTTTGAAACCTGTTTTACAAAATGAAACCATATCCCTACTTTTATTTATATCATAATTTACACAAAAAAGCAATAAAAACAGTATTTTCTACAAAATCTATTAAATAGAGGAAATATAAGGGGATATTTGTGTAAAAAATTCTTTATTTTGAAGAATAGCATCCTCATTTCCAATCGTACAAAAATTCTGATTTTTTGCTATTTCTTCTAATAGTGGAATATACTGTTCTATTTTTTGCATTGTAGTAGTTAAAATTTCATCTCTTTCCATTTGTTGCATTTCTGGTGTAACATAATTCAAATATCTCGCAACAACTAAGTCGGCTTTTTCTCTATTCGTAAGAGGTCTATCTATCGTATTAATTGTACCTAAAATATATTTTGTTAAATCAACATTTGTGTTACAAAAATCTTTTAAAAACAAGGCTGCATTTTCATAAGCTTGATATGTTTTCTGTATACTAGGGTCTCTATAAGAATAAAAATAAACACTACCATTTCTTAAAAAACGACTATAACAACCATATGCTCCTCCCTGTACACGGACAGCATTCCACAAGTATTCTAAATCCAATATATTTCTTAATACTGCCATTGTTCCAGTATAACGATAATCATAGTCTGCTAAATTTCCTGACTGAATATTATATTTTATCTTAGAAGGAATAACCAATCCTTCTTTTATATTTTTAAACAAAAATTGATAATGTTGTTTTTCTGATAATTTTTCTGAAAGCATATCATATATTTGTTTTACTTGTTGTTTATACAATGGTAAGCTAGATTCCTCACAAGTTACAGCAACAAAAAGATTTTGTTTTGTAAATAAATAAGAACATACTTCTTTTAATTTTGAAATAATAATTTCAATCTCTTTTTCTGCTTGTTGTTCTGTTTTGACAAGGAAATCATAAAAAGCAACACCAGATACCTCATCTTTTATTTTGGAACCCACTGCAATATGACTCATACTTCTGACTACTCCAACAAGATGAGGGGCATTTTGTAAATAACTTGCTAAATTAACCTTTTCTGATTTTATTATTTTTTTCAAATTTTCTTTTTGGTCAAAATCTGTTTCAAATAATATTGATTTTATAATTTCAAAAAAATGAGAAATATTTTTTTCTAAAAACTTTCCATTTACTGTTACAAAAGAACGACAATCTTCTTTTGAAGTAGAATAAATATCATTACTTAAATTGATTCCACCTGTATAAAAGTTAATTTCTAATGGTAACTGTTCAAAGGTATATTTTTTAGTATCTAGTTTTCCTATTACACTCGCTACTAGCCCAACATATGGTAAAAGATTTTCTGGAACAGTACAAGTATCGAAAGATAATTGAGAATATAAAATTCCATTTGTTTCTAATGGTGTAAAAATCATGTCATATTTTTCTGGTACTTTTTGTGTAGGTAAAACATCTGCTTTTTTATCAATTTCATCAATATGCAAAAATGGTATCTGATTGATAATTTCTGGACTATCTTCTTCTGATTGATATTTTTCTAATGCTTTATTTTGTGCAATTAATTGTTGTATTTCCTGTGCAGAAAGATTATTTTTTATTGTTTCCATTTCTTTCAAAAATTCATTTTCTATTTCAGATTGTTTTCCATTTTTGGGTGAAACAACAACAATACTTTTATTTTGATTTTGTAATAACAATGTTTTGATGAGTTGCTCAAAATAATCAGTGGTTAAAGCAGATTTTATAACTTGAAAATGTTTCCAATGACATAATGGCTCTATGGAACTTCCACCATGCAGCCAACTTTTCATTAGCTTCATACCATATGTTAAACCTTTTGGTCGACTTCCAAAATATTCTTCTTTTAAGTAAAACTCCCATCTATTTAATGTTGCTTCTATTAATTTTTTATCTATTCCCTTTTGCACAATATCCTGTAACGTTTTTTCAATCATTTTTTTAAATAAGGAAACATTTTCTTTTTCTGATTTTTTAGCAATAATACTAAATACCATATCATAACTAGAAGAATCAAACCATCCTTCTGTTTCTTCTGCAATACCAGCATCCACAAGTGCTCTTTTTAAAGGAGATGTGTTTGTTTCTAATAAAATATAGCTTAATATGTCAAATGCTAGTATTAATGTAGGGTCTGTTGACTTTCCAATACGTACACTATAAGAAAGAAAGGTATTTCTTTTTTCGTCTTCTTCTGTATTGACAGAAAAGCTATCTTCCAAAAATACCATATCAGAAAAATTTTTTTCCAATGATATTTCTGTAACTGTCTCTTTTTTTTCAAAATTACTTAAATATTCCTTATCAATCCATTCTAATTGCTTCTCAATTTCCATATCTCCATAGAGATAAATATAACTATTGGAAGGATGATAATACTTTTTATGAAATTCTAAAAAACTCTCGTAAGTCAAATGAGGAATTGCCTCTGGATTTCCACCTGATTCAAAGCCATATGTTGTAGTTGGAAAAAGGCTTCTTGAAATTGCATTATCTAATATTCTTTCAGGGTCTGATAAAGCACCTTTCATTTCATTATAAACAACTCCTTTAATAGATAAAGGAGCACTTTTATCTTCTAAAACGTAATGCCACCCTTCTTGCATAAATATTTCTTGTTTATGATAAATACAAGGATTAAAAACTGCGTCTAAATAAACATCCATCATATTCCTAAAATCCTTTTCATTCCTACTAGCAACAGGATACATTGTTTTGTCTGCATAGGTTAAAGCATTCAAATAAGTATTGAGAGAACCTTTTGCCAATTCATTAAAAGGGTCTTTTGCTTGATATTTTTTGGAACCACAAAGTACAGAATGTTCTAAAATATGAGGTGTACCACAATCATCATTAGGAGGTGTTTTAAAAGAAATAAAAAAAACCTTATTATCATCATGATTTTTTACATAGAATAATTTTGCCCCACTTTGGATATGCTCAAATAAATAAGCTTTGGAATGAATATCTTCTACGTCAGAATATTCTTTTAAAGAAAAACCATAATATTGCTTTCCAATTTCAAAATCTATCATACTATTCTCCTTTCTTAAAATGGTTGGATTTTCCAAACCATTGATACTAGTTTAGCATATTTTTATGAAAATTGGAAATCATTTTATAAAAAAAGGTTGACAAGCTTAGAAATGTAATTTATAATTATTATCAGTTAACAATAGTTAAATAAATATTGTTAAAATTATGATATTTCTATTCAATTCGCTAAGGAGGATTTTAATTATGAAAAAATTTGTTTGTTCCGTATGTGGTTATGTACATGAAGGTGATTCTGCTCCAGAACAATGTCCAATCTGTAAAGCAAGTTCTGATAAATTCACAGAACAAGTGGGAGAAATGACATGGGCTGCTGAACATGTGATTGGTGTTGCAAAAGGTTCTAGTGAAGATATTATGGCTGATTTAAGAGCTAATTTTGAAGGTGAATGTACAGAAGTTGGTATGTATCTTGCTATGGCTCGTGTTGCTCATAGAGAAGGCTATCCAGAAGTTGGTTTATACTATGAAAAAGCTGCTTGGGAAGAAGCAGAACATGCTTGCAAATTTGCTGAATTATTAGGTGAAGTTGTAACAGATTCTACAAAGAAAAATCTTGAACTTCGTATTGCTGCTGAAAATGGTGCAACAGCAGGTAAAACAGACCTTGCAAAACGTGCAAAAGCTGCTAACTTAGATGCAATTCATGATACAGTACACGAAATGGCTAGAGATGAAGCTAGACATGGTAAAGCATTCCAAGGTCTCTACAACAGATATTTTAAATAAAATGTAACTTTAAAGGTGTGTAAATTTTCTTACACACCTTTTATTTTCAAATGCTCCCCTACTCACTTTTTAATAATTCTGTGTTGGGTATTCAATGTTTTCCTTTTTTATCTGATACAACACTTCTTCTAAAAATTTACAACATTCTAGCTTTGTAATTCCTAAATTATGGTCTAAATAGTTACCACACATATAAGATTTTGCTGCTGGAATTTCTCCTGTAAAATTAGCCATATATTCGAAGGATTCTGTAATAATCTTAATAACATCTTTTGATTCTAAATCCCCCTTAAAAATAACATACATTCCTGTACGGCAACCCATAGGACCAACATAAATTGTTTTATCTGCCCATTCATTATGACCTCTGAAAAAAGTTGCCATTAAATGTTCAATTGTATGCATTACAGAAGTATCCATTACCATTTCGCGATTTGGTTCTTTCATTCTAACATCAAATGTTGTTAAAACACCATTACCAACCGTATCTTTTCGGGAAACATAAATGCCTCTTAACAATTTATCATGATTAATTCCGAAACTTGTAACATCCATATTTTTTCTCTCCTTTATTTTCATATAATATAATTTTATACTTTATTATAACAAAATACAATATAAATTTTAGAAAATAAATGAATATTCCATTCTATGTTGCATAATGCTCTTATTTCTTTTATACTAAAATAAATATTATTGCAGAAAGAAGGAATAAAAATGAGTATTACAAGAGAAGAAGCATGGAATTTATTGAATGAATTTAATAAAGAACCCTTTCATATTCGTCATGCTGAAGTGGTAGAAGGAATTATGAAACATTTTGCAAGAGAATTAGGATATGCTGAAGAAGAAGAATTTTGGGGCATTGTTGGGCTATTACATGACTTAGATTTTGAACAATATCCAGAACAGCATTGTATCAAAGAACAAGAAATTATGAAAGAAAGAGGAATTGATGAAAGAATCATCCATGCAACAGCAAGTCATGGCTATGGTCTTGTAGCAGATGTCAAACCAGAACACGAAATGGAAAAAGTTCTTTTTGCAGTAGATGAATTATCTGGATTATTAGGTGCAGCAGCTAAAATGCGCCCTTCTAAAAGTGTACAAGACATGGAATTAAAATCTGCAAAGAAAAAATTCAAAGATAAAGCATTTGCTGCTGGTTGTTCCAGAGATGTAATCCGTAAGGGTGCTGAAATGCTAGGTTGGGAATTAGATGACTTAATTAGTAAAACAATTGAAGCTATGAAAGAAGACCCAAGAAACTAATTAAACAACACCTCCTGTTTAAAAAGCAGGAGGTGCATTTTTATTATTTTTTATTGTGATAATGTTCCCTACAACAATGGCAACCCTTACTAGCACAATTACAAGTTCCTTTATTTTTCATTATATTTTTGATTGCCATTACAATAAGGATGAATACAACGCCTCCAATAATTATATTCGCCAAAGGGAATACCTCCTTTTATTCTGCTGTTTGTGTAAAATGAATTTGATGTTCTTTTTTATCTTTTATAAAAATCATAATAATCACAGCTATTACTGCTGCAATACAAAAAATTGCTGGAATTGGATTTGCTTCATAGAATAATGTATTGCCAACTGTATTGATAAGCAAAGATACTATATATGCTAAGCCAGTTTGATAGCCAACTGCAATAAAGGTCCATTTCCAGTTGCCCATTTCTCTTTTAATCGCACCAATGGCTGCAAAACAAGGTGCACATAATAAATTAAATGCTAAAAAGGAGTAAGCAGATACTTGTGTAAAAGCTCCCTGAAGATTCGCCCAAATTTCAACCCCATCTTCCGCAACTTCCCCCATGCCATACAATACACCAAATGTCCCCACAACATTTTCTTTTGCTACAAGTCCTGTTATAGTTGCCACTGCCGCTTTCCAATCACCCCAGCCTAAAGGTATAAAAATGGGTGCAATAATATTCCCAATAGAAGCTAAAATGGATTCACTTGCATCTACCATTTGCAAAGACCAATTAAAAGACTGTAAAAACCAAATCAAACCACAGGCAACAAAAATAATGGTGCCTGCTTTTTTTACAAATGATTTTCCTCTATCCCACATATGAATCAATACCCCTTTTGCTGCTGGCAAATGATAAGGTGGTAACTCCATAACAAATGGTGCAGGTTCCCCTGCAAATAGTGTTGTCTTTTTTAATAAAACACCTGAAAAAATAATGGCTCCAATTCCAATAAAATAAGCAGATGGTCCAACCCAAGAACTTTCTGGAAATAATGCACCTGCAATTAATGCAATAATTGGCAATTTTGCTCCACAAGGAATAAACGTTGTTGTTATAATAGTCATCCTTCTATCCTTTTCATGTTCGATTGTTCTGGAAGCCATGATACCAGGAACACCACAACCTGTACCAATCAGCATTGGAATAAATGATTTTCCTGATAAACCAAATTTTCTAAAAATTCTATCCATGATAAATGCAATCCGTGCCATGTAGCCACAATCTTCCAAAATAGAAAGGAAAAAGAACAATACAAGCATCTGTGGCAAAAATCCAATAACAGCCCCAACACCACCAATAATACCATCAACAATAAAACTTTGTAGCCATTCTGCTGTTCCTATATTTTCTAAAAATATGGATACATTTCCTTGTAAAATCTCTCCTACCAATACATCATTTGTCCAGTCAGTTGCTATGGTTCCTACTGTAGAAACAGAAATATAATAAACAAACCACATTATTAGTGCAAAAAATGGTAAAGCAAAAAATCTGTTTGTTACAATATGGTCGATTTTATCAGAAGTTGTCATAGTTGTTGTATCTTTCTTTTGAATACATTTTGAAACTAACTTTTCTATGTATTCATATCTTTCATTTGTAATAATACTTTCACTATCATCTTCTAATAAATTTTCACAATCTACAATTATCTTTTCTATTTTCTCTGCAACTGTTTTATCAACTGGAAAGATTTTTAATATTTTTTCATCTCTTTCAAACAATTTAATCGAAAACCATCTTAATTGTTTTTTATCTACTTTATCCTGAATCAATACCGAAATTTTCTGTAATGCTTTTTCTACATCTGTTTGAAACATTTCACCAATTTTTATTGTCTGGTTTACAGCCTTCATTGCAATTTGTGCAGCCTCCATTGTCCCCTGCCCTTTTAATGCAGACGTTTCAACAATTTTACAGCCAAGTGTTTCACTTAATTCTTTTCTGTTAATTATATCACCTCGTTTTGCAACAATATCCATCATATTCATAGCAACCACAACAGGAATGCCCATTTCTAACAACTGTGTTGTTAAATAAAGATTTCTTTCCATATTAGAAGCATCTACTAAATTTAATATAACATCTGGTTGTTCCTTTATAATATAATCTCTTGTTACTACTTCTTCTAAAGTATATGGAGAAAGAGAATAAATCCCTGGTAAATCTATGATTGTAATATCTTTATGTTCTTTTAACTTTCCTTCTTTTTTTTCTACAGTAACCCCTGGCCAATTTCCTACATATTGTGAACTTCCCGTTAAATCATTAAACATAGTTGTCTTTCCACAGTTTGGGTTCCCTGCAAGTGCTATTTTTATTGTCATTTATAACTCCCCTCTCTTTATCCAATTAAAATCATCTCCGCATCTGCTTTTCTTAATGAAAGCTCATATCCTCTTACTTTTACCTCCAGTGGGTCACCAAATGGTGCAACTTTTCTAAGTAATATCTTTGTTCCTTTTGTAATTCCCATATCCATAATTCTTCTTTTTACTGCACCACTTCCTATTAATCTCACAACAACAACCGTTTCACCTATTTTTGCTTCTTTTAACGTTTTCAAAATAAACTCTCCTCTCCTATTACACCATAATTCTGCTTGCCATAGACTTACTAATTGCAATACGAGTATCTTTTATTTTTACAATAACATTTCCCTGCATTTGAGATATAATTGTAATTTCACTCCCTTCCACAAATCCTAAATTTTTTAAAAATTGCTTTGTATCATCTTTTCCATTGATTTTTTTAATAGATTGTACTTCTCCAACATTTGCCATCATTAAAGGCATCATAAATGCTCCTTTCAAAACAAAATAAGAATTATATAATTTTTATTACTTATAACTAATTATAATAAGTTTATATTAACTAACTAAATTTGTCAATAGCTAATATTAAAAAAATTAATATTTACATAATATTATACTGGTAAACTTATTTTAAATCATAAAAAAAGTGGCTATTTTTATAGCCACTCTAAAATATAATTCTTATTTAAAAAATACAATATTGCTCCATATATTTTTCCATTAATTTTAACACATTATCATAACTATCTTGCTCTTTTAAATAATTATAAATATCTTGCACAGAAATAATAGAATGTACTTTTATTCCAAATTCTTCACTAACTTCCATAATCGCTGTCTTTCCCTCTGTCTGCCCTATTTCACAACGATTTACAGAAATAAACATATGGTTTACTGTTACATTTGCAGCATTTTTTAAAACTGGCATGGTTTCTCGTATTGCTGTGCCTGCGGTAATGACATCTTCAATAATAATAACATTATCATCTTTTTTTGGCTGATAACCTACTAAACTTCCACCCTCGCCATGATCTTTCACTTCTTTTCTATTAAAAAAATAAGGCTTGTCTATCTTATATTCTGTTGCAAGCGAAGCAGCAGTTGCAGTTACAAGTGGAATTCCTTTATAAGCTGGTCCAAACATACAATCAAAATTATCACCACAAGTTTCTTTTATCAATCGTGCATAAAAATTCCCCAATGCTGCAATTTGTTTTCCAGTTTTATAATTTCCTGTGTTTACAAAATAAGGAGTCAAACGTCCACTTTTTGTTTTAAACTCTCCAAAACGCAATACATCTGCTTTCATCATAAATTCAATAAAGTCTTTTTTATTTTCTGTTAACATTCCTATTCCCCTTTAATCTATAATTCCTTTTATATCTGCTATGTCTTTAATATCATATTGTTCCATATAATTTTGAATCCCGTTTATTGTTTCAATGGTAGCCATTGGATTTGAAAAATTTGCAGTTCCAATTGCAACTGCCGTTGCTCCAGCCATAATAAACTCAATCGCATCTTCTCCATTTGCAATGCCACCCATACCAATAATTGGTACATCAACTGCTTTTGCTGTTTGATATACCATACGAACAGCTACAGGTTTTATTGCAGGTCCAGAAAGTCCTCCTATTTTATTAGCTAAAACAGTTTTTCTTTTATGAATATCAATTTTCATTCCTTGCAATGTGTTGATAAGAGATAAGGCATCTGCTCCTCCACAGACAGCGGCCCTTGCAATTTCTGTAATATCTGTTACATTTGGTGTTAGCTTTACAATAAGGGGTTGTTTTGCACACTTTTTTACTTCAGCAACAACTTTTTCTGCCATTTTAGGCTGCGTTCCAAATGTAATACCACCTTCTGTAACATTTGGACAGGAAATATTTAATTCTAGCAAATCAACATCTGCATTTGCTAATTTTTCTGCAACTTGGCAATATTCTTCTATAGTATGTCCACATATATTAACAATGATTTTTGTATCATACTGGCGTAAAAAAGGTATATCATTTTGTATAACATAGTCCACACCCGGATTTTGCAAGCCGACTGAATTTAACATACCTCCATATGTCTCTGCAATACGAGGGGCATTGTTTCCTTTCCATGCAACATTTGCAACCCCTTTTATAGTAACTGCTCCTAATTGGTTTAAATCTACAAATTCCCCATATTCTTTGCCAGAAGCAAAGGTTCCTGAAGCAGTAGTAACTGGATTTTTCATAATGACACCAGCAATGTTGATAGATAAATTTCTATGTGATGTTGAGAAATGATTCATCGTTTTTCTCCTTTTTCTCATGTTATAATTTAGAAATTATAGCATAAAAATTATTTTTATTCAAGTTTTGGTTTTTAGATTTCTCTTTTCGTATATAATAAAAATCTCCTTTCCGATTTGGAAAAGAGATTTTTTATTTTTAATAGATATGACGATTTATAATGTGATAGTGCGACAAAAATTTTGTCACAGTATATACCATTACTAAATTGATAGGATATTGTAAAATAGCTTTATAAACACGTGGTATAGCAAATAAAGGAGAACCATACATTATAAAAAGCCATATTGGAGATAATATTAAACTAATAATAATGGTATACAATAATACTGCACCTGCCACTCGCATTAATGTAATCTGTTTACGATACAACAAAAGTCCAAATAAAAAACCAACTACAAAAGCATTAATCGTAAAGCCAACAAAATAGTAGCCAATTGGTTTTGTAATAAATCCTACCACATCTCCAAGTGCACCTGCAATTCCCCCAATGATTGGACCATATAACATACCACAAACAGCAATAGGTAAAAAAGAAATCCCTATTCTTAAGGTATTGCCAATCATAATATTAAAATAATTTAATATCACATTAAGCGCAACAAACATTGCAACTCCTGTTAAAACTCTTGGCTGTTTTAAAGTTTCCATTATCGTTTCTTTTCTCATAAATGGCTCCTCTCATTTTTGATATGTGTTTTGCAAAAATATAGCATATATTGTTAAAAAAAGCAATATATTATTTTAAATAAATTTGCTCTGTAGTCACTTGTTTTAATAAATCAATATCATGACTCACTACAAGTAATCCTATTTCTCTTTTTTCTGTTTCCTGCAATAAAAAATGCCATATTTGACTTTGTGTTACAAAATCTAACATTGTCGTAATTTCATCTGCTAATAAAAAGCGTGTTTTTTCTCCTAATGTTCGTGCAATACAAAATCTTTGTAATTCTCCACCAGAAAGTGTATTTGGAAAACGATACAGCCAACTTTGTTGGATTCCCAACCTAGTTATAATTTCTTCTGAAATAGCATCTCCTTCTGCTAATGTCTTTTTCATAATTAGTCTTGGATTCACAGCCATATCAGGATGCTGCCATATCATTTGTACAGGGCAATATCCATTTTGTGGTAAAGGTTTTCCATCTAATAAAATACTTCCTGCTGTTGGTTTTAAATAACCTGATAATAATTTACAGAGTGTTGTTTTTCCAAACCCACTAGGTGCAATTATACCAATCCGTTGTGTACTTTCTATAGAAAAAGATATATTTTCCAATATAAAACGCCCCTTTTTTTCATAGCGAAAAAAAATATTTTTTGCTTCTAATAGCATTGTTTTTCTCCTCCTATAAAAAGACATTTTACAATACTTTCTCCTTTTACAAAATAAGGAATTTTATTTATTGTACATTCTTTTTTTGCTTTTTGACAATAGTGTGCAAAAGGACAACCCTCTATACTTGTCTGCTGAATAGGACTATGATAAAATCCATTTTTAGGCATAGATTTCCATAACTCTTTTGTGTAATAATGATATAATGTATCTTGTGATTGAAAATTAATGGCTTTTGCTACTTCCATAATTTCGCCATTATACAACACAACAATTTTATCTGCTGTTGAAATTGCTAAATCTAAATCATGTGTAATCATTAATACACCAGCTCCCATATCTGCCATTTCTCTAAAATGACTAACTACCTGTTGTGCCATTTTTTTATGAAGTCCCGGTGTTGGCTCATCTGCAATGACTAATTTAGGTGTTTCCATCAATGCAGATGAAATAAATACCCTTCTTGTCATACCTCCAGAAAGCATAAAAGGATATTTATAAACTACAGATTCTTCCATATGATATTTTTTGAAAAGATTCTTTACCTTTTCCAAAGATTTTTTATCCTTTTTTCCTTTTGCTACTTGAATCCCTACTTTCATTAAAGGGTCTAAATAAGATGTATTTTGTGGGATTAATACAATTTCATTTCCTAATAATGTTGCTTTTTTTTCTTCTGTTAAAATAAAGCCTTTGTATTTTATGGTGCCACTACATATGACATTTTCTGGTATAATTCCAATAATACTATGTGCTAATATACTCTTTCCAGAACCACTTGCACCTACTAATGCTACGAATTCCTTTTCTTCAATAGTTAGAAAAAAATCTTTTAAAATATTTCTTTGTCCTGCTGTAATTGTAATATGTTCCATTTCTAATAACATCTTACTCACCTAATTTCTGCTCATAATAAGTTTGCAAACATTTTCCTAAATAATAAAAAAGTAATACTATAAATACTAACATACAACCTGGAAACACTGCAAACCACCATCTACCTGTTACAAGATATTGCATACTTTCAGAAAGCAACGTACCAATAGCTGGCTGATTACTCTTTAATCCAAAGCCCAGAAATGTAATACTAGATTCATGCAAAATGGTATGTGGAAAAAGTAATATCCAACCTATTATACATTGTGGCAAGACATGAGGTATCATATGATTTTGAAATAAATATAATTTACTTTTTCCTAACTTTTCTGCAACTTGTATGTAGGTACTTGCTTTTAATTGGAGAAGCTCTCCACGTATTAAACGTGCTAAAGAAGTCCAATGGGTAAGAGCAATCCCTAGAATTGCTCCTTTGATGTCTCTACCCATTACAATAGATAGCACAATCAATAATAAAATATGTGGCAAACCTATAATAAAATCAATAAGCCATGTAATAGTAGCATCAATATTTTTATTTCCAAAGGCGGAAATTGTTCCTAAAAAAATTGCAATGATTGTACTAATACTAGCAGAAATTGTTCCAATTAAAATGCTAATAGAAATTCCTCGTAATGTTCTAAAAAAAAGGTTTCTGCCTAACCAATCTGTACCAAAAGGATAATCCAAACAAGGTGGCATATTTTTATGAGCAAAATCTGTAACAAGTGCATTATCTTTACAAAAGTATCCAACTATAGTAAATATGCTTAACAATAATAATAGAAACAGTATTCTTTTTTTCATATTTCTTTCCCCTTTAATTGTATACGTGGGTCAATGATATGATATATAATATCTGCTAAAAAATTTCCTCCGCAAACAAAACAAGCACAAATTACAACAACTGCTAAAAGTAAAGGCATATCTCCCCCTAATCCTGCGGTTACTGCAATTTGTCCTAATCCCGGATAAGAAAAAACTTGTTCTGCTAAAATAGAACCACTAAAAATTTCACTGATGGATGCAAACTGCAAAGTAATTGCTGGTAATACTACATTCCTCAATCCATGCTGCCACACAATTTGCTTTTTTGTTTTTCCTAATGCTTTTGCAAATAAAATATAATCACTTTTCAGTACACTAATCATTCTTTCTCGTGTATGTAATATAATATTGGGCATACCAGCAACACTTAAAACAAAGGTAGGCAATATAGCATGATGTATTTTATCAAATAAAGAAACATTTTCCACCATAACACCAATGGGAACACTAAAGCCAATAGGAAACCATTTTAGCCAAACAGCAAATATCATTAATACAATAAGCGCGAACCAAAAAATGGGTGTACTAGAAAATAAAATTGCAATATCTTTTATTATACTATCTAGAATACTCCCTTCTTTTATGCCTGCAATAATGCCAAATGTTACACCCAATATTCCTGATAATAACCAAGAAGCTAACAATATCCAAATAGAATTTAATAATCTTTGTACTATCACATCATATACTGGTTGACGATATAGCAAAGATATTCCCATATTACCAGAAATAAAATCTTTTATCCATTCAAGGTAACGTTCCACTACATTTTTATTTGTTCCCCAATAGTTTTGTAGTTGTTCTATTTGTTCCTGACTCATAATACCAAGTGCAGTTTGTCCGATATTGGTTTGTAAAGGGTCTATGGGAGAAATAGTCATAAGAAAAAAAGCTGCTATACTAATTGCTATAATTAGTAAAACCATACGAATACCATTTTTTAAAATATATTTTATCAAAATTATTCTCCTTTTATTTCCATGTCCATGTATCTATATTATTTAAAAGTGACCACCCATGTCCATGTGGATGTATTTTTTGCTCTGGAATTGTAAGTCCTTGCTTTACAAAATACAAATGCTCTACATTACAAATCCATACCCATGGAATATCTTGTATAATACCTGTTGTACCATCCCATTGTGCTTTTTTCCAAAGAGAATAACTATCTTCTAAATTAGTACTTTTTAACGCTTCATCCATATAGGCATCTACTGCTTTATTGTGATAAGGAGAATATCTTGCATTTTTTCCATTTTGGCTATGATAAATATTATATAATTCCATAGGTGTATGTGCACCCCATCCCCAAACAAGAGGTTGTGATTGTGCTAAATCATAAGCAATATCCCAGCCTACACATTCTGGTATTACTTCTAATCCAATTTCTTTCATATTATTACAAAATTCCTCTGCAATGCCTTGTCTGATGCTATCAGAAGGTGGATATAAAATAGAAAAGGTAGCTTTAATACCATTTTTGCTTCTAATACCATCTTCTCCAATTATCCAGCCTGCATTATCTAATAATTCCTTTGCTTGTTCTAAATCATATGGTACTTGCGCATCTTGATACCATGGTGTATTATCACAAATGCTATAAGCAGAAGAAGCATAACTATTTAATATATTAGATATGATACTTTCTCTGTTTAAAGCAAGATTGATAGCCTGACGGACAGCAATATCACTTGTTACATCATTTCCATATAAAACACCATCTTTTTCTTCTTTTGGTTGTGCTGGCAAATTAATTCCTCTATTATCTAATGATACAACAGAATATAATTCATAATTTGGAACAGAAATGTCTGCGTAAGTGGCAGAAGTATAAGAAACATCCGCTTGACCAGCTTGGGCTGCTGCAAGAGAAATTTCTTCTTCCATAAACAACACAATAACATTTTTTATTTTTGGTACATTTCCATAATACTTTTCATTCGCTTCTAATATTATTTGCTGTCCCTTATCCCATTGTTTTAAAATGTATTTTCCAGAACCAACTGGATGTTCTCCATAAGAAGGGGTATAAGCATGTTCTGGTACAATTCCTACCAATGCCATAGTATACGGCCATACAGAAAATGGTCTTGTCATATGAAATACAACAGTTTTTTCATTGATTGCTTCCGTATAATGCAACATGGTAAAATCATTTACAGAACTATTTTTCTTACAAGTATTATAGGTAAATGCAACATCTTCTGCTGTTACCTTTTCGCCATCTGTAAAAAAAGCATCTTCCCTTATGCTAACAGTCCATGTCATACCATCTTCACTGACAGAATAATCTGTTGCTAAATCATAATCAATCTGTAAATCATTGGTTGTAACAAATAATGTACTCTGTATAAGAGGTTCATGAGTATGCTCCCCAGCTCCCCAACCATATACTGGATTAAAACCTGCTTCCGGTTCAGAACTGACAGGCATTGTTACAACAACAGTATCCTTATCTTTTACATTTTCTTTTATCTCTGCTTTACAACCTGCCAAACTAAACAATAGAATCAAAAGAAAAATAACCCTTTTTTTCTTCACAAAACTTCCTCCTTAAAAATGTATAATTATCAATATTATACTACTTAGAGTAAACTCTAAGTCAATGTTTTTATCAGAGAAAAATATTATAAAATCATAGGATTCCTTTTGATAGCATTTTGAATATGTTCTATAAAAATATTTTGTATAGAAGGATATTCTCCTAAAGCTTTTTCTATTGTATAAACAGTATAACCTTGCGACATTATTTTTGTTTTCCAAGTATCCCCTACATCATCACAAATATCATATCTTGTATGTTTTCCTGTTACTATCAAAAATGGCATAATGTAAATGATATTAGAACCTATTATTTTCAATTTTTGCAACAAGGTATTAGATGGATTTTCTAGGGTATCCACAAGAATATTGGGATATCCTTTTGCTAAAAAACAATCATTTAAGATAGAATAAGAAGTATCCTTAAAGTGCTTTGTACCATGTCCTATTAACACAAAAGTATCTTTTTTATTCCATTTTATTTCTGCTATGATTGCTTCTGTTACCTTATCATAATCTTCAACAGAGGATAATAAAGGCGCACCACATCGTACATCTATTACATTTTTATAAGGTTCTATCATATCCAACATCTTTTGATATTCCATACCATGCATAATATAAGTGGGCTGGCAAATAACGGTATGATAACCTGCTTTTACTATTTTATCCATAGCCTCTTTTACAGTGTCAACAAAAATTCCCTTCTTTTTTAGTTTATCAATGATAATTTGACTTGTAAAAGCACGATATACAACACTATTTTGATAAACAGCTTGTATTTCATTTTCTATTTGTTTGATTGTTTTTTTGAAACTATCCCTATAACTTGTGCCAAAACTAACAACAAGAATTGCCTTTTTTTGTGTTTGCAATATCATTCAGTCCTTATTTATTTTTTATCAAAATTGTTTAATTCATATCCTTTTAATGCAGCAGTCAACAATTCTGGTAATCTTTCTGGAGTACAAGCAAAACAAGGAATTCCTAACCGAGCAATTTTTTGCGCCATACTTGCACTATAATAAGGCTTTCCTCCATCTGCTATAGCAAGAAGGC
The DNA here is from genome assembly GCA_910583755.1 of uncultured Clostridia bacterium. Lineage (GTDB taxonomy): Bacteria > Bacillota > Clostridia > Lachnospirales > Anaerotignaceae > Coprocola. The sequence goes on from CAJTZO010000001.1 coordinate 69,142, forward strand.
TAATAACTGTTACACCTGATTCTTTCATATCTTCTAATTTTCGTAAAAGTGAAGCCTGATTCCCACCTTCTTCTAAATCAGAAATCAAAAAAAATAAGGTTTTAGAAGGAGATTCAATAAATTGTTGACAATAGGTAACTGACTTATTAATATCTGTGCCACCACCCATTTGTATCCCAAAAAGTAAATCGATTGGGTCATCTGTTTTTTCTGTTAAATCAATGATAGAAGTATCAAATGCAACAATTCTTGTTTTAATTGCATTCATACTTGCCAAAATACAAGCCATAACAGAAGAATACAGGATAGATTCTCCCATAGAACCACTTTGGTCAATATCTAATATCACTGTCCAATGATTAACTTTATTTGCTCTGTCAAAAAAATAAACTTTCTCTGGTATAATTGCCTTTAAATCCACATTGTAATTTTTTAAATTTCTTGCAATGGTATGTTTAAAATCAATGGCAGATGCAGCAGGCAAAGGGGAATGAGAATGCTTATTTAATGCAGCAACAACTGCTCTTTGTATATCGCTTGCAAGCATTGCATTGATTTGCTCTACAATTTTTTGGATATAGATTCTTGCACTTGCCTTGGAGCGCTGTGGAATTTGGTCTTTTAACAATAATATGGTTGCTGCCATATTTACATCAGGTTCTAAGTTTTCCAACATTTCCGGTTCTAAAAAAAGTTGTTTTAATCCTTTTCTCTCAATCGCGTCATTTTGTATCATAGTTACAATATCTTTATCAAAAAGAGAACGAATATCTCCCAACCATTTTGATAGCTTTGGTGCAGAAGAATTATTTCCTGCACCTTTTCCCGAAAGTATTTTTCCTTCTCCACCTCCATAAATACTAGCAAGTGCTTCATCCATCAAAAATTGCTGTTCTGAAAGTGTAAAATGATTCATATTTGAAAATTGTTGCTGTGTATCCTGTCCTAATATCAATCTCCAACGTGCTAATTTTTTTTGTATTTCTTGTTCTGTTATATTTTTCATCATATATCACCAAAATCAAATTCATCTAATTGTTGTAATGTTTCTTGCTCTATTTCTGTTAAAGTATCATTTAATACTGCACTAACTTGTTGCGTATTAAACTGCCAAATTTCTCCTAAGTTTTCTGCAATATTATTCCTTTCCGATGCTGTAAAATAAGAGAAGGCTCGTCTTAAAAATACGAGTGCTTTTTTAAATTCTTCCTCATTCAAGGTATCAATATACTCTGACAACTGTTCCCAAAGACTCAAACGACTAATCAAAGCATATTTATTTTTTAATGCTAATCCTTCAAACCAGCCAGCACCCAAATCTGCGGGGATACCATAGGAAAGACGTCTTTTCATTTCTTCTAATAACATTTGTTGTGTCATTTCTCCTCTTTCCAGTAAAATAGCAGCAGCAAAGCCAGAAGCTTTTGTATTCAAATCATCTCGATTTGATATTTCGGCTAATACTGTAAGCCACTGTTTATCATCAAGAGCATCATGATTAATAGAAGCAAGATGAAGCAAATCCATAGCAGAAATAATACCCTCTACTGCATTATTATCACAAATACAGCTTTTTTCTAATATTAAGCAAGCTCTATAAAAAAGTTGTTCTAAGATAGGAAGCAAAGCATTTGCATCAATATGCCGAATATTTCCATATCGAATGACAGCAGATAATTTATGAATGGTATTAGCAATATCAATAACGGAATTTTCTTCCACAAAAAGCCCTTGTAAAACAATAGAAGCATTTTCTACAACTTGCGGCATACCACAAAGAGAAGCACTTTCTAATATCTCTGCTGTTTCTGTAATAGAAGTTGCCTTTTCCAATGTTTCTTTAAAGGAAAAAGCAACTGCAACTTCTACTGTTTCACCTTGTAAGGCTGCCTCTACAATTTCAATTTCTGCTTCTGGTGTCCATTGCAACAACCATTTTTCTGCCCAAGTTGCTTTTTCTTGATAAGATTTTTGTTTTTGCGCAAAATGGATTCCCAAAACACAAATACGATGTAGAAAAAAAGACCTCTCTAAATCTAAAAAAGCAGATTTTTGACTTTTTACTCTTGTATTTTCCCTTAAATCTAATTCTAACACTTGCGCTTCTAATTCCTTATATCTTTCTAATTTTAAATCTTTTAGTTTATAATAAAAATCAGATTGTATAGATGTTCTACTAACGCCCTCCGGAAGCGCCCCCATTTTCGTACCAATTTCTGTACTTGCAACTGCCTTTGCAATCTCTGAAAAAGAACCATGTCCTAAACAAGTAATTGCTGCATCTCTTAAATCCTGTAAAGTTGGAATATTACTTTTTTTCATATTCGCTAAAGTAATCGCAAGACGAACTGCTTCAATGACTTCTGCGGAAGAACTCATATTCCCTGTTTTTCTTTGGAAAGAAGAAATAGAAGAAAGATATTGATAACTTGCTTCTATTAGATTATTTTTTTTCATTGCTTTCCAAAGCAATTCATAATAGGCAGGGGCTTTATTGCCTGCACCATAACCAGAACGAGAAGAAAGTCTATAATAAGAATATGGCATCAGAGTATGTTGTGCTGGTATTTTTGGTAATGCTTTGATTTCTTTTTCCGTAAGCGGCTCGCAATTTTTTAGCCCTTCTACATGATACGCTCCTGTTATTACAATAATCTTATCCTCTGCAAACCCTTCTTTGATTGCATCATTGATTTGTTTTTTCATATATGCTTCTCTTAATATATTCTCTGCGGTTTCATATCTATCATCAACAGATAATTCTCTTAATTCTTTTCCAAAGATATTAGTGCATTGCTGATAACTAACAGCATTTGTTCTATGTTCAAAATTTCTTTCCCAATAGATTTCTTGGTCTTTTTCTCCTGATTGTTCTGCAATTCTTTGATAAACGTCAACCGTATTGCTATATTGCTCTGTTTGCTTTCTTCTTTGCTTAGAAATAGCAAGAAAAACAGAAGAAGGCAAGTCTATAAAACGACAAAGAATTTTTTGCTTTTTTGCCCATAAAATGGCTTGGTATTCTGGAGAATATTCTGCAAAGGGATATAATATACTTTCTATTGGCACAGTTTCACTATATGCCATCATAGCAATCGGTGGAATTGCCTTTTTATGACATATATCGTCCATCAATTCTGTTAAATCAGAAGGTCCTTCTATCAATACTAATGTAGGCTTGTACTTTTTTAGTGTCTCCAAAACATGCTTTGCTCCAGCCGGTGATAAATGGCGTATTCCAAAATAAAGAGGCATCAACGGTTCAACTCCTTACACTCTTTATACAATGTTCTATAACGTTCTCCACGTTTTTTCATAACATGTTCCAAATATTCTTTCCATGCAATTTTGTCTTTCTCTTCATCTTTTACAACAGCACCCTGTAATGCTGCTGCTACATCATAATCTGTAATTGTACCATTTCCAAAACTTGCTGCTAATGCCATACTATTGGCTAAAAGGGAAATTGCTTCCGCTGTAGACAATACACCTGTTGTTATTTTTATTTTTTGGGTTTTATCTAATGTCATACCATTTCTTAATTCTCTAAAAATAGTTACCACATTTTCAATCAATTCTTCACTTGGCATTTCCGCTTGTAATCCTAAAGAATTGGACAACTGTGAAACACGACTACGAACAATTTCAATTTCCGTTTGTATATTCGCTGGGGAAGGTAATACTACAATATTGAATCGTCTTTTTAAAGCAGCAGACATTTCATTGACGCCCTTATCTCTTGTATTTGCGGTTGCAATAATAGAAAATCCTTTTTTTGCAGGTAATTCAAAAGCAAGTTCCGGAACAGAAAGTCTTTTTTCAGAAAGAATCGAAATCAAAGCATCCTGTACTTCAGAAGCACAACGGGAAATTTCTTCTAATCTTGCAATCGTTCCTGTTTCCATTGCTCTATAAATTGGACTCTTTAGCATCGCCTCTTTAGAAGGTCCTTTTGCAATCAGCATTGCATAATTCCAAGAATAGCGGATATGTTCTTCTGTGGTGCCTGCTGTTCCTTGTACTACTTTTGTGGAATCTCCATTGATAGCTGCCGCTAAATGTTCTGACAACCATGATTTTGCAGTACCAGGTTCGCCAATTAAAAGTAATGCCCTGTCTGTAACCAATGTTGCAATGGCAATTTCTATTAGTCTACTATTTCCCATATATTTTGGTGTAATTTCAACATCATTTACCTTTCCCCCTGTAATATAGGTAAATACAGAACGAGGCGACATTTTCCACCCCGTTGGAATGGGGTCTTTTTCTGCCGCAATGAGTGCATCTATTTCTTTTTGAAATAATTCTTCTGCAGGTAATCTTTGAAATTCTGTGTTTTCCATTTTTATTCTTCCTTTCCTTGCTGTTTTTCTGTTTCCTGTATCATACATTGCAATTTTTGTTTGAATTCAAATTTATTTTTTTGCGCGTTTTCGTTTAATTCTTCTTTTTCTCCTACTCGTTCCACTTCATCCAATATCATTTTTATTTCATCTATTTTTTGCTGTGGTGTAAATGGTAGTATATTTAAAAGAATAAAAATCTTTTGTGTTATTTGATCATAATTAAAATTATTATAGCGACTTTCGTCATTACTAAAGCAGGATTTTATACACATATGCATCAACTTATACACAAGTGTTGAAAAATTTGTTTCTCCTAATTCTTGTAATATTTTATAAAGTCTTATGGCATCACCTGTACCTGTACAATACATACATTCTGGCAAAATATATCTTAATTTTTGGCGAAAAAAAGGAATTGTTTTGTCATCATTATAATTAATCCAGCTCATAAAACGAGAACTTATGTCTTCAAGTTTTGTTATTAATTTTATCCATCGGATATCCATTTCTTTTGTTATAAGACGATTATTTGAAAAATATCCATTTTCATTACTAAAACTATTTCTTATGTAGTATCCATCTTTATCATAATTTATCCAAGAAGTCACTATTTTTATTATATCATATGTGCAATTTTTATCTTCAAAATATGGTAAGCATAAATCATATGCTTTTTCTGGTTCTGTTAAAAATTGTGCAATAAGCATACATTCCAAATAAACTTTTCCACATCCTTTATAAAGTTTCTTTGTCATATTAATATATTTCTTATCTGTTCTATAAAGCATATTGTCAATCATTTTTTTATTAATTTCTTGATAAAAAAGTGTTCTTAAAGAACAATAAGAACATATTCCTCCCCATTTTTGCAATGCATTTATCAACTTATTAGAACATTTATAATCTATACAAAGTAATATATTTTTTGATTTTTTATAAAAATTATTAATTTTTTGTCGATAAGAACTAACATCATCTTTTTTTGATTGATTCTCTATTTGAAATATTTCTTGTACCAATTTTTCAATTTCCTCTGCAAAAGCATCTGATACTTCTTCTGTATCACAATTTTTTAAATAAGGCAAATAAGTTTGTGGTTTCTTTTTTGCTTTTGTTAAGAGATATTGTACAGTTTCTGGTTGATTTAGCATTTCCATTGCTGTTAAAGCTGCTGTTTTACATCTTCCTCTTTTTGTTTCTGCCAAATGAATCAGTAAATTTATATTTTGTGGAGAATATCCCAACAATCTAATGACATTTTCCTTTATTTCAAGAGAACTATTCTCTAAAAGACTAATATAAAAATCATTTTCACTATCCTTCGCTAGTCTTTCCAAAATTTCTAAACGATGTATCATGTCTTTGCCACCCATAGGGTCAAAATTTTTTTTACAAAGAGGAATCACATCATTTCCCATATCAATCGATATCTGTTTTATTTCACTTACTAAAAGACTATCTTTACTATTTAAGTTATCTATCAAATGACAAAATAAACGACAATCTCTAAAAATTTCTTTGTCTTCTTTATGATTGTGACGAAACTCCCTTACAACAACTCCGGGATATTTTTTTTAGTTGTTAATGCCGTAATCACAGGTTGTAATTCATTATATTCTATATGTTTTGTTCTTCCTTCCACTAATACTTCAATCTCTTGTTTTCCTTCTTTTTTTACGATGTATTCTGCTTGTGTACAAACAACAGCATCTACCAATGTAATCGCCTCTATTAAAGAAATTTCTTTTTCTTTATTGCCTTCCTCTAACAAATGTTGCACAAGCTGGTCTATTTTTGAAAATATAGAAGAAGATGCCGCAATCACATGAAATTGTTCTACTGCTTTTTTTAGCCGGAAATCTTCTGTTAATAAATTTGTACCTACAATTGCAAGGGTATGTAATCTATCCTGTAAACAAAACAAGATAGAACGAAGGTTTTCCATTTTTATCCTTCCTTTCCTTGCGCTATGATTTCTTTTAATTCTTCTTTAAAACGAATATCCAATGAATCTTTAGAATTCGGTCTTCTTTTCTCAAATCCCTCTAATATCATTTTTGCTTCTTCTGCTCTTTCTTCTTCCGTAAAAGGTAATTTTCGTAAAAAGTCAATGGTTTTTGAAAAATCATAATAAAAATAGTTTCTACTTCTTATATAAGAAGCAACAAGCGTTTTAAAATTCGTTTCTCCTAATTCTTCCAATATATCCAAGTCAAAAAAACCCATTCCTACAAATTGTCTAAATTTTCTACGGAAGAAAGGAACTGCTTCTTTACAATAACAATTCACCCATCCACGTAATATCCAATATACCTCATCTCCATATCCTCTGTATCTAGTGTTCCAAATATTTTCTTGTACTTGGGTAAGCGATTCTATCCAACGAATATCTATTTCTTTGGCTATAAAACGTGCAGCTTGTTCTTCAGAATGCTTTATATAATATCCAATTTTATCATACTTTATCAATCTTAACACCATGCAGATTTCTGCTACAAAGGCTTTATCATGGAAATCTTGAAAGTAAGGCATACATAAATCATAGGTCTTCTCTGGTTCTGTTAAAAATTCTGCAACCAGCATACTTGGCAAATAAACTTTTCTGCATCTCTGATAAAGTTCTTTTGTCATATGAATATATTTTTCATCTGTTTTATCAAGCATATTACAAATCATTATCCAGTTAATTTGATGAATATACCAATTTGTATCTCCATATTTTTGAAACACATCTATCATTTTTTCAGAACATTTATACATTGCTGAGGAAATTAAAACATCTCTTATTTTCTTATGTAATTTATCTGGAATTTTTTCCTCTTTTTTGACTTGGAGCAACTCTTGCAAAATTTTTTCCAATGCATCTGCAAAAACATCAGATATTTCTTCTGTTTCGCAATTTTTTAAATAAGGTAAATAAGTTTCTGGATTTTTTTGGGCTTTTGTTAAAAGATAGTCTATATTTTTTTTCTCATTTAATTGTTCCATTGCTTTTAAAGCTGCTGTTTTATATTTTTTTCCTCTTTCCGTTTCTGCTAAATGAATTAGCAAATCTGCATTTGCTGGAGAACAACCTAAATTTAAAATCGCTGCTTCTTTTACAACAGGAGAACTATTTTCTAAAAGACTGATATAAAAATCATTTTCTTTTTCCCCTGCTAGTTCTTTCAAAACATGTAAGCGATTCACCATATCTTTGCCACCCATAGGGTCAAAATCTTCTTTACAAAGAAAAATTGCGTCCTCCCCTACTTGTTTTATTAAAATTTCTTCTATCAAATAAGGAATTTCGTTATAACTGTCATTAAAACCTTTTATCAAAAGTGGAAGAATGTGAAAATCTTTTAAAATTTCCTTTTTTTCTTCATAAGCATCACTCAGAACTTCATATCTTCCAGAGCCTTTTGTTGTCAGTGCTGTGATAAGTGGATGTAATTCGCTATATTTTGTATTGGTAATTTTTCCACCTTTTAATACAGGAATCTCTTGTTTTCCTTCTTTTTTCACGACATACTCCGCTTGTGTGCAGACAACAGCATCTACTAAAGTAATTGCTTCCATTAAAGAAATTTCTTTTTCTTTGTTATCTTCTTCTAATAATTGCTGTACAAGTTTGTCTATTTTCGAAAGCACAGGAGAAGATGCTGCAACTGCATGAAATTGTTCTGCTGTTTTTTTCAACCTAAAATCTTCTGCTAATAAATTTGTGCCTGCAATCGCAAGGGTATATAATCTATTCTGTAATTCATTTAATATTGCAATTCCCATGTTTTCTCCTCCTTTGTTAGTACAACAGTTTCACTAATTCTTTTTCCGTCACAATGGTATGAGGTACTGCAAAAATTTGATGATTTTCACTATCATACAAAAACTCACAGACAAGAGATTGCTCTTTTAAAAAGGATTGACTTGGTAAATAAGACAAAATTTTCAAAACATCTATTTCTTTGTTTCTTAATTCTATGGTATCACCAGAACTATCTTCTAATATATACTTTTCCCCTACTTTGCTAATACTTTGGAAAGCAACCAAAAAAATAAAAGATTTTTCAGATAGTACATTTTTTAATTGATTTTTGACTTCTTTTATCACAGGAGCTAAAGTAGTTCTTGACTTCTGTTTAATTGTTTGATAATCTTGTTCTGTTATATCTCGATAAAGTGCATTTTCCCATCGGATTCTTTGATTAATTTCTCCCGGATAAAAATATAATTTTTCAATTTGTGCACATTCTTTTTCCGTATCATCTTGCTTAATGTATTTTATTGCTTTTGTAGGGCGAATATTTTCTTTTTTAGAAATAACTCCACTTTGTAAGTCAATCCAATAGCCAATATCTCTATATTCTTTTTTAATTTCATCATAAACCACATAAAAACTAAGTTGTATGAGCTCTACATTTTGTTGATACATTCCTAATTCTTCCAACTGATTTAACTGCCAGATATATCCTATTCTATCATACAATGTAGAATTTTCCATAGAAACTTGTTCTGTCTCTATTTTTGTCTGTAAAAAGACACGAGCTTTTTTAATGGTACTATGTAATTCCACTAAACCCTGCAATATTTTTTGATAACAATGTTTTTCTTGTGTAGCATCTTTTTGCAATTCTTCCATTGTAACTAATATTTGTTGCATCAATGCTTGTGGCGCTGGCAAATAATAATCCCCCATTTGTTTGGCTAAATCAGAATAGATTTTTAATCCTTTTCCAGAAAGAGAAGCAACTCCTGTTTGCAGCACTTCTTTTAAAAATTTTTCTGCTAAGTCTAAACCTTCTAATTGTTTTTTCATTTTTTTAGTGAGTGCAGATTTATTTACTTTTTTTGGTGTTTTTCCTGCATTTTCTTTTTTCTTATCTATCTTTTCTCTTTTAGAAATAATATCTTCTGGTATTTCACATGTGGTAAACGGTTTTTGTGCCATATAGTCAAACAATAATGCGACTGCATGCTTACAAGGAAATTGTCGACTAGGGCAACTACAACGAAAAACAGGTGCAGAAGGGTCTATAAAATCTGCTGTTGTAATATAAGGTTTTTTACCACTACCTTTACATTCACCATAAAGTAATGTTTCATCTTCCGATTTACTTAATACAACAAAGTCATTTTTTTGTGATATTTTTTTCGCATTTGTTATAGAGTTTGCATTGGGAGCAACTCTTTCAATCAATTCTGTTGTAATAGATAACATAGCGATAATCCTCCTTTTTATATTTCGTGTCTATAGTATATCACTTTTCTTATATATTGACTATTTCATTTTATTTTTTTAACAAAAAAAGTCACTCCATACGGAATGACTTTATAACATATTACAGTTCTATTTTTTGAATCAATTTTTCTACAGCTTCTTCTAGGAAAGAAATATCTTTTTGTTCTATTTTTCCAGCATCACAAAGCATTGCAATGTCAGATTGAATAGGAAGTTGTGCCAATACATCAATCTTCATTTCATCAGCTACTTCCTGTAATTTGCTTTCTCCAAAAGGATATAATTTTTTACCACAATCACTACAAACAATATAACTCATATTTTCAATCATGCCACATACTGGAATAGACATTTTTTCTGCCATATGGTATGATTTTTTCACAATCAAAGAAACCAAATCTTGTGGTGTTGTTACAATGACAACACCATCTACAGGAATACTTTGAAATACAGTTAAGGGAACATCTCCAGTACCCGGTGGCATATCAATCAATAAAACATCTAAATCTCCCCAAGCTACATCTGTCCAAAATTGTTTTACAGCATTTCCAATCACAGGACCTCTCCATATTACAGGTGTATCTTCTGCATCTAATATCAAGTTTGCAGACATAACAGAAATTCCTGTTTGTGTTTTTACAACATCAATACCATTTCCATTTCCTTTTGCTTTTTCATGGATGCCAAATGTCTTTGGAATAGAAGGTCCTGTAATATCTCCATCTAATATTCCAACTTGATATCCTTTTTTACGAAGTGCCACCGCAATACAAGATGTCATAGAAGATTTTCCAACACCACCCTTTCCACTCATAATAGCAATTACTTTTTTAATGTGACTTTCAGCATGTGCCATTTCCATAAAGTTTGATTTTCTTTCTGCACAATCACTCTGACAAGTAGAACACTGTGATTTATCACAACTGCTCATTTCTTCCATCTCCATTTCTTTTTTCTATTTCCCTAAACTATTTTTATAAAAGAATTTTTATTCTTTTGCTGGTGCAAATAAATCTAATGTAATATAAATTGTAAAATTTGTATCAAATGCAGATAAACCATAATGTGTTAATTCCGGATTAAGCATATTGGTTCTAGTCCCTGCCTCCATAATAATCTGATGGTATGCATCAATTGCATCTCCAGATTCTATTTTTACAACACTTTCTCCTGCCATAGTGTATTTTACACCGCCTGCTGTCATTCTGTCAAATGGATTTTCTCCTTTTAAATTAGTATAGCCAACGTAACCATTTTTGCTCATATCCCAACTATGATAGTATGCAACATTTTCTGCTGTTTCATCACTTATCAAAGTTGGTGCTCCTTCCTGTATACGTGCAGAATTAAAAATATCAATTAGTTCTGTTTTAAAATCTGATAAAAATTGTTGAGAATAGCGCAGTTGTAATCCCTGCTTGTAGTCAGCAGAACGAATTAAAATTCCCTCTGCTTTATAATCTTTATTTAATAAAACAAAAGAATCTTTTCCTTCCTCTTGTAATTCTGCCCTAAAATTTTTTAAATCAAGATATTTTACATTTTTAATGTCGTTTGCGTCCATTTTCCCTGTGATACCTTTATACTGAAATGTCATATCATTGGTAAAAATTTCTGCTACCTTATCTTCCTTAATAGAAACCATAAAAAAATGTTTATAATCATTGATATAAATATATCTCTCTAAAGAATAACTATTTTGGTCAATACGGCTTGGTGTTCCCCAATCAGCTTTTAATTTTGAAACGCTTTGACCAATTGAAATAGATTTTCCATTTATTACAATTTCTTCTTGCTGAGAAGCATTTTCTTGTTTTATTTCCTCTTTTGTTTCTTGTTTTATTTCCTCTTTTGTTTCTTGTTTCGGTGTATCTGATTCTGCTGATATTTCTTGTTTTGGTTCTTCTTGTTTTTTTGTTGGTTCCGTCTCTGGTACAGGTGTTTCTTTTTTGATTTCAGTTGATATCTGTTCTTGTTCTGTTGTCGTAACATTAGAAGATTTCTGTTTTAAATCTGGTAACATATTCTCATAAATAGAAGCAAATGCCACTGCTGCTTCCTCTACAGTTACTTCTTTGAAAGGAGAAAACATATTTTCAAAACCATTCATAATGCCTGCCATTTGTACTTTTTTGATATAAGGCAAAACACTCTTTTCTAATTTGTTAACATCTTTGAAAGAAATTTCTTCCTTTATTTCTTTTAATTCAATATTACTTTTTTCCAAAGTTCTTACTACTATAATTGCCATTTGTTCTCTTGTAAGGGACCCCTTTGGTTCAAAAATATGTTCCTCTTTCCCTGTAATAATTCCCAAAGAATAAGCAAAAACAATTTCCGGCTGATTCGTATCCCAAAAAGGATTATGTATATTATCTATATTAATTCTTTCCCCTGTTACATTTCGATAAAACTGTACTGCCATTTTTGTAAATTCTTCTCTTGTGATATTTTCTGTACCATGTAAAAGCATTTCCTGTGATATTAGTTCCAATTCATAAGCTTTTTCCATACCAGGAATTGCCCAAGTGTTTGCATTTATCTGCATTTCCCCAAAGGCAGTTGTTGTCATAGAAACAGTCAATGCTGTTGCTACACCCATTTTAAAAAACCATTTCATACAACCTTTCCTTTCTTTTAAATTTTCATTTCATTTTGTTACAAAATTATGTATAATTTATGAATAGTATACCACATTTAATAAATTTTTCAAGATATATATTTTAAAAAATATTGTTATTTCTTTGCTATGATTCCTTTATTCTTTTTTGTTATTAAAAATACATATTATTGTAAAAATTGTAACATAATTTTTACAATAATATAAAAAAGGTTGTTGATTTTCTCAACAACCTTCTTGTTTTTATATATAATATTAATGTTACTATATGATTTCTATGATTCCAAAAAAATTAAGCAAGAACACCTGCCAATTCATTTACAGCCTGTTCTGCGTCACTACCTTCTGCTGTAATCACTGCCAATTTTCCTTCTATCATGCCTAAAGCGATGGTTCCCATAATACTTTTTGCATTGATTTTTTTATTATCAATCATTACCTGAATCCTACAATCATATTTGCTTGCTGTCTGTACAAAAAAAGCTGCTTGTCTCGCATCTAAGGAATTATTAATCACTACCTGTTTTTCTGCCACGTAAAATCACCTTTATCCTTTCTAATTTGTTCAGCAATATTGCTAATTTTTTTTAAACGATGGTTTACTCCTGATTTTCCCACAGAGGGTGTCATCAAAAGCCCTAGTTCTTTTAAACTTGCTTCTGGATATTGTAATCGTAACTGTGCTGTCTCTAAAAGAGTGCTCGGCAAATTTTTCCACTCTTTTTGTTTTTGAATATATTGTATATCCTCTACTTGTTTGATAGCTGCCGCAACTGTTTTATTCAAATTTGCTGTCTCACAATTTACCTTTCTATTTACATCATTTCGTACTTCTTTCCAAATACGAACATTTTCCATTGCTAACAGAGAAGTGTATGATTGCATAATATTTAGCATATCTGTAATCTGCTCTCCTTCTTTTAGATAGACTATAAAATCTTCTTTTCGTTGTACAATTTTAGCATCTAAGCAAAATGTATGTAATAAATTTTGTAATTGTTCTGCTTGTTCTTTTGTTTCATGTACAAATTCCAGATGATAGTTCTTTTTAGGGTCATTCATATATCCTGATGCCAAAAAAGCACCTCTGAGATAAGCTCTGCGACAACAAATACTATTTACAACAGGCATATAACATTGATTACAGATTTCTTTTGTCTGAGATGACAAGACACCTGTTGCAGTTAACATTTTTTCTGCATCTTGTGTTATGGTTAAAATATAAACACAATATAAATGATTTTTTCTAACAGTCACGTTACACTTTATTTTAAAAGCTTTTTCAATTAATGTAAAGCATTTTCTAGCAAGGAAAGCATTTTCTGTTTGTAATTTTATATAAAATTTCTGTCTAAAACGACCTATGTATGCACACATATTTATAATAGCGGCAAGTTCTGCAATATTACAATGGCGTGCATTTCCAAATTTCTGTGCAATTTCCCTTTTAACATTATATGAAAATGACAAAATTTTTCCTCCTAAAACTTTTTCCTAAAACTTTTTATGTCGGACATCTTTTTCTATATCATTATGTTTTAACAATATATTGTGGTTTTTTTTGTACAATTTTTCATATAGGGCATTTGCAAGTGTAACCGAGCGATGCTTTCCACCTGTGCATCCAATACTGATAATCAGTTGATTTTTTCCTTCCTTAATATATTGTGGAATTAAAAATTCTAGCATATCCGTCAATTTATCTAAAAACACATTACTTTCCTCAAAATTCATTACATAATTAGAAACAGGTGCATCATTTCCAGTAAGTTCTTTTAGTTCTTGAATATAAAAAGGGTTAGGTAAAAAGCGTACATCAAATACTAAATCACTGTCTACTGGAATGCCATATTTAAAACCAAAAGAACAAACTGTAATAATTAAACTTTCAAATTTTTGATTTTCTAAAAAAATTCTATTAATTTGCTCTTTAAGTTCTCTTGTTAATATATGACTTGTTTCTATAATATAGGTTGCTTTCTTTTTGACATCTTCCAACATTTGTCTTTCTTTTGCAATTCCTTCTGCAATCGAACCACCTTTTGAAAGTGGATGACTTCTTCTTGACTCTTTATAGCGCTTAATCAATGTTTTTTCAGAAGCATCTAAAAATAAGATTTCATAATCATAACCCAAACCTTGCAAAATGGAAAGTACAGAAAATAAATCAGAAAACAATTTTCCACCACGAATATCAATGCCCATTGCAACCTTATCAATTTCTCCGCCCTGTTCATAACAAAGTTCTGCAAATTTTGGTATGAGTGCTGGCGGAAGATTATCTACACAAAAAAAGTTAATATCTTCTAAAAATCGTAATACTGTTGACTTTCCTGCTCCAGACATTCCTGTTACAATGACAAATCTCATATACCTTCACCTCAATTTCATTTTTAAGACCACTTGTTTCCTTTCTTATAAGAAAGAAAACTTAAAACATGGATAGTTATAGTTCATTTACAACAAAAACGATATTTTTATCAAAAAGTTTACTTTACTTTTCTCCAATCATTTTTACTTCTGTTTCTAAAAACACCCCAAATTTTTCAAGCACTGTTTTTTGACAATGCTCTATCAATGCTAACACTTCTGCACAAGTAGCATTTCCTCGATTTATCACAAAACCTCCATGTTTTTCAGAAACTTGTGCATCTCCGATTTGATAGCCTTTCAATCCCGCATCTGAAATCAATTTTCCAGCAAAATATCCTTGTGGACGTTTAAAGGTACTTCCTGCACTTGCAAAATTTAAAGGTTGTTTTTCCCTTCTTTGCTCTGCTAATTTTGTCATCTCTTTTTGTATGATATCATATTCTCCCTTTTCAAGTTGTATTGTAGCATTTAATACAATATATTCTTTTTCTGGTATAATACTGTGACGATAACTTAAGTCTAATTCCTCTACAGAAAGCGTTCTTATTTCCAATTCTTTTGTTAATACCTCTACTTCTAAAAGAATATCCTTGATTTCTCCACCATAAGCACCTGCATTCATACAAACTGCGCCACCTAATGAACCAGGAATCCCAGAAGCAAATTCAAATCCTTTTAAACAATATTTTAATGCTTCTGCACCAATAGCACTTAATAAAGCTCCTGCTTCCGCTTTTATGGTTTGCTCTTTTACTGTAATTTCATTCATATCTTTTCCTATTTGTATTACAATTCCCCTAATGCCTTTATCACTTACAAGTAAATTACTTCCATTTCCTATTACTGTAATAGGCATATCATATTTTTTTGCAATAAAAATAATATTTTTTATTTCTTCACTATGATGAGGAGAAATATAAATATCTGCATTGCCTCCAATACGGAATGAAGTGTGTTTTACCATGCTTTCCTGCTGCAAAACACGCTCTCCTAAAAATTTTTTCAATTCCTCTATTATCAAAAATATCGCCCCT
Source organism: uncultured Clostridia bacterium (assembly GCA_910583755.1). Lineage (GTDB taxonomy): Bacteria > Bacillota > Clostridia > Lachnospirales > Anaerotignaceae > Coprocola. The sequence goes on from CAJTZO010000001.1 coordinate 84,736, forward strand.
TTCTTTTTTTATGCATCCTCCAAACCAAAACTCTGGCTAATCCTTTGGCTTAATACTTCTGCTGCATTATAGCCCATACGCTTTTGTCTTTGATTAATTGCTGCCGATTCACATATTACAGCTACATTTCTACCCGGACGAACTGGAATTGAATTACAAACTATTTTATTGCCAAGTATATCAATATATTCCTCTCCTAAGCCTAATCTATCATAATCTTTTTCACTGTCCCACATTTCCAGTCTTATGACAAGGTCTATGCTTTGAGAAATTTTGACAGAACTAACTCCGAATAATTCTTTTACATCAATAATACCAATCCCTCTTAATTCTATAAAATATCGTATTAATTCTGGGCTTGTACCAATTAAAGTATCATGAGATATTTTTTTAATTTCTACCGCATCATCTGCAACCAACCTATGCCCTCTTTTAATCAATTCTAAAGCAGTTTCGCTTTTACCAATACCACTTTCTCCAATAATCAAAATTCCTTCTCCATAAATATCTACTAAAACGCCATGCATCGTAATTCGTTCTGCTAGTTGCTCTGTCAACCATCGGATACATTCTGCCATAAAGATACTTGTACCTAATTCTGTTTTTAATAAAGGTACCTGATATTCTGCTGCAAATTCCTCCATTTCAGGAAAAGGTTCTAAATCTCTGCATATTACAACACATGCAACTGGTACAGAAAAAAACTTTTGCAAGATTTCTTTTCTTTGTTCTTTTTCCAAACGACTTAAATAACTATGTTCTACCTTTCCAAATATTTGTAATCTGTCACTGTCAAAATGTTCATAGAATCCTGTCAACTGTAATGCTGGACGGTTTACATCACTTTTTGTTAATGTCTTGTCCTCTAAATTAACAGATGGTACTAAATTCATTAAATGAAATTCTTCGGCTAACTTACTTATTTTTACTGAATACATTTGTGTCCCTCCATTATCATGATTCTACTTTATCATACATGATTCTAACCTTCTTTGCAAACATTTCTAAAAAAGCTATAAACACTTTCTGCTGCTTGTATCGTCATTTGAGGAACTTCTAAAAGTTGCTCTACTTCTGCATTTGCAATCGCTTCTATGTTTCCAAAATGTTTCATCAATGCCTTTTTTCTTATTTCACCAATTTTTGGTATTTCATCTAAATAAGAATGAACTGCTCTTTTTTCTCTTAATTTTCTATGATATTCTATAGCAAAACGGTGTACTTCATCTTGTATTCTTGTTAATAGTTTAAAGCCCTCTGAATGAAAATTAATGAAAATTTCTTGTTCTTTAAAAATAATCCCTCTTGTTCTATGTTTTTCATCTTTTATCATACCACATACCGGAATATCGATATCAAATTCTTTCAACACTTCTTCTGCTGCATGAACTTGTATCAAACCACCATCCATCAAAATTAAATCAGGAATTTTTGCAAAATTTCCTTCTTTTCCTTCTTTTTTTTCTTTCATTGCATGGTTCATTCTTCTTGATAACATTTCTTTCATACTTGCATAGTCATTGGCACCTATCACTGTTTTTATTTTAAATTTTCTATAATCACTGTATTTCGCTTTTCCATTTTCAAATACAACCATAGCTCCTACGGATTCAAACCCTTGTGTATTAGAAATGTCATATGCTTCTACTCTTTCTAATGGCTGGGAAATTCCTAAAGCATTTTGTATTTCCTGCATGGCTCCAATGGTTCTTTGTTCTTCTTTTTTTAATCTTTCTCCGGATTGTTCAAAAGAAATCATTGCATTTTTCCATGCCAATTCAACCAGTTTCTTTTTCTCCCCTTTTTTAGGTGTTGTAAATGTTACCTTACTTCCTTTTTTTTCCGTTAAAAATTGTTCCAGCAGCTCTTTTTCTTTGATTTCTTCTTGTAGCAATATTTCTTTTGGAACAAAAGCTGTACCACTATAAAATTGCTTTATAAATTCTGTCATAATTTCACTTCTTGTTAAGCCTTCCACAAAATCTAAACGATATTGCTCCCTACCTATCATTTTTCCTCCTCGTATAAAAAACATTTGTGCCAATCCTTCATGATAGGCTCTTACAAAAGCAGCTACATCACAATCTCCCAGTGCTGTATTCTCTATTTTCTGTTTTTCACTAATTCTTTTGATACTTGACAATTTATCTCGTAAAATTGCAGCTTTTTCAAATTCCATATTTTCAGATGCTTCATACATTTCTTTTTCCATTTTTTGAATCATTTCTTCTTGTTTTCCATTTAGAAACTGTTCTGCTTCTGCTATCATATGCTGATATTCCTCTTTTGTCACTTGATTGTCACAAGGAGCACAACATTGTCCAATATGATAATTTAGGCAAGGTCTTTCTTTCCCTATATCTTTTGGCAAATTTTTATGGCATTTTCGAATCGGCCATAATTTGTGTATGGTATCCACCGTTTCTTTTACTGCAAAAGCATCTGTAATAGGACCAAAATATTTTGCTTTGTCTTTTTCTACTTGTCTTGTGATTAAAACACGAGGATATACTTCATTTGTAATTTTAATATAAGGATATGCTTTATCATCTTTTAAAAGTACATTGTAAAATGGTCTATGCTTTTTAATTAAATTACATTCTAAAAGCAACGCCTCCATTTCAGAATCTGTAATAATATATTCAAATTCTTTAATATGTTGTACCATTACTTGTACTTTTTGGTTTTTATTATTTTGAAAATATTGTCTGACACGATTTTTTAAATTGATTGCCTTTCCTACATATATAATTTCCTCTTTTTCATTTTTCATCAAATAGACACCCGGTTTTTGAGGAAGTTTTTTCAATTCTTGCTCGATATCAAACATTTTTACTCCTCCTTCTGTTTTTTTCTATTATACACCCCTACTCTATCATTCGCTACAAATATTTTTATTTCCCTATTTTTCAAATTACAAAAATCTACAGTAAGAATCAAAATCAGAGTAGACAAATAAAATAGGAACTGCTAAAATATAATTGTTATTATCAAAATATAATTTGTTTTTATATAGAATCTTTTTACATAAGAGGAGGATACTATGAAATGAAGATGAAAAAGAAAAATTTACTCTTTTTTACCATCGTTTTACTCATTTTAACATTTGGTGCGGAAGTTGCACATTTTACAAATCAGGTAAAAAATGAGCTTTGGATAAACTCCATCCGAACCATTACCGAAAGTACCCATCAAGGAGCAAATGCTTTAAATATGCAATTTGAAATAGATTTTCAAACTTTACATTTACTTTGGGAACAAATTGCAACTTCTGATACACCAGAAATAACATCAACTTTATATAAAGGGGTAGAGCCAGATATTGTGCTTTACCGTCAAAATACTAAAAATAAAGGTGGAATGACGGAAGTTGACCAAAATGTAAACACCTTTTTAGATAATAACGATATTGAACAGGGATTACTAGATTCTCATATTTGTACTGTAACAGGGGATAGTGTTTTTAATATTTTTGTGAAAGGAACCCTTATAGATGGGACAACTGCCTACCTTGTAAAAGAATATTTTACAAAAGAAATTGCTGAACAATTTACCTTATCTTTTTATGATAATATTGGGTTCTCTTATCTTATCAATCAAAATGGTGTCATTATGGTGCGCCCCAGACACAAAAATGGAAATAAAACCATTTATAACATCTTTGATATGATTTCTAAAAATGAAAATGATACACAAGAAATTTATGCCTTTCAACAAAGTATACAAAATTTGGAAACTGGCTGGGCAAAATTCAATTCTGATGGACAAGGTCTTGTTTTTTGTTATGAACCATTAAAAGTAGATTCTACTTGGTTATTGGTCTCTATTGTTCCAGAGAATGTAATTACTACACAAGCAAAAAGTATTGTCAGAAAAACAATGGTTTTTTCTGCTATTTCCCTATTTACAATTTTATGTGTAATTGCTATTTTTCATGGTTTCAAAATGCATGAAAGAGAAATACATACCCGAGAATTAACAGAAGCTCTCAATATAGCGGATAATGCAAATCGAGCAAAGGGACGTTTTTTAATGGATATGTCTCATGACATTCGTACACCTTTAAATGCAATTATCGGTATGGTGTCAATTGCACAGGAAAATATTTCCGACCAACCCAGACTAAAAGATTGTTTGGAAAAAATAAATGCCTCCAGTACACACCTTTTAAGTTTAATTAGTGACATCTTAGATATGTCTCAAATTGAAAAAGGAAAAATCATTTTAAAAGAAGAAGCTATTTCCTTACCTCAGCTTTTTGAGCAAACTGTTGATGTAATGCGACCAATCGCACAAGAAGCATATTTAGATTTAGAAATGTGTCCCATTCAACTCAAAAACAATACAATTATTGGCGATTCTCTCCGGATTCGACAAATTTTATTAAACATTATCCGAAATGCTGTAAAATATACTCAACCGGGTGGACACATTACACTAGAATTGACACAAGCAGAACATTATGAAGGACTTGCAACTTATCGTTTCCGCTGTATTGATACAGGGATTGGAATGAATCAAGAATTCATAGAACGTATTTTTTTACCCTTTGAAAGAGAAAGAAATACAACAGACAGTAAAGTTGCAGGTATGGGTGTTGGGCTAACCATTACAAAAAAATTATTGGATTTAATGGGCGGAACTATCTCTGTAGAAAGTGAACCAGGAAAAGGTTCTATTTTTACAATAGAATTTCATTTTATGTATCAAGATTCCAACTTTTCTATAACAGAAGTAGCAAAAGAAGACCCTGATTATTCAGATAGACGTGTTTTATTAGTAGAAGATAATGAACTAAATATGGAAATATTAGAGGAGCTACTTAGTATCACAAATATTCAGATTGAAAAAGCCTATGATGGACAAAAAGCAGTATCTATGATAACTTCTCAACCACCACATTATTATGACCTCGTTTTTATGGATATTCAAATGCCGATAATGGATGGCTATGAAGCTTCAAGACAGCTACGCAATATGGAAAGGGATGATTTACATTTAATTCCGATTGTTGCAGTTTCTGCAAATGCTCTTGCAAGTGATGTAGAAAATGCATTGATTGCTGGCATGAATGGACATATTCCAAAACCGGTTGATTTAGATGAATTGATAGATACATTACAACAATATCTTTAAAAAACAACCAGCAAATGCTGGTTGTTTTTTTTATAATTTATTCTGTTTTATCTATGTTATCTGTCACTATTTTATCAGAATCATCAGCAGGTGCTTCTACTTCTGTTTTATCAGCGTCATCTGTAGTAGATTCCTCTGACTCTGTTTTATCAGCATCATCTGTAGTAGATT
>CAJTZO010000001.1:90142-133667 GCA_910583755.1 uncultured Clostridia bacterium
TCATCTGTAGTAGATTCCTCTGACTCTGTTTTATCAGCATCATCTGTAGTAGATTTCTCTGACTCTGTTTTATCAGCATCATCTGTAGTAGATTCTTCTGACTCTGTTTTATCAGTATTATCTGTAGTAGGTGCTTCTGCTTCTGTTTTATCAGTATTATCTGTAGTAGGTGCTTCTGCTTCTGTTTTATCAGTGTCATCTGTAGTAGGTGCTTCTACTTCTGTTTTATTAATGTCATCTGTTGCAGATTCTTCTATTTCTATTTTATTAGAATCATCTGTTGCAGGTGCTTCTACATTTAACATAGCAGGTTCTGCTGCAATACTAGCTGTTGCTGCACCAGCTGTTTGGTAATCATCACCAATTACAAATTTAGCTGTTAAAACTTGATAATCAGCTGTTGTTATCGTAAGGTTGTGTTCTCCTGGTTCTATACGCATAGTACGGTCATTAAAGTTCAAGCGCACGCCTTCATATATTGTAAATTCATATCCTTCTTCATCTGTAATTGTCTCTGAAGCACCATATGGTTCTAACATAAATGATGGTCTTCCTGTTAAACCTGAAATTTGAATACGATTATCAGAGGTACTAACATCATATCCAGGCTCTATTTTTTTGCTAAATGTTACATAAATAAGTTGTTGTCCATAATAATCATTATATTCTACTTCAACATTTGTAATTTCTAATTTATCAGGGTCATCTGGTTCTTCTGTAACAAAACCATATTCACCAATTGTTTTATTGCAGAAAGAAAGATATGCTTGATGTACACCTTCTTCATTTTCTAATGCAAAACAAAATCTTTGGTCTTCTATTGCTGCAACATTTTCAAATACATTAAGACCTGTACCTAATCTTTCTTTTGTACCATGTGCATAAACGTCATCAGCACTTTTTGATTCTGTGTTGTTTGTGAAATCATAAGCATCATTTGGATAAAGTTTATAATAAATATATCCTTCTCTATTGCCATGATTATTAATAGAGATATTAACATGAGTATCATCAACACGTTCGATAGTAACATCAAGGTTAGGTGAAACGTCAGGTAAACGTGTGTCAAAACGGAAATCTTCTGTTACTTCTGTTCCATCTGCAAATGTTACATGCATTGTAAGTGTATTCCCATCATTTGGTATATAATTTGCCTTCATATACACATCGTATGTTGTGTCATCTACTTTAGCTGCTCTGCCTAGATGTAATCCAGCTTGTTGAGGACAGGTTAATGTAAAATTCTCTAATGCTAATTCTTCTTTTAATGGTTGGTCAAATGTTACAGTGAACCAATATTTTTCCTCCCATAAACCAGCTTTTTCATTATAATTTACTTTTATGTTTTCAATCTTATATTGACCTTCTATTGCTGGTGGGAGAGCTTCCGCACTAATATCAACTTGTTTTACAGGTGTTACTCTATCTTGTTTATCTTTTCCCACAAAGTATATTGTATAAGCTGTATTTGCTTTTAGCCCTTCTATTGTTACCTTGTTTAATGTTCCTGCCATATCTACAGCTGTTCCAGATTCTATTAAGTCTTCTTCTGTTGGTTCACTAGAAGATTCTGCTAAAACAGCAGTATTTTCATCAACATATGCAGCTAAAACAGTTTCTTTTGCTACTACTGTATAATACAATGTACCTGAACTATCGGAAAGATATTGAAATTCTGCAGTAGTGTCACTGATTCTTTTTGTTTTTGCATCTTTCAGTTCAGCACAATCTGACCTTACTGTAAAATGCTTTTCAATCATTTTTCCATCTATGGTTACTTGTACATTATATGTGTTGTCATTGTAGTATGTTGTTGTTAAAGTATAAACTTTGTTATCTGTTGTTGTTACATCCAAAATCGTCATATTTTTGCCAGCACCTGTACAGTGAATGTAAAAGTCTTCTTTTTCCAGGGGTGTTTTTGTTGCTTCACTTAATACAATTTTTACAGTACCACTACTGTAAGTTGTATTATATTCCACAGAATTTATGGAAATTTCAGTTGGCTGACTTGGTTCTGGTGGTGTTGGTTCACTTGGTTCTGGTGGTGTTGGTTCACTTGGTTTTTCAGGTTCGCTAGGCTTGCTTGGTGTATTAGGCAAACTTGAAACTGGTCTTCTGTTATTACTTGAAGAACTGTTTTTACCTGAAGAAGATGTTTTTGAGGAATTGCCACCAGAGATTGTTTTGTCACCAACCGTTGCAGAGGATACATTTCCAGAAATTGTTACATTAGAATTTGGTGTTTTTACAGAAACATTTTCCGCAGAAATTTCCACATTTTCTACAGAGCCGTTACCTGTTACAACTGTATCTTTTCCGGCTTCTGTAATATTAACATTTTTAATAGTTCCTTCTGCATTTAATGTTGCTTTTGCAGCTACTTCTACATTATCAATACTTCCTCTTACAGTAAGGTCAACAGGAAAAGATACTGTAACGTTTTTAAAAGTTCCTTCCAAAATAGAAGGTGTTTTAACATTTGTTGTTTCTACAGTGCTTCCTTGTGTCAAAATTCTAACAGGTGCAGATTTTTTTTCTACAGAAAGCCCTTTTACTTTGGAATTATGCAATTTTACAGTGTGGATACCTCCACCTCTTACAATGAGAGTGCCTTTTATTGTAACATTGTTTAATTCAACATCGCCTTCTCCAATTCCTTCTGCTAAAATCAAGTCGTTATCAATGACACTATTTTCCAGTTTTACATTTGGTGTATTGATAATAACATTTTTTCCATCACTGGAATTATCCTCTTTTGGTGCTACAGTATCTTCTGTTATCAAATCATCAATAGAATCATCTAATAGCATTGCAACTTCAGCACGGGAAATTGATTCATCTGGACGAAATTCTTTATCAAAGAATTTTTTATTAAGGTAACCTTTTTGGCTCATGCCTAAAACATAACCTTTTGCCCAGTCTGCAATTTGTTCATCATCTGTAAAACCTGTACTTCCCTCTTCTACTGGAGTAATGCCCAAAGCTTTCGCTAATGTAACAACTGCTTCCTGACGTGTCATATTATCTTTTGGTCTTGCTAAATTGTCATCTGTTGTTACAAATGTACCAGCTTTTGCAGACTTCAATATGGACTCTGTATAAAAATCTTCTTCATCCAAATCTGCAAATGTATTTTCTTGTGTTTCTGTGTAATACATCATCTTATCCAATATTACAGCCATTTCTCCTCTTGTTATCATTTCATCGGGACGAAATAAGTCATCATAACCAATCAAAACATTTTTGTCACTCCATGTTGATATGGCACTTTCTGCCCAATGACCTTCTGTGTCCTTGTAATTGCTTGCCCATACAATGTTTGAGGAGGCTACCATTGCACTTAACAATATACAAGTTGCTCTTAATTTCTTCAAATTCATCTCTCCTTTTTTTATTTCAATTATATATATATAATTGAAACAGGGCAAAATGCCCTGTTTCATTGTTGTATCATTCGTAAAAAATCTTGTATATTGATATGTAATTAGTATAGTACAAATATATTGACAAAACGAATGGGAAAAATACAGTTTGCCCCTTTTCCTTATTCTACAATAGTTCCCTCCTAATTTCAAGAAAAATATAACAATTTTATAAATGTTACTTTATTTTCCTAAAAAAATTATTTATTTATGATATAAAAAGCACTTTATTTTATTAATGATGTATAAAAAATATTATTTCTCTATGATATGAAGTGTGTACTCAGATTGTTCCAACTCAAAAGCATCTGCAATATCTTGTGTAATATAAATTTCTTTTTTATTTGTAATAAAGATTGCACCAAAATCGTTTGATTTCTTCCATAAATCACTACTTTTTTCCACTCCCATTACCATAAAAGAAGTAGAAAGTGCATCTGCCATTGTCCCATTTTTACTTACAATGGTAACAGAAAGTAAGCCTGTTTCTGCTGGTTTTCCAGTTCTGCTGTCAATAATATGATGATACTTTTTGCCATTTTGTTCAAAAAAACGTTGATAGACTCCTGATGTAATAATAGAACAATCTTCTATATTCAAAATGCCTGCAAATTTTTCTTCTTCCAAAGGATCTTGTATGGCAACACGCCATTTTGTATTATCTTCTTTTCTTCCAATAACAGAAACATTCCCTCCTAAATAAAGAACAGCTGATGTTATGCCCTCCTGTTTTAGTATTTCATTCACTTTATCAGAGGTATAACCTTTTGCAATACCGCCCAAATCAACTGCCATGTTTTTTTGTTCTAGCAAAATAGTATTATTTTCAATTCGTAACTTATCATTACTTACAAGTTGCAATTTTTGCTGTAATTCCTCCTCAGAAGGTACTTTTTTCACTTCTTCTGTAAATCCCCATGCTTTGACAACTGGTGCAATCGTAATATCAAATGCTCCATCTGTTAAAGTATAGTATTCTTTTGCCTTCTGCATTAGATGTAAGGTATCATCTGATACAGAAACTGCTGTTTGTCCTGCATTTTGGTTTATTTGAAATACTTCACTTTGTTCTAAAGTAGTTGAAAATAATCTTTCTAAATGATTGATTTCTTTTTCCGCTTTTAAAAGAGCCTCTCTCCCATTTTCTCCACTTGCTTTTAAATCCATAAAGGTATCCATAGCAAATAACTGTATTTCTTCCATCTCTTGTTGTTTTTGACAACCACAAAGAAACAAACAGATAAGAATTAAAATATATTTTTTCATAAAAATACTCCTTTAAAAATAAGCCCCTTTCTCAAAGGAAAGAAGCTTTTTTTATACTAAAGTTTTTTCACTTCTCTTTCAAGAAAGGAAGTGACATTTGAAATAAAATCTCAAAATTTTGGAAATAAATTTGTAAAATCAAAAGTTGCAAAATAATCTTGTGGTGTTTCTGCCCTTCTAATCAACTGGCTTGTTCCATCTTCTTTTAAAAGCACTTCTGCAGAACGCAATTTTCCATTATAGTTATATCCCATTGAAAAACCATGTGCACCTGTATCATGGATAACCAAAATATCACCAATATTAATTTTAGGAAGCATACGGTCAATCGCAAATTTATCATTGTTTTCACAAAGTCCACCCGTAATATCGTATTTATAATTACATGCTTCGTTTTCTTTTCCTAAAACAGTAATATGATGATAAGAACCATACATTGCTGGACGCATTAAATTTGCAGCACAAGCATCTAAACCAATATACTCCTTATAAGTATGTTTTTCGTGTATTGCTTTGGATACAAGACAACCATAAGGTGCTAACATAAAACGTCCCATCTCTGTAAAAATAGCAACCTCTCCCATTCCTGCGGGTACTAAAATTTCTTCAAAAGCTTTTCTAACCCCCTCCCCTATTGCCATAATATCATTTGGCTCTTGGTCAGGAGTATATGGTACACCAACACCACCAGATAAATTAATAAATTGTATATCTGCACCAGTTTCCTCTTTTAATTCTACAGCAGTCTGAAATAATATTTTTGCTAATTCTGGATAGTATTCATTTGCCACAGTATTACTTGCTAAAAAAGCATGGATTCCAAAATGCTTTGCACCTTTTTCCATCAACTTTAAAAATCCATCTGTCATTTGTTTTCTTGTAAAACCATATTTTGATTCACCAGGTGTATCCATAATATCATTGTTAATTTGAAATAACCCACCCGGATTAAAACGGCAGGAAATGGTTTCTGGAATCCCTACTAATTTTTCTAAAAATTCAATATGGGTAAAATCATCTAAGTTAATAATAGCACCTAATTTATCTGCTAATATAAAATCTTCTTGTGGCGTCACATTAGAAGAAAACATAATTTCAGAACCGGTAATTCCTACTGCTTCTGATAAAAGCAACTCTGTATAAGAAGAACAATCTGCGCCACAACCTTCTTCTTTTAAAATTTGAAGAATGGCAGGGGTTGGTGTTGCTTTTACTGCAAAATATTCTTTAAATCCCTTATTCCAAGCAAAAGCTTTTTTAACTTTTCGAACATTTTCCCGGATTCCTTTTTCGTCATAAAGATGAAAAGGAGTAGGATATTGTTTTATTAAATCTTCTGCTTGTTGTTTTGTAATAAAAGGTACTTTTTTCATTATTTTATTCCCTCACTCATGATATATTTCCTAAAACATACTACAAATTATAGCAAAACTTTTTTTTGTTTGCAATCAAAAAGTTATTTTCATTCTGATATTGCTGGGATATAATAAAAGAAACAAGGGGGACTGTATTCAATGAATAAAAATAATGCAAAAATTAAATTTTTGCTTTCTGATTTTTTAAAAACAATTTGTATATTTTTTATTGCAACACTTCTTGCTTTCATACTGGTTCGATTTTCTGCACTTTATGATAATATTTTTAGTGTTTATATTCTTGCTGTTGCCTTAATTTCTGTAGTAACATCTGGCTATAAATGGGGTATTTTTTCCTCTATTTTAGGAATATTCAGTGTCAATTATTTTTTTACCTATCCTTATTATGCTATTAACTTTGTACTAGCAGGTTATCCACTTGCCTTTTTAAGCATGTTGGTAATTTCTTCTATTATCAGCACCTTGACTGTAAAAATTAAGAAGCAAGCCCTTCTGTTTGCCAAACGAGAAAAACAAGCAGAAGCATTACATGATATGACCAAAAGACTTTTAACAGCAACTGGTATGGACAACATTAGAACTTTAGCATTAGATTATTTTAGCAGTTCTTATGACTGTAGTGCTATTATTTATTTCGGAAATCCTTTAGAGAAACAAAATTATGATATGAGATTGTTGACACCAAGGCACAATGATATATTAAAGCAGGAAACAGAACGAAATGCTGCACAATATTGTTATCTTTCTTCCACAATTGTTGGTGCAGGAACAAATTGTCAAATAGAAGCCAAAGGAACTTATTTCCCTATTTATACAAAAAACTGTGTGTTAGGTGTGGTTGGTCTTTTATCAGAAAAAGAACATCTTGCAGAAACATTGGATTTTTTAGGGATTATGACATCACAACTAATATTGGCGATTGAAAGACAAAACCTTTTTGAAAAGCAACAAAAAATATTAGTAGAAACAGAAAAAGAAAAAATGAAAAGTAATTTGTTGCGTGCAGTCTCCCATGATTTAAGAACACCTTTGACCTGTATTGTACTTTCTGCCACAACACTTTTAGAAAACAATTTAGAAAGACAAGAAGCAACAAAATTACTTCATGATATTATACAGGATGCACAATGGTTGATACACATGGTGGAAAATCTTTTAATTGTTACACGTATTAACAACGACCATGCTGTTATTAAAAAACAATATGAAGCAGTAGAAGAAATTGTTGCAGCAACGCTTTCTAAAATTAAAAAGAGATTCCCTAACTGTCAAGTGAAAGCCAGTGTGCCAGAAGAATTTATTATGATTCCCATGGATGCAACTTTAATTATGCAGGTCTTAATTAATTTATTAGAAAATGCAATCCGTCATTCTCATAGTTCAGATGCAATCTTATTAAATGTCATCTATACAGAGGAGGAAGCTATTTTTTCTGTCAAAGATAACGGTATTGGGTTGACAGAAACAGAAAATATCTTTGATGGAATACCAGTTGAAAAAACTGGTGATGCAACTCGTGGCATCGGTATTGGACTTTCTATTTGTAAATCCATTATTTCTGCACACAAAGGTACCATTTCAGCCGAAAATAATAAAGATGGCGGTGCTACATTCCGCTTTACATTACCAAAAGGAGAAGATATACATGGCAAGTAAATTAAAAGTTTTAATTATAGAAGATGAAATTGCAATCAGCAATTTTATCATTAGCACTTTAAAATCAAATGGTTATACTGCATTACGTTCTGCAAATGGAAAAGATGCACTTTTTATGATTGCTTCACACTGTCCTGATGTGATATTATTAGATTTAGGACTTCCTGATATAGACGGATTAGAAGTATTAAAAGAATTAAGAAAATGGTCTAGTATTCCTGTGATTATTGTTTCTGCTCGTGTTAATGAAGAAGAAAAAGTGGAAGCCTTGGATGCAGGTGCAGATGATTATATTACTAAACCCTTCGGTACATCAGAATTATTGGCAAGAATTCGTACAGCAATTCGTCATACTTCTAACAATACTATCTATAATGATAAATTTTCTGTCAAAGGACTTTCTATTGATTTTGGAAAAAGGCTTGTTGTTGTAGATGGAAAAGAAGTACATTTAACACAAATTGAATTTAAAATTGTTTCTCTTTTGGCAAAAAGTCAAGGTAGAGTTTTAACCTATGACCAAATTATTGCAGAACTTTGGGGTCCTTATGCCATCAAGGACAATCAAATTTTAAGGGTCAATATGGCAAACATTCGAAGAAAGATAGAAAAAAATCCTGCAGAACCACAATATATTTTTACAGAAGTTGGCGTTGGTTATCGTATGGTAGATGAATAAAGAAAAGAGGTGACAAATTTGTGGGGTAAAAGTAAAGATTTTGACTATTGGAGCATGGCAATACAAATATTACAAGAAAATCAGTATGATGTTTTTATGTGTCCCTATGATAGTGGTAAGATTTACTGGGAAGCAAAAAAATATATTGATGATGAACATAAAATTTATGATAGGCTTGTATCAGATGATATATTAACAGTATTAGGCTTAATGCAAATATTACCTGATTGGAAATCTAATAAAAAAATTAAAAAAGATTATTATAAAAAGATTTATGAAGAAAGCAGGTAAAAATATGATAAATATTAATCTTACTGATGCTGGAAATACATATAATTATGCACTGAAAAAAATATATGAATGGGGATATGTTGTTTTAGTAATTACAGAATCAGAATCTTTAGATGACCACACATATTATTATGCTAAAAAAAATGGGGAAACTTATTTAGAGACAAGTCCTGTAAAGTTGTTAGGTCTTTTAACTATTATAGAAAAATATGGACAAAATTGGAAACAAAGAAAAACTGTTCCCCATCATTATTCCTTACAGAGAAATGAAATGGAGGACACTGAATATGAGGAAAGTGAGGAGAACTAAGTAAGGTGGAAACGGTTAAACTATATAATAAGTACAATAAAAGTATTAATCTGTTAATAAAATGGGGGTATGAAGTTTTTATCAGCAATATAAATGAAAAGGATGAAATCTATTCTAATAACTTTATGTGGTCAGCACAAAAAGATGGAAAAATATATATAGAAAAAAATCCCTTGAGATTATTAGGACTAATTACTCTTTTAAAGGAATATTCTCCAGAAGAAGCAACAGAAGATTTTACAGAAGAAGATTTTGACATACTTACAGAAAGCTATTTATTAAAATCATTTAAAGTAGAATAATTTTTTATACAAAATAAGGAGGTAATTTTTATGATTTCAGAGCAAAGAATTTTTGGCACTACTTCAGCAGGCGAAACAGTCCACTGTTATAAACTTTATGGAAAAGAAAATGCTTATGTAGAGCTTTTGGACTATGGTGCAAGAATCCATTCTATTTGTGTTCCAGATAAAAATGGTGTATTACGAGATGTTTCTTTAGGATATGACAACGTAGAAGGTTACGAAACAAAAACTGCATATCTTGGTGCGACCATTGGACGTGTCTGTAATCGTATTGGAAATTCTGCTTTTACACTCAATGGTAAAACTTATTCCCTTTATGCAAATGATGGTAAAAATCATTTACATGGTGGAAAAGTTGGTTTTGATAAAAAAGTTTGGGAAACAGAATTACAAGACAATTCTGTTACTTTTCGTTATATTAGTCCTGATGGAGAAGAAGGTTATCCGGGTACACTGACTGTTTCCGTTACATACACTTTTGAGAATAATAAATTAACTATAGTTCATCAAGCAACCACTGACAAGGATACTGTTTGTGCACTTACCAATCATGCTTATTTTAATCTAGGTGGTTATGACAGTGGAAATATTCTTGACCATGTTCTAACACTCTATGCAGATGGTTTTACAAAAGCAGATGCAGAGTCTATTCCACACGGTGAAATTGTAGCAGTTGCTGGTACTCCTATGGATTTTACAGTACCAACCTCTATTGGAAAAAATATTAATAGTGATTATGAAGCAATTCGTTTTGGGAAAGGTTATGACCATAATTGGGTTTTAAATAATTCTCCTCTTGCTGCTTCCGTTTATGTAGAATCTACAGGGATTCAAATGGATGTGACAACTACATTACCTGGTGTTCAATTTTATACTGCTAATTTTTTGGATAATTCTGATGTAGGAAAAAATAATGTTGTTTTATCACATCGTTCTAGTTTTTGTTTGGAAACACAATATTTTCCAAATGCTATTAATGTAAAAGAATTTAAGCAACCAATTTTGAAGATTGGTGAAACTTATTTGCATAAAACAAGTTATCAGTTTTTAGTGAGAGGATAAAGTAATAGGAAAGTGCTTCTGTTTTAGATGAATGGAGCACTTTTTTTATTTTTTGTGTTTGTTTTGTTGTTGGAAGTGAAAACTATTTTCTACAATTTATAAAAATGACATTTATTGTAATATTATTATTGCTTATTTCCTTATATCATACTATAATAACAAAAAAAGAAATGAGGTGAATGACTATGTTAGTTTCTATTTATCAAAACAATCTTCAAATGCCTATTATCTCCTATCAAGAAAAAATTTTTTTACCACGTATTTACTCTACAAATCTAGGAGATACTATACTACATTTTGTAAATAAAAAAGAATTGCCCTTTACAAAAGAATTTTTTCAGACAACGGAAGAACAAATCCAACAGTTACATTTTTTATTATTTGAAACAGTTAAGGTACTCTCTCAAAATTTACATTTACAAAAAAATCCCCCTACTTCTTTCAGAGGACTACCTATTTTAAAAGAATTAAATCAAAAAAAGAAAAAACTATCCTTTCACATCCATTATGAATATGAGCCATCTGTGGGTTTTATACAAGTATATGACGTCTATACCTTACAAGAAGCACTTGTAGTAGAATTAATTGAATATCAAAAATTTGTAGAATGTTCTGTTTTACCACCTTTAAAAATATGTCCACAATGTCAAACCTGTTTTACTAGTAAAAGAATTGATGCCCTTTTCTGTTCTCAAAACTGTGTAGAAAAAAATTTTAAAAAGGAAAAAAAGAAAGATATTTATTATAAAAAATATAGAAGCTTGCAACAATATTATAATAAAAAAATGAATCAGTGGTGTCAAAAAAATCCTCCCTCTGCTGAAACTTATAAAAAACAATATGCCCTTTGGCAGGCACTGGCAAAAAGAGAATATGAAAAATTACCAGATTTAGAAAAAGAAGATTTACCAGATATTAACGTTTTTGTAAAAAAACTAAAAGGATATTGGACTATTGCTACTGTAAAAACAAAACCGCCAAAATAAAAAGAGCTTAGAAATGTGATAAGTTTATATTCAGATATAAAAAAAGAACCATATCTTAAAAAGATAAGGTTCTTTTTATTATTTTAATTATTGAGCATCTACTTTAGCCATATGTTGAATTAAATCAACAACTTTGTTGCTATAGCCCCATTCATTGTCATACCAGGAAACTAATTTTACAAAATTGTCATTTAATGCAATACCAGCTTTTGCATCAAAGATAGATGTATGAGGGTCGCCCAAGAAATCGCTAGACACTACATCATCTTCTGTGTAATCCAAAATACCTTTCATTGGACCATTTGCAGCTTCTTTAATTGCAGCTTTGATTTCTTCATAAGTTGCTGGTTTTTCTAAACGGCATGTCAAGTCAACAACAGAAACGTCGATGGTAGGAACACGGAAAGACATACCTGTCAATTTACCATTTAATTCAGGGATAACTTTACCAACTGCTTTTGCAGCACCTGTAGAAGATGGAATAATGTTTGCAGAAGCAGCACGTCCACCTCTCCAGTCTTTTTTAGATGGACCATCAACTGTTTTTTGAGTTGCTGTTGTAGAGTGAACCGTTGTCATAAGACCTTCTACTACACCAAATTTGTCATTAATAACTTTGGTTAAAGGAGCAAGGCAGTTTGTTGTACAGGAAGCATTGGAAACAACTTTCATATCTTTTGTATATTTATCGTTGTTTACACCCATTACAAACATAGGAGCATCAGCAGAAGGAGCGGAAATAACAACTTTTTTAGCACCACCTGCAAAGTGAGCGGAAGCTTTATCTGTTGTTGTGAATACGCCAGTAGATTCTACAACATATTCAGCACCAGCTGTTGACCAAGGAATTTCTTTAGGGTCCATGCAGTTGAATACAGTTACTTCTTTGCCATTTACAACCAATTTGTCGCCTTTGATTTCTACTTGACCTGTAAAACGACCATGAGCAGAATCATATTTCAGCATGTACACCATATAATCTAAATCAATAAATGGGTCATTTACTGCAACAACTTGTAAATCTGTTCTGTCCAAAGAAGCACGGAACACAAGTCTACCAATACGTCCAAAACCATTAATACCTACTTTTACCATTTTTAAATTCCTCCTCTTTAAAAAAACTGTACTGGCATATTTTGCTATGCCTTTTGCTTTTTTAGTATACCACAAATTATTCATTTAATAAACTAGATTTCTTGTTTTTTTGCAGCATAAAAACTGTACTATATTTATTCCTTTTTTATTTTTTTGTCAAAATGCTAATAAAAACCAAGGATTTCATTGTCAATTCTGTTATAATATAACAGTGCATATGTTCTATTTCTTATTTTTTCTTTTTTATTTCATACAAATTGATAAAAAAACGGATAGCTTTTTCTACTAATCCGTTTTTTTAAAATCTCTTAATTATGTATTATTTTGTTTTTTTCAATGGACTGATTCTAATTTTATCTGTATCAAAACCAGTTTTTCTTTTCACAATATCCTCAATTTGTGCCACTTCTGCTTCTGTCAATTCTTCTTTATCTACTACAACATCTACTGTTTCATCATCAATACGCACATAAGCCTCTTTAAACCCTTTGGATTCAATCATAGCTTCTGCAGCAGTTTCCTTTTCAATTCTCTGCTGTAATTCTAACATATTATCTGCACAAGCAGCTTTCTGTTCTCCATCTACACTTTCATTATTCATCATCTCTGTTAACATATCTTTTTGCTTTGCTCTTGCTTGTTCCCTATCCAATTTTGCTTCTGCAAAAAAAGTTGATGTTCCTACATTTTCATCTGCATTTACAAAAACTGCTGCTCCGTCTCCCGTCGTTGTGGAAGCTTCTGCTATATTAACCTCTGCCGTAATTGGGTCTAAATCTTCCATACTTGCTTCCTTTCCCTCTGCCATTTCAGAAGGGTCAGTATCTGGTAGCACAGCAAAATCGTCTAACAATGCCATTGCATCCCCTTCTTCATTTAATGACATTGCTGTTTTCGTTCCTTCACTTGCTCTACTCTCTGTAAAATTCAAATACCCAGCTACTGCTACCATAACCGCTAACGCTGTTACAATTACTTGATTTCTTTTTACTACAAACATCTTTTTATTCCTCCTCATTTCATTTTTAATACTGCCACTTTATGGGCAGGTACATTAAAAAGGGCTTGGGATGCCTCTGACAACATTTGTGCAATTCGTGCATCGTCTCCCCCTTGTGCAACAATCACAATTCCTTCTATCTCTGGCATTGTTTCCTGTACAATATATGGTGTTCTAACTCCTCTATTATCTTCAGACATTACAACTGTATGTTCCTCTTTTTGTGCTTGTGTTTTTTTTTCGCCTTCTTCAGAAAGAGAATATTCTTTTCTTTCCTCTTTTGCCAAGACAGATGCTTTTGTATTTTTTACTGTTACCATAACTTTTACTTGTCCTACCCCTTCCATATTAGAAAAAACAGATTCTAACCTTTTTTCTAATTCTCTCTCTATACTACTTTCTTCTATATTATTATTCCTTTGTTCTATCTGTTTTTCTGGCTGTTGCTGTTGTGTAGGCTCTATAAAAATATGGCTCATCAAAAGAAGTAAAACGCCCACTAAAAATGCAGTAAACAAGTTGATACGTGCCTTTTTATTTTCTGGACGGAATAACTCTTTTGCCCAATTTTTTTTATCCAAAGTATCTTCACCTCTTAACTGCTTTCCACCAAAATCTCCCCAATATCATAATTTTTTTTCATGTATTGTTTCATCTCCTCCCCTTTTTCACAGACATCTGTAATGGTAATCAAAAATTTTCCTTTTTCTATCTCCACCCTTACCACAGCATCTGTATAAAATTTATCCTGCAATTCCTTTGTCCATTTCTGTTCTAACTCTTTTTTATAAATATCCAGTATCATTTCTTCTCCCCACTGCTTTTGTACATCTTCTTCTGCCCAAACAGATAAGGTTTTTTGTATCATTTTCTGCTCTAAATCTGTTCCCAGCAAAGAAAACATTGGTTCTAAAATAGCTGTTAACAAAAGCAATCCAAGTACAAAATGTAGATACTTTTTAAAATTATTTTCTGGCATAATCAATTCTGCAAATGCCGCAAATAATGTAAATACTGCTATGTTTTTTATATATGCGGAAAAAGCTTCTAACATTCCTATTGAGCCCCTCTTTCTTAAAAAAATGTTAACAGCAATATACTGGAAAATAAAAACATACATTCTGCCAAAAATAATGCTCCAAGTAATAATGCTGAAAAATCCCCTGCACTACTGATGCATTTTACAAGTCGGGTTTCACAAATCGGTTCTGCTAATGCTGCTGTCACCTTATATAGTAATATCATAATTGCCAAGCGGATAAATGGTACTGCACATAGTAAGACTAAAAAAATAACGGTTGTTAATAATGTTCCCCCTCTTATCATTCCTGTCAATGCTGCTGCGGTATCTACTGCTCCCCCCATGACATCCCCCACAACTGGAACAGCTGTTACAACTGCTTTTGCTGTCTTTCCTAACCCTTGATTTACTATATTTCCACCTAATTTTTGTATGGAAAGTAATGCCATAAACAAAAAAGCAATTCCCTTCATTCCCCAAGCAATACCTTCTTGAAATAGTTTTGTAAAATGGCTTAACATTGGCTTTTCTGATATATTGTTAATCATTTCAAGCGAAACCATCATAATAATTGCTGGTAAAACAATGTTACAAACAATATTTGTTAATATTCCTGCCCCTGTCATGGTTACGGATGCTGTTACGGTTTCATAACTTCCGGAGGCAATAGATAGTGTCATAAAAACAGGCATCATTGCCTTAAAAAATGTTTCAACATCTTTTATTGTTTTGCCAACCATATCTGCTTGTCTATAAAAAGTTGCTGTCATCACGACAACTAACACCATATAACAAACATAAAAACCCAACTCTCCTACTGATTTTCCTTGAAAAGAAGAATTGATATTTTTTAATATTGCACTTAGCAATACCACAAAAAATATTTTTTTTATCATAGAAATTTGTGTTGTCATTTCTCCTGCCATTTTTTTTAGTATCCAAGAAAATAACGCTTTAATATCAATAAAATTCCCTTTCTCTATGGACTGTTGTATACACTCCCGAAAAGAAGGCAAGTCCCCTTTTTTCCAAATTTCTTTTATCTGTCTATCTACATCATACAAAGGTAATTTTTCAATTTGTTCCGTTATCATTTCTTGTTGCTCCTCTGCTTTTACCACAACTGAAAAAAAACATAAAAAGAGAAAACATAATACTATTACTTTTTTCATTTGTTTTCCTCCTTACATCAAACCCATAACCACATCCAGCAAAGATAGTAGTACAGGAGCAGAAACAACCATCATCATAACTTTTCCAGCAAGTTCAATTTTTCCAGCAATACTTGTTTGCCCTGCATCATTGCATAACTGCATACCGAACTGTGCTAAATAAGCAATTCCTGTTACCTTCAATACAATTACAAAATAACCTTGACTGACTCCTGCTTTTTCTGCTGTTTCTTCTAATAAAGAAAGCAATATTCCCAACCTACTACAAAGGGATACAAAAATTAAAACGCCTGTTGTCACTGCTATCAAAAGACTTATTTCTGGTCTTTGTTCTTTTATCATTAGGCATAAAATTGTTCCCACCAACCCTACTGCTACAATTTGTGCCATATTCATCACTATCACCTCTTTTAAATTTGAAACAAGGTTTGTACTGTTTCAAACAATGTGCTGATATATTGTATGACCCAAAATAATACTACAACTAGCCCTGCTAATGTTGTCATCATAGCTTGTTCCTCTCTGCCTGCTCTTACAAGCACCTGATTTAACACAGCTACTAAAATGCCAACTGCTGCAATCTGAAACACAATATGAATATCCATGCAATCCCTCCTTTTTTGCTGAACATTCACTGAATGTTCGTCTAGCAACTGAAGTATACAAAGTTTTTTGAAAAATGGAAGTTACAATAGCATTACTACAATCAACATTCCGCCCAAAATTCCCATACTAGGATATAATTTCTGCTGCTGTTTTTTCTTTTGCTGTAGTTCCGACAAAGTAGTTTCTATGTACTGTAAAAGTAATTCTATACTTGCCTTTTGCTGTGCTCTATCCAAATATCCTATAGAGGTTCCAAAACTAAGGAGAGCATCAATATCTTGTCTTTCTAAATATGTCTTTTGCTCCCATGTCAAAACAGATTTTCTCCATATTTCTTCTCCCTTTTCCCCTTCTCTTTTTTCCATTTCTTGTGCTGTTTCCAAAAACAAACTACTTAGAATATTCTTTTGCTTTGAGCCAATTTTTTGTAATGCTTCTGGTAAGGGTGTTGCCAAAAAATCAATTTGATTTTTTAATGTTGTCATTGCCCTTTGTATTTGCTCTAATTCTTCTATCCGATAAACAATTTTTTTTCCAAAACAAATTCCTGTAATGCTACAACTCAACATCACGATAAAAGCACCTAACATTTTCAAAACTATCACCCCCCATAAACCATTTTTAAATTCTGATTATAAATACATGCTATCTCTCCTATTTTCTGTCTGTCAGATAAAACAATAATCGTATGAAAAATGCCACTTGTTATCATTTCTCCTAATATCTTTCTTTTTTTGACTTCTTCTAAATCATTGCCATGTACCGTACAAAGTAGTTGTATTCCTGCATTAACAATGCTTTCTATCGCAACAAAATCTTCTTTTTTCCCAATCTCATCTACTGCAACAATACGTGGGGACATACTTCTAACAAGTATCAACATTCCCTCTGCTTTTGGACAGCAATCTAAAACGTCTGTTCTAATTCCTATATCGTTTTGTGCAATCCCCTGATAACAGCCTGCAATTTCACCTCTCTCATCTACTACACCTACAGTTTGTCCTAAAAAAAGCCCTTTTTTGCCATTACTAAGTTGTCTTACCATATCTCTCAATAGTGTTGTCTTTCCACATGCCGGCGGAGAAACCAAAAGTGTATGATAAAATATTCCATTTTTTACTGCATATTGTAGTACAAAATTAGCACAACCTTTTATTTCATGCGATATTCTAATGTTTAACGCACTAATATTTTGAATGCTTTTGATAACGCCATTTTCAGTAACCACCTTTCCTACAACTCCAATCCTATGCCCTCCCTCTATTGTCAAAAAACCATTTTTTATTTCTTCTGAAAAGGCATACATTGAATATCTGCTTGCTTTTTCAAGAGTATGTCTTATGTCTTCACTACTTGGAAGATAAGCTTCTTCTATTTTTTGCGCAATTTTTCCATCTCTTTTGATAAAATATTCCTTCTTTTTACAGGACAACAAAAGTGGTTTATTAATTCTAATTCGAATTTCTTCTATTTCTTTTAAAAAATTTTCCTCTAACAATGCAATGATTTGTTGTAAATTTCCACCAAAATTTTGTAAAAAGGAGCTTTTTGTTATCATCTTTCTTCACTCACTTCTTTCCTAGATTCTTCCTTTTTTTCTATCAAAAAATAATTCTATAGAACGGATATTACTATATTTATGCTTATCCACCATTTATATATGACATTTTTTTAAAATTTTACTGTACAGTCACGATAAAGTATGTTAAAATCTCTCTAATAATATTTAAAGCAATTTTATTTGGAAGCGATAAATAAGCAAACATATGAATTATAAAGGGATGAAAGCAAATTTATTTTCTAATAATGCGGCAAAAATACATTCACAAAATGCAAATACTTTATAGGAAGGTGTGATATTTTACAAATATAATTTTTATAGTTTTATGTGTGGGAGGCGATTTTTATTTATTCTTTTACTATAGTACAATGCTTTTTCGAAAAAAATACTCCAGCAATTTCTCGCTTTTTTTTACTAGAGGAAAAGCATAATATGAAAACTCTTTTTTATGAATTTTCAGATGCAAATTTAAAGTTTGAAAATATCATACAACCTACAAAAGAAGTTCATTTATTTATATTCTCCTTGGACAAAAATCCTGAACGCATTATGCAATTAATCAAAACATTACAAAATGGTAGATATTCCAACTATCCCATGATACTTTTTTCAAAACATAAAAAATACTTAGTTGATGCATTTTTACAATTAAAACCTTTTCAGCCTGCTTTACTTCCTTTAAACCAACAAACAATTTCAAACCTAACGGAGTATGTCCGATTTTACTATGGTATATATAAAGAAAGTCTTAGAGAAACACTTGTTTTAGACATTCCTTCCTGTTTCTATCGTATTAAAATAGACAATATTCTCTTTATAGAAGCTAGAAATAAAAAAGTTTCTATCTGTACAAAAGATAATCAAATCACAGAAATTCCTATTTCATTTCACGATATTTTAGAAAAAATACCAGAAAATACCTTAATACAATCTCATCGCTCCTATATTATTAATCCTAACAATGTTACCAGAATTGATAGAGAGTCAAAACACTGGATTGTTAGCTTTTATAATACTGATAAAAAGGCTTTTATTAGCCGTTCTTACAAACAAAATGCTTTAGATATTACCAATGCTAAGGAAGAAAGAAATTATCCTATGATTGACAGCTATTATTTCCAATAGTAAAATAGACATATCATTTTTAAGATTTGGGGAAGCTTTTTGTTTCCCCTCAATCTTTTATTTTAAAGGAGGAAAAAATATGATAGTTGTTATGAAACATTCTGCAACAGAAGAAAATATACAATCTATTATCCAAAAACTATATAGTTTAGGCTTAGATGCCCACCTTTCCAGAGGTGCATCTATTACTATTATTGGTGTTGTAGGGGACAAATCTAAATTTTTGGCAGAAAATCCTCAACTGATGCCGGGTGTTGAAAAACTTGTTCCCATCAGTGAGTCTTATAAAGTTGCTAATATTAAATTTCATCCAGAACCTACCATTATTGATGTTAATGGAGTTAAAATTGGTGGAAACAACTTTGTGATTATGGCTGGACCTTGTGCTATTGAAAGCTATGACCAACTGATGGCATCTGCTGTTGCTGCAAAAAATGCAGGTGCGCAAATTTTAAGAGGTGGCGCATATAAGCCTCGTACTTCTCCTTATTCCTTTCAGGGCTTAGAAGAAGAAGGGCTTCGTTATATGGCAGAGATTAGAGAAAAAACTGGTATGGCTGTCATTACAGAAGTAACAAGCTGTAAAGCAGCAGAAACGGCTGTAAACTATGTGGATATTATGCAAATTGGTGCTAGAAATATGCAAAATTTTGAATTATTAAAAGAAGTAGGAAAATCAAACTTGCCTATTTTATTAAAAAGAGGGCTTTCTGCAACGATAGATGAATGGTTGAATGCTGCGGAATATATTATGAGTGAAGGAAATGAAAAAGTAATCCTTTGTGAAAGAGGTATCCGTACCTATGAAACTAGTACCAGAAATACTCTTGATATTAGTGCAATCCCTGTATTAAGAAGCAAAACCCATTTACCTATCCTTGTTGACCCAAGCCATGCTTCTGGTGTTCGCGACTACATTGCACCGTTAAGTCGTGCTGCTGTTGCTGTTGGTGCAGATGGTCTGGAAATTGAAGTACATCCAAATCCTGCTGCTGCTATGTCTGATGGCTCACAATCTTTAAATCCAGAAGATTTTAAAGCACTTTGTGAAGAATTAAAACCATACATCCAACTAGCAGGAAGGAAGTTTTGATTATGTTTTCTAAAATAGGCATTGTAGGGCTTGGATTAATTGGTGGTTCTCTTGCAAAAGCATTTCGAAATAGAACTTCTGTCAAAACCATTGTAGCATTTAATCGTCATGAAGATGTTTTATTAGAAGCAAAACAGCAAGGGATAATTAATGAATATGCAACAGAAATAACAGATATTTTTCAAAATTGTGATATTATTTTTATTTGTACTCCTGTACAAAATATTATGGAATATACAGAAAAATTACTTCCTTTTGTGACAAGACATTGTATTCTTTCTGATGTGGGTAGTACAAAATGGGAGTTATATCAAAAAATGAAACCTTATTCTACTAAATTTATGTATATTGGTGGACATCCTATGACTGGCTCAGAACGTTTTCGGTATCATGCCTCCAAAGAGCATCTTTTTGAAAATGCTTATTATATTTTGACACCAGATGACAGTGTTCCAAAAGAAATAACTATGGCTTTTTCAGATTTTTTACGCTCTATTGGTGCTATTACAGTGACCCTTTCCCCACAGGAACATGATTACATTGTAGCATCTATTAGTCATGTGCCACATATTATTGCTTCTGCTTTGGTACACAATGTCAAAAATTTGGATACACCGGAACAATATATGCATTTACTAGCAGCAGGTGGCTTTAAAGATATTACTCGAATTGCGTCCTCTAGTCCTGATATGTGGCAAGGAATTTGTATGGAAAATAAAGAACAAATATTAAAAGTACTTTCTTCTTTTGAGTCTGTCATTCAAGCGATTCGTCAAAAACTATCAGAAGAACAATATGGCTATGTCCATGATTATTTCGATACAGCAAGAATTTACAGAGATTCTTTCCATTCCATTACACCAAAAAGTTTTGTAAAACGTTATGAAATTACGGTGGATGTACTTGACCGTCCTGGTAGTATTGCCATTATTGCGGTACTTTTTTCCAGTCATGGCATTAATATCAAAAATATGAGCATTGTAAACAATAGGGAACAGGAACAAGGTGCATTATACTTTGCTTTTGATACCGAAGAAGACAGACAAAAAAGTATTACTTTACTTCAAGACTTAAATTATGATGTTTTCGTAAAGGATTGATAAATAATGAAAATAACCCCCAAAAAAAAGATTCACGCCACCATTACAGTACCTGGTGACAAATCTATTTCCCACAGAAGTATTATGATAGGTGCTCTTGCAAAAGGAACAACAGAGATTGAAGGCTTTCTTATGGGAGAGGACTGTCTTTCTACCATTTCCTGTTTTCAAAAATTAGGAATCCTCATAGAACAACAAAAAGATAAAATCATTGTATATGGAAAAGGATTACATGGTCTGACTGCTCCTACGGAAATATTAGATGTTGGAAACAGTGGTACAACCTTACGTTTAATCAGTGGTATTCTATCTGCACAACCTTTTTTTAGTCATTTAACAGGAGATGCTTCCATTCAAAAGCGTCCTATGGAACGGATTGCTGTTCCATTACGTCAAATGGGTGCTGTTCTAAAAAGCAATTCTGACAAATTATTTGCTCCTTTTACCATAGAAGGAAATGCATTAAAAGGAATTACCTATGCTCTACCAATGGCAAGCGCACAAGTTAAAAGTGCTATTTTATTAGCAGGGCTTTTTGCAAAAGGAGAAACCATTGTCATAGAACCAGAGCCTACTCGTGACCATACAGAAATTATGCTTCGTTATATGGGTGCAGACATTCAAAAAATTGGAAATGAAATTCATTGTAAACCTGTATCAGAACTTTATGCTCATAAAATTGTTGTTCCAGCTGATATTTCTTCTGCAGCTTATTTTATTGTTTTAGGTTGTATTTGCGAAAACAGCGAAATTGTATTAAAAAATGTAGGTATCAACCAAACAAGGACAGGAATTATTGATGCACTGATTGCTATGGGTGCCCATATTCACATAGAAAATGAAACAATTATCAATGGAGAAAAAACAGGAGATATTATTGTAACTTCTTCCCAACTGCATGGTACAACGATTGGAGGTGCAGAAATTCCTCGCTTAATTGACGAAATTCCAGTCCTTGCAGTTGCTGCTTGTTTTGCACAAGGAACTACCATTATCAAAGATGCACAAGAATTAAAAGTTAAAGAATCTAACCGCATTAAAACAATAATTACAGAATTAAAAAAATTCGGTGCAAATATTGCAGAAACAGATGATGGTATGATAATACAAGGAGGAACACCTTTAAAAGGCTGCACAGTAGAAAGTTATCAAGACCATCGAATTGCTATGGCAATGGCAATTGCAGGAATGTGTGCCTCCGGACAAACAGAAATTACAGGTGCAGAATGTGTTACCATTTCTTTTCCTAATTTTTTTGAATTACTAAACAAAAAACTCTAACTAAAAAATAAAACATTAATTATGGGAGGACAAGACTTATGATACAAACAACCATTATTGCTTTTGGTGACAGCATCACTTTTGGTTATGGTGTTACCAGCAAAGTAACTTATCCAAAGCGCTTGGAATCTTTTTTACCTCAATGCTACCCTTCTGTTAACTGGAAAATTCAAAACAGTGGTGTCAATGGTGATACTACAAGAGAAGCATTAACTCGTTTGCAAAAAGATGTCCTCCAGTATCACCCTAACATCGTTTTTATAATGTTTGGCTCAAATGATAGTTGTTTAATGGAAGACCAATATCGTACACCATATGAATATGAAAAAAATCTTTGTTCTATCATAGAACAAATTCAAAATCATAACAATCATACAGGATTGCACCATTGTCACCCGATTGTTGTTTTGATAACACCACCACCTGTTGTAGATACAGATTTTTTCCCTTTTACAACTAACGACAGAATAGAAATTTATTGTGCTATTTTAAAAAAAGTGGCAGAACAGTATCATTGTCCTTTAATAGATTTCTTTTCTGTTTTAAAAAATGAATCCAATGAAGAATTTACTTCTTTTTTTCAGTATGATGGGATTCATTTAAGTAAAAAAGGTTATGATTTTTTATATGATAGTATTTTTTCTGCACTTACTCGTCTTGTAGACAGAAATGGTATTTTAAAGGAAGAATAAAGAACTTTTAGTAGAAATATGTTTTCTTGAAAAAGAATTGACTTTACTGATAGATGAATGCTTTCTTAAAAGAAAGCATTGCAGCTTGTCAAAAAACCTTGAGGGCTAGCCCTTAAACTCCTCATTCTTTCTTGAAAGAAAGAACCAAAGAACTTTAATGAGAAACTAACGTTTCGCTAAAAAGATTGATTTTATAAGGAAAAACGCTAGTTTTTCCATAAAAGTTTTTTGTCCAACTTTTTTAAAAAAAGTTGGTGGGTGTAGGTGAAACCCACAAAAAAAGACTTTATTGACAGACTGGGCTTTCTTTTAAGAAAGCATTGTTTTTCTCCTTTTATCGTGCTATACTATTGTTGTAACCAATATAATGACAAAGGGAGGTAGTATGAAGTGAAACAAATTTTTAAAAAATTTGCTGCTGCATTGACTGCTTTGACAATGACAGCAGGTATTTCTGTTACTACATGGGCAGAAGAAAGCAACACCCATTTACAAATCAACGGAGAAACCATTGTTTTTGACAATTTGCAACCTATCAATCGTCAAAACCGTGTTTTTGTTCCATTCCGCGATACTTTAGAAAAAATGGGTGCTGAAATCTCCTATGATGATGCAGAACATTTAACCACAGCAACACGAGGTGACACTACATTAAAATTTCATCCCGGAGAAACAACAGTAACAGTAAACAAAAATGGTACAGAGGAAACTATCGAAACTTCTATGGTCATTTCTTCTGGAAATACTTATGTACCAATTCGTTTTTTAGGTGAAACATTTGACTATCCTGTCGGTTGGGACGATGAACAAAAAACAGCTCTCTTGATTGACACTGACAAAATGTTAGCAGATGCAGGTTCTTTTTCTATTATGAACCGTTATATACAATACTGCAATACCTTTGCACAACAGCCTTATGTTTTTAAGGGTTCTTTTTCCTTTGAATTAAATATGCCTTATGATGAAACCACAAGGGAATTAATGCCAATTACAGGTTCTGGTACAATGGAAGGTATTTCCGAACAAGACAAAGTAAATATGGCATTAGCAATGCAATTAAATACAGATGGATTAAAAAATTACATTGCGACACAATCACCTGATGAAGAAACATCAAAACTTGCAAATAGTATTGTGAGCGCATTAGAAAATGTTCAAGTAAACTATATTACAGATATATCTACTGGAAAAGTTTATTTTCAATCTCCAATGTTTGCCCTTACTGGTATGGACGGAGAAGCATGGTATTACATAGACTTAAATGAAATGTATTCTTCTATGGGAATGGACATTAATTTTTCTGAATTAATGGAAACCATTAAAGGAAACAGTTTTGATTTTGAGTCTTATCTAAAAGATACTTTACAAACCATTCCATTGACTAGTGTAAATGATTATGACGCTTTTCAGCAATCTGTTGCTGCTTTTATTAACCTTTTTGGTGACAACGCTTTCCAACAGCAAGCAGACGGCTATGTTTCTCAGTTTAATTTTAGTGAAGATGGCACAGATATGAATTTCACATTAAAACTTTTGGGTTCTAATGAAGCAATCACAGGCTATAATATGGATATTTCTGTTGGTATGTCTGGTACAAATTATATCACTGCAACAGCATCTCAAAACAATACAGATTCTACTGTAGTATTTAATTTGAATATCCCAGATATGTTGACAATGATATTTAATTGTGGCATGACAATGGAACCTACAGACCAGACTGCACTTTCAGAACCTTCTGGCACAATCATCAACATTATGGATATGATGCCAAATATGGAATAATTAAAAAGTATAATTTATTTATGGATTTGACGAAAGTCAGAAATATTTGGGGAAACTTTTTTCATTTATGAAAAGTTTCCCCAAAGTCTTTCAAAAACACACTTACAAACGGAAAACACTCTGTCAATAAAGTCTTTTTTTTGTGGGCTTCACCCCCCAACTTTTTAAAAAAAAGTTGGACAAAAAATCTTATTGGAAAAACTAACATTTTTCCTTATAAAATCAATCTTTTTAGCGAAACGTTAGTTTCGCATTAAAGTTCTTTGCTAAGCTTTCTTTCCAGAAAGCGTAAATAAAAAAAGAAAGGAAATTTATTATGGTAAATCAAGAAACAATACAAAAAAGACGTATTTTCG
This sequence comes from uncultured Clostridia bacterium, assembly GCA_910583755.1. Taxonomy (GTDB): domain Bacteria; phylum Bacillota; class Clostridia; order Lachnospirales; family Anaerotignaceae; genus Coprocola. The sequence continues at coordinate 115,386 of CAJTZO010000001.1, forward strand.
GTGTTATTTCTCACCCGGATGCTGGAAAAACAACTTTAACAGAAAAGTTATTACTTCATGGTGGTGCTATCCGCGAAGCAGGTACTGTCAAAGCAAGGAGAAATCAAAAATTTGCCAAATCCGACTGGATGGAAATTGAAAAACAAAGAGGTATTTCTGTCACTTCTTCCGTCATGCAATTTGAATATCGTGACAAAATTGTTTCTATTATGGATACACCCGGACACAACGACTTCGGAGAAGATACTTATCGTATTTTAACTTCTGTTGACAGTGCCGTTATGGTTATTGACGCTGCAAAAGGTGTGGAAGCGCAAACAAAAAAATTATTTAAGGTTTGTAGTATGCGTCAAATTCCTATTTTTACCTTTATTAACAAATTAGACCGTCAGTCCAAAGACCCACTTGATTGTATGGCAGATTTAGAGGATGCCCTTGGCTTACCTTCTACTGCTGTTACATGGCCAATTGGCAATGGTTTAACTTTTGAAGGTATCTATGACAGACTCGAAAACAAAGTCTATGTTTATCGAAAAAATGATGTCATTGATTTAGGAGCAAATGGTGTTTATGGTGATAAATTAGATGGTATTATTAGTGAAGCAAACATTGATATTTTGCGTAGCGAAATTGAGTTATTGGATGGTGCAGGAAATGCTTTTGACTTACAAGCAATTAAGGCGGGTGAACTTTCCCCTGTTTTTTTTGGCTCTGCTTTAGTTGACTTTGGAATTATCCCTTTTTTAAATCACTTTTTGGACTGGTCACCTGCACCTGGTGCCAGAAAAACAGTCACAGGAGAAGTACAGCCAACGGATGACTTTTTTAGCGGATTTATTTTTAAAATACAAGCAAATATGAACCCTGCACATAGAGATAGACTTGCTTTTTTGCGCATTTGCTCGGGTATCTTTGAAAGAGGCATGAATGTTACACTTTCTCGCACTGGAAAACAGTTTAAATTAAGTCAGTCAACTCAACTGATGGCAAATGAAAGGGAAACAGTAGAAACTGCATACGCTGGTGATGTTATCGGCATTTACGACACAGGCAATTATCAAATTGGCGATACCTTAACCACAAGTAAAGAAAAACTATTTTTTGAACCGCTTCCTACCTTTCCGCCAGAATTTTTTAAAAGAGTACACCCTATCAATTCTTTAAAAGCAAAACAATTTCAAAAAGGTGTTACACAACTTGCGCAAGAAGGTGCGATTCAAGTTTACCATAATGAATACAATGATATTATACTAGGTGCTGTTGGAGAATTACAATTTGAGGTGTTTGAATACCGTTTAAAAAATGAGTATAACTCTGAGGTGCGTATGGAAGAATTAGACTATAGTGTCGCAAGATGGGCTTCTGCTGAAAAAGAAGTTGATTTCAAAAATTATGTTTCTTCTCGTTCTACCCTTGTATATGACAGATTTGAAAGACCTTTATTCTTATTTGCAAATAACTATACCATGAATACTTTTTTAGAAAAAAATCCAGAAATTTCATTGTTGGAAGCATTAGATGTAAATAATGAAGAATATTTATAAGGTGATAAAAATGATTCCTATTTATTTTATTGCAGATACTCATTTTTCAGATAAAAATATTATGAGATATGAAAATAGACCATTCAAAAGTATAGAAGAAATGAATCAGGAACTAATTTATCGCTGGAATTGTACTGTAAAAAAGAATGATATGGTTTATGTTCTTGGTGACTTTGGTGCTGATAAAAACGAATCTTTTATATTAAATCAATTAAATGGTAAAAAATATCTTTTAAAAGGAAATCATGATAACTATGATAATCAATACTATCGTGATGCTGGTTTTACAGAAGTATATGACACACCAATCATATTAAATGAGTTTTGGATATTATCCCATAAACCAATGTATGTTAATCAAAATATGCCCTATGCAAATATTTTTGGACATGTTCACAATTCTCCAATTTTCCATACTTATAGCAATCAACATTATTGCGTATCTGTAGAACGGATAAATTATACTCCTATTTCAATGCACGAAATTATAAAAAAAGTACAAACATAACATTAAAATTTTCTTATTCAAAGTCAAGGATAATGTTTATAAAAAAAGCCCCACCTATCCCACCGATTGGTCAATAAATTGGGGCTTTGATGTACTTTGTATATTAACAAAGTTCAATTTTTATTCTAATTTTATCCACTTCATAACTGGTATCTATAGTAGTAATTTCTGTATTTCAAACGGTAGGGCAATTGCTCTACCACCCACAAGCTTTTGAAAAAAGCTTGACTAAAAACCTTATCTCTTGTAAGAACAAAACAAAAGAGGGATTCTTTTGATAATGTTTTGTTGTTATTCAGTTAAAAGATTTGTTCTAGTTCCACAAATTATTCATTCTTTGCCAAACTTCTTCTAATAAGAAAACACTAAAACAAAGAAAGTTGATTTGTTTCAGGGATTCCTTTTAAAACTCCATTTTCTTTTAGCAACTCAATGAGAGTCTTACCCACAGAAGTTCTTTGCTTAAATTCTTCTACCGTTTTAAATTCTCCACCACTGTCCCTACCTTCTACAATTCCCTGTGCAGCAGTATCTCCTAGGCCTTGCAAAGAGTTAAACGGCGGAATTAAAGCATTTCCTTCTATAATAAATTTTTTCGCATCAGATTTATATAAATCAATAGGCAAAAAGTAAAACCCTCTTGCATAAAACTCTATAACAATTTCTAATACTGTTAATTTATTTTTTTCTTTTGTAGTTGCTTCCATGCCTTTTTCGTTGATATCATGAATTGCTTTTTTTGCTGTTTCCTCTCCTAAACACATAGAAACATAATCAAAGTCGTCACATGCTCTAATGCTAAAATAAGAAGCATAATAAGCCAATGGATAATTTACTTTAAAATAGGCAATACGGAATGCCATCATAACATAAGCTGCTGCATGTGCTTTTGGAAACATATATTTAATTTTTTGGCAAGAATCAATATACCAATCTGGCACATTATTTGCTTTCATATCTGCAATATCATTTTCATCTAACCCTTTTCCCTTACGTACCTTTTCCATAATTTTAAAAGATTTTTTCTTTTCTACACCTTTATTTATCAAATAAATCATAATACTGTCACGGGTGGAAATGGTTTCTTTTAAGGTAATCACCTTATTTTCAATTAAAGTTTGTGCATTACCAATCCAAACATCTGTTCCATGCGATAGTCCTGATATTCTTAACAAATCTGCAAATGTTTTTGGTTTCGTATCCAATAACATTTGTCTTACAAATTTCGTACCAAATTCTGGAATTCCTAAAGTGCCTGTTTCACATCCAATCTGTTCTGGTGTCACACCCAACACTTTAGGTGACTCAAACAATGACATCGTATCTTTGTCACCCAAGGAAACACTTTGAGGATTCACACCTGTTAAATCATAAAGCATACGGATTACAGTAGGGTCGTCATGCCCAAGCAAATCTAATTTTAAAAGTCGTCCACTAATAGAATGATAATCAAAATGGGTTGTGGTAATGGTAGAATTGACATCATTTGCAGGTCTTTGGATAGGACAAAACTCATAAATATCATGGTCACTTGGTACAATCATCAAACCACCGGGATGTTGTCCTGTTGTTCTTTTCACTCCTGTACAACCTTGCACTAAACGGTTAATTTCTGCATTATGAGGTATCATTTCTTTTTTGTCAAAATATTTTTTTACAAACCCATAAGCGGTTTTATCTGCCAAAGTGCCAATCGTTCCCGCCTTAAAAACATGACCTTTTCCAAATAATTCCTCTGTATAAGCGTGAGCAGTCTGCTGATATTCTCCTGAAAAATTCAAGTCAATATCTGGTTCCTTATCTCCATCAAATCCTAAAAAAGTTTCAAAGGGAATGTCATGTCCTTCTTTGTTAAGCAGCGTACCACAAACAGGACATTTTTTATCTGGCATATCACAACCGCTGCCTTCTTCCATGGCTGCTGCTTTGACAACATCAGAATCAAAATCAGAATACTTACAGTTTGGGCAAACATAATGTGGTGGTAAAGAATTTACTTCTGTAATCCCTGCCATATTAGCCACAAAAGAAGACCCAACAGACCCACGAGAACCAACTAAATAACCATCTGCAACAGATTTCCAAACCAATTTTTGTGCAATAATATAAAGTACAGAAAAACCATTTTTAATAATAGAATTTAACTCTTTGTCTAATCTTTGTTGCACAATTTCTGGTAAAGGGTCACCATAAATGGAAATCGCTTTTTCCATCGTAATTTTTTTTAGTTCTTCTTCTGCCCCATCAATTTTTGGAGGAAAGGTTTCATCTGGAATCGGTTTTATTTTTTCAATCATATCTGCAATTTTATTGGTATTAGTAATGACAATTTCTTCTGCTTTCTGTTCTCCCAAATATTGAAATTCTAACAACATTTCCTCTGTTGTTCTATAATATAAGGGTGCCTGATTTTCCACATCAGAAAATCCTTCTGCTGTCATAATTACTTTTCGGTAAACAGCATCTTCTGGGTCAATAAAATGTGTGTCACAAGTTGCTACAACTAGCTTATTATGTTCTTCTCCCAACTGTATAATTTTCCGGTTAAAATTTTTGACATCTTCTATACTGTTGACTGCTGTAATTTTGGGGGAAGCAACCATAAATTGATTATTTCCTAATGGTTGTATTTCCAAATAATCGTAAAAGTTTACAATTTCATTAATTTCCTGCTTTGATTTATTATCAAGTAATGCTCTGTATAATTCTCCTGCTTCACAAGCACTTCCTATGATTAAACCTTCTTTTAATTTTAGATATTCACTTTTTGGAATCCGTGGTTTTCTATAAAAATAATTAATATGTGACTTAGAAACTAGTTCATATAAATTTCTTAAACCCACACTATTTTTTACTAGGATAATTGCATGATAATATTTTAATTTATTATAATTTACAGTTCTACTTGCCAACACATTAATTTCATTGATATTTGTAATTCCTTTTTCTGCAAGTCTATCTACCAATTTTATAAAAATTTCGGCAGTTGCTTCTGCATCATTAACAGCTCTATGATGTCCCTTTAAAGAAACCTCTAAATGTTCCGCAACCACATCTAATTTATGCTTTTTTAATTCTGGTAACAATGTTCTGGACAACTCCACTGTATCCAACACTGTATTATCTACAGGAAGCATAGAAAGTGCTTCCGCATTTTTTCGGATAAAGCCGACATCAAAACTAGCATTATGTGCTACAAGTACACTATTTCCGCAAAATTCCAAAAATTTTGGCAATACTTCCTCAATGAAAGGAGCATCTTTTAACATATCATCCGTAATATTGGTTAATTTTATAATTTCTTCACTTAACTTAACCTGCGGATTTACAAAGGTACTGAAATGGTCTATGATTTTTCCGTTTTCTACTTTGACTGCACCAATTTCTGTAATCTTGTGATTTTCCTTAGAAAGTCCTGTTGTTTCAATATCAAATACAACAAAAGTATCATCTAATGTTTGTCCCCTTGGACAAGTTACAACATTCCCCAAGTCATCAATTAAATATGCCTCTACGCCATAGATTACCTTTAAATCAGAACCTTTTGCAGCATTCATAGCATCTGGAAAGGCTTGTACCACACCATGGTCTGTAATAGCAATGGCTTTATGTCCCCATTCCATCGCGCGTTTGATATAGGTTTTGACATTCGTCACACCATCCATACTACTCATCTGTGTATGCAAATGCAATTCTACCCTTTTTTGTTCTGCATCATCTTTTCTTTTTGGAGGAGGTACTGCCAGCATAATATTTTTTGCCATAATATTAATTTCTTTTGCATACTTGTCAAATTGCACATCTCCTTGTACTCGTACATAGGTACCACTTTTCATACGTTCTTTTAATTCCTTGTCAAACACATTTTTTTTCTCAAAAAATTTTACTGTTGTGGAATCTGTCAAATCTGTAATATCAAAAGAAACAATATATTTTTCTCCTTTAATTTCCCTTGTTTCTATGTTAAAAACATTTCCTTCAATAATAACTCTTTCTCCTTCTATTTTACTGTCATATATTTTGGAACGATTACCATTAAATTCCTTTCCATAAATAATTCCTTTTGAAACATTTTCAGAAGCTGCTTCTATTTCCTGTGAAGAACGAGTTTGCTCTATTTCTGCCTGTCTTGCGCTGATTTGTTCTATCAGTTCCTTTTCTTTTATGATTTGTCGTTGTGATATGCTTTCCTTTTCCTCTTGAGAAAGATGAACATCTTTAAACATAACAGAGTATTGTAAACCAATTTCCTGTTCCAGACAGCGTTGCATTTTTTCACCGATTCCCTTTTTGGACATATAATAAGCCATATTATTTTTCACACGAATCAATATTTTTTTTTGCTGTAGTTCCCAAAATGCTTCTTTCATTACACCTTTACAAACAGGACTTTCTGAAGAAATTTTGTAAACCATATGTTTCCAATACTGACGTATCATTTCTTCATCAGAAAATTCTTTTAGATGAAAAAAAGGAGTAATATTTACTTTTTTAACACCAGGTAATTGTTTTAATAGTTCCTTTTGCAGTTGTTGTAATAAGGTATATTCTACCATTTTTTCAGAAGTCAAATGAATTTCTAAATTTTTTTCTTTTTTGTGAATAATAATGCTATCCACAATCGTGTTGCAAAAAGCAGATTTGATAGTGTTGGAAAGTGATATTTTTTCAAAAACACTTGCAAATACTTTTGCTGTCATTCCATCACGTCCTCTCTGTTGTTGTCGAAAAAAGAAAAGCAAACAAGAAACTTAATTATAAAATAATAAAAACCTCATTTTTTTATTTTCTTTTTTCAAATAATTTTTTACATTGTTATATTTACATTAAAATAGTTGTTCTTCATTTATTGAAAAGGTCACATCAAATATCCAAATAGCAATATCATTCACTTTATTATTACATATCATTCTATCTGCTCATTTTCTACAATTATCAACAGAAGAATAGCCACTTATCACATCTGTATATAAATAATTTGTAATTAGTATCTCTTTCATATGTTTTTTCTCTCACACGTTCTCACTTTTTCGCTTCATTCATTGGCACAATAGACGAAAAACCCCTTTTTGATGTCTAACTTCAAAAAGGGATTTCTATTTTCTACAGCATAACTTTAAACTTTTTAAAATCTAGGATTAAATATTTTTTGTCCTTTTAAAGGATGTAATTTTTCAATATCCATGTGTAATACGTTATCAAAGTAGTTTAATACTTCTTCTACCGTATCCACTTGTATGATTTTTTCTGTTTCCTCTGCTAAACCTTCAAAAATCAAAAAAAATTTATCTTTTTCTAACTCCATATGATAAATCTTGTATTTTTGTCCCCATTTTTGGACAGCAACAGAAAAATAAATTTTTACATTATTTTTCTCCCTGATTTCCTCAAAACCAATTTGCTTTCCCTTTTGGATAAATGCAACACTTTTCATTTAGTTCTCCCATACCACTTCTTTCCCCCAAAAAACAGGACCATCTTTACAAACCTTTAAATTTTCCCAATCATTTTCTTTTTTAATTTGAATAGCACAGCCCACACAAGCTCCAATTCCACAAGCCATTCTTTCTTCCATAGAAACTTGTATTGGCATCTGATTTTTTTCTGCCCACTCAAATACAGCTTTTAACATTATTTTGGGACCACAGGCATATAACATGTCTCCTTTGGGTTGTTCTCGTTTCAAAACATCTAATACTGTTCCATGCAAGCCAACACTACCATCATCCGTAGCTATAAACACTTTTGCTCCTATCTTTTTAAAATCTTCTACAAGAATCGGTTTTGATTTAGCACCAATAAAAACAGAAATATTTCCTTGCAGTGTTTTTGCCAATTCCAACATAGGAGGTACTCCAATTCCACCTGCAACTAAAATATGATGTTGATGTTCTGGTTGAATGGAAAAGCCATTTCCCAAAGCACCTAAAATTTTTAAGTTATCACCCTTTTGCAAGCTAGAAAAATACTGCGTTCCTTTTCCTACTGTTTGATAAAGCAAACGAAGGGTTCCTTCTTTTTTATCAATTTCACATAAACTAATGGGACGGGGTAATAACATTTCTCCTTTTCCAGTGTATATATTAATAAATTGTCCTGCTTTTGCCAATTTTGCAACTTCTGGTGCCAAAAGCACCATATCATAAATTTGTTCTGTATAATGTTCATTTTTTAATATGACTGCTTGTTCTATTTTTTTCATTTTTCTTCCCCTTTATCGTACACGGTTTAAGTCATCACGCATATCTATTACAGCCTGACGTGATGCTTGTGCAAAATTTTCTTCTGAAAAATCAGCATATTTTTTATTTTTATAGGCTGCAATAATTCCACGAGAAGAATTTACAATGGCACCGATTCCCTCTTTGTCAAAACAAACAGATAAATCTTCTGCTGTTCCGCCTTGCGCACCATATCCTGGTACCAAAAAAAAGGTATGAGGTAACCTTTTTCTTAAATCCTCTGCTTGTTTTGCATGGGTTGCACCAACTACTGCACCAACAGAAGAATAACCATACTTTCCTTGTAGAGAAGTGCCCCATTCCTCTGTCAATTCTCCTACCCTTTCATATAATTTTATGCCTCCAACTTCTAAATCCTGTAACTGTCCGCTATTTGGGTTAGAAGTTTTTACTAATATAAACAAACCTTTTTGATATGATTTGCAATGCTGCAAATAAGGCTCTATAGAGTCCCAACCAAGATAAGGATTTAAAGTAATAAAATCTTCTCTATAAATTTCAAATTGATTTTCTTCAATGTTGACTTTACCAATATGTCCATTTGCATAGGCTTCTGCTGTAGAAGCAATATCACTTCTTTTAATATCTCCAATGACAAGTAAGCCCATTTCTTTGGCATAAGCAATGGTTTTAATATAACAAGCAATTCCTTCCACTCCAAATTGCTCATACATCGCAATCTGTGGCTTTACCGCAGGTATCAAGTCATAGGTAGCATCAATAATTGCTTTATTAAACTGCCAAAATGCTTCCATTGCACCAGAAGGTGTTTTTCCTAATTTTTCATAGGCATTTTGTTTAATACAAGCAGGAATATAATCTAAACGTGGGTCTAATCCTACAACAGTAGGGTTATTTGTTTGCTTTATCTTCTCTATTAAATTATCAATTATCATATTTTTCCTCCGCTCAATTTATCATCTCTTAATTTTTTTAAAAAGTATAGCATAAAAAAACTTCTTATTCAATACAGAATCTTCCTGTTAAATGCCCTCTCTACAAAGCTTATCCTCTTTCTTTTTCAAAATTAGCACTTTTTTTAAGTTTTTATCTTCTTTCTTGTAAAAAAAAGGTATTGTTTTTAATTATTTAAGGTTTTTCTTAAAATATAAAATACGATTGTACAAAAAATAGTACAAAAGGAGTAGAAAAATAGTATTTTCAGATTATTGTGTTTCTATTGTATACATAGTATAATATTAAGCATAGAACAAAATATAAATTGTGCAAAACGATAATTGTTTTATTTATATTAAATAAAAACTATCATTAATGTATTAAAGAAATTCATTTTTTTTGAAAAAACTAGTTATTATTTTTGCAATCACTGAGTTGAAAAACATCCTAAAATGCTCTATATTGTATATTGTATCTAAATTATCCAAAAAGTGTAAATTATTTTAAGCAAACAATAGAGTTTGAAAGCCAATTAATCAGACTTGGTTTTTATGAAATAAGCTTACTGTTTGACTCATGTATTAGAATTAAAATAAGAAGGGATGGTTGTTTTGAATACAATAGACAATAATGATTTTATGATTTTAAATAGCATTATTTATAAAATACATACTAATCCTGATTTTTTAGCAATGAGAAAAGAGCTTTTAGAGCAACTAAAGATGATTATTGATTTTGACAGTGCAGAATTTCATCTTTCTAAAGGAGATGGCAGCATTTCATTAACTTCTTCTGTTTCTTACAATAAAAATGCCTCTCTTGATTTTTCTCAAGTGTACGAAAATATTGACTACAGTCAAGGAATTTTAGGAACTGGAAAAAGCTTTGTCTACCGAGAGACAGACATTATCTCTGATAAAAAAAGAATAGAAACCGAGTATTACAAAAATGTTTACAAAGTAAATAATTGGCATTATGCTTTACAACTAATATTAGGTCATAATGAAATTTTTTTAGGAGTTATTACTTTTTATCGGGATAAAGAAAAAGAAGATTTTAAATATTCTGACATCTTTAAAATTCAATTAATTAAAGACCATCTTGCTTACCGAATTTATAAGGAGCAAGAAAACGCAACAAAATATGGAGACAAAGTTTCTGTACAAGATGCAGTGGAACGATTTGGATTAACCAAAAGAGAAAGTGATATTTTAGAATTGCTTATCTCTGGATACAGCAATAAAGAAATTTGCGAGCAGATAGTTATTGCAAATAATACACTAAAAAAGCATGTTTTAAATATCTATCGAAAGTTAGATGTAAAAAACAGAGTACAGTTATTTCGTAAAATAAAAGAAACTTAACGATATTTGCGAGTCGTTGTAATTCTATCAAATGAATTACAGTGGTGAGTTCAAATAAAAGAAGATTATCTTCTATAAAAGTTGTACCCACACAAAAACACTAAATTGAGGTGATAATCCTATCCCCGTTGATAGGGACATAAAAGGATTCATGTGCAAAAGTTAGTTAATTTTGTACAAAAAAACAATACTATCGTATAACGAATAAGGAGGAAAAAGTATGTTAGAAAAATTTAAAGGCACAAGCGAATATTTAGGAAGAGTTTTAGGTTACATTCATTCAGACATAGACCAAATCCCAGACGCAGAAAAAGAAAGAATGACAAAAGAAACCATCGACCACTTTGACAACTATGTAAGTCCTGGTTGGTTAAAATATCGTAAATCTGTATCTACCAATGCTGCAATGTTAGAATGGCAAGACCATGACAGTAGTGTTGTAAGTTTATATGGTGAAGACTTTATTGACTGTTTGGGTGGTTTCGGTATCTATACATGTGGACATAAAAACAAAGAAATCGTAGAAACAGTAAAAGCACAGTTAGACCATCAAGCACTTCACTCTCAAGAATTGTTAGACCCACTTCGTGGTTATCTTGCAAAAGCTGTTGCTGAAATTACACCTGGTGATTTACAATACTGCTTCTTTACAAATGGTGGTGCAGAAGCAAACGAAATGGCATTAAAATTAGCAAGGGTTGCAACAGGCGGACGTTGGTATGTTTCTACTGTAAACGCTTTCCACGGCAAATCTATGGGTGCTGTTTCTATGGGTGGTAAAGGTACTTATCGTACTCCTTACACACCAATGGTACAACAAGTTGTTCACGTTGAATATGGTAATGCAGAAGATGCAAGAAAAGCAATTAGAAATTTAATCGCTGTTGGTGAAAAAGTTGCTGCATTTATTGTTGAACCAGTACAAGGTGAAGCTGGTATTATCATTCCTCCTGCTGGATACTTAAAAGAAATCAGAGCAATCTGTGATGAATATGGTGTTGCTATGATTTGTGACGAAATCCAAACAGGTATGGGTCGTACCGGTCATATGTGGAGATGTGAAGGTGAAGACGTTGTTCCTGATATCTTAACATTTGGTAAAGCATTTGGTGGTGGTATTATGCCAATCACAGGTTTAATCTGCCGTCCTCCAATGTGGACACAAGACTTAGTTGACAATCCATGGTTGCTTGGTTCTCCTACATTCGGTGGAAACCCTGTATGTTGTTCTGCAGCTATCGCAACTATCAAATATATGATTGACCATGACATTCCTGGTGTATGTGCAAAAAAAGGTGCATTGATTAGAGAAGGTTTGGACAAATTGGCAGCAAAATATTCTGATTTGATTGATGAAGTACGTGGTATTGGCTTAATGCTTGCAGTAGAATTTAAAACTTCTGAAATCGGTTATGAAGTAGCAAAAGGTATGTTTGCTCGTAAAGTAATCACTGCTGGTACTTTAGTAAATGCAAAATGTGTTCGTTTTGAACCTGCTTCTGTAATTACAGAAGAACAAATTGCACAAGTTATTCAACGTATGGATGAAGCATTAGCAGACACAAGAGCATCCATGAAATAAAAAAGCCCCTCTCTCTACATAATAACACTTATCTTTTGTAGGGAAACTATCAAACCCTTGAGAGAATCAAGGGTTTGATAAAATATGGAATCATAAAAAGGAGGAAGAACATGACAATTCAAGAATTAGTAAACAGAGCAAGAAAAGCACAAGCTGAAATTGCAGACTATACACAGGAACAAGTAGATAAATTAGTTTATGATGGTGCAAAAATTATTTATGAAAACGCAAAACCTTTAGCAAGACTCGCTGTTGATGAAACTGGTTTAGGCTGTTATGAAGATAAAATTTGTAAGAATACAGATACTGCTGCTGTTTTCTGGGATTACTTAAAAGATAAAAAATCTGTTGGTATTATCAACGAAATCCCTGAATTGGGCTTAATGGAAGTAGCTCATCCAGTTGGCGTTATTGGTGCAATTACTCCTGCAACAAACCCAACTGTAACACCTTTAGGAAACTTTATGCATGCTTTAAAAGGTAAAAATGCAGTAATTATCTCCCCTGCACCTCGTGCAAAAGAAACAACTTCCAAAACAATTGATTTGATTAGAGAAACTTTAGCAAAAAATGGTGCACCTGTTGATTTAATTCAAGTAGTAGATGATGTTACTATTGAACGTTCTGCTGAATTGATGGCTCTGTGTGACCTTGTAATTGCAACAGGTGGTTCTGGATTAACAAAAGCAGCTTATTCTAGCGGAACTCCAGCTTATGGCGTAGGTCCTGGAAATCCTCCTGTTATCTTGGATAGAGGTTATGACCTTACTGATGCAGCAGAAAAATCTTTCATTGCAATTGGTAGTGACAATGGTATTCTTTGTGATGGTGACAACCTTCTTCTTTATCCAGAAGAATTGGAAAAAGATTTCTTTGCAGAATTGAAAAAAGCAGGCATTGTTTTGTTTGAAGATAAAGCAGATATTACAAAATTCAGAGAAGCACTCTTTAGCCCAGAAGGTAAAGTAAATTCTGAATTAGTTGGTAAAGATGCAAAAGTGATTGCAGATGCAGCAGGCGTTTCTCTCGCTGATGGCATAAAAGTAATGGGTATTAAAATTGATGGCGTTGGGAAAGAAGATTTCCTTTGCAAAGAAATTATGGGACCTATTGTTGTATTAAAATCATATGATACATTTGAAAACGCTGTTGATATGGCAGTTAGAAATATGGAAGAAGCAGGCGGAACAGGACATACAGCAGGTATTTTCAGTAACGATAAAGAACATATTAGATATGCTGGCGAAAAAATTCCTGTAGCACGTCTGTTAGTAAATCAACCAACACCTGATGCTTGGGGTCCTGCAACAAATGGTTTATCCCCTGCTGTTTCTGAAGGCTGTGGCACATGGGGTAACAACATTTTAGCTGGCAACGTAGACTACATTCATATGGTGAATGTTTCTAAAATTGCTATGCCTTTGGATGTAAAAGTTCCAGATGCTGATGAAATTTTCAAAGATTAAAAGTTTGGGGATAAGTCCCTACAAGCTTTCTTGATAAAAGCTTGATAAAAAACTTTATGATTAAAAATGATTTCTAGTTTAAAGTTTTCTGACTTCTTTTTAAAAAAGGAAGTAGGAGTTTGAAAGATTTTATAAAATAAGGAGGATATTTATTATGGTAGGTAAAAAAGTAGTACATCACTTAATGATGAGTGCAAAAGATGCACATTATGTAGGCGGTTTGGTAAATGGTGCAAGAATCGTTGACCAATGGGGCGATGTTGGTACAGAACTTATGGTTTATGTAGATGGTGACATCAGTTTATTCTTGGGCTATGAAAAAATTGAATTTTTAGCACCTGTTTATGTTGGTGACTTTATGGAATATCATGGTTGGATTGAAAAAGTTGGAAATCAATCCTATACCTGTAAATTTGAAGCATGGAAAGTTGCAACACAACTGGATAGAACAGATGCTGATTTAAGTGGTGTAGCAACACCAGGTACTGCAGCAACTGCTTGCGAACCTCCAGTGCTTTGTGGTAGAGCAACAGGAAGCTTGTTTATTGCAAAAAAAGACCAAAGAGGTCCTCAGGAATCTTCTTTCAAAGATAGAAAACATCCAGGTGAATAAAATATCATAACGCGGCAAACTAAAATTTTAAAATTCTTCTAACATTATACTAACAAATAAATTGATTTTGACAGTAATCTAAAATATTGACCTCTTTTTCAATATTTTAGTTACTGTCATATATTGACCATTTTTATACACAATTAATAGAGAGCCTTAGGGGGAAAAGAAGGAGGTTGGTCTATGGAAGGAACAAAAGAAACATCTAAAAATGACTTTAAAAAACTTTTAATTGTTTATGGTATTTTATTTGCTGCATTTATTGCAATCGGATTCTTAGTACCAGATAATCCAGATGATTTCGGAATATTAACTACTATTCCAGCAATATTTATGATTATTTTCATATTTAGAACAAAAAGAATTGTAGAAGGTTTAACATTAGCAACGATTTTATGTTGTATCATGGTACATAAAGCAAATTTTATTCCAGCTTTTGCTGATATTGCACAAGTTGCTATGTTAAGAGAAGATACTGCTTTCTTAATCATTGTATGTGGTTTAATGGGCAGCCTTGTTGCCTTAATAGAAAAAAATGGTGGTGGATTTGCTTTTGGTGAATTTGTTGCTTCCAGAGTAAAATCACCAAAATTAGCACTTTTTGGTACAATGTTATGTTCTGCTCTTTTCTCATTAGATGACTATTTAAGTTCTTTGACTTCTGGTATTGCTATGACACCTGTAAATGACAGGTATAAAATTCCAAGAGAAATGACAGCTTACGTTATTGATACTACGGCTGCTCCTGTCTCTGTTTTAAATCCCATTTCTACATGGGCTGTATTTATCGGTTCTCTTATGGTAGCAAACGGCATTGCAGAAGAAGGACAACAATTGCCAACTTATATGGCAACAGTGCCTTTCAACTTTTATGCAGTATTTGCGCTTCTTATCATGATACTGACTGTTTTGGGTGTTATCCCTAAAATAGGTCCTATGAAAGGGGCATATGAAAGAGTTGCAGCAGGTGGTCCTTTAGCACCTCCAGACTCTGAAAAAATTGATATTCGTTCTGGTAAAGATAGTATTGTTCCAGAAAATCCAAAACTTCGTAATTTCTTTGCACCTATCCTTATCTTAATCGGTGCTGTCGCTTTCTTCGATTTTGATATGCAAAAAGGCATCATAACTGCAATATTTATATGTTTTATATACTTTGTTGCACAGGGAATGGACCCTGAAGAATTTGCGGACACAGTTGTAGAAGGTCTCAAAAACATGGTTTTACCTATTTTGCTGATGATACTTGCTTTCTGTTTTGCAGAAGCTAGTCAACAAGTTGGATTTATTGACTATGTTATTGATGTAGCAGTTAGAAATATTACATTACCTTTCTTACCTGTAACTGTTTTCTTGGTATTTGCAGCTACCGAATTTATTATGGGTATTAACTGGGGTATGTATATTATTGCAATCCCTATTGTTGCACCAATTACACTTGCTTTAGGTGGAAATATTGCCGTAACTGTTGGTGCAGTTGCAGCAGCAGGTGTTTGGGGAAGTCATTGCTGTTTCTATTCAGACGCAACCATATTGACTTCTTCTTCTACTGGTTGTAACAACTTTAGACATGGTATTACACAGATTCCTTATGGTGTAATGGCAGGTGTCATTTCTGCAATTGGATACATCATATTAGGACATGTGATATATTAAAAAAATATATATTAGGAAAGAAGTACAGGCATTCCCTTCATTGTCAACACAGAATTTGCTTGTACTTCTTTGTATTTTAACAATCTCTTAAAAATTCTCTTAATTCTGACATTTCTTGTTCACTTAATCCTGTATCTCCTTTTAGTGCTAAAAGAAACTCTTTCAAAGAACCATTATAAAATTCTTTCAACATATTCTTTGTCCATTTTCGAATATGTCCTTCTTTTGTTGAAACTGGTACATACATATAAAATTTTTCGTGTTTTTTTATTTCTAAAGCACCCTTTTTCTCAAGATTTAATAAAAAAGTACGTAAAGATTGTCGTTTCCATTGTTTTCCACCTTCTTTTACAAAATGTTGCATTAAATCTCTAAAGTAGAGTCCTTCTTTCTGTTCCCAAATAAATTCCATTATTTCCCATTCTAAGCTTGATAAATTATATTTTTGAGTCATATTCTCTCTCCTTCATACAAACTGTAAAAAACCTGAGACTTTATTCTTAAAAAAAAGTCAATCGGAATTTACAAAAAAGACTTAATTATTTTTACTATAATATATAGTAAGTAATTTCAAACCTTTATGTCAAGCTTTTTTATAAAAAAATTAGAAATATTTTTAAAATGGAAAGTAATATTTGAATATTTTAATGATTTTTTAATTTAATTTTAATAATATTCCCCCTTTCACATTAAGATAAAAGAAAGATTTATATTTTTCATATTTCGTAACTATTATAAGTATTACACCCCTTTCTTTTTATCCTTATTCTTGTTTAAAACATAGCGTAAGATTTGAAAATCACATTTGCTCCATTTTTTTTCTAATCCTTAAAAGAACCTTTTTTTCAATTCGCGAAACTTGTACTTGTGAAATGCCCATTTTTTTTGCAATGTCTGATTGTGTTTTATCTTCAAAATATCGTAATATAATAATCTGTCTTTCCTTTGGCTCAAGTTGATTTAATATCTCTTTTAGTGCAATTTTTTCAATTAATTTATCTCCATTGTCATTTTGTTTTATTTTGTCCAAAATATACATATTATTACTATTATTTTCTCCCTGATATACAGTAGCATAAATGCTTTCCACTTCCCTATCTGCATCCATCGCTGCAGCAAGTTCTTCCACTGGTACTTCTAATTCTTTTGCTAATTCTCCTATTGTAATTTCTCTACCTGTTTTATGAATCAATGTTTGTCTTACATACTTTGCTTTTACTGCTAGTTCCTTCAAAGGACGGCTCACTTTTATTATGCCATCATCTCTTAAAAAACGTTTGATTTCTCCCATAATCATCGGTACAGCATAAGTAGAAAATTTTACATCCATTGTAACATCAAATTTTTCAATACATTTGAGCAAGCCAATCGCACCAATCTGGTACAAGTCTTCTAATTCGTATCCCCTTCCCTTAAACCTTTTTACGATAGACCAAATCAAGCCGGTATTTTCAGAAACCAGTTTTTCTTTTGCCTCCTGTTCCCCTGCTTGCGCCTTTCGTATTAACATATATACTTCTTCTGTTTCTAAATGATACACATTATCACCTCACAAAAAGGCATCTCTATTTATCACTTTTATCATTGTAATTTTTGTACCAACCCCTTCTATACTTTCCACTATCATACTATCCATAAAGGTCTCCATCACTGTAAAACCCATACCAGAACGCTCTAATTCAGGCTTTGATGTATAAAGTGGTTGTCTTGCCTGCTCAATATTTTTGATTCCTTTACCTTTATCTGTTACAATAATTGTTATCTTATCTTCTATGTATCCACAAAATAATGTTACAACTCCATCTTTATTTTCATATCCATGTATAATTGCATTTGTAACAGCTTCTGAAACTGCTGTTTTAATATCTGTAATATCAGAAACTGTTGGATTTAATTGTGATACAAATGTTGCTGCTACCACCCTTGCAAATGCCTCATTTTCAGATATTGCTTTAAATTGAACAGTCATTTCATTTTCATACTGCATTTTTTACACCTCCTATGGCTCTTAATGCTTCTGTTACACTTGGATATTGGGGTATAATTCTTTGCATTCCTGCCATTTGAAAAATTTGAGATACCTTTTCATTTGCATTTGCTACAACTGTTTTTCCACCACAAGCCATAACGTTTTTATATCTACCAATTATCATGCCAATTCCTGAACTATCCATAAAACTTACTTCTTTAAAATCAAAAATTAAATGTTTTGCATCACTTCTTTGAAACTCTTTTTCTATTTTTTCCCTTAAAATTGCCGCACAATGATGGTCAATTTCTCCTTGTATTTTTACAATCAGTATTACTGACTTTTTTTGAAATTCTATTGTCATATCTTTTCTCCTTTCATACAAACTGGTTCTGTTACGTTAAAATGATATAGACAACAGCTCCTTATTGAAAGTACAAT
>CAJTZO010000002.1 GCA_910583755.1 uncultured Clostridia bacterium
AAAACTGCCGGTAAGAAAATTTTATAAAACTTACACATTTTTCTTGACAAACCCAGTCTGTCAATAAAGTCGTTCTTGTGTAAGCCTTGTTTATTTTCTGTCAAACAAAGATAAAATTATTTTTCTCCAGAACTTCCTTTGTAGTAGGATTTTAGTTTTTTCATTACTTTGCCATGTACAGTATCAGAAGGATATTTTCCATTTTTGTTTCTTTTTCCTGCTGGCATTTGCATCAATAATTCAATTCCTTCTTCTAATTTTGAAATGGCATAAATATGAAAATCTCCTTTTTTGACAGCTTCTACAACTTCATCTTTTAGAACAAGGTCTTTGATATTGGTTTCTGGTATAATGACCCCTTGTGTTCCGGTTAATCCTCTCTTTTTACATAAGTCAAAAAAACCTTCTATTTTATAAGTAACCCCACCAATCGCTTGAATTTCTCCCCTCTGATTAATGGAGCCTGTTACAGCTAAATCCTGCCGGATAGGAACCTCTGCTAAGCTGGATAAAATACAATATAATTCTGTACTGGATGCACTGTCACCATCAATACCATTATAATTTTGTTCAAAACAAACACGACAGGAAAGAGACAATGGAAATTCTTGTGCATAAGTCTGCCCTAAAAAACCGGTTAATATTTGAATCCCTTTGTCATGTGTTTGCCCGCTTAATTGTGCCTCTTTTTCAATATTAATAATTCCGGATTCCCCCATGTAGGTAGTTGCTGTAATACGGGAAGGATTGCCAAAGGCATAGCTTCCCATGTCCAATACTGC
The DNA here is from genome assembly GCA_910583755.1 of uncultured Clostridia bacterium. Classification (GTDB taxonomy): domain Bacteria; phylum Bacillota; class Clostridia; order Lachnospirales; family Anaerotignaceae; genus Coprocola. The sequence continues at coordinate 783 of CAJTZO010000002.1, forward strand.
TAAACCATTGATTTGACCCACTTTACTTCCTTCTGTATCAATCATAATAACTTGTTCATCTAGCATTTCACCTAGTTTTTCTTCATACATTTTTAGTCTTTGTTCTTTTTCTTCTATCGCTTTTTTAATATGTTTTGAGGTAATAAGCGTATCCCCTGCCAATTTTGCCCAAGTTGCTGCTTCTCCCATTACTTCAATCAATCGGTTAAATCGTGTGCTTAATTTATCTTGTCTTTCCGCTGTCCTTGAAGAATATTCTATTACTGCACAAACAGCATCTGCTGTAAAAGGCGCGGTATGTTCTTTTTCAGAAAATTTTTTGATGAATTGTGCTAATTTCATAATGTTTTCATCATTTCTTTTCATTTCGTAATCAAATTCTGCTTTGATTTTAAAAAATTTGTCAAATTCATCATCAAATTCACTTAATACTTCATAATAATATTCACTACCAATTAATATAATTTTAAAGTCAGCTGGAACAGGTTCTGGTTTTAATACAGGTGCAACAATCGCCCCCATTTGTTCCCTTAGATTATCCATTGCAATCTCTTTTGTTTTGATGACCCTACGGATTGCCTCCCAAGATTGCGGATTAGATAAAATATCCTGTGCTTGTAAAATTAGGTAGCCACCATTTGCTTTATGGAATAATCCAGCTTTAATTTTCATAAAATCAGTAGTGAGGTTTCCAAACTCGCTATCATATTCCACTTCTCCTACTAAATTATAATAGGTTGGATTAAAATGTACTACAACTGGTGCTCCTTCTGTTTCAGAATGGTCTACAATCAAATTGACATTATATTTTTGTGTAATATCCTCGGAAGATTTTTTGGAAAACATAGGCAAAAGAGAGGCAATATTTTCGTCAATTTCTTCTTCTTCTTCAAAAAATTGACTGATATTTTCTAAGACATCCTCTTTGACATCATTAATATAAGAAATGACACGAGGATACTCTTTGTATTTTTCCTGTACAGAGTTTACATGATGCCCAATAGCAAACATACCAATTTTATAATCTAAATCATCGGTCTCCTTTTTGCATCCTTTTTCTAACTCTCTTAAATCTCGCATAATGGTACTTGCTTTTTCCTGTACCACATTAGAAGCTTTGTCAATCGCTTCTTGTTCTTCTTCTTGCAGTTTGTCATATTCTTCTTCGTTAATGGTTTTTCCGTCTATAATTGGCATAAAATAAATACCAGAATTAGAAGAACGAAGCTGAAAACCGTTTTCTTTTGCCATATCGGACATTTCTTTCATATAGACGTCCTTTTTTTCATCAAATTTTTTTAAAATAACACTTTTTTCTTTTTCATAATCTTCCGAACGAAATACTTTTTGTATTTCTGTTTTTAATATTTGTACCAATTCGCTCATATCTTCTTTAAATTGTTTTCCCATACCTGCCTGAAATCGCAAGGCAAGGGGGGTTCTAGGGTTTTGAAAATGGTATACATAACACCAATCATAGGGAACAGGTTCTGTTGCTGCAATTTTTTTTGTACTGATTTTTGCATAAGTTGTTTTTCCAGTGCCAGAAGGTCCTGTCATAAAAATATTATATCCTTGCATTTTTACTGTCAGTCCAAAATCGAAGGCTTTTACTGCCCTTTCCTGACCAATTACACCACCATCTAATGGGATGATTTCATCTGTTGTCTGAAAAGAAAAATCAGAAGGAAAACAGATATTTTTTAATTGTTTGTAACTTAATTCTTTTGTCTGTGGCATATGTGCAAGCCTCCTTTTATTTATTTCTTCCTTTCTTAAAAGAAAAGAAGTGAAAGAACTTGATAAGGCAAAAATTATCATTTTTGCTCAAGGATTCAAATAGTTTCAAACTCTTTTAACTGGTTGTTTCTTGTTCATAATTTTCATAATTCGGAAAATATTTCCACATAATAACAGCATCTTCTTTGGTATCAAGATAATATTTTTTACGAAATCCTTCTGGACGAAAGCCATATGATGTATATAATTTTTGGGCTGCTAGATTACTGATACGTACTTCTAAAGTAATCCCTATCATTTCTTGCTGTTCAGCAATATGAATAATTTCTTCCATTAAAGCTTTGGCAATTCCTTGTCGGCGATATTGTTCTAAAACAGCGATATTTGTAATGTGTCCTTCTGTTACAACATGCCACATTCCTGCATATCCTACAACTTTACCATTTAACACAGCAATGCGATAAATTGCTAATTTGTTTTCTTTCATTTCTCTTTCAAAATCTTCTTTTGTCCAAGGAAGTGTAAAACAAGCTTGTTCCACCTGTAATACATCTTCAATATGTTCTGCTGTCATAGGTAATATTTCTAACATATTTTTTCCTCGTTTCTGATAGCTTGTTTTTTATATAGAAACCTTTGATTTCAGTTTTTGTTCTCGTTCTCTTTCTGCTTGTGGTTTTCTTAAGTAAATAAGTTCTAGTTCACTACTTTTACTTACCTTTCCTTCTTCAATTAATTTCTCTGCTAACGCTGCTACAGAAGCTGCCCTTTGCAGCAAAGAATGAGAAGGGGAAAGATAAAACTTATGCTGTAAAAGTAATTCTTTGTGAATGGTAACACCATCTCCCAAAAAAATAACATTTTTTTGATAATTTTTTGCTTTTTCTATGACTTCTACTATGGGTAACGCATCATATTCTGTGATTTTACAAAGATTATTTTCGTTCCATTCATAAAAAGCGGTATATACCTGCTGTCTTCTTGCGTCCATTATGGGACATATCACAGCGCTGGTATCAAATACATTATATGCTAAAGCGTCTAAGGTGGGAACGGCGACAAGCGGAATATCCCTTCCTAAAGCAAGTCCTTTTGCAGTTGCAGCTCCAATCCTTAACCCAGTAAAAGAACCTGGTCCACAAGAACAAGCAATATATTCTATAGTAGATAAGTCAAATCTTTTACAGATTTGTTCTATCATAGGCATAATGGTTTGAGAATGTGTCATTTTATCATGAATGGTATATTCTGCTAATAAAGTGTTGTTTTCCCATATTGCAGCGGAAGCAGTTTTTCCTGTTGTATCAACAGCTAATATTCTCATAATGTTCTCCCTTCTACCATAATTTTACGGTAATCATTACCTTTTTCATTCTCTTTTTGTATGCTTATCCAAATAACTTCTTTAGGAAGTAATTCTTCTATCATTTCTGCCCATTCTACCAAACAAACTCCTTTACCAAAAAAATAATCTTCATATCCTGTATCTTCCATTCCTTCTAAAGAAGCGATACGGTAAACATCAAAATGGTAAAATGGTAAATTCCCTTGATATTCATTGACAATGGTAAAAGTAGGGCTTGTCACATCTTCTTGTTTGATACCTAAGCCTTGTGCAAATCCTTTGGCAAATATGGTTTTTCCAGCGCCCAAATCTCCTTTTAAACAATAAATTTCTCCTGCTTTTGCCTGTTCTGCTAATAAAAAACCTATTTTTTTTGTATCTTTTTCTGAAAAACTTTCATATAATTTCATAGTTATCTCTCTTTCAATATGCAAAATATTCTTTTTATATAATAACAATACTCTTTCATTATAACAAATCCTTTTTTTATATGACAAAAAATATGTTTCCACATGATTTTTTGCTTTTTTCTCTTTTGCTTTTTTGTTTTTTTAAAATGTTTTAACATAGAATAGATGTTTTTTATTTTAGAAATCCATCCTATCCCTACCTGTCCCCATTTTAAAAATTTTATTGCTTTTTGCATAATCTTTCTCCTTTCCCAACTTTTTAAAAGAAAGTTGGATAAAAAAACGTTAGGGAAAAATTTTAAATAAAACGAAATTTTTTATTTTGATTCCGTCTGTCAGTAAAGTCTTTTTTTATGGGTTTCACTCACACCCACCAACTTTTTTAAAAAAGTTGAACAAAAAACTTTTATGAAAAAACTAGCGTTTTTCCTTATCAAATCAATCTTTTTAGCGAAACACTAGTTTCACATTAAGGTTCTTTGATTCTTTCTTTCAAAAAAGGGTGAGTTTACCATGTGTGTCTGTGGAGTTGTCCTTGTTTTTGTAAGCCTTCAAAATTTTGCTGGCGGAGTGCCTCATATAATACTACTGCTACTGCATTGGATAAGTTCAGACTTCTGGCTTCTTCCAACATAGGGATTCGGATAGCTGTTTCTTTATAGTCTAAAAGAATTTCTTCTGGAATACCAGCCGTTTCTTTTCCAAACATAATAAAATCGTTTTCGTGATATGTTACATCTGTATACAATTTTTTAGACTTTGTAGTTGCCATAAAAATCGTAGGGAAATGATTTTTTTCTAAAAAATCATGGAAATTTTCATAATAACGAATATCAAGTAAATTCCAGTAGTCCAGCCCTGCTCTTTTCAAATGCTTATCATCCGTTTGAAAGCCTAATGGTTTTATAAGGTGAAGACAAGAACATGTTGCTGCACAGGTTCTTGCAATGTTACCTGCATTTTGTGGAATTTCTGGTTCTAATAACACAATATTCACTTTTTTTCTCTCCTATTCTGTCTGATATATTTTGATAGATTCCTATTTTTCCATAAAATTCTATTGACATGATATTTTACATGTATTATTATTAAATAACAATAATTATTATGTAAGGAGCATTTTTTATGAAAGATACTACAAAAGTTTTAAGAGCAAAAGGATTAAAAGTTACTCCTCAAAGGATTGCCATATATACCATGCTTTCTCATACAAAGGAACATCCTAATGCAGAAATGATTTATCAAGCATTAGAACCCACAAATCCTACCCTTAGTTTAGCCACTGTTTATAAAACGTTGTGTCTTTTTAAATCTTCTGGTTTAGTGCAAGAATTAAGTGTAGGTGAAGCAAGTGCAAGGTATGATGCAATTACAACAAGACATGCACATGTAGTTTGTAGCTGTTGCGGGAAAGTTGCAGACCTTTCCCATGACCCCTTTGGAGAGTTGCGCCACAAAGCTACACCATTTACTGATTTTACACTAGAATCAGAACAACTTATTTTTTATGGTAAATGCCCAGAATGTCAAAAAGAAAAGTGTTGAAAGCTCCACACTTAAACGCTTGTCTGCTTTCTTGAAAGAAAGTTAAAGTTCTTTCGCTTCCTTTCTTTCAAGAAAAGAAGAAGACATAAAGGATTCTATTTCTTCTATGGTTTTTATCATTTTTTCAGATAAGATACGACAACCATTTTCTGTTACCACAACATCATCTTCAATTCTGATACCAATTTCCCATTCTTCAATATATAATCCGGGCTCTACGGTGAGCACCATATTTGGCTTTAATAATTTTTCTTGATATCTTCCAATGTCATGCGTTTCTGCTCCCAAGTAATGACTTACACCATGATAATAATAATTGGATACATCCTGTTTTGTTTTTACAAGTCCTAATTTTTGCAGTTTTTCAAAATAATGTTCTTTTAAGATTTCATTTAAATGAGAAAAGGGTACGCCTGGTTTTATGGCATCAATGACCTTTTGTTGTCCTTCTAAAACAATGTTATAAATGGTTTTCTGTCTTTCTGTAAATTTTCCACTAACAGGAAAGGTTCTGGTAATATCTCCATTATACCATTCTTTTTGTGCGCCTACATCAAATAATATCAAATCATCTTGTTTTGTTTTACTGTTATTTTCATTATAATGCAATATAGTACCATTTTTTCCTGCTGCTGCAATACTTTGAAAAGCTTTTTGCTGTACACCATTTTGTTTTAATACAAAATCAAAGTAAGCCTCTATTTCATATTCCATCATACCAACTCTAGCATGTTTCATCATACTTTCTATTCCTTTTATGGTAATATCAATGGCGTTTTGTATTAATTTTATTTCATAATCTTCTTTGATTTCTCGCATTTCTGCAAAAATAGGATAAATATTTTTTTGTATGATTGCTGGAAAATAGTTTTTTACTTTTTGCGCATAGTTTAGCGCTGGTGTCATGTTGCCAAATTCTCTGCATTCCATGTCAAAATAGCATTGTTCTATGTTATTTTTAAAGACATATTCTGCAAAATCTTTGTCAAATTGGTCAATATAACAAATGGTTTCAATACCAGATAATTCTTTTGCTTGTTCCTCTGTCATATTTGCACCAACCCATTTTGCTAATATTCCATTGTCTCTTTCAATGTAAAGGGAAACTTCTGTTTCTCCCTTTTTTTTAGTAAAAAATAAAATACAGTTTTGTTTGTCAATGCCACTAACATAGTAAAAATTTCTATCTGGTGAAAAAGGATATTTTTCATCTCCTCTTTTGGTAGGGGCATTTCCTGCAAAAAGCACAACAACACTATTGTCTTCTATCTTTGAAAATAATTTTTCTCTATTTTTGCTAAAAAATAAATTCATATAATAATTTCTCCTTTTTTGTTGGTTTAAGATAAGCAAAAAATTGTTTTATAAAAATATCATTTCTAAGTTTTTTGACTATTATACCATAAAAGCGAAGGTTTTGAATGCCTTCGCTTTATTTTTACTTTATTTTATTCTCTTTCCATTTTTCTAATTCTACAACAATAATTGGTACAAAGGTTAAAAATGCGACAATCATCCATTGAAAAGGCTCTAAAGGCTGCACTTTAAAAATGGTAGACAATGCTGGAATCGTAATGACACCTACTTGTAATGCAGTTCCTATCAAAAAAGCACCTACTAAATAGATATTGCTAAAAAGGGAAATCGTAAAAATAGAATGTTTGGTGCGCATATTAAAAGCATGTACTAACTGTGAGATGCTTAATACTGCAAAAGCCATTGTTCTACCTATAATATGTTGTTCCCCTACATCAAAATAAATATGCCCAATACCAAAGGCTAATAATGCTAACATTCCAATCATACAACCTTCTAAAGCAATTCTTGTACCCATACCATCAGAAAACATACTTTTTTTACTGTTTTCGGGTTTTCTTTCCATAATATCTTTTTCGCTTGGATCTAATCCTAAAGCGATTGCTGGAAGGGAATCTGTTACTAAATTAACCCATAGTAGCTGTATCGGTAACAATGGAGTTGCCCAGCCAAAACACATAGCCACAAAGATGGTAATGATTTCTCCAATGTTACTGGAGAGAAGAAAATGAACTGCTTTTTTAATATTATCATAAATTCCTCTCCCTTCTTTTACCGCTGCTACAATGGTTGCAAAATTATCATCTGTTAATATCATATCTGCTGCACCTTTGGCAACTTCTGTGCCATTTTTGCCCATAGCACACCCAATATCAGCACTTTTTAATGCTGGTGCATCATTAACACCATCTCCTGTCATAGCAACTACATTTCCTTGACTTTGAAATGCTTTTACAATTCTGACTTTATGTTCTGGAGAAACTCTTGCAAATACAGAATATTGAGGAATAATTTCTGCTAATGCTTCATCTGATAATTTTTGTAATTCTTCTCCTATCATATATTTATCATTTTGTTCAAAAATTCCTAATTCCTGCGCAATAGCTTTTGCTGTTAAAACATGGTCACCAGTAATCATAACAGGTTTAATACCAGCTTTTTTACAAATAGAAACAGCTCTTTTGGCTTCAGGTCTGGGAGGGTCAATTAAGCCTATCATTCCAGCAAAAGTTAAATCTTTTTCTAGCAAGGTGTTACTTGGTTTACTTTCCCATTGCTTAAAAGCAACAGCAATCACACGTAATGCTTGTTCTGCCAGTTCTCCATTTGTCTTTTTTGCTTGTCCTTTTTTGCTATTGGAAAAGGGAACCATCTCATTGTATTCGATACAGGAAACACATTTTTCTAATAAAACATCTGGCGCACCTTTGGTAATAGATAAAAAGCTACCATCTGTCATTTTATGTACGGTTGTCATTAATTTTCTTTCAGAAGAAAAAGGAATTTCTCCTACTCTTGGATAGATTTGCTTTAATTGTGTAAAATCTGTTCCGATTTCTTCTAATCCTTCTGCTAGGGCTGTTTCTGTTGGTTCTCCTATCATACGATTACCTTCTTTTCTGCAATCATTACACAGGGAGGCAAGAGAAAGAATATTTTTTTTGGTTTCTCCTTTTTCTAATTCTTTAAAATTTGTTACTTTTACTACTTTCATTTTATTTTGTGTTAGTGTTCCTGTTTTGTCAGAACAAATAACACTTGCACCGCCTAAGGTTTCCACCGCTGGTAAACGCCTGATAATGGTATTTTTTTTGGACATTCTTTGCATACCAATAGCAAGTACAATCGTAACAATAGCTGGTAAGCCTTCTGGTATTGCCGCTACGGCTAAACTAACAGAAGTCATAAACATTTCAAAAGGTTCCGCTTTTCTGAACAATCCCATACAGAAAATGACAAGACAAATGATAAGGGCAGCAATACCTAAGGTTTTGCCAGTTTGTCCTAATTTTTTTTGTAAAGGGGTTTGGGATTCTTTTTCTTCTGCAATCATTTTTGCAATTTTTCCGACTTCTGTTTCTAGTGCTGTCGCTGTTACAATGGCTTTTCCTCTACCATAAGTGATGTAGGAAGAACAAAGTACCATATTTTTTCTATCCCCTAAAGAGGTATCTGATTTACAAACATGATTTGCATTTTTTTCTACTGGTACAGATTCCCCTGTAATGGCACTTTCTTCTGCTTTAAGGTTAACAGTTTCTATCAACCGCCCATCTGCACAAACGTAATCTCCAGCTTCTAATACTAAGATATCCCCCACAACAACATCTTCTCCTGCAATTTCTTTTACAACACTTTCCCGTAATACTTTTGCTTTTGGAGCAGATAATTTTTTAAGTGCCTCTAAAGCTTTTTCTGCTTTACTTTCTTGTATCATACCTAATACAGCATTGACGCCTACAATCAACAAAATAATAGCAGAATCCATAAAATCTTTTTCTCCATTTAGATAAGAAACCACAAACGAAACAATAGAAGCAGAAATTAATACAATGACCATAAAATCATTGAGTTGTGCAAAAAATCTGGATAAAAGACCTTTTTGATTTCCTTCATAATGTAATGTGTTTTTTCCCTGTTCCTGTAGACGTTTTTCCGCAACTTCAAAAGAAAGTCCTTGTTTTATGCTTGTCCCAAGCATTTTTTCTATTTCACGAGGACTTTTTTCCCAATCATTCATAACATCCTTCCTTTCTTAAAAATTTTAATTTTTTAAAACCTTAGGATTGTGTTTCAGCCCCAGTATGTTAATTGTTGCTTTTTGTTTCAGTTCCATTAGATGATGAAGTAAAAACATTCGTTTTTACATAAAAGTTTTTTACAATGACTGAAATGGAGATGAAAGTCTCAAGGCTTTTTCAAGATTTTAAAAAGTTTTTTCTTAACTATATGAAACAACTTTCAAAAATATGCTAATGACATATGATAAGCAATAGGAGGTGTAAATTATGTTTTTTGTCCTATTGCTGGCAATTTCTTTAAGTATTGATGCGCTTGGGATAGGTTTATCCTATGGGATTCGAAATATTGGGACACCATTTTTTACAAAATGCATTTTATTTTTAGAAACTATGTTTTTTATGGGGTTATTTTTATGGATAGGAAACCGTATGACCTTCTTTTTGAAAGCGGAAACAGCTAACAACATAGGAATAGCATTACTTTTTATGATGGGTTTTTTTCTGTTTTATCAAAGTTTTCGTCATTCTTCGACAGAATTATTGCAAAATCCCTGTTATTGTGATAAAGACAATTCTTCTCATATTGATGCCAAGGAAGGTCTTTCTTTAGGATTGCTGCTTTCTATAGATTCTATGGGAGCAGGAATTGGTGCTGGTGCTGCAAATATTTCCTATTATCTTCCACTGGTTACCTCTATCTTTCAAATTTTGTTTTTAAGTATTGGCATTTCTTATGGAAAACATTTAAAAAATTGTCTTTCTATCAAGGATAATATCTGGACTGCATTTTCGGGCTGTATTTTAATTTTGATTGCTGTCATTCGTTATTTTTATTGATATTGTACACAGTAGACGTACATTTTAAATATTATGTATATTTTAACAAGATTCTTACCATTATTTTTATATTATTATAAAATACTACTATTCCTACCATTCTAAAGGTAATTTCGCACAAAAACCTATGCCATTTTTTTGTATTCTTTTTTCAAAATAATGATATTGTTTTTGTTGGGAACATGATATACTAAAAGAAAAAGAGCTTTGTAGAGGAGGGGTAGTTATGTTGACAATACTAAATCGAAAAGAACTTTGTATTACGTTTTCTATTGCACAACAGTCAAAAATTAGAGATTCTCTAATACTCTATCATATACCTTATACGATAAATGAGATTACTCTATCTGCTCCTGGCTTAGGTGCTTTTGACTTGGAAAAAGAATGTATTAGCCAATACATTATTTATGTACACAAGAATGACTTTGAAAAAGCAAAATTTGTAGCAAAATTATGATGTTTTTTTTAGTAAGTAACTTCAAATTGAGTTGCTTACTTTTTTGCAATAAAAATAAATTTTGCCTTTTTCATAATTTATACATAAGAGGTGGTATTGATGACTCATAAAAAATATCATATAAATGCTGAGGAATTAATTTCTATATTGTATCATAATCATACAAATAAACAGTTAGGATTTTCAGAAGATGCTATAAAAAAAGCCGAGTTAGCATTAGATGTAAAAATACCTGATGTTTATAGAAGTTTTTTGCTACATAGTGGAAATGCAGAAATAAATGACTTTTTAAATCATATTTTGTTTCCAGAGGAAATTTCATTTTCTTATGAAATGATTGCATCAAATTTACGTGATTTAAAAAAAAGCTGGAGCAAATATGGCGTCTCAGAAAAAGACAAAAAAAATAATTATTATATTCTGTCCCATCTGCCAAAAGAAGCATGGCATAATTTAACAAAAAATTATTTAATGATATGGTATGAAAGTCAAGGAATCTTTCATGCTGGTATCCTTTATGAAGATTTGAAATTACCAGACCCACCTGTTTACATAAGTGTTGATGACGATTTTTTTGAATGGTGTTGCTGTTCTAATTCTACAACTTCCTTTTTACTTTCAATGATTATAGAGGCAATTTTAAATGGCGGAGAAAATCTAATTAATTATCATTCTTTCATGATGTATCAAACAAAAGAAAGTATTGATGATTGTTTGCAGTCTCATGATATTGACTTAACAGAATTTTTTCCACAGAAGTATTTTCCTTATTTTTGTAAAAATATTCGTACTTGTTGGGATGAAAAAAATAAGGAACTTTTTATATGCCTTTTAAAAGAAAATGTTCCAAATACCCTTATTTTTATAGATTTCTAATGTTATGGCATGTGCTCAAGGTTTGTTGGTAAGTTAAGAGCTTTTAAAAAACCTTGAGGGCTAGCCCTCAAACACCTCAAAGAGCTTTAATGAGAAAACTAGCGTTTCGCTAGAAAGATTGATTTGATAAGGAAAAACGCTAGTTTTTTCATTTTACCCACAAAAAAAGACTTTATTGACAGAGCTTTTAAAAAAGCTCTTTTTTTATTGTAATAAAAAAGATGAGCAAAGGACAAGTTCCTGCATATATTAAATAAAAAGGAGGTGAAAGTATGGAAATCAAAGAAATATTAGCACATCCAAGTAATTATACAAAAGGGAGAAAGCAGAAAATAGAATATATTGTAGTACATTATACAGCAAATAATGGAGATACCGCAGAAGGAAATGGAAAATATTTTTCTGGTGCAGATAGAAATACTTCTGCCCATTACTTTGTAGATGAAGATAAAGTAGTACAAAGTGTGCTTGATAAAAATACAGCATGGCATTGTGGTGCAAAAACATATAAACATAAAAAGTGTAGAAATGAAAACAGTATTGGAGTAGAAATGTGCAGCGAAAAAAATAATGAAGGGCAATATGAGATTAATCAAAAAACACAACTTAATGCTGTAGAAGTAGTGAAGTGGCTTATGAAAAAATATCATATTCCAGTAGAAAATGTATTACGACATTATGACGTAACCGGAAAATTATGTCCGGAACCCCTTGTTAAAAATCAAAAATTGTGGTTAGACTTTAAACAAAAGTTGCTACAGTCGAAAGAGGTGCAAAAAGAAATGGTATATAATTATATTGATGAAAATATGCCTGCTTGGGCAAGACCAACGATTCAAAAATTAGTGGACAAAGGAGCATTACAAGGAAATGAAAAAGGAGAATTATTATTGACAGATGTTATGCTAAGGATATTTGTTGCAAATGATAGAGCAGGCGCTTATGACAAGTAAAAAAAGGGGAAACTTTTAAAGGTTTCCCCAAAAATAAAAACGTTGGTTTATCTCCATTGATAATTATTTGCTAATTCGATAATGCTGTCATAAATGGCTTGTGCAGCATTTTCTTGATAAATTTCATTTGAAATTTTTAAGGCATCACCCGGATTGGATAAAAATAGTGTTTCAACAATGACGGCTGGTACCACTGTTTTATTTAGCACAATTAAATTTTTCTGTTCGTCTGTGTCATATTTTAATCCTCTGTTGTTTGTTCCAAGTGCATTTACAACATTTTTAAGTAATACAGAAGCAACATCTTTGCTTGTTAATTTTCCTTTTTTATCTGTTTCATGTGTAATAAATAGTACCTCTGTGCCATTTGGGGTAGGATTTGGTTTTGCAGAGTTCATATGAACAGAAATAAAAACATCTCCAATTTCATTTGCCATCATTGCTCTATCTATATTTTCTGGGTAAGTATCTGCAATACGTGTTACATAAGTTTTTACTTTATCTGTATTTTGTAGTTTGCTGTATGCCTTTTGTAGTATTGCTAATGTCATATCTTTTTCGTCTATTCCATTTCCATTTGTTCCGGGGTCTTGTCCACCATGTCCAGCATCTAGCACCACAATTTTGTCATAAACTTCTTTTGGATTTTTTACATTAATATAATAATAATTTGCATCTTCTGTAATAGTAAACGCATAAATACCATTTTCTTGTAGCGTAATCGCGGTTTTTCCTTGTTCTTGACTTACTGTAACAGAAACCAATTCTGTAGTATTTAACTTCATAGTACCACTGCCATAGATACTACTATAATCATCTGGTAATAGGATTTGATATTTTTTGTTGAAATAATCATCTTTATGTTCTATGGCATTGATAGCCAATAAATCACTTTTTGACAAGGCGATTGCTTTTTTAGATGCCTCATAATATACATTTTTTAATTGATTTGGTTGATTGGTATTTGTGTTAATACTGGTATTATTATTGGTATTTGTGTTATTACTATTATTTGTGTTATTGTTTGTATTATTATTACTGTTATTAATATTCGGGTTAATGCTACCATTTTCTTTTTCTTCAAAGTTTATAATGATATTATCTTCTGTACGGTTTAAATGGATATCATATTCACATTCTCTTTTTAATTGGAAAATGAGTCTGGTTACAGTGGTGCCATTATCACGGTATTGAGAAGAAATGATATTACTTACCAATTCACTTGTTAGAACTTCCATATTATCTGTTAGTATTTCTTTTTGTCCATAATAAATATCAATGACAACTTCATATTTGGTACCTGGTTTTTCTTGAAATTTTGCAATTTCATCTGATGCAATGATGGTAAAAGTTTGTTCTTCTTTTTCTGATTCTGGTGTAATAACATGAATAATACCAATATCTTTTTTTGGAATTTCTCCTGTACCACCTTGTGCATACTCTTTTGTTTCTTCTACTTTCGTATTGTCATTGTTATTATTTGTTTCTGGTTTTGTTTGTTCCGGCTTTTGTTCTGTTGTTTGTGTTGGGTCTTTTTGTTCTGGCTTTTGCTCTGTTATTTGTGTTGGGTCTTTTTGTTCTGGCTTTTGCTCTGTGTCTGTTGTTTGTGTTGGATTTTGTTCTTCTGGTTTTTCTTCTGGAAGCACAATTTCTTCTGGTGGTTCTTCTTTTTCTGTAATCGAAACCGTTCTAGTGCTTTCATCCCAGCCAACAGTACATTCCAGTGCTTCTGATACAGCCCTTACAGGTATCATGGTTCTTTCATTGATTACTTTTGCAGGAACATCCATTGTAAATGCTGTACCATTAATAGTTGCAACTTTATTATCTGCCTTTAAAATAACAACATCATCATTTCTTCGGATATAAACTTCCTGTGTTTCTCCATTCCAAGCAACTTCCGCTCCCAAAGCTTCAAAAACAGCTCTTGCTGGCATTAATGTTCTGTCATATAATATAATAGGAGGCATGTCCTCTATTGCTAACTCTTGATGATTGACTACAATATGAATACTTTCTGCTTCATAATCATGCATTTTTCCGTCATAAAGCAAACGCATTTTAATTGGATTTCCATAGACTTTTATATTACTTAAAAATAAAATGCTTGCTAAAGTAGTATAAAATACTTTCCACCTTTTATTCATTTGATAGTGTCTCCTTTTGTTTTTTCCTTTCCATTTCATTAGTATATCAAAAAAGAGCATTTTTGTCGAAAGTTCTTGTATTAATTTTTGCTAAAAAATTTTAGGCTGTCAAAAAACCAAAGTCTTGGATATCGCTTTTTTTTAAAATGAAACTGTAAGATTTTTCAACAGCCTATATCTTAAAAATTTATCTCCAATTATAATTATTTGCTAACTCTAAGATAGCGTCATAAATTGCTTGTGCCATTTTATCATGGTTTGCTGGATTTGCAATTTTTAATGCGTCACCCGGGTTAGATAAAAACAACGTTTCTACAATAACAGAAGGTACTACTGTTGAATTTAACAAAATCAAATTTTTTTGATGCTGTGTATCATATTTTAATCCTCTGTTATTGGTAGACAATGCATTTACCGTTTTTTGGAGCAATACTGTTGCCACAACTTGACTTGTCAATCTTCCCTGTACATCATTAGAATGGGTGATAAAAAGCACTTCTGTACCATTTGGTGTAGGGTTTGGACTTGCGGAATTCATATGAATCGAAATCAAAATATCTGCCATATCATTTGCTGTATTTGCTCTATGTCGATTTTCTGGTCTACTATCATCATTTCTTGTTAAATATACTTTTACTTTATCTGTATTTTGAAGTAAAGCATAGGCTTTATTTACAATAGATAAAGTAATATCTTTTTCATTTAAACCATTTCCGCTTGTACCAGGGTCATTTCCGCCATGTCCAGCATCTAACAAAACAACTTTAGGATAAACCTCTTTTGGATTTTTAATGTTAATATAATAATTGTTTGTATCTTCTGTTACAGTAAAAGCTCTAATTTTGCTTTCTGAAAAAGAAAATACAGTTTTACCAGCGACATTTGCCACAGTGACGTTTTCCACACCATCATAAGGTAATTTCATTGTTCCGTAACCATATACGCTTGTAAAATCTCCGGGAAGTGCTAATTGATATTGATGGTTTAAATAATTATCAGTATGTATAACACCATTGATATCAAAGGTATTTTGTTTTTTCAAAACGAGTGCTTTTTTTAAATCATCATAAGACAAGTTTTCTAAAGTGGACTTTTGAACAGTGATAATAAGTTGATTACCACTTTGTACCATATTATATTCTGCTGTATCCTTCATTTCTAATACGACGCGAGCTGTTTTTTCTTCATACATACTGGTACGTATTGCTAAAACTTGACTTAATCCTTCTGCTGATGGATTTGGTTCTAAGTTTGATGTTGCATAAGGAATATCAATCACTAATCTTTTTGGGCTATGAAGTTCACTAATGTTAGTAGCAAGAGGAGCACTTCCTGTAATGGTTATGGTGTCCACTGTACCATTCGTTGTTTTTGTTAAACTTTGTACTACACTTTCCTGAAAAGAAACTGTTAAACTTTTTTTATCATCACTTTGTAGTAATTGATATTTGATAGGTGCTTTTAAATCCAATACAACTCTTGTTACAATAATCCCTTCCATGTCGTGCTGTGCAGAACGTATAGCTGATACAAAAGGGCTTGTTGTAACGGTTAAATTGTCGTTGGATAAACTTTTTTCTGCATAATAAATATCCAATACAATTCTTTTGTCATCCACATAAACATTTTGATACTTTTGTATTTGACTGGATGCTGAAATGGTAAAGATTTGTGGAGCATTCATGTTTGCTGGTACAGTAATGTTTGTTACCTTAATATTTTCTGCTGGCACAATACCTGTATCATTTCCTGTATTTGTATTATTATTGGTATCTGGCGTTGTACTTGTATTATTATTTCCGTTCGTGTTTGAACCTACATTTGTGTTATTGTTTGTATTGGTATCTGGCGTTGTATTTGTATTATTATTTCCGTTCGTGTTTGAACCTATATTTGTGTTATTGTTTGTATTGGTATCTGGTGTTGTGTTTGTACTATTATTTCCATTGGAGTTTGAACCTATATTTGTGTTATTGTTTTCATTGGTATTTGTATCTGGATTTTCGTTATGATTTTCGTCGGTATTGATATCTGGATGATTACTTGTATCTTCATTCTCTATATTTGTATCAGTATCCATATTGGTATTTTCATCATTGGTATCTGGTTCCACTATTTCTGCTGGTTCTTCAATGCTAACTCGTCTTGTTTTATTATCCCAACCTACTTCCCAGCCAAATGCTTCTGATACAGCTCTTACAGGTATCATGGTTCTATCATTTACAATTTTTGCTGGTACATCCATTGTAAAAGCAATTCCGTTTTTAATGCCAATTTCATCATCAATTTTTAATATTACAACATCACTCTGCTTTTTAATATAAACTTCTTTTGTATCTGCATTCCAAGCAACTTCTGCTCCCATTGTTTCAAATACAGCCCTTGCAGGAACAAGGGTTCTGTCCTCTAATATCACGGGTGGCATATCTTCAATTTTCATTGTTTCCCCATTGATTTCAATGGTTACTTCTGCTGCTTGGTAATGATGCATTTTTCCATCATAATATAAATTCATATTTACATTAGCAGCAAAGATACTGTTGCTGAAAAGGATAGAGAACATTGTTGTTGCTGCTAAAAAACGTTTGTAATGTATCATTTTTCTTCCCCCTGTTTTTGTAAAAGTTTTGTAAACTTTTGTTTAAAAACTAACATGATTATTTCTTAAGTATAACAAAAAAGAAATATTTTGTTACAAAAAAACAAAATATGAAATAATATTGTAAGAATTGTAACATAGTTTAATCTTTTTTTGAAATAAAAAATTTATTTTTTTGTCCCATAATGTAAGTTTGAAAAATAAATCAAAAAAAGCGTGCCGATAAATTCGACACGCTTTTTTTTATCTCCATGTAATGTTGCTGGTATTTCCCATTTCAAATACTTTTTGCTGCTTTAAGTAGTCTCTTGCAATATCTAGTGCCTCTCCAAATCGTTGGAAATGGACAATTTCTCTTTCTCTTAAAAAGCGTAAAGGTGCTAATACTTCTGGGTCTTCTGTCAGGTCGATTAAATATTCATAAGTGCTTCTTGCTTTTTGTTCTGCTGCCATATCTTCATATAAATCTGTAATAGGGTCCCCTTTAGATTGGAGTGCCATTGCAGAAAATGGTACACCAGATGCGGCAGAAGGATAAACACCTAAACCATGATTCACATAATAGGCATCTAAACCACTATCTATAATTTGCTGTTTGGTGAGTCCTCTTGTCAGTTGTGATACAATGGTTCCCATCATTTCTACATGTGCAAATTCTTCCGTAGCAATATCATTTAAAGTAGCTTTTGCTTCTGGAGTTACCATAGTAAATTTTTGACTAAGGTAGCGTAAAGATGCTCCTAATTCCCCATCAGGACCGCCATATTGTTCAATCATAATTTTTGCTAATCTTGCATCTGGTTTGGTAATTTTAATTGGAAATTCTAATTTTTTTTCATATATCCACATTTATTTACACTCCTTTCCTGCAAGGGAATAATTAAAGTCAGATTGCCAAGGCCAAGGATTATTCTTCCACTGCCAATTTTGCGTATCTGCTGCATAGCTTCTAAAAGAACACAAAGGCCCAAATGCTTCTTCATATCTTGCACGAACGGTATCTGCAGCGGTAATGACTTGATTATAAGCATCAATTGCTTCTGCATCTTCAGGATGGGTATTCAAATATAACCCTAAGTCGACTGCCATAAAATCCAACTGTGTTAAACTATTTAAAACTTCCTCTCTATTCATGATAACCCTCCTTTACAAAAATTTTGTCAGATTACTGCCCTGTACATAAGGTTGCACCAAGTCAGCAAAAGCAGTGCCACAAACAAGACTTTGTTCTTCTGACATTGTTACAGCATTTGGCTGAGGTGCAACATAAGCCTGTGCCAAGCCGATTTTATTGATTAACCAAGTATTACAATCCATCATTGTATCATCTCCTACAACACCTGTCATACTACCTGTATTACTTGGGCAATGACAGTGTCTTCTTGCTTCTATAGTAGAAACGGTTGTTTCTGCAATAAAATCATTACACATTTCTTTCACAAGAAGCCCTCCTTTTTTTATCCTTTTTACATTAACAAAATATGCATTCTTTAAAAATATGTGCTTATCTACTTTCGTTTGATAGAACTAGAACATAGATATGGAAAACATGGACAAGGAAAATAAGGAATGTTATAATAATTTTAATAACGAATCAGAATTGAATACAGTAAGGGGCGAATTTATTATAAAACAAAAGAACTATGGGATAAGTTAAAATTACAATATATTGGTGTTATCAAAAATGGTTTATTTGTAGAAAAGAAAAGAAAAGGACATAAAGATGACAAAAGAAATATATTTTTGATAAAACATTAATAAAAAGGAGAAAAAATATGGATTTTTTACAACAACCTCTTTATTGGACAAGAAAAGCAAAAAATGCAACAATAGAAAAAAATAAAGTAGAAATTCTAACAGAGCCACAAACAGATTTATGGCAAAAAACTTATTACGGATTTCAAAATGATACAGCACCAGTGTTACAAGTCAAAACAAAAGAAAAATATTTCTCTTTTATTGTTAAAACAGAATTTGAAAGCAAACATCGTTTTGACCAATGTGGGATTGTATTATATTTGGATAGTGAAAACTGGATAAAAGCTTCTATAGAATATGAAAACGAACAGTATCAAAGACTAGGCAGTGTGGTAACAAATCATGGTTATTCTGACTGGGCAACAACAGATATTTCCGCAGAGATAAAACAAATGTGGTATCGTTTAAGCAGGAGAGAAAGTGATTATTGTATAGAATGTAGTACGGATGGTATTGTATTTCAGCAAATGAGAATTTGTCATTTATGGGAAGGTGCAGAGGAAATTTCTTTTGGAATTTATGCTTGTAGTCCGGAAAATTCATCTTTTTTAGCAACTTTTACACAAATGAAAATAACAGAATGTAAATGGAAAGCACACATTTAAAAAAAGGATACCAATGGTATCCTTTTTTATGAACCAGGAGGGATTCGAACCCCCGACCCACGGCTTAGAAGGCCGTTGCTCTGTCCAACTGAGCTACTGATCCAAAGAACAGAAAAAGCGGGTGATGAGAATCGAACTCACGTGTTCAGCTTGGAAGGCTGACGTTCTACCATTGAACTACACCCGCAGAGAAAATGAACCAGGAGGGATTCGAACCCCCGACCCACGGCTTAGAAGGCCGTTGCTCTGTCCAACTGAGCTACTGATCCAAAGAACAGAAAAAGCGGGTGATGAGAATCGAACTCACGTGTTCAGCTTGGAAGGCTGACGTTCTACCATTGAACTACACCCGCAAAGATATGTAATCAACGAAAATTATTATTACATAATTTTTGGATAATGTCAAGGGTTTTTTTTAAATTTTTAAAAAAAATTTGAATGCTATCTTGTAACTATAAAAATAAGCAAAATATATCTTGCTTTTAAAGCTATGGATTTTGTAAAAGTTAAGAGTTTTTGGAGAAACTTTTTTTCCTGTGGAAAGTTTCTCCAAACCGCTTCAAAAACACACTTGTAAGTGCAAAAATTTAAAAATCTTAGGTTTTACTCAATGATGTTCTGCTGTCGTTCAGCTACAGCAGTTATTCTACTTCAAAGCATAGTCATCAAAGTTCGTTGATAAGCAAGTGTCAGGCTTTTCTTAAAAAGGTCTGAGCGTCAATGTATTCCATGATGGAACCATATATCATACCATTTTTTGCAATTTCAAGAATCCCAAAAGTGGGCTGAGGGACGCCTCTAGGCATGGAAATACTTCCCGGATTAAACACAAGAATACGCCCTTTGTTATCATTGACAGGATGGTGGGTATGTCCAAAAAGTACAGCATCTGCTCCTTGTTCTTCAGCCCAATAATATAGACTATCATAGTTCCAATAAACTTGTTGTAAATGTCCATGTGTCAATACTAATTTTTTTCCATTAAAAGATAATGTTGCGGTATTGGGTGCTTTGCTTCCGAAATCATTATTTCCTCTCACAATATAAAAAGGTAAGTCAGGATATTCTGTTTTTAAATCTTCTGCATCATAAGAATGGTCCCCTAAATGAATGACACCACTCATATATTTACCGATTCGATTTAATACATCTCTTGCATTAGATAAATAGCCATGAGTGTCACTAATTACTAAAATTTTCAAGGTCAATGCACCTCCTCTTGTGACAGTAATTGTTTCATTTTTTGGAGTGCTTTTCCTCGGTGACTGATAGCATTTTTTTGTTCTGAAGATAATTCAGCAGTTGTTTTTCCGAGTTCTGGTACAAAAAAGATAGGGTCATATCCGAACCCATTTTCCCCTTTCTGCTCGTAAGCAATTCTTCCTTCTATGGTATCTTGTGCAGTCAATATTTTTCCATTTGGGAAAACGGCTGCAATGGCACAAACAAATCTTGCTGTTCTTTTTTGTTCTGGAACATTTTCCATTTCCTGTAAAATATGATTGTTTTTTTCAAGATAGGGGGTATTTTCTCCTAAATATCTGGCGGAATGAATCCCCGGTTTTCCATCTAAAAAGTCAATTTCTAAACCAGAATCATCTGCTATAGTCACTTTACCAGATACTTTTGCAATTTCACTTGCTTTTTTAATGGCGTTTTCTATAAAGGTTTTGCCGTCCTCCACAATATCTATGCAAATACCAGCATCTTCCATAGAAAGAATGTCAAAGCTTGGTAAAATTTGTTTTATTTCTTTGATTTTTCCTTTATTTTTGGTTGCAAATATAATTTCCATTTTCCTTCTCCTCTGCATAATATAGGTTCTGTTTTATAATTTTTAGGATGAACATAAGTTTCTTATTTTTCATACAATAAAACAGAAACATAATGTACCCTTTCCATAACCTTTATTATACAATGGAAATCAGAAATTGAACAGATTGTATTTTCAAAAGCTTGTACTTTTCTTGGAATACACATTAATAGTATCATTACTATAATACCAATACGAAAGAAACGCATAAATATCACCTCTTTTCTATTGTAGAGTAGAGAAGAATCAGATACAATATTTTTTAGAAGCAAATTTTTACATAATGTACCCCAAAATAAAGATTTGTAAATAGGAATATTGTCTGCTATAATAAAATATAAAATGTTTAAAAATAATGGAGAGAAGGAGCAAAAGTAAAATGCAAAATGATACTGTAAAAATAATATATTGATAAGAATAATAATAAAATAAAAAATTAATGGTTGAAAATACAAAATTTTTGAGTACAATATTTTTAAGGTATCAAGTTCGGTTTATCTTTACAAAAATGCAAAGTTATCAAAATTGCCTATTGTTTTTATAAAATAATATTAAGTTTTTGTAAAATTAGCCGATCTGATATAGATAATATTTTTTTATTACTGTTAATTATTAAATAAATTTTAGCTTGGGGGAGATAATCTTGTTTATTAAGGCAAAGGAAGAAGAAAATGAGAAAAAAGTCAATGCAAAGGGAACAACCAAGTACCAAATATTGAGGGGATATTTAATTATTACTTCAATTACTGTGTTAGTTGTTGCAGTATTATTTTTATTTCAATCTATGATATACGGCAGATATAAAGTTGTTTCGGAAAGTTCAAGACAAGAAACAGTAGCAAAGGATATGTTATCTTCTCATTATAGTTGGATACTACAACTGATGGATAGTATGCATACTGGTAACAGCTTTGAAGGTAATTTGAATCCAGAAACTTGTTCTTTTGGAACATGGCTTACAGAAAATGAGCACAATATTACAGATACAGAAATTTTAAGCAGAATTAAATCAATTAAAAGTGTTCACTCTGAAGTACATAATTTTGCGAGTGATGTTAATCAATTAAATGAAGAACAAAGAGACGAAAAATATGATGAATTTATAAGTGTTTATGAACCAAAGATAAATACATTGATTGAAAATTTAACTGCCCTTGCACAAAGATATACACAGATAGCAGAAGAAGCAGATGCAGATTTGAATACTTTATTAATGATTTCTATTATTTGTATTATATTACTTACATTGATTGCGATTGTTGTAAGTATAGCACTAGCAAATAAAACTTCTACCAAAATATCAGCACCAATGGCTTCTATTGCAGCATGGTCAAAAGAACTATCAGAAGGTGCAGACACCTTGGACTTTAATTTTGATTATGGAGATATTGACCCAAACAATGAAATTGCAATTATGATTGACTCATTTAAACAACTTGCAAATAGTATCCAAGAAAATGTAAGAGTTGTAAAACGTGTTGCAGATGGAGACATGACAGTGTTTGTAGACATTCGTTCTAGTAAAGATACCTTAGGTAAAAACTTATATCGTATGGTACAAAGTAATGATGTGCTTTTTTCAGAAATCTTAAGAGTAGCACATAAAGTAGCAGAAGGTTCTACTTATATTGCAAATGTTAGCCATGATTTAGCAGATAGTGCACATGTGCAGGCGCAAACAGTAAATGACTTATCTTCCTCCATTGATGATGCGGCAAATTTGATAACTAAAAGTTCAGAACATATGGCAGAAGCAGCTTCTATTTCCAATGTTATCAGAACAAATGCACAGGAAAGTAACGAAAAAATGAATGTATTGGCACAGTCTGTAGAAGAAATGAAAACAGCATCACAAAAAGTTTCTCAAGTTATTAAAAATATTGATGATATTGCTTTCCAAACAAACATATTAGCATTGAATGCTTCTGTAGAGGCGGCAAGAGCAGGAGAATCTGGAAAAGGTTTTGCAGTTGTTGCAAATGAAGTACGTGAACTTGCTTTAAAAAGTACAGATGCAGCAGAAAAAAGTAAGGCTTTGATTGAAAATACAATTAATAAGGCAGTTATGGGAAGTAAGATTTCTGTAGAAGCTTTAAAAATGTTTGAAATTATTGTAGATGAAATCAATAATATTACTTCTATTATACAAGAAGAATCTTCTTCTTCTATGTCACAGTTAAATTGCTTGGAAGAAATTAGAACAAATATTGCTAGTATTATGCGAGAAACAGCAAACAATGTTGATATTAGTAAAAATTCTGCTCATTCTAGTAAAGAAATGCAAAAAAATGCAGACATGTTGAAAAATGAAATGCATAAATTTAATTTGAGACAACGTCAACCGGGTAGAGCTTATATTCCACCAGAAAAAGCAAGCGACCCAGACTTTATTAGAGTGGCAAATGAAAATTATAAACATGCACAAGAAACGGGTCAATATAATTATGACTATGAGGACTAAAAGAGAGCTTTGCTCTCTTTTTTGTTTTTTAAAAGAAAGTAGTAAAGAAAAGTTTATTTGATAAAAAAAGAGGTGTTTACTTAGGAAAAATGAAATGATTTTTATAGATTTTTATTCTTGTAATTTTATATAAATTTTATATAATATAATATATAATTGTTTCTAATTATTTCAGCTTGTCAAAAAATCTTGAGAGCTAGCTCTCAAACGTTTACTTCTTTCTTGAAAGAAGCAAAGAATTTTAATGCGAAACTAGCATTTCGCTAAAAAGATTGATTTTATAAGGAAAAACGTTAGTTTTTCCATGAAAATTTTTTGTCCAACTTTTTTAAAAAAAGTTGGTGGATGTGGGTGAAACCCACAAAAAAAGACTTTATTGACAGACTGATATAATTATTCTAATTATTTATTATTTTACAGAAATATGGGGGGAATAGAATGAGTCATTTCCAAAAAGGAGAAAAAAAACCACAGAGGATTGGTTACAAAGCTGGAATCATTGTAGCATGGATGTTAGTAATTGACATAGTGGTGGTTGTTGGATTATGTATTTTTATGTTTCGAAGTTTGGCGATGGAACTACTAAAAAATGAATGTATTAGTGGAACTAATATGTTAGCTTACTATTTGGAAAAATTTCCAGAGTCCGATGACCAAACGAAATTATTAGATGAATTGAAAGAACAAACAGGTTATGAATTTACCATTTTTGAAGGGGATAGGAGAGCCCATACCACCATTGAACAAAATGGTAAACGTGCAACAGGAACACAATTGGCTGCAGAAATTGCAGAAGTTGTCATAGGACAAGGAAAAACCTATACAGGTATGAATGATATTGTGGGAATTCCACATGTTTGTTCTTATGTGCCTATCAAATATGCAAATGGAGAACAAGGCATTATTTTTGCAGGCATTCCAGAAACAAGAGCAACAGCACAGCTCAATATTACAGTTATGTTAGCTTGTGTTGTAGGTGGTGTGCTTGTCTTTTTAAGTCTTATGGTATTGACGGTTTCTTTGAAAAAAATGGTTTCTCATCCACTTGCAGAACTAACACAGGTAGCGAAAACAATGGAGCGTGGAGAACTAAATTTTGCAGAAGGAAAAGAAATACACTCCAATGATGAAATTGGTATCTTGTCACATAGTTTTGAAAGCACAAGAACACATTTAAAGGAGTATATTGGAGAAATTTCTACTATATTGGAAGCAATGTCAAAAGGGGATTTGACAGTATCCACAACACAGGATTACATAGGAGATTTTGTTTCTATTAAAGAATCTTTAAATTTTATTATAGAGAACCTAAACAGTACCATAACACAAATTGTGCAAAGTTCAGAACAAGTTTCTAGTGGTTCGGAACAAATGGCGATTGCAGCGAATGCTTTAAGTCAAGGGGCAGTGGAACAAGCAAGTGCCATTGAAGGTTTAGAGGGAACAATTGCAGATATTTTAAATCGTGTACAAGAGACTGCTCAAAATGCAGAAATCGCTGACCAAGAAGCAAACAAAATTGGTACGCAAATTGAAGAAAGCAATCAAAAAATGAAAGAAATGATACAAGCGATTGAGGAAATTAATCATAGCTCCAACGAAATTGGAAAAATTATAAAAACGATTGAAGACATTGCTTTTCAAACGAATATTCTTGCGTTAAATGCTTCTGTGGAAGCAGCACGTGCTGGCGCAGCTGGGAAAGGTTTTGCTGTTGTAGCAGATGAAGTAAGAAATTTGGCTGCAAAAAGTGCAGATGCTTCAAAATCTACAACATTGTTAATAGAACGTTCTGTTTCAGCTGTAAAAAATGGCACTACGATTGCAAATCAAACAGCAGAAAAGCTTTCTTCTGTTGTTTCTGGTACCAATAATATTATCAATACAATTGGCACTATAGCAAATAATTCTCGAGAAGAAGCAGATTCTGTATCTCAAGTACAACAGCAAATTAATCAAATTTCTAGTGTAGTGCAAACAAATTCTGCTACTGCTGAAGAAAGTGCTGCTACTAGCCAACAGTTAAATGAACAGTCAAGGATTTTAAAAAAGTTAATTCGTGTGTTCCGTTTAAAATAAAGGATGACTCTAAGGAAATTTTTTTAGTGATAAAAAAATTTCCTTTTTTTTAAATTTTATTTTCTTTTTCTTTTGACGAGTGATATGATAGGATAAAATGGATTGGTGTGGAGATGAGGTTATGATAAAAATATTTTTAGTAGAAGATGAAGTGATTATACGGCATGGCATCAGAGATACTATTAACTGGGAAGAAAATGGCTTTTTATTTGTGGGAGAAGCAGGCGATGGAGAATATGCCTATCCTTTGATATTAAAAACAGAACCAGATATTTTAATTACAGATGTTAGGATGCCTTTTATGGATGGATTAGAATTAAGTCGACTGGTAAAAAAAGTTTTGCCAGATACAAAAATTATTATTTTGAGCGGATATAACGAATTTGATTATGCAAAAGAAGCCATTAAAATTGGAATTAGTGACTATTTGTTAAAACCGGTTAGTTCTTCCAATTTAATTGATGCCTTAAAAAAAGTAGCTGATACGATAAAAGAAGAAAGAGAAAAAAGTAAATTGCTGGAGAGGTATTTTGTAAGTTATGAGAAATATACAGAATTTTTAGATAAGACAGATTATAGTGGTGTAGATAGAAAATTAATAGAAGATTTTTTAAAATTAGGTTCTGTAGAAGAATGTAAAACATTTATCGAAGAATATTTTTCTGCCGTAGGCGAACATAATTATAAATCACTTTTACTAAGACAATATATGACAATGGATATTTTTTATTGTGTGCAGGAATTTCTAAAAGGGTTAAAAATCAAACAAGAAGAAATACCAGAACAAAAAAAGGATATTAAATTGATACCTAAAAGTATAAATGATGTGGAAACCACAAAAATATATTTGGAGGAACTTTTTGTATTTGCACTAACAGCAAGGGATAATATTTCCAGTGATAGATATGGTGATTTGATAGAAGAGGCAAAAAAATATATTGCGCAACATTTTCAAGAAAGTGATTTTTCTCTTAATAAAATTGCAGTAGAAATTGGAATTAGTGCCAGCTATTTTAGTTCAATTTTTAAACAAAAAACAGGGCAATCTTTTGTAGAATATTTAACCAAAGCAAGAATTGAAAAAGCTTGTGAATTATTAAAATGTACTACCCTTAGAACAGCAGAAATTGGAGAACAGGTGGGCTATCATGACCCACATTATTTTAGTGCAACTTTTAAAAAAGTAATGGGACAATCTCCAAAAGACTATAAAAATGATAGTAATAGGTGAGGGAAATATGACAAAAAAAACATTAACATTAAAAATGAGGTTGATACTTTTACTTTTAGTAATTGCGATTCCATTAACTTTTGTTGTATTAAGCATCTTTGGAATGATAAGAAATTATTCGGATGCTTATAATGAGATTATGGCAAATTTGAATGTTGCCAATAATTATAATACTGTGTTTAAAGAACAGATGGAATATTCTATGTATCGTGTTATGATAGGTTTGATTGATACAGATGAGTTTGAAATGGGAGATATTAAAGAAGGACAAACAGAATATGCAGCTACTTTAAAAAATCCTATTCATTTGGTAGAAAAAGCAAAAGCAGATTTTCGATATACGATAAAAAGAATTCCAGATAGTTATAGTGATATTAAAATCAAAGGAATTTTATCTTGTTTGGATTCTTTGGAAACGGCTGTCAATAAAATGATGGAAAATTCAAAAGAACTAGGAACCTATGAGGAAAATAAATCTATTTGGGAAAATGATATACAAGGTCTTTGCTCTATGATACAAGATTATGTCAATGAATATATTCATTATGAAATTTTACATATGGAAGAATTGCAGAATGAGTTAGAGCAACAAATGAAACAGATTATTAAAATATTTATTTCCTTGTTAGTTTGTATGTTAGCGATTGGTATTATACTTTCGATTAAAATTACAAAATCTGTGACAAAACCTATTGATGACATGAAAAAAACAGCAGAAAGATTAGGGCGAGGAGAACTAGAAGCAAGGGCATCTTTGGGTGGTTTAGAAGAAATTAATATTTTGTCAAGAACATTTAATAAAATGAGTGATGAAATTGCAGCACTGATGGAAAAAACAAAACAAGAGCAACAAAATCTTCGTCTTGCAGAATTAAAATTACATCAGGAACAAATCAATCCTCATTTTTTATATAATACATTAGATTCTATTGTGTGGATGGCAGAAGGGGGAAAAAATAAGCAGGTTGTGGAAATGACAACAGACTTAAGTGACTTTTTTAGAACTATTTTATCCAATGGAAATGATTTTATTACCATTGAAGAAGAAGAAAGTCATATAAGGAGCTATTTAAAAATACAAAAAATAAGATATGAAGATATTCTGGATTATGAAATCTTGATTGCAAAAGAAATTAAGGAAAAAATTGTATTAAAAATGATATTGCAACCCATTATAGAAAATGCTTTGTATCATGGTATTAAAAATAAGCGTGGAGGTGGAACCATTACAGTAAAGGGATATTTGCAACAAGAAAAAATTGTTTTTGAAATAAAAGATGATGGAATTGGTATGAACAAAAAAACTTTAGAGGAATTACGTAAAAAATTAAAGGGAGAAAGTAAAATAGAATTTAAACAAAGGGGTGGCTTTGGAATGCATAATGTAGCAAAAAGGATTTATATGTATTATGGCACAGAATCTGAAATTTGTGTGACTTCAGAAGAAAAAAAGGGAACTTGTGTAAAAATTGTGTTAGGATGCTTTCCAGAAAGAAAACTTAACAAGGAACTTTAATGCGAAACTAACGTTTCACTAAAAATATTGATTTTATAAGGAAAAACGTTAGTTTTTCCAATAAAGTTTATTGTCCAACTTTTTTTAAAAAAGTTGGTGGGTGTGGGGAAAACCTGCAAAAAAAGACTTTATTGACAGATTGAATGGAACTTTTTTAAAACATTTTTATGTTTTTTTTAGGAAAAGTGAAAGCAATAATAGGATAAATCAAAAAATATTATAACTTTTTCAAAAAATATTATAACATTTTCATAAAATGATACTTTTTTACCTTAAAATTTTATAAAATAATCAACTTTTTTTAAAAGATGGTCTGTTTCAAAATTGCCATTCGTATATTATAATAAGGACATAAACAAAAACGGATGTAAAAATTTTTTTTAAGGGGGAAATAAAAAATGAAAAAAAGAGTGTTATCTATTATTGCTATGCTGGCTATGACGGTTTCTATGGCAGCTTGTGGTTCAGGCGGTAGCGACGCACCTGCTCCAGCTCCAACAGAAGGAGAAGAAGGTACAGAAACTTCTGGTGATGCAGGAGATTTAATTACAGTTGGTTATGCACAAGTTGGTGCAGAATCTGACTGGAGAACAGCAAACACAGAATCTTTCAAATCTACCTTTACAGAAGATAAAGGCTACAAATTGATTTTTGATGACGCACAACAAAAACAAGAAAATCAAATTAAGGCAATTCGTTCTTTTATTCAGCAAGATGTTGACTACATAGTGGTTGCACCTGTTGTTGAAACAGGTTGGGAAACTGTTTTAGAAGAAGCAAAAGAAGCAGGTATTCCTGTTATCCTTTCTGACCGTATGATGCAATTATCTGATGATGAATTGTATGTTGCATGGGTTGGTGGCAACTTTGTAAAAGAAGGCGAAACTTGTGGTGAATGGTTAGCAGATTATTTGGAAGCACAAGGTCGTGGCGAAGAAGAAATTAACATTGTAACAATTCAGGGTACCATTGGTGCATCTGCACAGGTTGGACGTACAGAAGGCTTTGGCAATATTTTAGCACAACATGACAACTGGAACATGCTTGATATGCAGTCTGGTGAATTTACACAGGCAAAAGGTCAAGAAGTTATGGAATCTTTCTTAAAGAGCTATGATGATATTGATGTAGTTATTTGTGAAAATGATAATGAAGCATTTGGCGCTATTGATGCTATCAAAGCAGCAGGAAAAACTTGTGGTCCTAATGGTGACATTATTGTAATTGGTTTTGACTCTGTAAAAGCAGCGTTTGAATCTATGATAGCTGGTGATTTGAATGCAACTTTTGAATGTAACCCACTTCATGGTCCTCGTGTAGATGAAATTATTAAAAAATTAGAAGCAGGAGAATCTGTTGAAAAAATTCAATATGTAGATGAAGCATATTTTGATACAAGCATGGATTTAGAAACAATTTTACCAGAAAGAGCATACTAATTCATTAGCAGCCCAGTATTAATTTTGACAAAGAAGAAAGTGTGGGGTCGGAGTGTGGCTCCTACTCTACACTTTCTTTTTGTTTACCAAAAAGTAAGCAAAAAAATGGGAAAAAAGGCAGAAAAAGGGGTTGAATTTTATGGAAAAAAATTCTGTGTTGGAAATGAGAGGAATTTATAAAACATTTCCAGGCGTAAAAGCATTACAAAATGTAGATTTTACCCTTGAAAAGGGAGAAATACACGCTTTGATGGGGGAAAATGGTGCCGGAAAATCTACACTGATTAAAGTATTAACAGGTGTGGAGGAATTTGAAACAGGGCAAATTATGATTGATGGAAAGGATAAGCCAATTATCAACCATAGTCCACAGGAAGCACAAAATAACGGAATTAGTACAGTATATCAAGAAGTCAATCTTTGCCCCAATCTTTCTGTAGCAGAAAATCTTTTTATTGGTAGAGAACCAAAAAAAGGTGGCTTGATTGACTGGAAAACCATGAACCAAAGGGCAAGTGATTTGTTAAAAAGTTTAGATATCCATGCAGATGTGACAAAAACCATTGATAATTATTCTATTGCGATTCAGCAGATGATTGCAATAGCAAGAGCAGTAGATATGTCTGCAAAAGTTTTAATCTTAGATGAACCAACTTCCTCCTTGGATGATAGTGAAGTAGAAAAACTATTTCAGTTAATGACAAAACTAAAAAGGGAAGGGGTTGGCATTATCTTTGTAACCCACTTTTTAGAGCAGGTTTATGCTGTTTGTGACAAAATCACAGTATTAAGAAATGGACAATTAGTAGGACAATTTACAACAGCAGAGTTACCACGTGTTCAATTAGTAGCGAAAATGATGGGAAAAGATTTTGATGATTTAGCTTCTATCAAGGGAGATACGGCGAAAGAATTTAGTGAAAAAGAGGAAGATATTACGATTAAAGCAGTGGGGCTTGGAAAAAATGGATATATTAAACCATTTGATTTAGTCATACATAAGGGGGAAGTGCTTGGATTTACTGGTTTGTTAGGTTCTGGACGTTCCGAAACAGTACGCCTTTTATATGGTGCAGAAAAGGCAGATACAGGAGAACTTTTGGTAAAAGGGCAAAAGGTAGTCGCAAAACATCCCCTTACTTCTATGAATGCAGGTATGGCTTATTTGCCAGAAGACCGTAAAAATGAAGGAATTATTGCAGACCTTTCTGTAAGAGAGAATTTGATATTAGCTTTACAGGCAAAAAGGGGTGTGTTCCATTTAATCAGTAAAAAACAACAGGAGGAGTTTACAGATAAATATATTAAAATGCTTCAGGTAAAAACAGCAAGCAGAGAAACAACAATTAAATCTCTTTCTGGTGGAAATCAGCAAAAGGTAATCATTGGAAGATGGCTTTTAACAAATCCAGATTTTTTGATATTAGATGAACCAACAAGAGGAATTGATATTGGTACAAAAACAGAAATTCAAAAACTGGTTTTGAAATTAGCAGAAGAAGGTATGGCAGTTGTATTTATATCCTCTGAAATTGAAGAAATGCTTCGAACTTGTGACCGTATGGTAGTTATGAGAGACGGCGCAAAGGTAGGAGAATTGAGCGGAGAGGACATGAATCAATCAACAATTATGTCTACCATAGCAGGGGGGCATTGATTATGAATCAAGAAAAAATAAAAAATATCACATCTCAAAGGCTATTTTTGCCAATATTCTGTTTAATACTGGTACTTCTGATAAACGTTGTGACAACTCCTAACTTTTTTTCAATCTCTATTCGTGACGGCGTACTTTATGGTTATATTATAGACATTATCAATAGAGCTTCTGAATTAGTTATTTTGGCGATAGGTATGACATTGGTGGTATCTGCTTCCGCAGGAACAGATATTTCAGTGGGTGCTATTATGGCAGTGAGTGCGGCTGTTTGCTGTAATATTTTAAGTGGTGGTGAACGAGCAGCAACAGAATATGCAAATCCATTATTATTAGGATTTTTAGCAGCAATTATAGTAGGCGTTTTGATTGGCTGTTTTAATGGTTTTTTGGTAGCAAAATTAAACATACAGCCGATGGTTGCCACATTGATTATGTTTACAGCAGGACGTGGTATTGCACAGTTGATTACAGATGGACAAATTACCTATGTTCGTGTAGACAGTTACAGAGTGTTAGGTGCATCGTTCAAAGGGATACCAATCCCAACGCCATTTATTGTAGCAGCAATTATGGTTGCTTTCACAGCATTATTATTGAGCAAAACAGCATTAGGAATGTATATCCAATCTGTTGGTATTAATAAAAAAGCATCTAGTTTTATTGGAATTAAATCCATTTTTATTATCTTTTTGACATATGCTTATTGCGGTTTTTGTTCTGGGCTTGCAGGTTTAATTGCATCTAGCCGTATTTATTCCGCAGATGCAAATAATATTGGTTTGAATATGGAACTTGATGCCATTTTAGCAGTTGCTATTGGTGGCAATTCCTTAGCAGGTGGTAAATTTTCGATTGCAGGCTCTGTCATTGGTGCCTATACCATACAGGCATTAACAACAACACTTTATGCAATGCATGTTTCTTCTGACCAAGTGCCGGTT
This sequence comes from uncultured Clostridia bacterium, assembly GCA_910583755.1. GTDB lineage: Bacteria > Bacillota > Clostridia > Lachnospirales > Anaerotignaceae > Coprocola. The sequence continues at coordinate 33,253 of CAJTZO010000002.1, forward strand.
TATAAAGCAATCGTTGTTGTAATTATTGTAGCATTGCAATCACCAGGATTTGCAAGATGGAGAAAAAATTTGGCAAAAAAGAAAAGTGTAAATGTTTCACAAAAGGAGGCGGCTTAATATGAAAAATAAAAAACAATTAAATCAAACGAGCTTCCTTTTAATGATTACCATTATATTGTTTTTTGTAATGTATGGTATTGGTTGTGTATTATTTAATGCGCAAGGTTTTTCAAAGACACAAAACTTTTTAAATTTATTTATTTCTAATGCAGGTTTGATTGTCATAGGCATTGGTATGACGGTTGTTATGATTACAGGTGGTATTGATATTAGTGTTGGTTCTTTTGTTGCTATGGGTTGTATGATGTTAGCCTATATGATGGAAAAGGGCAATGTTGGTGCAGTTCCTGCGGTTTTGATTGTATTAATAACAGGTATCCTGTTTGGATTAGTACAAGGATTTTTGGTTGCTTATATGGATATACAGCCGTTTATTGTAACCTTAGCAGGTATGTTTTTTGCAAGAGGAATGACAGCCATTATTTCAAAAGATATGATTAGTATTACCAATGCAACTTTTATGGCATGGGCAAAAGCAAGAATTTATTTACCATTTGGTGGATATTATAATAAAAAAGGCGTTTTAATACAACCTTATATTTATCCTACTGTAGTGATTGCAATTTTGCTTTTGATAGCAGCTTTTGTTATGCTGAAGTATACAAAATTTGGAAGAAGTATTTATGCAGTTGGTGGAAATGAGCAATCTGCGTTAATGTTAGGCTTGAATGTTAGAAAAGTAAAATTAAAAGCATATGTATTAGATGGATTTTTATGTGGTGTTGGCAGCATTTTATTCTGCTTAAATACATTAGGTGGTTTTGTGGAACAGGCGAAAGGCTTTGAAATGGATGCAATCGCATCTTCTGTTATTGGTGGTACATTGTTGACAGGTGGTGTAGGTAATGTCATTGGCACCTTGTTTGGTGTACTGATTAAGGCAACCATTGAGGCATTTATTACCTTTCAAGGAACGCTTTCTTCTTGGTGGACACGTATTACGATTGCAGCGTTGCTTTGCTTCTTTATTGTATTACAATCTGTGCTTTCCATGATGAAAACCAAAAAACAATAAAAACTTTGATGTCATGAAATTTGCAGATAAACAACAATAGACGTAAAAAAAATTAGAAAAGCAAAAAATTTTACCAGCTTGTCAAAAAAGTGGTTTATCATAAATTTGATAAAGGTCAGAAATTTCTGGAGGAACTTTTTTTCTCTTGTGGAAAGTTCCTCCAGACCATTTCAAAAACACGCTTGCAAGCGGAAAAACCTTGGGCTTTGCCCAAACCTACTCGCTTTTTTTCAAAAAAGCAAGGCAAAAAATTTTCGGGGAAAACTTTATTTTCCCATCTTCAAACAGAAGTTTATCAACAGACTGTTTAACTGAAGCATTTGCTTCAGTCAAGATAAAATGCTTTTGGTTTCTTTCAAAAAAAATATAGGAGGAATAGTATATGAAAAAATATCAGTTTTGGTTTTGTACAGGTTCTCAAGATTTATATGGTGATATATGTTTAGAGCATGTAGCACAACATTCTAAAATTATTGTAGAAGAATTAAATAAAAGTGGAAATTTACCTTTTGAAGTAGTTTGGAAACCTACATTAATTACAAATGAAGTCATTCGTAAAACATTGAATGAAGCAAATGCAGATGAAAATTGTGCAGGTGTTATTACATGGATGCATACCTTTTCTCCTGCAAAAAGTTGGATATTAGGGTTACAGGAATATAGAAAACCACTTTGTCATTTACATACACAGTTCAATCAAGAAATTCCTTATGATGAAATTGATATGGATTTTATGAATGAAAATCAGTCTGCACATGGTGGCAGAGAATACGGACATATTGTAAGTCGTATGGGTATAGAAAGAAAAGTGATTGTAGGGCATTGGGCAGAAAAAGCAGTACAAAAACAGTTAGCAGATTGGCAAAGAACAGCAATTGGTGTAATGGAGTCTTCTCATATTAGAGTAATGCGTGTAGCGGATAACATGAGAAATGTAGCTGTTACAGAAGGTGATAAAGTAGAAGCACAGATTAAGTTTGGCTGGGAAGTAGATGCTTATCCAGTGAATGAAATTGTAGAAGCAGTCAATGCTGTGTCAAAAGGTGATACAGATACATTAGTAGAAGAATATTATGAGAAATATGAAATTTTGTTAGAAGGCAGAGACGAAAAAGAATTTAGAGAACATGCAGCGGTACAGGCACAGATTGAAATTGGTTTTGAAAGATTTTTAAAAGAAAAAGATTATCATGCCATTGTTACTCATTTTGGGGACTTGGGCGGATTAAAACAACTTCCTGGTTTGGCTATTCAAAGATTAATGGAAAAAGGCTATGGCTTTGGGGCAGAAGGTGACTGGAAAACAGCAGCGATGGTTCGCTTGATGAAAATTATGACGGAAGGTACAAAAGATGCAAAAGGTACAACATTCTTTGAAGATTATACCTATAATTTCGTAAAAGGAAAAGAAGGAATTTTACAAGCGCATATGTTAGAAATTTGCCCTAGTATTGCAGATGGCAAAATTGCCATCAAAGAGTGTCCTCTTAGTATGGGAAACCGAGAAGACCCTGCAAGATTGGTATTTACAGCAAAAGAAGGACATGGCGTTGCAACTTCCTTAATTGACTTGGGGGATAGATTCCGCTTGATTATTAATGATGTTAATGTAAAAAAAGCAGAAAAACATATGCCCAAATTACCAGTTGCAACTGCATTCTGGACACCAGAACCAAATCTTGAAGTTGGTGCAGCAGCTTGGATTTATGCAGGTGGAGCACATCATACAGCATTTTCTTATGATTTGACAGCGGAACAAATGGGAGATTGGGCGGCTTGCATGGGCATTGAAGCTGTTTACATTGATAAAGATACAAATATCCGTCAGTTTAGAAATGAATTAAAATGGAATGACATGTATTATAAACTCCGCTGAGAAAGGAGAAATATCCTATGGTAAAAGAAAGTATTTTGGAAGGGAATACCGCACTGGGAATTGAGTTTGGCTCTACTAGAATCAAGGCAATCTTGATAGACGAAACTAAAACACCTATTGCACAAGGGAGTTATGAATGGGAAAATCGACTTGAAAATAATATCTGGACCTATTCTATGGAAGATATTATGACAGGTTTAAAAGAATGTTATAGTGATTTAGCAAAAGATGTAAAACAAAAGTATGATGTGGTATTGAAAAAAATAGGTTCCATTGGCATTAGTGCTATGATGCATGGATATATGGCTTTTGATAACAAAGGAGAATTGTTAGTTCCTTTTAGAACATGGAGAAATACTATGACGCAGCAGGCAGCAGAAAAATTAACAACACTATTTCAATATAACATTCCACAAAGATGGAGCATTGCCCATTTGTATCAGGCTATATTGAATCAAGAAACCCATGTTTCTGAAATAGATTTTTTGACAACGTTAGCTGGTTTTATCCATTTTAAATTGACAGGGAAAAAAGTATTAGGTGTAGGGGATGCATCTGGTATGTTTCCGATTGATAGCACTACTGGTACGTATTATGACAATATGGTAAAACAATTTGATGATTTGGTTGCAGAAAAAAATTTCAAATGGAAATTAAACGATATTTTGCCAAAAGTTTTAACAGCAGGAGAACAAGCAGGAGTCTTGACAGAAGAAGGCATAAAATTATTAGATGCTTCCGGTAATTTAGAAGCAGGAATTCCATTTTGTCCACCAGAAGGTGATGCGGGAACAGGAATGACAGCTACAAATAGTGTTGCTGTTCGTACAGGTAATGTTTCTGCGGGTACTTCTGTATTTGCTATGGTTGTTTTAGAAAAAGAATTATCAAAAGTATATCCGGAAATTGATTTAGTGACAACACCAACAGGCCATTTAGTAGGTATGGTACATTGCAATAATTGTACCTCCGATTTAAATGCTTGGGTAAATTTGTTCCAAGAATATGGCGAAATTATGGGATTGAAAGCGGATAAAAATGAAATTTTTTCAGCATTGTATCATAAAGCATTAGAAGGAGATGCAGATTGTGGCGGATTACTTTCTTACTGTTATCTTTCTGGAGAACCCATTACAGAATTAGAAGAAGGTAGACCACTTTTTGTAAGAATGCCAGACAGTAAATTCCATTTGTCAAACTTTATGAGAACCCATTTATATAGTTCTTTAGCAACCTTAAAAATAGGATTAGATATTTTATTTAAGCAAGAAGGTGTCACACTAAACAATCTTATGGGACACGGTGGACTTTTTAAAACAAAAGGTGTTGGACAAAAAGTTATGGCAGCAGCAGCTTCTGTACCAGTTTCTGTAATGGAAACAGCTGGAGAAGGTGGTGCATGGGGTATTGCAATATTAGCAGACTATATGAAACAAAAACAAAATAATGAAACATTAGAACAATATCTTAATGAAAAAGTATTTGCCAATAGTGAGGCAGTAACAATAGCACCTGATAAAAAAGATAGTGAAGGTTTTGATAAATTTATTTCCTTGTATCAAAAAGGGTTGGCAATCGAAAAGGCAGCAGTAGAAGTAATGAAATAAAGGGTGATGTTATGTTAGAACAATTAAAGAAAGAAGTTTATGAAGCAAATATGCTTTTACCCAAATATGGATTGGTTACATTTACATGGGGAAATGTTTCTGCTGTTGACAGAGAAAAGGGCTTATTTGTGATTAAACCATCTGGTGTAGATTATGAAAAAATGACAGCAGAAGATATGGTAGTAATGGATTTAAAAGGAAATAAAGTAGAAGGAGATTTGAATCCATCTTCTGATACGAAAACACATTTAGTATTATATAATCGTTTTCCAAACATTGGCGGAATTGTACATACACATAGTGCTTGGGCAACTTCTTGGGCACAGTCTGGAAAAGCTATCCCTTGCTATGGCACAACTCATGCAGACTATATTTATGGAGAAGTGCCTTGTGCCAGAAATCTGACCACAAGAGAAATTGAAGAAGATTACGAATATAATACTGGTGTACTAATAGCAGATTTATTTGAAAAAAGAAAGATAGACCCCAAAGCAGTGCCTTGTGTACTTTGTAAAAATCATGGACCTTTTGCTTGGGGAAAAAATGCGCATGAGGCTGTACATAATGCGGTTGTGTTGGAAGAAGTAGCAAAAATGGCAGCACAATGTGAATGGATAAATCAAGAAGTCAAACCAGCGCCTCATTATTTGCAGCAAAAGCATTATATGAGAAAACATGGTCCAAATGCTTACTATGGACAGTAATTTTTTAAAAAGCTTGTAAGGGCTTGGAAACAAAGTTCCTAATATCTGATACTGGTTAAATTGAAAACCTTGAGATAACATCTCAAGGTTTTTGTCTGTCAATAAAGTCTTTTTTTTGTAGGTTTCACACACACTTTTGTAAAAAAAGTTGAACAAAAAACTTTCCTGAAAAAACTAGCATTTTTCCTTATAAAATCAATCTTTTTAGCGAAACGCTAGTTTTGCATTAAGGTTTTTTCTTTTTATGATTCTACTGTTTCTAATTTGAAGATTACAGGTCTTAATCCATCATTACAAGTGCAAATTGCAACACCGGGTTTTCTAACCCATACACCACCATAAATAAGTTCGTTTTCTGCACCATGTGCTAAAGCAAAAACATATTGAAAAATTCCTTTCCATGCTTCATCACAAAGCCCTTCTGGTTTTTCATAACTTGTGTAAAATACTTGTCCTTCTTCTTGTAACGGACAGGATGTAAACCCTTCTACAGCATATTCTTTTACTAAATCTTCATTTAATGTTTTCTTTAATACAGTAATTTTTACTTGTTTCATTTTTTTCCTCCTTTGTCGATATATTGTATATAGTGTAACATCAAAATAACATAATTTCAAGGAAAAAGGTAGTTTAATTTATTATAATTATACAAAGTTTTAGAAAGAAAAAAATAAATTTAGTCATTTTATTATAAGAAAAGGATGAGGAGATAAATAAATTTTGACATTTTGTGCAAAAAAGATTATACTGTATCAAAGGAGATGAAAAATATGGTAAAAAAAATTTTATTATTAGGAAATCCAGATTTATATAAAACTAGTGAAGAGGTAAAGCAAGGAGAAGACTTGACAGAACTGATACAAGATTTACATGATACATTAATGGATTATAAACAAAAATATCATGCAGGACGTGCGATTGCTGCCCCTCAAATTGGTGTTAGAAAAAGAGTAATTTATTTTTATGTTGACCATGCAATTACGTTTATCAATCCAGTATTAACTTTTCCAGATGAAGAAAAAATGGAAGTACAAGATGATTGTATGTCTTTTCCAAATTTATTGGTAAAAGTAAAAAGATATCAAAGATGTACGATTACCTATAAAACACCAGAATGGAAAGAAGAAAAAATGGAATTAGAGGGGGATTTGTCAGAGTTATTACAACATGAGTATGACCATTTAGATGGGATACTTGCTACCATGCGTGCTATAGACAATCGTTCTTTTTCCCTTGTTGAAAGAGAGTAAAAGAATTTTAACCTTATTTGATAGAACAGAATATAAAATTGTAAAGAAATCACATAAGGCAATAAAAAACTTTTATAGCTAAGACAGTGCAATAGGACTGTCTTTTTTTCATAAAAAGTAAGGATAAGTTTTTGTTCTTTTTATTGTTAGGAATAAATTTTCTCTTTTGGAATAAAATGATAAAAATGGTACAAGTTTTTTTGCAAAAGAGGAAGGAGAACAAATATATGAAAAAAACGACTCTTTTATTTTGTATTGCTATGCTTTTACTCGGGGGATGCAAAAAAGAGAATATGCAATCCAGAGAACAACCAATGCAATCTCCAAAAACAGGAACATTGCTGCAAGTAGAATCTGCAAATGCAGGACGTTTTGGGGATAACATCCCTATTACAAGGGGAGAAATGGCAAAAATGATTGCATTGGCGTTTTATACACCAAAAGAAATTGCAGATATGAAAAATGGTATCCGTTTTCATGATGTTAGTGTAGATGATTGGTATTATCCTTATATTAATGCAGCGGTGATAGATGGTTATCTTTCTGGTGACGGTGAAAATTTTTTGCCAGAAGGTAATGTAACATTAGAACAAATGCAGTCTTTAATTAATCGTTTGAATCCGGATAATCAAACAAAGATTACCATTAATGAAGAAAATAAGGATAAGGCAGTGGCGTATAGTTTATGGCTAGAATTATTTCAGGAAGCATTACAAGGAAGAAGGGCAGAAGATAGCTTATATTCCTATGGCATACAGCCTAGAGAGCAGGTTTTATTAGATACAAAAGATAGTGGAACTATACTTTTAATGGAAGATGGTATTTTTACAGCAACGGGGCGCGATTTAAAACCATTAGAAAGCAGAAAAATTAAAATTTTGGAAAAGGATAGGGAAGTTGTAGCAATAGAAGAAATTTTAGAAGAAAGCCCAGTTATAGAAAATGCTTTTTTCCGTACAACTTCAAATGGAGTAGAAGTTGATACAGGAGATGGTACAAAGGTATATGAATATCAAGAGATACAAAGCTTACCAGAAAGTGGAATTGCGGATATACAGATACAAGATGACAGTATTGTTTCGATAACACCACTAGAAAATAGTGGCAGCGATATTATTAAAAAAGCAACAAACGATAGTATAGAACTACAAAATCATGGTATGTTAGAATGGGCTGACAATGCTAAAATATATGAAGAAATAAATGGTGTTGTAGCAAGACGTCCAGTGACACGTTTAATTAGTGGTACAGATATCGCAGATTTTTATAATAAAGATGGAAAAGTAGCGGCAGCAGTCATTCGGCGCGAGGCTACCCCTCAAAATATTAGAGTTCTTTTGAGCACTACAGGATATCAAGGTTATATTCAGCCAAATGTTGTATTGACAGCAGATAAACCTTTTACTTTGCAGGGAGGAGATATGACAAAGACTTTCCAAGCGGGAGAAGAAGTAACATTGACACCAGAAAATGATTTAGGACTTTTTGAGAAAGGTAGAGTTTATGGAACAACAGAAGATGGTGGACAGTTTACTATAAAAAGTATTCTAAGAAATGGAGTTGCACCACAATATAGGGGCAGCTTGGAATTAGAAAAAACACCAAATGGGTTTATAATAATTAATGAAGTACCTTTTGAGACTTATTTAAAAGGAGTAGTGCCGTTTGAAATGCCTGTTAGCTTTGGTTTGGAACCCTTAAAAGTACAAGCCGTTTCTGCAAGGAGTTATGCTTATAATCAATTTTTTGCAAACCGTTATTCTGATTATGGTGCACATGTAGACGATTCTACTAATAGCCAAGTTTATAATGGTAGTCAAACACAAGAAATTTCAGATAGAGCAGTAGAAGAGACAGAAGGCATGGGCGTAACCTATGGAGATAAAGTTGTAAATGCTAATTTTTATTCCACATCAGCAGGGGTTACAGCAAATTCTGGAGAAGTTTGGGCAGAAGATGGCGGAAAAATATTTCCGTCTGAAAACAGAGGATATTTAATTAGTAAACCACAAGGATTAACAAAGGAAATCGGAGATTTAACAGAAGAAGACATTGCAGACGCATTTTTTAAAAATTGGGAAGTAGAAAGTTATGATAGTGCTTCTCCATGGTTTCGTTGGAAAACAACATTGCCACAAGAAGTAATTCAGGATTTGAATAGAAGGATACAAGAGGTATACCAATCAAATCATAATTTGGTGGAGGTATTGCAGCAGGATGGAACATGGAAAGTAGGAAATCCTTCTGATTTAGGAACGATACAAAGTATTACTGTTTCGGAAAGAGGAGAAGGTGGGAATGCTATGTTTTTAACAGTGACAGGAGACAAAGGAAGTGCACGTATCAAAACAGAATATGCAATTAGAAATGTATTAAAACCTGTTAAGGAAGGGGAAACAGATGTAGTATTGCAGTTAAAAGATGGCAGCGAAAAAATAAATTATATGATATTGCCAAGTGCATTTATTGCGATAGAGGAGCAAAAAACGCCAGAAAAATTAGAAAGTATTACAATATATGGTGGAGGGAATGGACATGGCGCAGGCATGAGTCAATATGGCGCTATGGGTATGGCAGAACAAGGATTTGATTACAAGCAGATTTTAGAACATTATTTTGATGGTGCAGAAGTACAAAAAATTATTTAAAACAGAAAAACCTTGCGGACTCTGTCCGCAAGGTTTTTCTGTCTGTCAATAAAGTCTTTTTTTGTAGGTTTTCCCCACACCCACCAACTTTTTTAAAAAAAAGTTGGACAAAAAACTTTATCGGAAAAACTAACAGCTTTCCTTATAAAATCATATTTTTCAAGGAAAGGTAGTTTCCGTTTCAAAGTTTCGAAACCTTTTTAAAGGCTTGTGAGAGTTTGAGAGCAAAGCTCTCAAGATTTTTTGACAAACTGAAAGGACATCAAACGATGTCCTTTTTGTGTGTCTTATAATCCGTTTACCATTCTAGTCAAGCTAGATTTTTTTCTAGCGGCTGTATTTTTATGATAAACACCTTTAGAATATGCTCTATCAATCGCAGATACTGCACCTTTTAATGTAGTTGCAGCAGTTTCTTTGTCTCCTGCATTTACAGCAACTAAAACTTTTTTAATTGCAGTTTTTGTCTGAGATTTAATCATTTTATTTCTCAATGTCTTTTTTGTGATGACTTTGATTCTTTTTTTTGCAGATTTAATATTTGCCAATTTCTTTTCCTCCTAATTTCATAATATTTTTTTTGGATATTTAGGGAATATCACTTTTTCTACTTCTATTAATCACAAAAGCAAATATGCTTCGACACGCTTGCGATTAATTCAACACCATATATTGTAACCGAAAGCAAAGAATAAGTCAATGTATATATTTAAAATTCGAGGTAAAAATAATGGCGAAAAAAAGGTTTTGTTACATTAATGGAATTTTTTAATAAAAAACACAAATTTTTAGAAAGAACGGCAGGAGAGGATAGAATGAAAAACAAAAAAGAAAAAAATATTATGTGGAATTTCAGTCCTAGAACAGACTTGGCAATCGAAGCACGAGAACTTGCACAGGAAGAACAAAAAAATAGCGATGAATTAGATGGCGTAAAAGTGGAAACAAAACAAACGGATATTTACCAAATTACCCATGTTCAAATTTTAAATCAAACAGGCAGCGAAACAATGGGGAAACCTATCGGGAATTATATTACCATAGAATCAGAATTGTTAAAGGAAAATGATATTACAAGCCATGAGGAAATGATGAAGGTTGTAGCACAACATATTAGTGGATTAACAAAATTAACTCCAAAATCTAAAATATTGGTGGTAGGCTTAGGAAACTGGAATATTACACCAGATGCATTAGGTCCTAAAGTGATTGACAAAATTCTAGTAACACGTCATTTAGAAGGGGTATTACCAGAAGAAATAGAAAAATCGGTCAGAAGTGTAGCAGCAATCAGTCCGGGCGTGATGGGAATTACAGGAATTGAAACAGGCGAAATTATAAAAGGTGTGGTGGAAAAATTAAATCCAGATTTGGTGATTGCAATAGATGCGTTAGCAGCTCGTAAGTTTAGCAGAATCAACAGTACCATACAAATGTCAGATACGGGTGTTGCGCCAGGTGCCGGTGTAGGCAATAAAAGAATGACTTTAAATAAGGAAACACTTGGAGTACCTGTTTTAGCTTTAGGTGTTCCCACCGTTGTGGATGCTGCAACCTTGATTAATGATACTATGGACAGAATGTTAGAAGAAATGATTGCGCAGACAAAACAAGGGAGTGCATTTTATCAAATGCTCCATTCTATGGATACAGACGAAAAATATAAATTGATTGTGGAAATATTGGACCCTTATGTAGGAAATATGTTTGTTACACCAAAAGAAGTGGATGCTGTAGTGAACCGTCTTGCCAATATTATAGCAAATGCGATTAATATTGCACTACATCCGGGTATTACAATGGAAGACATTAATCGTTTTGCTTATTAAATCTTTTTTTTCCTATTGCCAAAATACAATTTTATGGATACAATAATCTTTATAATTCATAAAAATAAAGGAGGATATCTATGAAAGGAATTATTACGGTATTAGGAAAAGACCATGTAGGTATTATTGGAACAGTTTGTATATATTTATCACGAAATGAAATTAATATTTTGGATATTTCACAAACCATTGTAGGCGGTTATCTAAACATGATGATGATTGTCGATTTATCTACTATAAAAAAAGAGTTTACAGCTATTGTCGATGAGCTTGTGGATTTAGGAAACGAAATAGGTGTTGCAATTAAAATGCAACATGAAGATATTTTCAATTCTATGCATCGTGTTTAAGGAGGGTCTTTCTTGATTACAAGGAGTGAAATTTTAGAGACAAATAAAATGATAGAGGATTCTAATTTAGATGTTCGTACTATCACAATGGGTATTAATTTGATGGATTGTGCAGATTCTGATATTAATAAATTTAATGAAAAAGTGTATCAAAAAATTACAACTTGCGCAAAAGATTTAGTAAAAGTAGGAGACAATTTAGCAAAGCAGTTTGGTGTTCCTGTTGTGCATAAAAGAATTTCTGTGACACCAATTTCCATTGCTGCCGCAGGCTGCCAAACAGATAGCTATGTCAGTGTAGCACATACTTTGGACAAAGCAGCCAAAGCAGTTGGTGTGAATTTTATCGGTGGATTTTCTGCACTGGTGCAAAAAGGTTGTACAAAATCCGATGAAATTTTAATTAATTCTATACCACAAGCGTTAAGCGAAACAGATGTTGTTTGTTCTTCTATTAATGTAGGTACTTCCCGCAATGGCATGAATATGGATGCTGTAAAAAAAATGGGTGAAATTATTTTAAAAACAGCAGAGATGACCAAAGAAAAGGATAGTTTAGGTTGTGCAAAATTGGTTATTTTTTGTAATGCTGTTGAAGATAATCCTTTTATGGCAGGCGCATTTCATGGTGTAGGTGAAAAGGATTGTGTTATTAATGTTGGTGTTAGTGGTCCAGGCGTTGTAAAAAGAGCATTGGAAGAAGTAAGAGATGCTGACTTTGAAACACTTTGCGAAACTGTAAAAAAGACAGCCTTTAAAATTACAAGGGTAGGTCAGTTGATTGCACAGGAAGCATCTAAAAGATTAAAGGTTCCTTTTGGTATTATTGATTTATCACTTGCGCCAACGCCTTTGATTGGAGATAGTATTGCAGAAATTTTCCAAGAAATGGGATTAGAAGAACCGGGCGCACCTGGTACAACAGCCGCACTTGCTATTTTAAATGATAATGTGAAAAAAGGCGGTGTTATGGCATCTTCCTATGTAGGTGGATTAAGTGGTGCATTTATTCCGGTAAGTGAAGACCATGGCATGATTGTAGCGGCAGAAAAAGGTGCTTTGACATTGGAAAAATTAGAGGCAATGACTTGTGTTTGTTCTGTTGGTTTGGATATGATTGCAATTCCAGGGGATACTTCTGCTGCAACGATTTCTGGCATTATTGCAGATGAGGCTGCCATTGGTATGATAAATAATAAAACAACAGCAGTCCGCTTAATCCCTGTAATTGGGAAAAAAGTGGGCGATACCGTTGAGTTTGGTGGACTTTTAGGCTATGCTCCTGTGATGCCTGTAAATACTTATCGTTGTGAAAGGTTTATCAATAGAGGGGGACGAATCCCTGCGCCTATTCATAGCTTTAAAAATTAAAAACCTTGCTTACATTTGATAAATGTATATAATCAAATGAAAATTTTGTTCTGGTCGCAAAAGAAAAAATTTTCGAAGAATGTTGAGAGGAACTTTTTATAAGTGAAAAAAGTTCCCCTCAATTTTTTTTTACAATATCCATAGCACCATAACACAATCCCTATAATTGTCACAAAGATTATGCTATCTATGCAATAAATGATGATAAAAAACAATTAAGGCAGATTTTGTAATTCTTTTTGAATTACTTCAATCCAATCTTCTTGCGGTCTTGCCCCCAGATAATATTCCCCTACAATTTTTCCTTCTTTATCTACAAAAAATGTTTCTGGAAAAGCAGCTACCCCTTTTAATCTTCCTTCCATCAAGGTATTATCTGGCACAACAAAGGGATAAGAAACAGCAAGTTCTTGATGAATTGTTTTGGCAGCCTCTATAATTTTACTATCCATTTGAGCTGCATCATAGACAATACCAACAACTTGGACAGATTTTTCACCGAAATCATGCTGGGAGACTTTTTCCAATTCTGCAATCTCTTGCAGACAAGGGGATGCTTGAGTGATAAAGATATTGACTAATGTCAAATCATGATTTGCAAAAATCTCTTTGTTAATGGGATTTCCATAAATATCTGTTAATTGAAAATCACCAATTTCCTGCTCTTTTTCTCGCGCTTCTGCAAAAATACTAACACCTTCTGTAAAGGGCTGCATTTCATATATTGTTACAAGTGTCCGGCGAAATCGTTCTGCTGCTGGTTGCACTTCTGGAATATTATTACTACTAATGTAATATTGCCATGTGCCATCTGGTGTTTCACCAATATTTTTGTTTTCTGTGCAATTTGTGAGTGTAGTAATGTCTGTTTGCTCTAAAACACTCCGCTTGTATGCACCAATATAACCCAATCTTTGGGCTTGCTCTTTCCAATCCTGCACTTTTTGTTTATCATTTTCCCATATTTTTTCTCTATCTTCTTTGGGAACATATAAAATAGCTTGACGAGCATAGGCTAATTCTTGGCTATCCTGTTCGTATCCTGCATCAAGATACATAAATAATTTTCCTTCCTCTAGTGCTTTGTTTACTTCCTCTCCAAGCTGAAAGCGAATTCCTAGATAGTCGTAAATATATTCTGTTTGCACCGGCATAGAAAAAGCGGATAATTTATAATTTTCGGTTTTTTCATTGGTGGATGATGGTATATTTTCTGTAGTACAGCCTGCAAGAATAGAAACAAGCAAGCAAAGCAATAGCATAATTTGTTTCATTGTGATTTTTCTCCCTTTTTTTGTTTTCCTTCTTGAATGATTTTTTGAACCAATTCTGGCAATTTGGATTCTTGTTCTTTTGGTATGAATGCTGTTTCGATAGGTTTATGCACATAAACATTTACGTTTGCTGGACAAATACGGTAGTTGTTTCCTTCCATAATTTTGTAAGAACCATCTATGGTAACAGGTATAATAGGCACTTTTGATTTTGTAGCTAATTTAAAACTACCTGCTTTAAACTCTCCCATTTGTTCGCCCTTACTTCTTGTTCCTTCCGGAAAGACAACCATAGAGTGACCACTTTTTAATAAGCGGATACCTTCTAAGATTGTTTTTGCAGATTGTTTCATATCTTTTCTGTCCAAAAAAATACAATGGATTCTTTTCATCCAAGCACTTAAAAAAGGTATTTTTTCTAGTTCTACCTTTGCAACAAACCCTTCTCTTTTTTCTGGCAGCATAGCCAAAAAGATAGCAATATCAAAATCGCTTTGATGGTTGCTAACAAAAAGAACAGTTTTGTCTTTTGGAATATTTTCTTTTCCATAGACTGTAATGTGTGCACCGCTGTCTTTGACACGTGCCATTGCCCATTCTGAAACTACATTGTAAACATATTCATCATAGGCTTTTTCCCCTTTTTCCTTTAAAATTTTGTCTGCTTTTTTAGCATCAATGGATTTTAAAATAAGACAAAATACAAATTTGAAATACCATTTTATTGTACGCAACATAATCTCCAGTCCTTTCTTTTTTGCATTACTTTTACTATTATATACACAAATCTCAACAAAAAAAAGTCTTTTTCATGCTTTCTTAAAAGAAAGATTCTATCTACTAAAAAAGACAAAATTTTGAGCTTTACCCCAGTCTCCACTTTACTCTGGTTGATGCTAAGCGAACATCCACTGAACAATCTTTTTAAAAAGACTAGCTAATTTTCTTTGTAAAATCAATCCTTTTAAGGAAGCACAATTTCTGTTAAAAGTTCTTTCCTTCTTTCTTTACAAGAAAGGAAGTTGCATTTCTTTGTCCTAAGTATTATAATAAAAAAATACATGATGTGATATTTTATACTATTTTCAATCATTTTATCAACAAAGGGAGGTACTTCATGGACGAAACTATCATTGTAATTATGCTGAAAGATAATCAAACCGGTTTTTTAGAAAAAGAATTATGTTCTTATCATTTGGGAGAGCAACAAAATATTATGCTGAATATCTATGCAGAACAAACAGAGCAAAATATGACTGTTTTTATGAAATTGACTTGTGAACGTGATGTGGAAGATTGGGAGTATAATGCAATATTAGACTATTATGATATGGAAACAGTAAAACCTTTTGTGGATAGCATAGAAGAATTGGAAGGAGAATATAACCCTGTTTGGCTTGTAACCTTTCCTTTTTTAGAAAATCAACAGGAAATGGAACAAAAATTGTGTGCGATATTACAGGCACATCAAAAAGAACTATATTCTGTATATGAAGTCATAGCAGAGAAAAAGGATGATTATATTGAATAAACTGTTAAAGTTTTTTTCTGCTTTTATGGTATTTTTTATTACAGCTTGTGAAACCACAGTGGAGGATACACCAACTGCAAAACAGCCTTCAAAAGAAATGGGACAGGTTATTATTGCAGAAGGAATATCAAAAAAAAATAATCAAGCAATACCACAGCAGAAAAATGAGATACAACCATTAGAGGAAGAAAATGAAGAAAACATAAAAGAGCAAAACAAGGAAGAAACAAAAAAAGAAGAAACAAAAGAGGAGGATAAAAAAGAGAAAGGACAGGAAAAAGAGATATCAAAAGAATCTCCCAAAGAAAAATATGATAAGCCAAAGACAAGTTCTTTTTTAAATTGGGGAGAATCACAATATTGGGCAAAATTAAAAACAGCAGCAGAAATAGCAAGTTCTTTTTATCAAAATAATGGGACTCGTTTTACATTACTCAGTAAGGAAGGGAAACTTTATAATAATAGTACAGATTCTTATGTAACAACAAATTATTTAATGAATCATGGCTTTTTGGAAGAAGATTTTTCTGACTTTCCTTGTGATATTTTGCTCATCAAAGGAAGTGATATAGACGAGGTAGAAGTACCTTCTTCTTCCTTAAATGTTGGTATTTTTACAGCAATAAGGCAGCCTTCCGGAAATAAAGTCATGATTTCTTCTGCAAAAGAAAAAATAGGGATTATTTCAGAAGAAAATTACCAAAGATTGTTAAAAAAATATAATGTTTCTTATGGAGCCGTAAAAAAACTTTCGCCCAATATGGAGGAATATGAAAGAATATTAAATTTCATTCGTGTGTATGAAGGAAATTATGATAATTATTATGTGAGAGACATCCGAATGGACAAAAAATATGCTGTTGTTACATTTTCTACAAAAAACACAACCAGTAATGTCAAGCAATATGTGTTGGTAAATGAAGATGGCTTTTGGGAAGTTGCCATCAGTAATTTGGATACACAATCTAATTTGGATTATGCTGTCAATAGTGTATTGCCAGATTTTAATTTATCTTTATTACCACCTTATAATATTTCTTTTTATAAAAATGATATGTTAGCAGATTTTTCGGAAATATTAAAATCTATGATATTTTATGAATTGATAGAGCAACAAACACAGGTGGAATATATTTGTGCAACAACAAATTATTGTTATATTGTGCTTTATGGTGGGGAAAAATATTTAGGTAAAAAACAAAATGAAAATTGGGATATTAAAAAAGTAAAATCTTCCTCTGATGCAATAAATTCTATGGAACTAGATAATAAAAATGCTCCTACTTTTATTGTGTTAGATGAAGAAAGGGAGTAAGTTTATGACAAAAACAAATGCCATGCGATTATTAGAACAAAATAAAATTGCGTATGAAACAGCAGAGTATGAATATGATGAAAACAATCTTTCAGGAATCCATGCAGCGGAATGTATTGGCTTGCCAGCAGAACAAGTTTTTAAAACCCTTGTAACAAAAGGGGATAAAACAGGGATTCTTGTTTTTTGTATTCCAGTAAATTCAGAGTTAGATTTAAAAAAAGCTGCGGCTGTTTCAGGAAATAAAAAAGTAGAAATGACACATATGAAAGATTTATTAGCACTAACGGGCTACATAAGAGGGGGCTGTTCTCCTATTGGTATGAAAAAGAAATATCCAACATATATTGATGAAACGGCGGTTCTTTTTGACAAAATTGCAGTTAGTGCAGGAATTCGAGGACAGCAAATCTTAATTGCACCAGAAGATTTGATTGATTTTATACAAGCTTCCTTTCTCATTTGAAAAAAGAAGAAAAATTTTGATTATGTTTCATAGAATAGGAATTAGGTTGGTAAGTCATTTTTTTG
Organism: uncultured Clostridia bacterium; assembly: GCA_910583755.1. GTDB lineage: Bacteria > Bacillota > Clostridia > Lachnospirales > Anaerotignaceae > Coprocola. The sequence continues at coordinate 50,674 of CAJTZO010000002.1, forward strand.
ATAAATTAAGTAAAAAAGTGAATAGATGGAATTCATAAAAAAAGGAGGGTACTATGCGACATAATATTTATGAAAAAGGATATGGATATATTCCCCGTTTGATTATGGAGGATAGGCGTCTTTCTGCTCTTTCGAAATCCATTTATGCTTATTTTTGTAGTTTTTCGGAAGGGAAAGCTTCTATTTTTCCAGCACAAGATAAGATTTTAGCTGACTTAAATATGACAGAAGAAGTATATCGAACCCATTTTCAACTGCTTGTAAGATGTGGTTATATTTCGTTGCAGCAAGAAAAACGTTCTGATGGTGGTGTTAGAAATATTTTTACGTTGCAAAAACAAATTGAATTTTAAATGTGTCACTGTTGACACATTCAGTCTGTCAATAAAGTCTTTTTTTGTGGGTTTTATCCACACCCACCAACTTTTTTAAAAAAGTTGGGTAAAAAACTTATAAGGAAAAGTTAGCGTTTTTCCTTATAAAATCAATCCTTTTTAAGGAAACGAAGTTTCCGCTAAAAGTTCTTTGCTTCTTTCTTTCAAGAAAGAAGTAAGAGTTTGAGAGCAACGCTCTCAAGATTTTTTGACAAGCTGAATGTGTCATTGTTGACACATTTTTTATTTTCGAAAAGTGCTAAAAAAGAGATAAAAATATAGTATTATTAAAATCTTTCTTTTTTCGATTTTACTAATTCCTTTTTCTGATATTTTGAGCAATATGACGATTTTTTTAATAAAATTTTTAAAAAATGATTTTCTTTTTTGATTTTGCTAAAAAATATGACAAAGGAATTTTTTTTATTTTACAAAAATAAAAAATAATTTTTAAAATTTTACATAAAATATAAAAGATAAATTTCTTTTTTTATTTGTTTTTCAATACTACCTTTTCTGTTTTTTCTTTTGTTTCATCAAAAATTACAAACTGTGTTATTTGATACTTTTTTTAAGCTCCAAAAAAAGGAAATCTTGTGTTTTTATTTTGTGCTTGTTATAATAGCCAAAAATAAAACAGTTTAGAAATTGAGGTGAAAAGACTATGAGAAAGAAAACAAAAAAATTAATGTTGTCTTTATTATTAGCGTCTATGGCAGTAAGTGTCTTTCTGCCTCTGACAACAATAAATTGGTATTTTTAAAAAAGAAGCTAAAAGAATTTTATATATGATTTTTGAAAGATATTAACTATTTTGAAAAGAAGTTGATGAAAGGTTTGGGGGCAAAGCCCCCAAACCTTTTGTTTTATAATATAATACAAATTAGTCCACCGCTGCCTTCATTTACAATTTTTTGTAATGTTTCTTGCAGTTTAATTTGTGCTTCTTCTGGCATTCTATAAATTTTATTTTGCATACCATCACTTACCATAGATTGTAAGGTTCTTCCAAAGATATTTAAGTCCCATATTTTTTGTGGGTTTACATCATAGTCTTGTATTAGACTATCAATAAATTCTTTAGATTGTTCTTCATTACCTATGATAGGAGAAACTTCTGTTTCGATATCCGCTTTAATCATATGAATAGATTCCCCTTTTGCTTTTAATTTAATACCAAAACGAGAACCTTGCTTAAATACTTCTGGTTGTTCTAACTTTACTTCCTCAAAGACAGGAGATACAACACCATATCCTTTTCTTTTTACATCATGAAGGGCAGATTCTATTTTGTCATATTTCTTTTTGATATCAGAAAGCATTTTAATAGTAGAAATTAATTGTGAATCATTTTCAATTGGCATGTCAATGGTTTCACTCAATATTTTATAAAATAAGCTGTCATCCACAGATAAAGCAATATCAATAGCCCCTTCTCCTAACATAATACCATCTGTATAGGCTTTTTTTATGTACTCATTTTGTTCTAATGTATCAAGATTTTCTTTTACATCTGTCAGCTTTTCGACTGTGTTCATTAAGTTTTTTAAGCTTGTGATAATGCTTTGTTTTAACCAATGATTTTCTTCTAATGTTTCAATCCATGTTGGAAAATGAAGACGAATCTCTTTCATAGGAAATTCATAAAGTACTTTTTCAAGTATATTTTTGATGTCTTCACTTTTTAATTGTGCACAGTTAACAGGTAATACAGGAATATTATATTTTTCAGATAATTCTTGTTGTAAAGAAACAGTATCATCACTGTAAGGTCTTGCTGTATTTAAAAGTACAATAAAAGGTTTTCCAATTTGTTTTAATTCGTTAATGACTCTTTGTTCTGCATCTTCGTAACTTTCTCGTGATAAATCTGTAACACTACCATCTGTAGTGATGACAATACCAATCGTAGAATGGTCTGTAATCACTTTTTTTGTGCCTAATTCGGCTGCTTCTAAAAAAGGCATTGGTTCCTGTGACCAAGGAGTATGTACCATACGAGGTGTGTTTTCTTCTTCCATATGTCCTTCTGCTTCTGGTACAATATAGCCTACACAATCAATCATACGCACTTTTAGATTAACATCATCTCCAACTGTAATGGCAACTGCTTCATTAGGGACAAATTTTGGCTCTGTTGTCATAATGTTTTTACCAGATGCAGATTGTGGTAATTCGTCTTGCGCACGTTCCCTTGCATAATTATTTTCTATGTTTGGTAATACCAGTAAATCCATAAAACGTTTGATAAAAGTAGATTTTCCAGTGCGAACTGGTCCCACAATGCCTAAATAAACACAGCCATCTGTTCGTTCTGCAATGTCTTTGTAAATGTCAAATTGTTCCATAAAAATCCTCCTTTAGTGAAAAAATAAAAATCTTGAGGTGATGACCTACATTTAACCTTCCCAAATTCTGCAATTTTTTTAAAAATGTATCCATACAATATATATGAAAAATGCTTGTTTAATATGTCAGTTCTCTATTTTTTACAAAAAAAGGAAAACATTTTTCCTCCTTTAATTATATTTTAATAAAAGTTTTGTTATATTTTTGTAATAATTTTGTAATTTTGGGTTTACCAATTTGAAAAATTATATTATAATAAAACAATGCCTAAATGCGTAACGTAAAGGAGGGTGTTTATGGCAGAGGAAAATTCAAATAGAAAAAAAAGTACAACAAAAAGACAAACACCAATAAAAAGAAAAAGAACAACCCAAAGACCACAAAAAACAAAAAAGGTAAAAAGGCAGCAAGTTGCTAGAAAACTACCTGCACCAAAAGGCAGCTATAAAATATTTACGATTATGATATTTTTGTTTTTTACAATTTATCTTTGTGGCTACATATTGGTTTTTTTAAGTAGACCTTCTGTGCCTGTGGAAATGGTAACCTATGGTAGTATTGAAAGTGCTTCTTCTTTAAAAGGCTTGATTATTAGAGAAGAATATCTTGTAACAAGTGATAGGGCAGGTATGCCAGTTTACAATTTTTCTGAAAATGAAAAAGTACCAAAAGGGGAAACCATATGCATTATTAGGGATGAAGAAACATCTTCTGTTATAGAAGATAAAATTGATACCATTGATAAAGATATTTTAAAAAATTTACAAAAAAGAAGTGACCTTTCTATTTTTCAAGAGGATATTTCTCGTGTGGAAAATAATATTACACAATTAATCAGTGCTTACAATGGAAAATTTATGGGCGAAAATATTATGGATATTGCATCTTTAAAAAATCAAATTGCGTCCGAAATGAACCAAAGAACAGAAATCTGGTTGACAGAAAATGTAGAAAGTTTATCCAATCTTTCAGAAGAAAAAAATAGGTATCAGCAACAGTTAGCAGATAATACCTCTACAGTAAAAGCAGAAAAAAGTGGTTTACTTTCTTTTCAAATTGATGGGCAAGAAGATGTATTAACTCCTGAAAATTTAGATGCGATAGAACAAAAACAAGTTTCTTCCCAAATAACACCGAAATATCTTTCGAAAACAGGTGCAGTGGAGGAAAATGAGGTAATGTTTAAAATTGTAACAAGTAATAAATGGTATGTGGTTTCTTATTTACCTCCAGAAGTGGTAAGTGGCTGGCAGGAAGGAAATACAAAATATTTATATACGATGATTAATGATGAGGAAAAAAGATTTCCAGTAGTGGTAGAAACACTGTCTATCAATGAAAAAGAGGCTAGGGTAGTGTTTAGTGCAACACAGGATATTTTAAGTGTCATTGGTTTAAGAAATATCTCTTTCCGTGTACAAAGTACATCTTTGGAGGGAATTAAAATACCAAATAGTGCAATTATAGAAAAAACAGTGTTAAAAATTCCAGTTGCTTGTATTGTAGAGGAGGATACAGGACAGCAGGGTGTTTATAAAGTTACAAACGGAAAAAGAGAGTTTGTATCATTACAGTTGACAAGATATAGCTTAGCAGAAGGCTTTGGCTATGTTGTACAAGACTTTAACAATTTAAAAGTTGGAGATACAATATTACAAGGAACAGAAGAAAGCAATGGAAATTATGTGATAAATGAAGATGCTACTAGTTATGCCGTTAGTGAGGTAGAAACGATGAAAGGTGTTTTTGTAGGAAACAGTTCGATTGCCAAATTTACAACGATTACTATTTTAGGACAAAATGAAGAATATACCATTGTAAGTCCGGGAAGCAGTTCCTATGAATTGCGGGCTTATGATACTATCGTTTCAGATGCGAAAAATATTGGAGAAAATCAAACATTATATTAGGAAAGTGAGGAACCATTTTATGGGAGAAATTCAACAAAATATAGCAGAAATTCAACAAAGAATAAATAGTGCAGCACAAAAAAGTGGCAGAAATCAAGAAGACATTTTATTGTTGGCTGTCAGTAAAACCATTGATGCAGAACGGATTCAGGAGGCAGTGGATTGTGGTTTAACAGAATTAGGAGAAAACAAAGTACAAGAAATTTTGGAAAAATATGAGAAATTAAAAAATGTGTCCTGGCATTTGATTGGACATCTGCAAACAAATAAGGTAAAATATATCATTGATAAAGTAAAAATGATTCATTCTGTAGATAGTTTGAAGTTAGCAGAAGAAATTAATAAGCGTGCAAAACAATCCAACGTGATTATGGATATTTTGGTAGAAGTAAACATGGAACAAGAAGAAAGTAAGTTCGGTGTTTCACCAGAAGATACACTTTCTTTGATACAAAAGATTGCTTTTTTAGACAATATTCGCGTAAAAGGTCTTATGACAGTGGCGCCTTTTGTCGATAATCCAGAAGAAAACAGGGATTGTTTCAGAAGAATGAAGCAATTACTGGTTGACATTAATAATGAAAAAATTGATAATGTACATATGAACGTTTTATCAATGGGCATGTCAAATGATTTTGAAGTGGCTATTGAGGAAGGCGCAACCATCGTGAGAGTTGGAACCAATATTTTCGGCAAAAGAATTTATCCTCAGAAATAAAAAACGAAGGATAAAACCAGAGTCAAATAAGATATGGGAGGATTTGTAACGTGGCAAAGGTATTTGATAGATTAAGGGACTTGATGTTTGGTGAATATGATGAGCCTTATGATGAGGACCCAGAATATGATGAACCTTATGATAATGAACCAGATGAAGACGAACCGCCGGCCAGACGTCGTACCCCTTTAAGAGATGTAAATAAAAATAGAGAACCTGAATATACATCCGGAAGAAGAACTCCTTCTACAGGTAGAGCAAATCCGAATGTGTATAGTATTAATACAAATGTTCAAATGCAAGTAGTCGTTATCCAGCCCACTTGTTATGAGGATGCACAACAAATTTGTGACCAAGTAAAAGCAAAAAAACCGGTTGTTGTAAATTTAGAACAAGTGGAATATCCGGTTGCACAAAGAATTATGGATTTTTTAAGTGGAACTTGTTATTCCTTAGAGGGCAGTATTCAAAGGGTGGCAAATAACATTTTTGTGATTGCACCTGAAAATGTAGAGATTTCCGGCGAATTTAAAGAGGAAATCAAAAGCAGAAGTAGTGTTGTTTTCCCTTGGGCAAGTAATAAATAAAAAAAAGAAAGGCAGAGTATATGCAAATATTATTGATACAAACAGTGAGCACTTTTTTTAAGCTATTGGAGTTTTTAATATTCGCACGTGTTATATTATCCTGGATTCCAATTGGACGAAATAATTCATTGGTACAACTTTTGTATACCTTAACAGAACCAATTCTTTCTCCAATACGGTCTTTATTGGATAAATCACCGTTAGGTGGCATGATGCTTGATTTTTCTGCTTGGTTTGCAGTCATTTTATTGTATTTTGTTGAAATGCTAATTATCAATGCTTTGATGGGATTATTTTAAAAAAGGAATGATTTTGATTGCAAAAGACACAGAAACAAGCAGAGGACGGTCTTTTATGTGCAAAGATATTAGATATGGCAAAAAGCAGCGTTGCACACCATAAAAAGACAGCAACTGATTTTATGGATAGAAATAAAAGTAATCTTTATATGGAAAAAGTAAAATTTCAATTTCAAGCAATGGCTTTTGGTGGAAATGAGGCATGTGAAAGACGCATGATTGCATTTGCACCAGAGGAGATGACCTTAACAGAACAAGATTTTCCCATAAAAGCATTGCATATTACAAAAAATAAAAAATTTGGACAATCTAATTTAAGCCATAGAGACTATTTAGGTGCAATCCTTGGCTTAGGGATAGATAGGGCAAAAGTAGGAGATATTATTGTTTTGGAAGAAGAAACCATTTGCTATATTCATAAAGACTTAGCAGAATATGTACAATCCAATTTAGAATATGTTTCTCATACGAAGGTTAGTGTCTCTATCAGTGATATTTTTGCTGTCACCTTACCAGAAAAGGTATGGAATTTTCATACAATTACAGTGGCTTCCTTAAGGTTAGATGCAATAGCAGGGGGTGCTTTTCATTTGGCAAGGGCAAAGGTACAACAGCAGATTAAAAAAGAGGTTGTTCAAGTAAATTGGAATACCATCATTAGCCCATCTTTTTTAGTAAAAGAAGGGGATATGATTTCTATACGCGGCTTTGGACGTGTCAAAATTTTTGAAATAGGAAAGAAAACAAAAAAAGATAGGATTTGTGTAACAGTAGGGCGAGAGTAACGCTTTTGTTGTAGCGAGGAGGATTTTTCATGATTAGACCATCTGAGATTGAAGACAAGGAGTTTAAAAAAGTTGCAGTCGGATATTCTCCAGAAGAAGTTGACCGTTTTTTAGATGAAATTTATGTGGATTATGAGCAGTTGTTTCGAGAAAACAGAGAATTAAAAATGAAATTAAATAATCTGTCTAATGCACCTCAAATGACAGCACCTGTACCAAAATCACCAGCACCAGCAGTGCCACAACAAACAACAGCGCAGATGCCGCAAGTGCCACAGCAGATACCACCTGTTTCACCACAACAAACAAGTCAATCCATTGAAAAGGCATTAGCAAAAACATTAACTTTAGCAGAAAGAGTTGCAGAAGAAACCAAAGAAAATGCAAGAGCAACTGCTGCACAGATTACAGAAAGTGCGGTTGCAAAAGCAGAGGAAATTATTGGTAGTGCAAGAACACGAGCATTTGAGTTGGAGCAAGATATACATAGATTGGAAAGCCGTTATGAACTTATGAAAACACGTGTGAAGTTGTTGTTATATGCAGAAATTGAATTATTGGACAAAAATGAAATTGTATCTCAAAAAGAAGCAAATTATCGTCCTGAAAATGAAGAAGAATTTCAGGATATACAACAATCTTAATCGCAAAAGCTGCGGTGAGTGCTGTTTTGGCAGTATTTACAGCAGCTTTTATTGCTAAAATTAAAAATTTTTAGTCGGAAAAGTTTGAGGCAAAGCCTCAAAATAAAAAAATGAGGTGAAAAAATGAAAAATATAGCAGTAGTAACACCAACAAAGCAATATCCCATTTTGTTAGAACAGTCTTTTGATGGACTGGCAAATGTGATAAAAGAGCAGAAATTATCTGACCGAAAAATGTGTATCATAGCAGATAAAAATGTAGATAAATTATATAAAGAAGTAGTCAAAAAGGAATTGCAAACAGTAACAGATGAGGTGTATTGTTATTGTTTTTCGGCAGGGGAACAACATAAAAATTTAGAAACCATCCGTAATTTTTATGAATTTTATCAACAAAATCGTTTTGATAGAAAAACAGTGATTATTGCCTTAGGTGGTGGTGTCTGTGGAGATATGGCAGGATTTTCTGCTGCTACTTATTTAAGAGGAATTCCTTTTGTACAAATTCCTACAACATTGTTAGCACAGGTAGATAGCAGTGTGGGCGGAAAAACAGGTGTTGATTTTCATGGAGCAAAAAATAATATAGGTGCATTTTATCAACCTGAATTTGTATATATTAATACTTCTACTTTGAAAACTTTGCCAAAAAGAGAATTTTCGGCAGGTATGGCAGAAGTCATAAAATATGGTTGTATTCTTTCTAAAGATTTTTTTCAATATTTGCAACAGCAAAAACAAGATATTCTTTCTATGCAGCATGATGTTTTATCTGAAATGATAAAACAATGTTGCTTATTAAAAGCAGATGTTGTTTCTAAAGATGAAAAAGAAAGTGGTTTAAGGGAAATATTAAATTTTGGGCATACGATTGGACATGCCATTGAAACAGTATTAGACTTTCAACTGTTACATGGGGAGTGTGTAGGTTTGGGAATGTTGGCAGTATTAGAGCTAGCTAGAGAACGTGGACAAGTAACAGAGCAGGAACTCAAAAAGGTACAGGAATTGTTAGCTTATTTTGAGCTACCACTTTCTATCAATCAAGTTTCAAAGGAAAGGATTTATCAACAAATGTTTTTAGATAAAAAAGTAAAACAAAATAAAATTCGTTTTGTATTGCCAAAAGGAATTGGAGAGGTTTATACTACTAGTGAAGTATCAGAAAATGAAATTATGAAAGCGATTGATTTTGTGGTGAAAATATAATGGAAAAGAAAAAACAAATGATTTCTATCATAACAGTGGTTTTATTGATTATGTTAGACCAATGGACAAAATGGCAAGCTTTAACAAAATTAAAACCTATCAGAAATAAAGTAGTGCTGGAGGGCTTTTTAGATTTTACTTTTGTAGAAAATAGAGGTGCAGCCTTTGGCATTCTGTCAGGGCAAAGACTCTTTTTTATTATTTTAACGGCAGTTGTTACCATAGGTATTTTATATAGTTTTTATAAATTACCAAATACAAAAGAGTACCTTTGGCTAAAAGCAGCATTGTTACTTGTGCTTTCTGGTGCAATTGGAAATGTTATTGACAGAGTGGTAAGAGGATATGTGATAGACTTTTTGGAAGTGACCTTTATAAAATGGCCTGTATTTAATTTAGCAGATATTTATGTAGTAATGGGGGCTTGTTTTATCTTATTTTTAAGTCTTTTTGTGATAAAAGAAGAAAAGAAAGAAGGGTAGATATGGAAATTTTAACCTTTCTGGCAGAACAGGAGGATAAAGGAAAAAGAATTGACATTTTTTTGACAGAACAAACAGAAATTTCCAGAAGTAGAATCCAAAAACTAACAGAAAAGGGATTACTTCAAGTAAATAATAAAAATGTAAAATCAAATTATAAATTGCGTGAAAATGATTTTATAAAGCTACAGATACCAGATGTAGAACCTGTTGAAATATTACCTGAAAAAATTCCACTAGACATTTTGTATGAAGATAAAGAAATGATTGTGGTAAATAAGCCACAAGGAATGGTAGTGCATCCAGCAGCAGGACATATGACAGGAACACTTGTGAATGCTTTACTCTATCATTGTGAGGGACAGCTTTCTGGCATTAATGGTATATTAAGACCAGGTATTGTACACCGCATTGATAAGGATACTTCTGGTGTATTGATGGCAGCGAAAACAGACAAGGCACATCAGTGTTTGTCCTTACAGTTAGCAAAACATAGTATTACTAGAAAGTATCATGCGATTGTGCTCCATGGAATCAAAGAAGAACAAGGAACCATTGATAAACCAATTGGGAGAAATCCGCAGGATAGAAAAAAAATGGCGATTACAGAAAAAAATAGTCGTCATGCTGTGACCCATTACAAAGTTTTGGAAAGACTAGGAAATTATACTTATATTGAAGCACAGCTTGAAACGGGACGTACCCATCAAATTAGAGTTCATATGACATCCATTGGACATCCTCTTTTAGGGGATACGGTTTATGGAACGAAAAAGCAGCCTTTTTCCTTACAGGGTCAAGCACTCCATGCAAAAGTGCTTGGTTTTGTTCATCCAAGTACCAAAGAATATATGGAATTTAAGGCACCCCTTCCAGAACACTTTTTAAAATTGTTAGAGAAGTTAAAAACTCGTATATAAAGAAATCCAGTTGGTGTAAGATGTTTTGGATGCTTTGTGCTGTTTCAAGTTCCTTTTGCATCCTTTTTTTAGAAAAGAAAGTGGAGTTTGAAATGTTTAGGATTTTTTAGGATAGGAGGGAAACTATGGTTTTTAAAAAGAAGGATTTTTTTGGTATGAGAGATTTAAGTGCACAAGAAATACGATATATCTTAAGCACAGCAGAAACAATGAAATACATATTAAGCCAAAAAAATAAAAAATCTCCTCATTTACAAGGAAAATCTGTCATTATATTATTTTATGAACCAAGCGCAAGAGCAAAGTTATCTTATGAAATGGCAGCGCAACATTTAAGTGCGAATGTGGTAGATATGACAATGGCAACAAGTGCTTATCAAGAAAAGTTACAAGATATGGGGCAACTTGTTGACCAAACAGGCGCTGATTTTATTATTTTGCGTCATCCTATGGCAGGGGCAGCTAGATTGTTAGCAAAAAATGTAAGTGCTTCTGTTATTAATGCAGGAGATGGTTTTAATGAAAATCCGGGACAATCTTTACTAGACTTAATGACAATTAAGGAACAAAAAAAAGATTTTAAGGGGCTTCGTGTGGCGATTGTAGGAGATTTAACCCATAGCCGTGTTTGTAAAAGTAATATATGGGCTTTGACGAAATTGGGAGCAGAAGTTTGTGTTTCTGGTCCTCCTACCCTTTTGCCACCAGATATTGAAAAATTTGGTGTAGATGTTTATTATGATGCCAAAAAAGCGGTAAAAGATGTGGATGTCATTTTAACAAGCAGAATGCAAACAGAAACAAGAAATAAAAATTTAGTGCCATCTTTAACAGAGTATAAACATTTTTTTAGAGTAGATGAAACCTTATTAAGCTATGCCAAGTCGGATGCTATTGTAATGCATCCAGGACCGATTCAAAGAGGAATTGAAATTTCGGCGGATGTTATTGATAGTAAACAGTGTATTATCAATGACCGAATTGCAAATAGTGTAGCAGTACGCATGGCAATGCTCTATATTTTATCACAGATAGGAGGCGGACTCCGATGAAAAGTATTGTAAAAAATGGTAGAATTGTAGGAAAAGATTTTAATATTCATAAACGCCTTGATATTTATATGGAAAATGGAATCATTCGTAAAATTGGTGAAAATTTGGAAGAAAATGAGGCAGAAATATTAGATGCAGAAGGAAAATATATTTTACCTGGTTTTATTGATATGCATTGTAGTGTTTGCGACCCTGGTTATGAATATATAGAGGATATTGAAACAGCTTCCTGTAGTGCAGCAAGAGGCGGTTTTACCAGTATTACTTGTGAGCCAAATACCAACCCTGCTATTGATAATAAAACAGTAGTAGAATATATTGTTTCCAAAAGTAAAGAGTATTCTCTTGTCAATATTTTTCCTTATGGGAGTATGTCTGTAGGTTGTTTGGGAGAAAATATGGCAGAAATCGGTGAAATGCATGAGGCAGGAATTGTGGGAATTGCTGATGGTGGACGTTCTATTATGAATGCCTCTTTTTTGGCAAATGTGTTCCGTTATTCTAAAATGTTTGATATGCCTGTACTAACACATTGTGAAGATAAAAACCTTGCTGGAAAAGGAGTGATGAATGAGGGATATATGGCGTCAAGTTTGGGGCTTTTGGGTATCCCAAAAGAAGCAGAAGAAGTCATTGTAACAAGAAATATTATCTTGGCAGAAGGAATGGGAGCAAAATTACATATTGCAAATGTAACAACGAAAGGCTCTGTACAGCTTATACGAGAAGCTAAAAAAAGGGGAACCAGAATTACTTGTGAAACAAGTCCACATTATTTTTTATTGACAGAGGAAGCGGTAGAAAATTATAATACTTTTGCCAAAGTAAAGCCTCCATTAAGGACAAAAGAAGATGTAAAGGCAATTATAGAAGGAATCTTAGATGGCACGATTGATGTCATTACCTCTGGACATAGCCCTACAAAATTGACAGACAAAAATAAAGAATTTGATAATGCAGATTATGGCATTTCTGCCTTTGAAACGGCATTTGCATTAAGCTATACAAAACTTGTGTTGCAGCAAAAAGTCCCATTGAGTAAATTAGTGGAATTACTTTCTACCAAACCAGCAGAAATATTAGGACTGCATACAAAAGGAAAAATTGCAGAAGGAATGGATGGAGATTTAGTAATTGTTGACTTAGACGAAAGTTATACCATTGACCCAAAAACTTTTGTTTCAAAAGCAAAATTTTCTCCTTTTGAACATAAAGAAGTCAAAGGAAAAGTAATATGTACCATTGTTGGTGGAAGAATATTGACATAATTTTTGAGGTGTACAATGTATTTAAAACAATTAAATATTCATGGTTTTAAATCTTTTTCTGATAAGGTAAAATTAGAATTTAATAAGGGAATTACAGCGGTGGTTGGTCCTAACGGAAGTGGAAAAAGCAATGTTTCTGATGCGGTGCGTTGGGTATTGGGAGAACAAAAAGTAAAATCACTTCGTGGTGACAAAATGGAAGATGTTATCTTTGCAGGAACAGAAACCAGAAAACCGTTAGGTTTTGCAGAAGTTTCTATGACCATTGATAATCAAGACCAAAAAATGCCCATTGAATATACAGAAGTAACGGTAACACGTCGTGTCTATCGTTCTGGAGAAAGTGAATATCAGATTAATGGAACAAATTGCCGTTTAAAAGATGTTCACGAATTATTTATGGATACAGGTGTCGGACGAGAAGGATATTCCATTATTGGGCAGGGACGTATTGATGAACTGCTTAGTACAAAACCGGATGATAGGAGACGGATTTTTGAGGAAGCAGTAGGGATTGTCAAATATAAAGTTCGTAAAAATGAAGCCATTGTAAAATTGGAAAAAGAAAAACAAAATTTAATGCGCATAGAAGATATTATTGCAGAGCTAGAAGGTCAAATGGATTCTTTGGAAAAACAATCCAATCAGGCAAAAATGTATTTAGATTTAAAGCAAAAAATAAAACATGCCTCCTTGACAATGTTCTGTACAGATGTGGATAAAATAGAAAAGGAATATCAACACCAGCAAAAAAATAAAAATATTGCACTGGAAAATAAACAAACAATTCTTGCTGAAAAAGAGCAGCAAATACAGCACCTGCAAGAAGTACAACAGCAATATGAACAACTAAAAAAAGAACTGGAACAAGCACAGCAGGAAATACTTTCTTTTCGTTCACAGCAAGAAAAAACAGAAAGCGATATTCGTTTAGCAAAAGAACAAATGCAACACTTTTGGAAAGATATACAACGCTTGGAAAAAGAAAATGCAGAAAAAGAACAACAAAAACAACAAAATCAAAAGGAAGAACAGATACTTTTGACAAACATAACAGCACTTGATATGACAATCAAAAGTGCAAAAGAGCAATTACAGAAACAACAGAGCCGTTTTGATGAATTAAGTCGTAATCTTTATGAAAGTGAAAAAAACATGGAAGATTATAAAAATGAAATGGTGGAACAAATTCGCATTAGTACAGAAGCAAAAGGCGATAAAAATAGAAGACAGTCTATGCTGGAGCAGTTTGAACAAAGACAAAGACAAGTTTTGTCAGAAAAAGAATATCTTTCAGACCAAATTCATACACAAAAAGTACATATACAGGTGCTTTTAAAACAGCAAAAGGAGTTTGAAAAGCAGCAGCAAACCTTAGAACAAAATATGCTGGATTTGGAGCAAAAGAAAAAAGACTTGCAGGAAAAAAAGCAAAATACAGCGATAGAACAGAAAAAAAGAGAACAGCAATTATCCCAAAAGCGTTCTCGTTTTTCTATCCTTTCTGAAATGGAAAAGGAACATGAAGGTTATTATAAAAGTGTAAAAAGTATATTGCAGTTAAAAGGCAATGAAAAATGGCAGGGAATTTGTGGTGCAGTGGGGGAACTTCTCCATGTACCTGAACAATATGAAGCTGCAATCGAGATTGCACTTGGAAATAACTTACAAAATATTGTAACAAAAACAGAAAATGAAGCAAAAGCAGCCATTCAGTATTTAAAAGAAAATCGCTTCGGACGTGCTACCTTTTTGCCCATTTCTGCTATTAAAGGAAAAAAACTGATGACTGATAAAATATTGTCAGAAAATGGTGTTCTTGGTGTAGCAAGTGATTTAATAAATTATGATGCTGTTTATGATAATGTCATACAGTCTCTTTTGGGTAGAACAATTATCATAGAAAATATTGATACAGCAGTTTTTCTGTCTAAAAAATATCAGTATCAATATCGTATGGTAACATTAGAAGGAGACTTATTAAATGCTGGTGGTTCTATGACAGGCGGCAGTATGGCAAAAAAAACGAGCAGTATTTTTAGTAGGAACAGAGAAATTACAACATTATTTGAAGAAATAAAAAGCGAAAAGTTGCTTTTTGAAAGTGGTCAAAAAGAATTACAAGCGTTAGAGTTGGAATTAGAAGAAATGAATCAACTTTCTATAGAAAGCCATATCAAAAATCAAGAAATACAGTTATCTTTGCAAAAAAAGGAAGAAGATAAACAAAATGCAGAAAATTTATTACAAGAAAGACAACAAAAACAAAAATTATATGATTTGGAACAAACACAGTTGTTAGAACAATGTCAACTTGCGCAGCAGGAAATGACTGCATTTCAAAAGGTAGTAGAGCAGGCAGAGCAAAAAATGACAGAGATTAATCAAAAACTTTCTGCTTTTCAAAGTAATGTTGCAGAAGAAAAAGAAGAAAGAGATACTCTTTTAAATCAAATGACAGAATTAAAAGTAAAACTTTCGGCAGAAGAACAAAATAAAAAGGCAGTCAAGGAAAGTATTCAGCGTTTACAACAGCAAAATAATATACTGGAACAGGAACAACAACAAAAGAAAAAGGAAATCTTGTCTTTTCAGGAACTTAGTCAGCAAAAAGAAATAGAACAAAAAGAATTAGAAGAAAAATTTATTTTTTATCAACAAGAGGAACAAAAACAACAATCTATTTTTACGGCATTAACAGAACAAAAACAAAACCAAAAGCAGAATATTATTATATTAGAAGAAAAAGAAAAGGAAATGACACAAAACATTTCTTATTTAGAGAATGAAATATTCCGTATTGAAACAAAGCAGGAAAAAATAGAAGAAGAAAAACAAAGACTTTTTCATGAAATATGGGAAGAATATGAAATGACGTATGAAATGGTAAAGCAAGAATATACAGCGGAAACAGTTTCTTATCAAAAATTAAAAACGGATACAAAGCAATGGAAAAATGAAATAAAAGACTTAGGACATGTCAATGTAGGTGCGATTGAAAGCTATAAAGAAGTAAAACAAAGATACTCTTTTTTGACAGAGCAAAGAACAGATATTTTAGAGGCAGAGCAGAAACTACGTTTGCTTATTTCAGATTTATCTCAAATGATGGAAAATAGATTTCGAGAACAATTTACGTTGATTTCCCAAAATTTTGGGGAAGTATTTTGTGAAATGTTTGGCGGAGGAAAGGCTTATTTAAAATTAAGTGATGAGACAAAAGTATTGGAGTCTTCTATTGAAATTATTGCACAACCTCCCGGAAAAAGTCTGCAAAATATGACACTTTTATCTGGTGGAGAAAGAGCTTTAACAGCGATTGCTATTTTGTTTTCCATCTTAAAAATGAAACCATCTCCTTTTTGTATTCTAGATGAAATTGAGGCAGCATTAGATGATGCGAATGTAAAAAGATATGCAGATTATCTGAAGAAGTTTTCCAAAGAAACGCAATTTATTGTCATTACTCATCGAAAAGGGACAATGGAGGCGGCTGATGTTATGTATGGTGTAACCATGCAGGAAAAAGGGGTATCGAAAATGATTTCGGTTCAGTTTGAATGAAAAACGAGGTGAAAAAATGGGATTATTTGATTTTTTTAAAGGAAAAAAGAAAGAAGAAACAAAAGATATAGAGATAAAAAGTAATAGCCTGGAGTTAGATGACATTGAGGTGGAGTTAAAGCCGGAAAATACAATAACATTAGATTTAACAGAACAAGATAATACTACTTCTGTAAATCAGGCAGTGCATAAAGCAATGAATGCGGATGAAATAGAGTTTTATACAGCAACTGGTGGAAAATTGTATCAAGAAGATGAAAAAACACAGGAAATAGAAGTACAGAAAATAAAAGCACAGGAAACAGAAACATGCGAAGTAGAAACACAAAAAACGGAAATACAGGAAGCGGAAACACAAAAAATAACAGATACACAAGTAGAAGAAACCACAAAAGAAAAGAAAAAAAGTTTTTTTGCAAAATTACTTGCTGGTTTGGATAAAACAAGAAAAAATATTATGGGTGGTGTGGATAGTGTATTAGGCGCTTTCACAAAAATTGATGAAGATTTGTTTGAAGAATTGGAAGAAGTCTTGATTATGGCGGATATTGGGGTAGAAACTACAATGAATATTATAGAAGCCCTTCGAAAACGTGTTAAAAAAGAGCATATTGTTGACCCACAAGCCATTAGAGGACTATTGATAGAAGAAATCACTGCAATTTTGGAAGAAAATGCAGAAGAACAACAAGATATTCCTTCTCCAACAATTATGCTTGTCATTGGAGTCAATGGTGTAGGAAAAACAACAACAATAGGAAAATTAGCACATAATTTTAAAGAACAGGGAAAAACGGTACTTTTAGGAGCAGCCGATACTTTTCGTGCAGCAGCCATTGACCAGTTAGAAGTATGGGGACAAAGAGCAGGAATTGATGTGATTAAACATCAAGAAAATTCAGACCCAGCAGCTGTTGTATTTGATGCAGTTAATGCTGCAAAAAATAGAAATATGAATTTATTGATATGTGATACAGCTGGCAGGCTTCATAACAAAAAAAATTTGATGGAAGAATTAAAGAAAATAGCAAAAGTCATTGAAAGAGAGTATCCACAAGCACATAAAGAGGTCTATTTAGTATTAGATGCTACCACTGGACAAAATGCAATGCAACAAGCAAAACTGTTTCAAGAGGTGGCAGATATTACAGGAATTATATTGACAAAACTAGATGGTACTGCAAAAGGTGGAATTGTCATTGCCATTAAATCAGAGTTAAAATTACCAGTAAGGTATATTGGTGTAGGGGAAGGGATTCAAGATTTGCAAAAGTTTGATGCAAAAGAATTTGCAAAGGCATTATTTGGAGAATAAGATGAAAAAATAAGAAACTAGGAAATATGTTTACATATGGAATAGTTTCTTATTTTTGCCAAAAGAGTGTAAAGTATTACTATATTTTGACGATAATATACTATAAGAATGTTTTAGAAAGGGGCAAATAGGATGCAGGCAGTAAAAGACAATATAAAATTTACACAAGCAAGTACACCAAAAACAAATACAGCAAAAACAGTCAAAGCGGAAGGAACAAAATCAAATCATGTACAGTTTGTAGAAGCAGCAAAGACAACTACAAAACAAAATACAACGTTTCAAGAGATGATAACAAAAACAAGTACACAGCAAAATCTAATTTCTCAAAAGAAAAAGAAAACAGGTTTTACAAGTAAATCCAAATCAAGTAGTACAACAACAAAACCGAGTACATCCAAACCAAGTAGTACAACAACACAACCAAGTACATCCAAACCAAGTAGTACAACAACACGACCAAGTATATCCAAACCAAGCAATACAACAACACCAAGTACAACAACACCAACAGATACAGTAACAAAACCAAATACAAAAATAGATACAACAACAGAAACCAATACCATAACAAAACCAAGTATATCAACAAGACCATATAAACCACATTATCCTATACAATTTGTTTTCCCAACACAAATGTTTCCTACATCTCAAACAGTTGCGCCAGTGGAAGGAACAACAGAAATACAAGAAACAACATTAGAAGGTATGTTAAAAGTAAAATATCCTAATTTAAAGTACCATGTTTTTGATGCAAGTAGTAGCTATTGGCGTACAAGAAATGACTATCCACATTATTTGCTTTATCAAGATGAGATTGATACGGAAGCGATAGAAAACTGGAAACCAAGCGGAGAAAATCCTTTTTATGGCTCACAAGGTGGCGTTTTTATGGCACCAAAAGAAATAAAAGCTTTGAGTTCTATTCCGGCGGGAACAACAGCCGTTGTCATTCACCCAAAAGTACAGGAACGTATGGAAAATGACCCAGAATATGCAAAAGAAATTTATGACAGAATTAACAAATGGTTTGAATTTGACAAAGCAAGAAATGAGGCAATTATGCCTGGCATTAATGCAAGAAGTTCCTGGTGCGTTGCCATTGGAGAAGATGGAGAAATTGTTAATGCACAGTCCCACAGTAGTGGAGGTGGCTTTACACAATCGCAAAGTGGTACAGATGCAGCATTAGATTTTTGGACACAACGTTCTTTGCGTCATAAATATTTTATGCAAATGCAATTAGAGGGACAACTAAGACATGAAATGTTGCTGTATGGTTTAACAGGCACTGCAAAGTCTTCTGGTTTATTTGATTTAGCAGGTGGTGTATTAAGTACAACAAATTTAGTAGGACTGATAAATTTATTACAATCTTCTGAAACACCTATGCTTTCTTCTCAACAAATGCAGGAAAAAGCAAATGCAAAAGCAAAATTAACAGCTATGCTCAATAGCGGAGAATTGAATATATTAGGGGATACAGTTGCTGGTATGCCTTTGGAAAAATTGATTTCTTTAACAAAGCAGGAAGTATCAAAAGATTTATTTTAAATTAAAATTTTAAGACCAAAAAAGGGAGCTTTTTGAAAATAGAAGTTCCCTTTTACTTGTTAGTAAAGTTCTTTCAAAACCCTCTAATTTTTATGAACTTCAGAAGAAAGCTATTTTATTCTAACATCGAAATAAACAGTTACTAACAAAAAAATAATTGATGTAAAGTAAAAAAGCTTGACATTACTTTTAAAGTATGATACTCTACTTGAGGTGAAAGTAGAATACTTTACAGCCTGACATGGAGGCGATAACTTGAAGGAAATTTTACAATTAACATTACTTTATGATTTCTATGGAGAGTTATTGACAGAAAAGCAAAAGTTAGTATATGATATGTACTATCAAAATGACTTGTCACTTTCTGAAATTGGAGAGGAACTTTCTATTAGCCGTCAAGCTGTTTGTGACCAGATAAAAAGAGTAGAAAGTATATTACAAAAGTATGAAAAAAAATTACAGCTAGTAGAAAGATTTTTAAAACAAAAAAAGGCAATCCAACAAATGAAACATATCATTGAAGAACTGGAAAAAGAAGAAACTCTTTCTTGCAAAGCAAAACATAAGATTGAAATGATTCAAAAAATTGCCGCTGAAATGATAGGCTGAATAAAGGAGAGAGAGAATGTATGGCATTTGAAAATCTTTCTAATAAATTACAAGAAGTATTTAAACAACTCAGAAGCAAGGGAAAGTTAACAGAAAATGATGTCAAAACAGCAATGAGAGAAGTTAAAATTGCATTGCTGGAAGCAGATGTGAATTTTAAAATTGTAAAACAGTTTATAAAAAAAGTAACAGAACGTGCTGTAGGCACGGAAGTGTTAGAAGGATTAAATCCCGGACAGCAAGTCATTAAAATTGTAAATGATGAATTAATTGATTTGATGGGAACAACCCAAAGCAAATTAACTTTTGCCAATAGACCACCTACGATTTATATGATGGTGGGGTTACAAGGTGCTGGTAAAACAACAAGCAGCGGTAAATTAGCAGGATTATTAAGAAAACAAGGAAAAAATCCACTTTTAGTAGCCTGTGATGTGTACCGTCCGGCAGCGATTAAACAATTACAAGTAGTAGGAAAAACTTATAATATTCCTGTTTTTGAAATGGGCGATAAAATTAGCCCTGTGGAGATTTCTAAAAAAGCAATCGAATATGCAGCAGAACAAAAACATGATGTCATTTTAATTGATACTGCTGGACGTTTACACATCAATGAGGAATTGATGGAAGAATTAAAAAATATTAAAACAGTAGTTCGTCCACAAGAAATACTCCTTGTCGTAGATGCTATGACAGGACAGGATGCAGTAACTGTTGCAGAAAGTTTTGATACACAATTAGGAATAGATGGTATTATATTGACAAAATTAGATGGTGATGCCAGAGGTGGTGCAGCACTTTCTGTTAGAAGTGTGACAAGCAAACCGATTAAATATATTGGTATGGGAGAAAAAATGGAAGATTTAGAACCATTTCATCCAGACCGTATGGCTTCCCGTATTTTAGGGATGGGAGATGTCCTTTCTCTGATTGAAAAAGCACAACAAAATTTTGATGAAAAGCAAGCTATGGAACTGCAAAAGAAAATGCGTGAAAATGATTTTACATTAGACGATTTTCTGGAGCAAATGCAGCAAGTCAAAAAAATGGGACCGATTAAAGATTTGCTTGGAATGATTCCGGGCATGAATCAGTTAAACATGGAAGCACTTAACAATGTTGACCCAGCCAAAGAAATGAGTCGTACAGAGGCAATTATACAATCTATGACAAAAGAAGAAAGAGCAAATCCTTCTATTTTAAACGGTCCTAGAAAAAAAAGAATTGCAAATGGTTGTGGTAGAAGTATTGCAGATGTCAATCGTTTGTTAAAACAATTTGAAGAATTAAAAAAATTGATGAAACAAATGAATGACCTTCAAAAGGGCAAAAGAGGGAAAATGAAATTTCCTTTTTTTAGATAAATTTGCCAGAAAATAATTAGGAGGTGAAACAAATGGCAGTTAGAATTAGACTAAAAAGATTAGGTGCAAAAAAGGCTCCATTTTATAGAATTGTTGTTGCAGATTCCAGAACATCAAGAAATGGTAAGTCTATCGCAGAAATTGGTTATTTTGACCCTACAAAAGAACCAAATGTTTTAAAAGTAGATGCAGAAGCAGCAAAAAAATGGTTGTCTACAGGTGCACAGCCTTCCGATACAGCAAAAGCTTTATTAAAAAAAGCTGGTGTAATTGGTGAGTAAAAGTAGGGGGTTTTTCGTATGAAAGACTTATTGGAAGTAATTGCAAAAAACCTTGTGGACTATCCTGAAAAAGTTGTAGTAAAAGAAACACAAGAAGAGCATTCCTTACTTTTGGAGCTTCATGTAGCACCAGAAGATATGGGAAAAGTAATTGGAAAACAAGGAAGAATTGCAAAAGCAATTCGTACTGTTGTAAAAGCTTCTGCAATTCATGAAGATAAAAGAGTCATCATTGAAATACGATGACTACAATCCTATTGTTTTTAAATATGGGATATTCACATAAGATAAGCAATTAAGGTTTTTAGACAATCTCGGCACAGGGGAACTTTCTCTTGTGCTGTTTGTGTTTTTGTAAAAAAAAAGAAAAGAGGTGCAAAATGCAGAATTGTTTTGAAATTGGTAAAATAGCAGGTACACATGGCTTAAAAGGTACATTGCGTGTTTTTCCTACTACAGAAGACCCATCCCGTTTTGAATTGTTAAAAGAGATTATGATAGAAAATAAAGGAAAACAAGAAACCTTTCATATAGAAAAAATTGCATATCATAAAAAATTTGTTCTTGTTACAGTAAGAGAACTGAAAGATATTAATGAAGCAGAATTATATAAAGGGGCAGGAATTTGGATTCCAGAAGAACAAGCCCTTCCTTTGGAAGAAAATGAATATTATATGCGTGATTTATATGGTTTGACTGTTATAACAGAAGAAGGAGAAGAGCTAGGCATATTGGCGGACATTTATGAAACAGGAGCAAATGATGTTTATGCAGTTCGAAAAGAAGGAAAAAAAGATTTACTGATTCCTGCCATTCATCAGTGTATTGTATTAGTAGATATTGCAAATGGTAAAATGATTGTCAGATTGTTGGAAGGATTGAGAGAATGAAGCAATATACCATTTTGACTTTGTTTCCTGAAATGATTACACAAGCATTTTCCCATAGTATTTTAGGCAGAGCACAAAAAGAAGGACATATTCATATTCAAGCAATTGATATTCGGACATTTTCTAAAAATAAGCAAAAACATGTTGATGATTATCCTTATGGGGGTGGTGCAGGCATGGTAATGCAGGCACAGCCAATTTATGATGCTTATAACAGTATACCAGAACAAAATAGAGGTCGTATCATTTATTTATCTCCACAAGGAAAACCTTTTACACAAAAAATAGCAGAACAATTATCAACCGAACAAAATATTGTATTCCTTTGCGGACATTATGAAGGGGTAGACGAAAGAGTTTTAGAGGAATTAAAAGTAGAAGAACTTTCCCTTGGGGACTTTGTACTAACAGGGGGAGAAATTGCAGCGATTGCAGTGATTGATGCAGTAGCAAGACTAGTACCGGGTGTATTGGGAAAAGAAGAATCTTTTCAGCAGGAAAGTTTTTCCGATGGGCTTTTAGAATATCCACAGTATACAAGACCAGCCGTTTTTATGGGGCGAGCTGTTCCAGAAATACTTCTTTCTGGACATCATGGTAAAATACAAGAATGGCGAAAAGAACAATCTTTATTAAGAACAAAGCAAAAACGACCAGATTTATTCAAAAAATAAAAGAGGTAAGGGGAGGAGAGCAGATGAAGGACATTGTATTATATCGGAAACGTTTTATTCCGCTGGAAACCATTTTATTAAAAGATGATATTGTAGTATTTCAAAATGAAAATGTGATTGTAACAAAATGGCATGTGATAAAACCGAGAGAGGATTTTGAAAAGGGAATTTCTTGTTATTTTCTTAAGGAAGGTTATAAAATTAGTCGTTTTATTAATAAAAATGACAAGATTATTTATCATTACTGTGATATTATAGAGACAGAACAAGTAGAAAATACGTATACATTTGTAGATTTGTTAGCAGATGTAATCATATATGAAAATGGTTTGATAAAAGTGGTAGATATTGCAGAAATTGCGCAGGCTTTAAAAGAAGAATTGTTATCTTTGGAATTGGCTCAAAAGGCGCTTTGCAGGTTGGATAGCTTACTTTCTATTGTATATGATGGCACATGGAAACAAAAAACCGAAAAGTATTTTGAAATGGGGAATTTTGCATGAGTTCAAGTGAAAAAAAGGATAATTCCCATGCAGGACATAGAGACAGAGTAAGAAAGCGTTTTTTAGAAGAAGGTGGAGACGCTTTTGAAAAGCATCAACTATTGGAATTATTATTGTTTGGTGTTGTTCCAAGAAAAGATACCAATGAAATGGCACATAAATTATTAGATAATTTTAATGATTCTTTTCATGTATTAACCAACAGTTATTATATAGATATTATAGAAAAAAGTGGTGTTTCTATCAATGCAGCCATTTTTTTAAATGCTCTTGCACAATTTGTAAAAGTATGTCAAAGGGAAGTGTTGGAACAAAAAACAGAATTAAAAACAACAAGACAATGTGGAGAATATGCAGTCACGATATTGATGAATGAAAAAATAGAAAAATTTTATATGTTTTCGTTAAATGCAAAGAAAAAATTACTAAAATCTACTTGTGTTGCAAAAGGTTCTTCTTCAAGGGTATTAATAGAACCTTCTAGTGTGGTGAGAGAAGCACTGTTTTGTGATGCTGTTTCTGTTATACTTGCACATAACCATCCAGGAGGAACATTAAGCCCTTCTGAAGCAGATATTGATTTGACATTAAATTTAAAGGAAATTTTGGCTTCTATTAATATTGAATTATTAGACCATATTATTGTGGCAAATGGGCAATATTATAGTTTGTCGGAACATAAATATTTATAAAAAAGAAGTGAATAAGGAGGAGTAAATAATGCGTAGAAGATTATACCGTTCTACAAAAGATGTAAAATTAGCTGGTGTGTGTGGTGGACTAGCAGAATATTTTGATGTAGATGTCACATTAATTCGCTTACTTTGGATTGTTGGTTCTTTTATGACAGCATTTTTAACAGGATTGCTACTTTATATTATTTGTGTTTGTATTATTCCTGTAGATGATGGTTGTATTGATGCAGAATATCAAGAAAAAGAAAAATAGAAGATTGTAATTTATCCATCAAATCCGTTTTATAAATGGAAGTCTCAAGGATTATTGACAAACTGACCTTACAGCATTGGCTGCAAGGTCAGTTTGTCAATAAAGTCTTTTTTTGTGGATTTCACCCACACCCATCAACTTTTTTAAAAAAAGTTGGACAAAAAACTTTCATAGAAAAACTAACGTTTTTCCTTATAAAATCAATCTTTTTAGCGAAACGCTAGTTTCGCATGAAAGTTCTTTGCTTCTTTCTTTCAAGAAAGAAGTAAGAGTTTGAGAGCAAGGCTCTCAAGGATTTTTGACAAGCTAACCTTGCAGCTAATGCTGTAAGGCTTTATTTTTTTGGAAAAGTATTGGTTGTATAACTCTTTTGCAATCGGGTTACTTTAATAGGTGTAATTGATTAATAATTTTTATATGAGGATAGCATAACAAATTTACAATATTTTATACTCTTTTGCAGTCAGGAGTTGAAAAAAATGTATTTCAAAAAAATATCAGTGGGTTGTATCATAGTTATGATAGTGTCTTGGTGTGCGCTTGTTTATTCTATGCCAGATGAAATTCATATGATACAAGGAAAAGAAAGTATATTTGAGGGAAATTTACCTTTACAAGCAGAAGTAATTGAGGAAAATATTGGTGTATTAAAGGTAAATCATCAAGCAGTTTCTGAAAATATTCATTTTGATTTAGCAAAACCATTTACAGTAAAATCAGAAAAGCAAGGTACTGCAAAAGTAGCACTTTCGATAATGGGAATACCAATAAAAACAATAGAAGCCACGGTAATTCCTAGAACGGAAGTTGTTGCAGGAGGGATGGCAGTAGGTGTATCTATGGATACAAGGGGAATTATGGTACTTGGTACAGGCTATGTCAATGGAGAAGAAAATAAAATCTATGAACCAGCAAAAGGAATTTTACAGTCAGGAGATATGATATTACAAGCTGGTGGAAAAAGTTTAAAAAATAAAGAAGACTTAATGAAGGCAGTAGAAGAAAATGGAGAAAAAGCAATGCCTTTTTTGGTAGATAGAAATGGGGTACAACAAACTGTTGAAATTACACCTGTATTTAGTAAAGAAGATAATAGTTGTAAGATTGGAATATGGGTTAGAGATTCCACGCAGGGAATTGGTACCATTACATTTTTTAATCCAGATAGGAACACTTTTGCAGCTTTGGGTCATGGTGTTTATGATGTGGATACTCAAGAATTAATGCAAATTAAAAATGGACAAATTACACAATCTTCTATTATTGATGTGAAAAAAGGAGAAAAAGGGGAACCGGGTGCACTGACAGGAAATGTAGGCAGAGATTTAGTATTAGGAGAGATTGCCATTAATACGGAAGTGGGGATTTATGGTACAGTAGAAGCAGGAAAAGAAAGTTATTTTACAGGAAAAAAATTACCGATTGCTTTACAGCAGGACATTCAAGAAGGGAAAGCTACTATATTATCTAATATTGAAGGGGAAGAAATAAAGGAATATGAAGTAGAAATAGAAAATGTAAATCGTTATAGTAAAAATGAAAGTAAGGGTATGGTCATTAAGATTACAGACAAAGAATTGCTTGCTAAAACAGGAGGGATTGTGCAAGGAATGTCAGGTTCTCCTATTTTGCAACAGGGAAAAATAGTAGGTGCAGTCACCCATGTATTTGTCAATGACCCAACAAAAGGATATGGTATTTTTATTGAAAATATGTTAAAACAGGAGAACAGAATCTAACAAAAAGGCATTGAAAATAAATTTTCAATGCCTCAGTTTGTTTGATAAAGTCTGTAGTTAAACAAGAAATTTTTGTGGAAAAACAAACTTTTTTTCTTATAACATCCATCTTTTTAAGAAAATAAAGTTTCTGTTTAGCTTCCTTTCTTCTTAAGAAAGGAATTATTTTCTTAGTTGGAATTTTTGTACAGCAACTTTTAATTGTTCTGCTTGACCAAAAAGGTCCTTGGCAAAAGAAGCAGATTCTTCTGCAGTGGTTGCATTTGTTTGTACTACATTAGAGATTTGTTCCATGCCAAACGTTAATTCTTTTAAAGATTGTGCTTGATTGGTAGCAGATTCTGCAATATGTTCTACAATATCAGCTGTTTGATGGGCGGTGGAAACAACAGAAGAAAGAGAAGAGGTTGTTTGTTCTGACAAAGAAGTGCCATAAGCAACTAAACGTACCGATTCTTCAATTAATTTTGTAATATTTTGTGCAGATTCTGAGCTTTTACTTGCTAAATTTTGTACTTCGTTTGCTACTACAACAAATCCTTTTCCGGCTTCACCTGCTCGTGCAGCTTCTACCGCAGCATTTAATGCTAAAAGATTGGTTTGTAAAGCAATATCTTCAATGGTTTTAATAATTCCTCCAATTTGACGGGAAGATTTAGCAATATCTTCTATGGCTGAAGTTAATTCCTTCATTTTTTGTTTGCAAACTTCTAATTGTGTAGTAGAATCAATGGAATAAGATTTTGCATTGTCAGCATCTTCAGAAGTACGTTTTACTTGTTCTGTAATATCTTGGATTCCTTTGGATAATTTTTCAACGGTAGAAGCTTGTTCTATTGCACCATGTGACAATGTTTCTGCACTAGATGCCATTTTTTCAGATTGGTGAGAAACGTTTTCTGCTGTTACATTAATACGAGAAAGTGCATCATTTAAAGCATCCAATATTTCTGCCATCGCTGTTTGAATGGGTAAAAATTCACCTCTATAATCACTGTCTACAGTTAATGACATATTCCCATCTGCCATTTGTGACAATTTAGAATCAATATCACTAATATATTTTTTTAATTCATGTTTTGTTTCATGGATAGATGCAACTAATAATCCAATTTCTGAGGTGTTTGGTTCTAAAGAAAATTGTTCTGAA
This sequence comes from uncultured Clostridia bacterium, assembly GCA_910583755.1. Lineage (GTDB taxonomy): Bacteria > Bacillota > Clostridia > Lachnospirales > Anaerotignaceae > Coprocola. The sequence continues at coordinate 77,865 of CAJTZO010000002.1, forward strand.
AGATTTCCTCTTGAAATTTCTGTCATTTCATCTTTAATTGCAATAACAGGACTTAATATTCTTTTTCTAATAATAAGCATATTGATACATTGCATACTGACAACAAGTATTAAGATAAAAACCATAAATATCTGAATGACATTTCTTTGAAAATGAAAATGTTTTACTTCTTGTGCTGTTCTATTATTGAGTGTAGATAAAAATTGTTCTTTTAAAGTGTTAATTTGTTCAATAGAAGCACTGTATTCTGTTCCATAAACATAGTCGATTGCTTCCTGCATATATCCTTGTTCTACTTTTTTCATAGCTTCTTCTTCCAAAGGTACTAATTCGTTGGAAATAGTAGACATACGATTAATCATATCTTGTTCTTCGGAAGTAATACCAATTTTTTGCATAGCAGCAAGACCAATTTCACGATTTTTTTGATTATTTACTTCATCCCAATAATGTTCATAATGCTCTTTGTTTCCTGTAGAAGCAAAAGCACGCACTTCATCTGTTAAATGAGAAGAAGCATTCATAAATTTATTTGCATTGTAAGTCAATTCAAATCGGTTATCCATAGCAACGTCAAATTTTCTATTGGCATTGTGATAAATAAGCAAAGAAAATGCCATTAAAACTAATACAAAAATAGAAGCCCCATTTAAAATGATGGTGAGTGTAGACTGATTGATTGTTTTTTTCATAATTTCCCCCTCCATAATTAAAAATTTTGTTTGCCTGATATTTTGTAAAAACTGGAAGCTATAGGCTTAAATTAACAAAATTTAATCAAAAAATCTTTTTTAGTATGTAAAAATTATATATCATTATTGGAAAGATTGCAATTATAACTTTTGTTATAATAGCACAAAAATAAGCAGAAGTATTTTACTTCTGCTTAGTCTGTCAATAAAATCTTTTTTTGTAGGTTTCACCCACACCCACAAACTTTTAAGGTTCTTTGAGGCGTTTGAGGGCTAGCCTTCAAGTTTTTTTGCCAAAAAAGATTATATATTTTGATAAAGTTTTTTGCCAATACGGTTGACTTCATACATTACTTTTTCAATGTCTATGGTATGAAATTGTCCATTTTCATAAAGTATTTTTCCATTAACCATTGTCATTTTGATGTCAGAAGGCAAAGTAGCATAAACGAGGGAAGAAATGACATCAATACAAGGCAACAAATTGATAGAATGATAATCAATAGCAATGATATCTGCTTGATTTCCTAAAGTTAAAGCGCCTGTATTAGGACGACTTTGAGATAAAGCGCCATGATAAGAAGCCATTTTTAAAATTTGTTTTGCTGGAAAAAGGGCAGGATTTTTATGGATTCCTTTTTGAAGCAATGCTGTTAATTTCATATCCTCTAAAAAGTTTAAATTATCGTTACTAGCAACCCCATCTGTACCAATCGAAATATTGACTCCTTTTTCAAATAAAGATGCCATATCTGCTAAACCACTGCCTAATTTTAAATTGCTAACAGGACAGTGAGAAACAAATACTTTGTTATCTGCTAATATTTGCTGGTCTTCTTCTGTCAGCCAAACACAGTGCGCAGCAGTTACATGGTTTTCAAAAAGACCTAAATCGTTAAAATAGGCTACAGGTGTTTTTCCGTGACGTGCAATACATTCCTCGGTTTCTTTTTTGGTTTCTGCAAGGTGAATATGCATATTGGCTCCAATTTCTTTTGCATATTCGCTGGCAGCTTTGGCTATAACAGGATTGGAAGTATATTCTGCATGAAGCCCAATATCTACTTTTAATTGTCCACCGTTTGCATTGTGGTAAGCTTGAAATAAATCTTTACTTTCTTGTACCATAGGTGCTTTTTCAAAAGGGCTATCATCAAAACAAAGGATACCCATAGAAAGATTTGCATTAATCCCAGATTCTAATACAGCATTTGCACGAGATTCTCCAAAAAAATACATATCTGAAAAAGAAGTAACACCACTACGTAATAATTCTGCAATGCCTAGTAATGTACCGGAAAAAGCCCAATCTTTATTTAATCTATCTTCTAAAGGGAAAATTTTTTCAGAAAGCCAACGGTTGAGAGGTAAGTCTGCACCAACACTGCGGAGTAATGTCATAGGAATATGACTATGTGTATTGACAAAACCGGGTAAAAGCAATTTATTAGTATAATCGTAAACAGCACCTGTATGCCGAAGTGGTTTTTTGGTGCCAATATAGGTGATTTTATCATCTGTGACTTGCAAATATGCATTTTCTAGTATTTCTCCATTGGGACGTAAAATACTGCAATTTGAAAAAAGCATGAATATCCTCCTTTGTAGTAAATTATAGTGTTCTATTCTATTATACGGATAAGGAAAATAAAGTCAAGAAAGTTTCAATTTTATAAAATAAAAAGAAAATTTTGATAACCCAAAAGGGTGCCTTATTTCTTCATTTTTAGGTCAAAAAAAGCAAAAAGAAATTTTTTGGAAAATATAAATTTTGATACAAAAAAAAATAAACAAAATGGGTGATATAGTCAATGAAAAAGACAATTCAAGATAAAAAACGACAATTTCGTGCAAAAATAATGAATTTTTTTTAGATTTGCTATATTATTATATTATGTAAAAAAAAATGAGAAAGGGAATGCTTTCTCAACAGTGAATTTTGTGAAAGTACTCATTTTGTTGCATTTTTACTTTAAGTTAAAAATACGATAAAGAGAGGAAATGATTGTATGCTAAATATTTCAAAGAGAACAATACTATTAGCAGACAGTGATGTAAATTACATGAGAAAAATGAAAGAAGACTTAGAGAAAAACATTGCCGTTAAAGTGATTGGTATGGTAGACAATGGGGAGAAAGCTCTGGAAAAGCTAGAAAAAGAAAAACCAGATATGGTATTGATGGACATTCTTTTGGAGGAAAAGGATGGACTATGGCTTTTAGGGGAGTTAAATAGAAAAAGGATTAACAGTGTATGTTTTATATTATCTGCAATAGGGGCGGATAATATTGTGAGACAAGCAATGAGTTTAGGAGCATTATATTATATGGCGAAACCGGTAGAATCAGATGTGTTATCAGAAAGAATTATGCAGATTTTTGCTATCTCACAAGAAATAGAATTAGAAAAAGAAAAAACGGCACTACAAAGGCAAGAAGAACAAAAGAGAAATGAATTGGAAAATGTGATTTCTAAATTATTAAATAGCATGAGTATTACAGCAAGTATTAAAGGATACCATTTTATTCGAGAAGGGGTTGTCATGGTAGTAGAAAATAAAGGAGCAATTCTTTCTATGACAAAAGGATTATATCCTGATATTGCCAAAAAGTACAACACAACCGCAGGAAAAGTAGAGAGAGCAATGAGACATGCGATTGAAACCGCATGGAAAAGAACTGGAAAAGAAGTTTTCAGTGAGATGGCAGGCTACTGTCCTGTTGCAAAGCCAACAAACAGCCAATTTATTGCAATTATGTCAGAATACATCAGAGTACGTAACCCTTGAGGCTCTGCCTCAAGGGGATGCTTCACCCACGGGTGAAGCAGTGAACTCTGTTAACCATATTTTTTTAGAAGTATAACGTTATAAGTCAATTTTAAGAAACCTTGAAGGTTATTGGGGTATTGCTTAAGGGATGATGATATTCCAAATTTTGTAATTCTATGGAGTATCCAATATTTTCCATATAAAACAAATACTTTTTATAAAAATTCTCGTTTCTTTCTGAAAAGAAAGAAACGAGAATTTGAGAGGTGCAGAATGAAAATGTAGACAGAGCTCTCAAGGTTTTTTGACAAACTGTAACTTGGAAGATATTTTCTTCCAAGTCAGTCTGTTAATAAAGTCTTTTTTGTGGGTTTCACCCACACCCACAAACTTTTTTAAAAAAAGTTGGACAAAAAACTTTTATGGAAAAACTAGCGTTTTTCCTTATAAAATTAATATTTTTAGCGAAACGTTAGTTTCGCATTAAGATTCTTTGATTCTTTCTTTTAAGAAAGAATTAGGAGTTTGAGGGCTAGCCCTCAAGGTTTTTGACAAGCTGACTTGGAAGATATTTTCTTCCAAGTTTTATTTTGTTTCTAATGCTTTTATCATACTTTCCTGAGGTGTGATATAAATAGTTTTGTTTTTTTCGTAGATTACCATGCCCGGTTTTGCACCATTTGGTTTTTTGACATATTTTCTAAGCGTATAATCTACTGGTACCTGAGAACCATTTTGACTTTTGCTGAAGTAAGCAGAAAGATTTGCAGCTTCTAATAGGGTATTATCTGGTACAGGTGTACCATTTGTTTTGATAATCACATGAGAACCGGGGATTTCTTTGGTATGTAACCAAATGTCGTTGCTTTCTGCAAAGCGTAAGGTCAAGGTATCATTTTGTAAATTACTTTTTCCGACATAAATATCAAACCCATCAGAAGAAAGATAATGTAATGGTTTTGCTTTTTTTTGCACTCGATTCTTTTTTGCCGTTTTTCGCTTCATATATCCTTGCTCTGCTAATTCCATGCGAATTTCGTCAAGGTCTGCTTCTTCTTTTGCCGCATCTAAGGAGTTAAGAATACTTTCTAAGTAAGCAAGTTCCTCCTCATTTTGCTTTTTTTGAATTTCAAGAGCAGCTAATGTTCTTTTTGCTTTGTTATATTTGCTAAAATATTTTTGTGCATTTTCTGCTGGTGTTTTGGTAGGGTCAATGGCAATTTCGATTTCTTTTAATTCTGTATCATAAAAATTCACAGTTCGAAAGGTAGTAATTCCTTTTGGAATAGCATAAATATTTGCTGTCAAAAGTTCCCCCTTTATTTTCCAGCTATCTTTTGCAGCAACATCTTTTTCTGTCTTTTTTTGAATCTCTTTCTTTTTGGCACAACGTTCGATGTTAGAAACTAATATACGACGCATATCATGCGATTTTTGGCGTACATGGTAAATATTATCTTTTTCTGCATAAAATTGCTCTAAAAGGGAAGATATGCTATGATAGTCCTCTTTTGGAAATGCTGCAAACTGTTTCATATCCAATACGCTAAAATCTAATAATTTATTTTTATCTGCTTCGTAATAAATGGAATAATGAAATTGCTGTTGTTTGATTTGTTCTAAAACATCACAAAAAACAGTAAAAATAGTTTGTTTTTCTTGTTCTGTTAATTGTTCACAAAAATAAGAAGATGTGATTCCTGCCCGAAAACAAATTTCACTGGCAAAAATAGGGCTGATACCAGTATAATTTTTATAGAGCACTTCCTGTACTTTTGCACCAGATTGTTTTTGAAGTTGCTCAAAAAGATGTTCTTTTGTTAGAAAAAGAGGATTTGTTTTATTTTGGGAAGGGGGTGTAGCATATTCTTTTCCCGGAAGTACCTCACGGACAGAACTTTTATCATGGGAAATTCGTTTGATAGCATCTAATATTTTGTTATTTTCGTCTGTCACAATAAAATTGCTGTGTTTTCCCATCATTTCTAGGATTAATTTTTTTGCCGTTATATCACCTAGTTCATTCATAGATTCTACTTCTAAAATAATGATTCGTTCAAAGTCAGGCTGATATATTTTTGTGATTTTTCCGCCAGCAATATATTTGCGCATTACCATACAAAACATAGGTGGTGTCATGGGATTTTCTTTTTGTATTTGTGTAATATGCATACGTGGGTGGCTGGAGTTTGCAGAAACAAGTATTTTGTAGTTTTCTCCTGTGCTTCTGACTGTAAATATAATTTCATCTGATAAAGGCTGATAAATTTTGTCAATTCTTCCGCCGATTAACTTTTGATGAAGTTCTGCTGTTATACTTGAAATGGTAATGCCGTCAAGCGCCATAATATCTCTCCTTTTTGTTTAAAAGTAAAAGCCTAAAATCTTGAAACTTGTTTAAAAGTTGGTAAATTTGGGCAAAGTACAAGGTTTTGTTCTTCTTGGCTTCTAAAGTCTTAAAACTAGTATAGCATAAAAGATATTTTTTTATCAAATTTATCTTTTTTGGATAAACATTAATTTCGTCTGTCAAGAAAGTCTTTTTTTGTAGGTTTCACTCACACCCACCAACTTTTTTAAAAAAAAGTTGGACAAAAAACTTTATTGGAAAAACTTACATTTTCTTTATTAAATCAATCTTTTTAGCGAAATGCTAGTTTCGCATTAAGGTTCTTTGACAAGCTGAATTTTTTCTTATTTTTGATGTGATTACCCACAAATCAAATTTTTCACTTGATAAAAAGCACTATGATATTATATAATAGGAAAGATTCCAAAAAAAGAATGAAAGTAAAAACGGACAACATACGACAATCAGCCATACAGAAAAGAAAGTCTGTTTTTGCAAGTGTTTGATAGAAAAGAGGTTCGAGTATGGTAAGAAGTATGACAGGTTATGGTAGGGGAGAAAATACAGCAAATGATTGCCATTTTGTGGTAGAAATAAAAGCTGTAAATCATAGATATAATGACATTACAATAAAATTACCACGTTTTATGAATGGTATGGAAGATGTCATTCGAAAAAGAATAATGAAAGAAATTGCAAGAGGAAAAACAGATGTTTATATTACATTTGAAACATTTTCTGTTGATAATGTAATTGTAAAAGTAAATGAACCGTTAGCAATGGCTTATATAGAAAAGCTAAATGAATTGGAGCAAAAGTTTCATGTTTCTTCTAACAATAAATTAGATTTAGTGGCACGTTTTGCAGATGTCATTACAGTGGAAAGAGCAGAAAGTGAAGAAGATGCCTTGTGGTCAGCCCTTTTACCAGCATTAGAAGAAGCTCTTTTAAAATTTGTGGAAATGCGCGAAAAAGAAGGAAACAATCTTGTAAAAGATATTTTGAAAAAAACAGATAATATTCAACAAATGTTAGAGGAGATAACGCAAAGATGTCCTACAGTGGTCAGCGATTATAAAGAAAAATTACAGAATAGAATTAGAGAATTATTAACTACAGTGGAAATAGATGAACAGCGGATTGCAATGGAAACAGCTTTGTTTGCTGATAGAAGTTGTATTGATGAAGAAGTGACAAGATTAGAAAGTCATATCATACAATTAAAGGAGATATTGCAAAAAGGAGGGCAAATTGGTAGAAAGTTAGATTTTTTGGTGCAAGAAATGAATCGTGAAGTAAATACGATTGCTTCTAAAGCAAATGATGTTGAAATTACCTGCACGACGATAGAAATGAAAAGTGAAATTGAAAAAATAAGAGAACAAATACAAAATATAGAATAATGGAGAATGTTATGGATGGAATACAATTTTTAAATATAGGGTATGGTAATATGGTTTCTGCAAACCGTATTATTGCAATATTAAGTCCAGACTCCGCACCAATTAAAAGAATTGTGCAGGAAACAAAAGAAAAAGGAATTTTGATTGATGCCACTTATGGCAGAAAAACAAGAAGTGTGATTATGATGGATACAGGACAGGTGGTACTTTCTCCAAATGTACCTGTGACAATCGGAGGAAGATTGGACGCTGTAAAATAGAGAAAGGAAAAAGAAATGAAAAGAGAAGGAATGTTAGTCATTATTTCTGGGCCTTCTGGTTCAGGAAAAGGAACGGTTGTAAAAGAGTTAATCAAACAAGATTGTTTTGCCCTGTCTGTTTCTGCAACAACACGTTCTCCAAGACCTGGAGAAATGGATGGAATACATTATTATTTTTATGATAAAGAAACGTTTGAAAAAATGAAACAGCAAGAGGAATTATTAGAATGGGCAGAATTTTGTGGAAACTATTATGGTACACCCAAAAAATATGTACTCAAACAAATGGCAGAACAAAAAAATGTTATCCTAGAGATTGAAGTACAAGGCGCTTTACAGATTAAAAAAATATATCCAGATTGTATTTTAATTTTTATGATACCACCTGATGCAAAGGAATTGCGAAAAAGATTGACAGAAAGAGGCACAGAGGATGAACAAACCATTGACCGCCGTATGAATAGAGCAATCGAAGAAATGGAATTTATTCCACAGTATGATTATATTGTAATAAATGATACAGTAAAAAAAGCAGCAGAAGCAATTTACAGTATTGTTACAGCAGAAAGTATGAAAAGCAGCAGAAATTTGAATTTGAAACAACAATTTAAAGGAGAGATTTTATGTTAAGACCATCTTATACAGATTTATTAGAAGTGTTAAATAAAGATGCAGACTCAGAAAATGTGGTAGGTAGCCGTTATACTATTGTGATTGCGGCAGCAAAAAGAGCAAGACAATTAGTAGACCATGCAAAGCCTGTTACAGATAAAATTAAAGTGGACCGTTCTGTTTCGATTGCGGTGCACGAATTGGCAGAAGGAAAAATAAAAATTATACAAAATGACCCTTCTAAAAAAGAGGTAGAAGACTGGGAAACGATAGAAGAATAATTAGTTTTTTTGAAAGGGAAACTGGTAGAAATTAGTTTCCCTTTCTCTGTTTGATAAAGAAGAAAATAAAGGCATAAAACGACCCCACAGAAAGGAGGACGATTTTTCATGTATGCAAAAGTTATCTTAAGTCTAAAAAATAAAGAAGTAGATAAGGTATTTGATTATTTTGTACCACAGGAATATTGCCCGCTTTCTATAGGAGTTCGTGTTATTGTTCCTTTTGGGAGAGCGAACAAAAGTACAGAAGGATATGTTGTTGCGATAGCAGAACAAACGGAAGTAAAAAAAGTAAAAAATATTATTAAAGTGTTGGATGAGGGAAAACCTGTTTTTACCAAACAAAATATTATGCTTGCACAATGGATGAAAACAAAATATTTTTGTACATTAAGTCAATGCCTTCAAATAATGATGCCCGCAGGAATTAAAACAAAGTTTCAATGGCAAGTTTTTATCAAAAAAGAAACTCAAGATGATATCTTTATTTCTTCTGTAGAAAATAAAGTCCTTGATTTTTTAAAGGAAAAGCAAGGAACTGCAACCATAGAAGAAATAAAAGAAGAATTGGGAGAAAATGCACAAGATGCAATACAATCTTTAAAAGAAAAAGAAATGATTCTTTTAAAACAAAATATAAAACAAAAAAATTATGAAAAAGAAATCCTATTATATGCATTGAGTGAAGATACTGCTGTTGTAAATGAAGTATGGGAAAGTGTAAAAAAAAGGGGCAATATGTTAGCACAAAAAAAAGTAATGGAATATTTATTAGATGGAAAACAGGTGACAGCAAGTGAATTAAAACAAAAATTACTTTTAACGGATTCTCCCATCAAGACATTATTAAAAAAAGGTGCTTTGAAGCAAATCAAAAAAATAGAAAAAAGACAAGTTATTCAAAAAATGGTATTGCATACAGAGCCATTTTTACCAACAGAAGAACAAAAAAAGGTCTTAGATGAATTGAGTCATTTGCTAGAAAAAAAAGAAAAAAAACCAGTGTTATTACATGGCATTACAGGTAGTGGAAAAACAGAAATTTATATGCAGGTGATAGAAAAGGTATTACAAAAAGGACAACAAGCGATTGTATTAGTGCCAGAAATCTCGTTGACCCCTCAAATGGTAGAACGGTTTTTATCTCGTTTTGGAGAAAAGGTTTCTGTAACGCATAGTAGACTAAATTATGGAGAAAGATACGACCAGTGGAAAAAGGCAAAAGAAAAAGAAATTTCGATTATGATTGGTCCCCGTTCTGCTTTGTTTATGCCTTTTGAAAATTTAGGTGTGATTATTATAGATGAAGAACAAGAAGGAAGTTATCATTCTGATACCACACCAAAGTATGATGCAAGAGAAGTAGCACAACAAATAAGTCATATGACAAATTGTTTGCTTTTGTTGGGAAGTGCTACCCCAGATTTAGTGACCTATCATAAGGCAATGACAGGACAATATCACCTTTTGACCTTACAAAAAAGAACAAAAGGAAGTCATTTACCACATGTTTCTATTATTGATATGCGTAGAGAATTAGAGGAAGGAAATCGTTCTGTGTTTAGCCGGCAGCTTTTAGAAGCAATGCAGCAAAATATAGAGCAAAAAAGACAGACCATTTTATTTTTGAATCGGAGAGGTTATGCCACCTTTGTATCTTGTAGACAATGTGGTTTTGTTGTAAAATGTGACCAGTGTGATGTTGCCTATACTTATCATGATGCAGAGCAGGAACTTGTATGCCATTATTGTGGAAAAAGGATAAAAAATCCTGTTGTTTGTCCAGTGTGTGGTTCAAAATATATTAAATATTTTGGTACAGGAACACAAAAAATAGAACAAGAAGTAAAAAAGATATTTCCACAGGCAAATGTGTTACGTATGGATTTAGATACCACAACTTCTAAAAACAGCCATCAAAAAATTTTAGAACAGTTTGGAAAAGGAAAAGCAGATATTCTAATTGGTACACAAATGATTGCAAAAGGACATGATTTTCCAAATGTCACAGTAGTTGGTATTTTAGCAGCAGATTTATCCCTTCATATGGCAAGCTACAGAGCAAGTGAAATTAGTTTTCAATTAATGACGCAGGTAGCAGGTAGGGCAGGACGGGACGAGTTACCGGGTGAGGTGTTTATACAAACGTATTCGCCAGAACATTATAGCATTATGATGGCTGCAAAACAAGATTATAAAGCATTTTATGAACAAGAAATGCAGATTCGCCAACTGATGCAGTATCCACCTTTTGCTCATATTTTTACCATTGTGTTTTCTGGAAAAAATGAAAAAGAAGTGATAGAAAGCGCTAGGTATTTAGCAAATATTATGTTATATTATAATCGTAAAAAACAATTTGAAATTTTGGGACCTACTCCAGCGGCACTTTCTAAGCTTCGTCAGGAATATCGTTGGCGTATTTTGGTAAAATGTCAGGAGGAAGAACGATTACAAAAGTTTGTACTATATTGTTGTGAAAAATGGTATGAAAAAAAATGGAATGTTTTGTTAAATTTGACAATGAATCCAGTTAATGTTGTATAATAGAGCAAGAAACCAGTCTGTCAATAAAGTCTTTTTTTGTGGGTTTCACCCACACCCACCAACTTTTTTAAAAAAAATTTGGACAAAAAATTTTCATGGAAAAATGGAAAAACTAGTGTTTTTCCTTATAAAATCAATTTTTTTAGCGAAACACTAGTTTCGTATTAAAGTTTTTTGAGGAGTTTGTGGGCTAGCCCTCAAGATTTTTTGACAAGCTGAAATTGTTTTTTATAAAAACATTTTAAAGTTTTATGATAAAAAGATTAAAATTGGAAGGGAGAAAAAACAATGGCAATCCGAAAAATTCGTTTAGAAGGTGACGAAATATTAAGGAAAAAATGTAAAGAAGTAAAAGAAATTACACCCAAAATTATGACTTTACTAGATGACATGGCAGAAACGATGTATCAAGCAAATGGTGTTGGTTTAGCAGCACCACAAATTGGCATTTTAAAAAGAATTGTTGTCATTGATGTTGGAGATGGTTTAATAGAACTGATTAACCCTGTAATTGTGGAAAGTAAAGGAGAAGTTGTGGGAGATGAGGGTTGTTTAAGTTTGCCTGGAAGAAGTGCCCACGTAAAACGTCCGGAATATGTCAAAGTGGAAGCATTAAATAGAGAGGGAGAAAAAATTGTAGTAGAAGGAACAGAATTATTAGCAGTAGCACTTTGCCATGAGACAGACCATTTAGAAGGAGTCCTTTATACAGATAAAGCAATTCCTGATACAGAAACCATATGGGAGGACGAAGAATGAAAATAATCTTTATGGGTACACCAGAGTTTGCAGTACCTTCATTGGAAATACTTTTAAAACATCATGAAGTTGTTGCTGTGGTAACACAGCCAGATAAACCTAAAGGCAGAGGGAAAAAAATGGTGTTTTCTCCTGTTAAAGAAAAAGCATTACAAGCAGGTATTGAAGTGTTGCAGCCAGAAAAGGTAAGAGCAAAGGAGTTTATAGAAACATTAAAAACATATCATGCAGATTTGATTGCAGTCACTGCTTTTGGTCAGATATTGCCAGAAGAAATATTAAATATGCCAAAATATGGCTGTATCAATGTACATGGCTCTCTTTTGCCAAAATATAGAGGGGCAGCACCATTGCAATGGGCAATTATCAATGGAGAAAAGGAAACTGGTGTCACGACCATGTATATGGCGAAAGGTATGGATACCGGAGATATGCTTTTAAAGGAAAAAATAGAGGTTTCCTCACAAGATACTTATGGAAGTATTCATGATAAATTGTGTGTCATTGGAGCAGAACTCCTTTTAAAAACAATAGAAGGTTTAGAAAAAGATACCTTGCAAAGAATACCACAACAGGAACAAGAGGCAACTTATGCACCTATGTTGACAAAAGAAAGTGGTCATATTGATTGGTCTAAAAAATGCGACGAAATTATTTGTTTGATACATGGTTTAGACCCTGCACCAACCGCATATACTATTTATGAGGAGGAAGTGTTAAAACTATGGCAAGCCGAAAAAGTGCAGCAGCCTAGCGGAAAAATAGGAGAGATTACAGCGATAACCAAAAAAGGGTTTGTGGTAACTGCTGCTGATGGTAGTATTTTAGTAACAGAAGTACAGGCAAAAGGCAAAAAAAGAATGGGAGCAGATGCTTATTTAAGAGGACATCAGATAAAAATAGGAACGATTTTACAATAAACAAAAAACAAAAAACATCGTATTCTTTATAAAATAAAGTATTCAGTCCGTCAATAAAGTCTTTTTTTGTGGGTTTCACCCACACCCACCAACTTTTTTAAAAAAAGTTGGACAAAAAATTTTCGTGGAAAAACTAGCGTTTTTCCTTATAAAATCAATCTTTTTAGCGAAACGCTAGTTTCGCATTAAAGTTCTTTACTTCTTTCTTTCAAGAAAGAAGTAGGAGCTTGAGGGCTAGCCCTCAAGGTTTTTTGACAAGCTGATATTATGTTAGGAGGGATTACTATTTTTTGGGGATATAACACATCATATTTAGGATTATTTTTTATTGTAATGATATTTAGTATGGTAGCACAATTTCGTGTAAACAGTACTTTTCAAAAGTATTCCAGAGTTGCAAACAGTAGAGGTTTTACAGGGGCAGAGGTTGCAAGGCAAATGCTAGAATCTGCTGGCATTCGTGATGTTTGTGTAGAAAGAATTGCGGGAAATTTAACAGACCATTATGACCCTAGCCATAAAATATTGCGATTGTCTGAGGCAGTATATGATAGTCAGTCTGTTGCTGCTTTAGGCGTTGCAGCACATGAAACAGGACATGCCATACAACATGCAGAAAACTATAGTTTTTTATGGGCAAGAAGCGCAATGGTTCCTTGCACAAATTTAGGGTCCAAACTATCCATTCCTTTGGTCATTATAGGTTTACTAATCAATAGTGGTTGGAGTTATTATTTAATGCTGGCAGGCATTGTTTTGTTTTCTTTTACGGTACTGTTTACTTTAGTGACATTACCTGTAGAATTTGATGCATCTAGAAGGGCATTGCATATGTTGGAAGGACAAAATTATTTATATGATTCTGAGTTAAGTGGGGCAAAAAAAGTTTTGACAGCTGCTGCCATGACTTATGTTGCAGCCGCCGCAACTGCAATTGTCAACTTATTAAGGTTATTATCCTTGGTATCTAGCCGCAACCGTGATTAAATGCTTTCTTGGAAGAAACAAAGAATTTTGATGACGACACAAGGAAATGGAAGGATGTTTTTTGTTGAACAAAAACAAAACACCATTGAAAAAAGGATAGACTTTATGTTGCAGCAACCAAAGCCTCAAGGCTTTCAGATTTTTATTTTTTAAGGAAAGATGCAAAAGTGTCTTTCCTTTCGTATTTTTTAAGAAATGCTAAAAATAGTTGCGACAATAAAGCGTATCATGTAAAATATAGTAAGTGTTTAAATTGTAAAGTAGGAGAAAAACAATGACAATACAAATCAATCCAAGAGAAATTGCAGTACAAGCATTAATAGAGATAGAACAGAAATATAATACAGCGGTACTGCGCAAACTGCTCCGGCAAAATGGTGCTATGTTCCCAAGAGATAGGGCATTTGTTACAGAAATGGTAAATGGTTCCCTACGAAATTTGTATTATATTGATTTTGTGATTAATGCAGTTTCTAATACCAAAACACAAAAAATGAAACCTTATCTATTGGCAGTATTAAGAATAGCAGTTTATCAAATTTATTTTATGAAGGTGCCAGAAAATGCTGTTTGTGATGAAGCAGTAAAATTGGTAAAAAAAAGAGGATTCAGTAGCCTGTCTGGTTTTGTAAATGCTGTTTTAAGAAACATAATAAGGCAAAAAGATAAGATACTATTACCAGATGAAAAACAATGTCCTATCCAATTCCTTTCTTTAAAATATTCTCATCCAGAATGGCTTTTAAAAATGTGGCTGCATCAGTATGATTATGATTTTGTAAAAGAACTTTGTAGACAAAATAATATGCCGCCAGATGTTACCATTGTTGTTAATTCATTGTGTACAACAACAGAAGAATTAAAAAGGGAATTGGAAAAAGAAGGCGTTTCTGTAAAAGAAGGAATTTATCAGAATGTATTGCATTTATCGAAAACAGCGGATATTGCAAAGTTAAAAGCATTTCAACAGGGAAAATTTCATGTACAGGATGAAAGTTCTATAACAGCAGTAGAAGCACTTGCACCACAGCCACAAGAAAAAATATTAGATATGTGTGCTGCACCCGGTGGAAAAAGTTTTTTGATGGCAGAAAAAATGCAAAATAAGGGTTCCATTTATTCTTGTGATATTCATGAGCATAAACTAGAATTATTACAAGAAGGTGCGGAACGGTTAGGACTGTCTATTATTCAAACAAAAAAACAAGATGGAAGAATCTTTCAAGAGGAACAACAAGAATCATTTGATAGGGTTTTAGTAGATGCACCTTGTTCTGGTTTAGGGTTGATACGAAAAAAACCAGATATTCGGCTGAAAAAAGATGGGAATACAATTGATGCTTTACTATTAATACAAAAGGAAATATTGACCCAAGCAGCAAAGTATGTCAAACAAAATGGGATTCTTGTATACAGCACTTGTACTTTATGTAAAAAAGAAAATGAAAAAAATGTAGAATGGTTTTTACAAGAACATAAAAATTTTGAACTGGAATTACCATTACTGCCTCAAACATTAATGACAGAAACACAACAAAAAACAATTACTTTATATCCACATATACATCATACAGATGGGTTTTTTATAGCACGTTTTCGACGAAAGGAGTAACAAGATGCTTTCTATGACATTACAGGAATGGGAAGAAACACTAAAACAGTGGGGAGAGCCAAAATTTAGAGCAAAACAAATCTTTGATTGGCTACATAAAAAACAAATTACAGAAATTGATGATATGACAAATATTTCAAAAGGATTAAGGGAAAAATTAAAGCAAAATGGAAAAATTTCTTATACAAGGCAAGTAAAAAAATTGGTTTCTCAAATAGATGGCACCATAAAATATTTATTTGAAATAGAAAATGGTTTAGTCATAGAAAGTGTTTTTATGCACTATCATTATGGGAATACAGCTTGTATTTCTACACAAGCAGGGTGTCGTATGGGATGCAGTTTTTGTGCTTCTACCTTAGATGGAGTGGAAAGAAATTTAACCGCAGGAGAAATGCTTTCCCAAATTTATGAGATGCAAAAAGATACAGGAGAACGTATTTCCAGTGTTGTGTTAATGGGAAGTGGGGAACCATTAGATAATTATGAAAATGTATTACGGTTTCTTCATTTAGCAAATGACAAAAATGGACTTCATTTAGGGCAAAGGCATATTACACTTTCTACTTGTGGTTTAGTAGAAAAGATGTATGATTTATTAGAAGAAGATTTACAAATCACGTTGGCTGTGTCACTCCATGCACCAAATGATAGGATTCGTCAGAAAATTATGCCGATTGCAAAAAAATATAGTATGCAAGAAATATTAAAGGTGTGTAAAGAATATAGTGATAAAACAAAGAGACGTGTAACATTTGAATATGCCCTGATAAAAGGGATAAATGACAGTGACGATTGTGCAGAAGAACTTGCTTCTAAACTACACAACATGCTTTGCCATGTGAATTTGATACCTATCAATGATGTAAAAGAAAGGAATTATTGTAAAAGTAGTGAAGAAAGAGTGAAAAAGTTTACATACATTATGGAGCAAAAAGGAATTGAAACAACAATAAGGCGAAAATTAGGAAGCGATATTGATGCTGCTTGCGGGCAGCTTCGGAAAAGTTATCAGTTACATTCCTAATTAAGGAAGTTACAGAAAAATTAGCAACTGAAAAAGTTTTGGGAGGTGTTATATTATGAAGGCGATTGGTAATAGTGTAATTGGCATGAAAAGAAAAAATAATGAAGATGCGATTTATGTCAATGAACAAAAAAATTTATATTTAGTGGCAGATGGTATGGGAGGCTGTAATGCTGGAGAAGTTGCAAGTAGTACCGCCATTTCTATTTTTGTAGAAGCAATGGAAAAGACTGAAAATGAAGAAATTTTGGATAGAATGATGTTTGCAACACGTGCCTGCAATCAAATTGTATATCAAAAAGCAAAAAAACATATAGAGTATACAGATATGGGAACAACATTGGTTGCTGCCCATCTTGAAAAGGAAAAAGCATTTATTATTTATGTGGGTGATAGTAGAGCTTATCGCTTTCGGGATAATGATTTGTGCCAAATCACAACAGACCATTCTTATGTTATGGAATTAGTAAAAATTGGAAGTATTACAAAAGAGGAAGCAGAGGTTCACCCCAAAAAAAATATTATTACAAGGGCGATTGGTGTACGTGAAGATGTAGAGCCTGATATAGTCATAGCAGATATTAAAGAAGGAGACAAAATCCTACTCTGTACAGACGGTTTGAGTAATATGGTATCAAGAAATGAAATGGAAAAAATATTAATAGAAGAATGTTCTACAGAAGAAAAAGTGAAAAAATTAGTCCTGCTAGCCAATGAAAAGGGTGGCTTAGATAATATTTCATTAATATTAATTGAAATATAAAGAGGTGAAGAATCATGATACAAATAGGTACTGTATTATCAGACAGATATGAGTTAATTGAAAAAATAGGCTCTGGTGGTATGGCAATCGTGTTTCGGGCAAAAGACAGGACACTTCAACGATATGTGACTGTAAAGATATTAAGAGAAGAATTTATAGGTGATGAAGAATTTATTATGCGTTTTCGCTCGGAAGCGCTGGCAGCCGGCAGACTTTCCCATACCAATATTGTACGTGTTTATGATGTTGGGCAAGAAGGAAATATCTATTTTATTGTTATGGAATATGTGCATGGTGATACCTTAAAACAGGCAATTAGAGAAAAAGCACCTTTTGATACAAAATCAACAATTAATGTTGCAGTACAGATAGCATCAGGCATTGAACAGGCACATAAAAACCACATTATACATAGAGATATTAAACCTCAAAATGTATTGGTGGGTACAGATGGTGTTGTTAAGGTTACAGACTTTGGAATTGCAAGAGCAGCAAATGGTACAACCATGACAACAAGTAATACAGCAATGGGTTCTGTACATTATTTTTCACCAGAACAGGCAAGAGGTGGCTATGTAGATGAAAAAAGTGATATTTATTCTTTAGGTATCACCATGTTTGAAATGGTGACAGGACAACTGCCTTTTCAAGCAAATACTTCTGTTGCAGTTGCGATGAAACAGATTAATGAAGAACTACCAGATATAAGGCAATTTAATCCAAAGGTTTCTGCAAGTTTAGAAGCCATTATCAGAAAAGCAACCAGAAAAAGAGCAGATGAAAGATATTTGACAATTGATGCTATGATAGCGGACTTGATAAAAGCAAGAAATGAAACGGTTGTGCAGCAAACGCCACAAAGAAGACCATCTGCACCACCAGAAATACAATATCTTTCTTCTGTGGATAATAATAGAAAGCAGGCAGAAGCAGAAGCAAGACGAATGGAGCAGATAAGACAACAAGAAGAATTAGCTGCCGAGGAGGAATTTGTGCCAAGACAAGAGAAAAAAAATATTAGAATATCAAAAGATGATGATTATGAAAGAGAATATGAACAAGTGGAACCAGTGAGAAGAAGTAGACGCCCTAGATTGGATATGCAAAACAGAAGAAATCCAAGACAAGAGGAATATGAAGGTGGTTACCAAAGAGGAAAAGAAACAAAGGTAATTGTTGCAGCAGTTGCAACTGCTTTAGTTATCATTGCAATTATTAGTGCGATTGGTGTAAAAACATTTGGAACAAAAGCGGGACTTTTTGGAGATGCTGATAAAATAAAAGTAAAGTCTTTTGTAGGAATGGAACTAGAAGCAGCACAACAATTAGCAGAAAAAGAGGGCTATCGTGTATCACAGGAGAAATCTGTTTATGATGAAGAACATCTAGAAGGCATTATTGTTGAACAATCTACCGCAGAAAATACAGAAATTAAAAAAGGAATGGAGGTAGGTGTTACCGTTAGCTTAGGTTCAAAAGATGCAGAAGTAACAGAGAAGCCTATGCCTGATTTATTGGGCAAGAAAAAGGACACTGCAATAGAGCAAATAAAAAGTCTGATAGGAAAAGAACCAGAAATATCATATGAATATGATGAAGATGCAGAAATGGAAACGGTTATGGAACAAAGTCCTACCGAAGGAACAAAAATTACAGCGGAAACGAATGTTCGTATTGTTATTTCCAGAGGAGAAGAAAAAAATACAACCATTGTGCCAAAAGTAGAAGGTTTAACACAATCTCAGGCAGAAAAAGCCTTAAAATCTTCTAAATTAAACGTGGGTGATATTACAAGAACAGAAAGTGATACCGTAGAAGAAGGTGTGGTAATTACCCAAACAAAAGAACGTGGTGAGGAAGTATTAGAAGGAACAGAAGTGGGACTTGTCGTTAGCTTAGGAAAAAAAGAACAAGACCCACCAGAAACACAACAAAATCCTTCTACGTCCCAAGACAATCCAGAAGAAACACCACCAGAAGAAAACAATCCAGAAAACAGTGAAAATAATGAAAATTCAGAAAGTAGTGAAACACAAGAACCAGAACAAAAGCCAGTAAGAACAAAAACAAAAACATATACTGTAAATCCGCCAGCGGCAGGTATTACCAATGCACATATCAAAATTGTAAAAACCGATGATAATGGAGAAAGTGTTGTATTGGATGAACAGAAGTCATTACCATTCTCTGTACCAATTTCTGGTTCGGGAGATGGAAAAATTACTTGTTATATTGATGGTGTTCAAATGTGGAGTGACGCTTTTTAATTTCCTTCCTTTTTTGAAAGAAAACAAAGAACTTTTGCACAAAATGAAACTTCAAATTAAATGATAACACAACACCATTAGACAAAAATTTTTTAATTTGTTCTATGAATAAAAGGAAAAGTTCTTTGTTAAACTTTCTTTCAAAAAAGTTTGGGGGATATTATTCCCAAAGGTTTTAAGAGGAGAAAGGAGAATTATGCTAAAAGGTACCATTATAAAAGGAATTGGTGGTTTTTATTATGTAAGTACAGAACAAGGGGTTTATGCTTGCCGTGCAAGGGGAATTTTCCGTAAGGATGGCGTTAAGCCCACCGTAGGTGATAGTGTTGCAATATCCGTTTTGGATGAAAAGGACAAAAAGGGTAGTTTAGATGTTATCCAAGAAAGAAAAACTTTGCTGATTCGTCCTAGAGTAGCGAATGTTGACCAGGCGGTGATTGTATTTGCAGCAAAAAGTCCTAATATGAATTTAGATTTGTTAGACCGTTTTTTAATTTTAGTGGAAGAACAACAACTAGATGTTGTTCTTTGTATCAATAAAATTGACAAAGATAAAACACAACAATATCAAAAAGTAGCAGAGTTATATCGTTCTGCTGGATACACTGTGTTGTGTACCAGTGCAGAAAAAGAAATTGGAATAGAAGATTTAAAAGAAGTATTACAAAATAAAATATCTGTTTTTGCTGGTCCTTCTGGTGTTGGAAAGTCTAGCTTGATTAATCAAGCATTTCCTCATGCAGAAATGGAAACCGGTGAAATCAGTAAAAAAATACAAAGAGGACGCCATACAACACGTCATGCAGAATTGATACAAATTGGGGAAAAAAGTTATATTGTGGATTCTCCTGGGTTTACTTCTTTATATTTAGAAAATATTACAGAACAAAATTTACAATACTATTTTAAAGAATTTCAACCTTATGTACATGAATGTTATTATACAGGTTGCAGCCATACCCATGAACCAGATTGTGCTGTCAAACAACAAATCAATAAAAGTATCAGTGAAATGAGATACCATAGATATGTAACCATTTATGAAGAATTAAAAGAAAGGAAAAAATAATATGAAAAATATACTCTCACCTTCCTTATTAGCAGCAGATTTTACAAAACTTGGACAACAGTTGGAACAAATTGAAAAAGGTGGTGCACAATATATTCATTTAGATGTGATGGATGGTATGTTTGTGCCTAATATTTCTTTTGGTATTCCAGTAATACAAAGCATTCGAAAATGTTCTAATTTAGTATTTGATGTGCATTTAATGATTATGGAGCCAGAGCGTTATGTGGAAGCCTTTTATAAAGCTGGTGCAGACATCATTAATTTCCATGTAGAAGCAACAAAATCTCCGGGGGATGTTCTTGCAAAAATAAAATCTTTTGGTGTCAAAACAGGAATTACAATAAAGCCAAATACTCCTGTGTCAGAAATAGTGCCTTATTTAGAACAAGTGGATATGGTACTGGTAATGACAGTAGAGCCAGGCTTTGGTGGGCAAAAATTTATGGCGGAGAAAATGGAAAAGGTAACAGAATTGGTAAAGATAAGAGAGCAAAAAAATCTTTCTTTTGATATTGAAATAGATGGTGGTGTTAATATGAACAATATCAAAGAAATTTTAAGTACAGGAGTAAATGTTATTGTAGCAGGGTCTGCCATATTTGGTGCAGAAGATGTGGAAAAAAGTACAAGAGAATTTTTAAAAATATTACAGGAGAAGTAAGTAATGAAGGCAGTACTATTTGCAGGTGCAGAGATAGAGCGATATGATTTTTGTAAAGAATATATTCAAAATGCAGATGTTATTGTATGCTGCGATGGTGGAATGAGGCATACAAGAGCATTAAAAATAATACCTGACTATATATTAGGAGATTTTGATTCCTGTAAAAAGGAAGATTTCAATTATTATAAGGAGTTAGGCGTAAAGATAAAAACATTTCCGACACAAAAAGATGAAACAGATATGGAATTAGGATTAGATTTTGCGCTGGAATTAGGTGTAGATGATATTGTAATCTGTGGTGGCATAGGCAGCCGTTTTGACCATACTTTAGCAAATGCTCATTTGCTGTTAAGGCTTTTAAAGAAAGGTGTAAGAGGTAGGCTTGTCAATGAGAAAAATTGTGTGGAATTAATTGACAAAAACATGATAGTAAAGGGAAAAAAGGGAGATTTAGTTTCTACCATTCCCTTATCTATGGAGGTAACTGGGATTACCTTAGAGGGATTTGCTTACCCTTTGACAGACCACACTTTGACAATCGATGATGATATTGTTGCTGTAAGTAATGTAATGCTTCAGGAACAATGTAGTATTACTATAAAAACAGGATACTTGTTTGTGATACAGGCAAGAGATTAAGACAAGCATAGGAAAAGAAACTACAGCATACATTAATAAAAATGAAAAATAAGGTGTGCGGTTTATGGGAAAACGGTTTAGCGGTGTACCTCAAAAACGTTTACTAGGGTTAGTATTATTTTCTGGTGGCTGTGGTATGCTGATTGTGTTAATTATCCCTTGGTGGGGCTTTCTTTTAGCGGTAATATTAGTAGCAGTAGGCGGTTTTTTATTATTTTCTGATTGTTAAAAAAAAATACCCACTTTCAAATAGTGGGTATTCTTATTATATTGCACGTGTTACTTTATTGGAACGTAAACATCTTGTACAAATATAGATTGATTTTACAGTTCCATTATCAATGATTTTAACCTTTTTTACATTAGGTTTCCATTTTCTGTTTGCACGTCTACTAACCTGACTACGGTTAATACTGATTCTGTGGCCTTTTATTTGACCTTTTTCACAAATCTCACATTTTGCCATTGTACGCACCTCCTTAATTGCTTATGTGACACAACAAAAGTATTTTATCAGAAAACAATCTTTTTTGCAACAGCATAATCATTGATTTCTAAAAAAAAATTTAACGCTTTCTTGGAAAAAGCTCAGCTTGTCAAAAAATCTTGAGGGCTAGTCCTCAAACTCCTCAAAGAACTTTAAGCCGAAACTAGCGTTTCGCTAAAAATATTAATTTTATAAGGAAAAACGCTAGTTTTTCCGTGAAAGTTTTTTGTCCAACTTTTTTGAAAAGAAGTTAGCAGGATTTTAGGAATACTATCTCTAAGGTTTTGATTTTTTTAACTTGTCAATACAGGAAAAATATGATATGGTTAAAAAAATTTTTTGTATTTTCCATTCAAAAAAATAATATTTGATGGTATACTAAAATAGAATCATGTTATAAAATTACACAATAGGACGATTGGGAGGTTGAAATCCTATGACTGCAAAATTAGAAAATGAATATGGTATTATTACAATAGATTATGAAGTGATTGCAAGAATTGCAGGATATGCAGCTTTAGATTGCTATGGCATTGTGGGCATGGCAGCAAAAAATGTAAAGGATGGATTAGTTCAACTGTTAAAGCTGGAAAGCTTGACAAAGGGAATTAAAATGACTATTAATGAAAATAAAATTAGTTTAGAATTTCATATTATTGTGGAATATGGAACAAATATTTCTGTCATTGCAAATAATATTATCAGCACTGTAAAATATAAAGTGGAAGAATATGCTGGTTTGCAGGTGGAACATATTAATGTTTTTGTAGATGGCGTTCGGGTGGATAGCTGAAACAGAGGAGGAAAAATACAGTGGCACTAACAAAATTAAATGGTTTGATGCTAAAAAAAATGATGATTGCAGGAGCAAACCGTCTAAATGAAAAAAAACAAACCGTGGATGCGCTGAATGTCTTTCCAGTACCAGACGGCGACACAGGAACAAATATGTCATTAACAGCTTTGGCAGCAGCAAAAGAGGCAGAAAAAGAAAATTCTCTTTCCATTAGTAAGGTAGCAAAAGCAATTTCTAATGGTGCCTTGCGTGGCGCAAGAGGAAATTCAGGCGTCATTACTTCGCAAATTTTTAGAGGATTTTCAAAGGGATTAGAAGGCTTAGAAGAAGCAAATACCAAAGAATTAGCCCAAGCACTTCAACAGGCAGTAAAAACAGCATATAAGGCGGTTATGAAGCCAAAAGAAGGTACTATATTGACTGTAGCAAAGGCTTGTGCTGATAGTGCTTCTAAAATAGCAGAAAATACAGATGATATTGATATATTTTTGCAAAAAGTAATAGAAGATGGAAATGCCATGCTTTTACAGACAACAGAGATGCTGCCAGTATTAAAACAAGCAGGGGTAGTTGATGCAGGTGGAAAAGGGCTGCTTTGTTTGTTAGAAGGTGCTTTTGAAAGTAGAAATAGTATAGAAGTGCTCAAAATTGAGGAGCCGATTGCACAAGAAAATTTTGCTGCATTGGCATCAGTAGAAAATACAAGTATTACGTTTGGCTATTGTACAGAATTTTTTATATTGGTAAAAAACGTATCAGAAAAAATTGTACAAAATTTAAAGATATATCTTACGACAATAGGAGATTCGATTGTTTGTGTCAGTGATGAGGAATTGATTAAAATTCACGTACACACCGACCATCCTGGTTTAGCTTTGGAAAAAGCCTTGACCATTGGAGAATTAAGTGGCTTAAAAATTGATAATATGAGACAACAACATACAAATCGTATTGATTTTTCTAGTACAAAGCCAATAGAAAAGCAAAAAGAAGTAGGATATGTAGCTGTTTCTCCTGGAGATGGATTGACAGAAATCTTTCAGAATTTGGGGGTAGACGAGATTATACAAGGTGGACAAACCATGAATCCTAGTACAGAGGATATTTTAAATGCGATTGAAAAGGTAAATGCAAAAACAGTTTTTGTACTGCCCAATAATAAAAATATTATATTAGCTGGAGAACAAGCTTCCAAATTGACAGAACAAAAAAATGTTATTGTGATTCCTTCTAAAACTATACCACAAGGGATTAGTGCTATGCTTAATAGTATAGCAGAAGACACAGAAGGGATTCAGCAGAATATGTTAGAAAGCATGAAAAATGTGATATCAGCAAGTGTTACCTATGCTGTAAGAGAAACTACATTAAATGGAAAAAATATTAAACAAGGTGATATTATTGGGATGCAGGAGGATAATATTACTGTTATATCAGAAAATGCTGAAAAAGGAGCAGAGGCTTTGCTTCATAAAGTAGTAACAGAAGATGCGGAAATGATTAGCATTTATTATGGTGCAGATGTAACACAACAAGATGCAGAAAAAGTAAAACAATATGCGGAAAAGGAATTTTCTACTTGTGATGTAGAACTGCATAGAGGTGGACAGCCTTTATATTATTATATTATTTCTGTGGAGTAATAAAGGAGCGTTATGAAAGAACGACCATGTTTTTTTATAACGCTTTACGCTTTTTTGGAAGAAAGCGTAGCAAAGAACTTTGATGATTAGGAGTACAGAATGTCCTATGGGCATTCACCTTACATCAACCGAAATGAGAACAATATAAGGTTGATTCATTTTTTGGATAAAGGTGGAAAGGATATGGATTTGCATTGTAATGTTGCAGAACTTCATCATGTAGGAGAACATAGAGCAAAAAAATTAAATTCACTTGGAATTATAACAGCAAAAGATTTGCTAACCCATTTTCCAAGAGAATATGATGATAGAAGTAATCTTTGTAAAATAAAAGACTTAGTATTAAATGAAGAAAATACTTTTATTGCGTGGGTAAAGGGACAAGGAGAAAATATTCGTATCAAAAATATGATATTTACACGTATCAAATTATATGATGAAACGGGAAGTATTTTTGCTGTTTGGTATAATCAAATATATATGAAAAAAGCATTTACAGAACGAACAAAATATTTGTTTACTGGAAAACTACAAAAAAAATATGGCAATTTAGAAATATCTTCTCCGGAATATGAAAAAGCAGAGTCTGCACTGAATCAAATTGTACCTATTTATCCTTCTGTCAATGGTTTATCTCAAAAAATATGGCGTAAATTGATAGGAGAAGTTTTAAACCAGACAAAAGGACAGTTAAAAGAAGGGCTACCTTTTTGGATAAGAAAACAATATTTTTTGTGTGAGTGTAATTTTGCAATTGAAAATATCCATTTTCCAGAAACACAGGAAAAATTTTTTCAAGCAAGGAGAAGGCTTGTTTTTGAAGAATTTTTTCTTCTACAATTAGGTTTACTTTTGATGAAACAAACATTGCAGGAAGGAAAAAAAGGTATTATTATGAAAAAGAAAAGCAGTATTGTAGAATTTCAAAAAAAATTACCTTTTACTCTGACAAATGCACAAAAAAATGTACTACTAGAAATCAAAGAGGATATGATAACAGGAAAAGTAATGAATCGCTTGATACAGGGAGATGTAGGCAGTGGTAAAACAGCTGTTGCAATGATAATTGCTTACTGGACAATACAAAATGGATATCAAGCGGCGCTCATGGTTCCTACAGAAGTATTAGCAGAGCAACATTATCAGTCTTTTTGTGAAATATTTGAGCCTTTAGGAATTAAAACTGTACTTTTATCTGGTTCTCTTACTGCAAAACAAAAAAGAATTGTATTGGAAGAAATTGCAGAAGGAAAAGCCCATATGATTTTAGGTACACATGCAATGATACAAAAAAATGTGGTGTTTTCTAAACTAGGACTGGTAATAACAGATGAACAGCATCGTTTTGGTGTTAGGCAAAGAGGTGCTTTATCAGAAAAAGGAAAAAATCCGCATGTGCTTGTTATGACAGCCACTCCTATTCCTAGAACCTTAGCTTTAATTTTATATGGTGACTTAGACATTTCTATTATTGATGAATTACCACCAGGAAGAAAAAAAATTGATACCTTGGCTGTCACACCTTCTTATCGAGAAAGAATTTATAATTTTATAAAAAAACATGCTGACATGGGTTTACAGTCTTATATTATTTGTCCTATGATAGAAGAAAATGAAAAAATGGAAGTACAAGCTGTTCTTTCTTATACAGAGGAATTACAGCAAAAAATAGCAGGTTATCATATAAGCTGTGTACATGGAAAAATGAAAGCAAAAGAAAAACAACAAATTATGGAAGCATTTTCAAAGGGAGAAATTGATATTTTGGTTTCGACAACAGTGATTGAAGTAGGTATCAATGTGCCAAATGCAGTGATTATGTTGATTGAAAATGCAGAACGCTTTGGACTAGCTCAGTTGCACCAGTTGCGGGGACGTGTAGGGCGTGGAAGTGAAAAGTCTTATTGTATTTTAATTAATGAAGGAAAAAGTAAGATTGCGAAACAAAGAATGAATGTTATGACAAAATCTTCTGATGGTTTTGTCATTTCAGAAATGGATTTAAAATTAAGGGGTCCTGGAGAATTTTTTGGGACAAAACAACATGGACTACCAGAGTTGAAAATTGGAAATTTATATAAAGATATAGCAATCTTGAAGGAAGCACAAAAGGCAGCGCAAGAATTGTTACAAAAAGACAAATATTTAGAACTGTCAGAACATGAGCAACTGAAAAAGCAAGTTACTGCTTTATGGCAATCTGAACAATTATCAATTTAACTTCCTTTTTTAAAAGAAAAAAAGCAAAGAACTTTAATAATTATTTTAAAGTGGAATATTCGTTGTAGCTGGACAGATAACAGAATCTCATTGGAAAAAGTTTAGATTATAGTTGGAAAAAATGGAAAAACTCTCATAATGTTTTACCCTTCATTTTTTTGTAAAAGATTTTTTATTGTTTTTTTAGATATTATTTGCTATACTCTAAAGATGGTAAACGTAAAAAATGAAAATTGTATTTTGAGGTGTAAAAGTTATGCGTGTCATTGCAGGAAAAGCAAAAGGACATAAATTAAAAACGATAGAAGGCTTACAAACAAGACCCACAACAGACCGTATGAAAGAAACATTATTTAATGTCATTGCATTTGATTTGTTACAATGCCGTTTTTTAGATTTATTTTCTGGAAGTGGTGCGATTGGCATTGAGGCACTAAGCAGAGGTGCAAAAGAATGTGTATTTGTAGAAAAATCAAAAGAAGCCTGTCATATCATTGATGAAAATTTAAAACATACAAAATTGAAAAATGCTGTTGTATTGCAGAAGGATGTGTTTGATGCACTTTTGTTATTAAAACAACAAAAATTTGATATGATATTTTTAGACCCTCCTTATCAGTCTGATTTGGCAGTATCTGTTTGTCATAAAATTGTGGAATATGATTTACTAGAGAAGCAAGGGTATATAATATGGGAAAGAAGTGCAGAAATAAAAATACCTTTTATTTCTGGTTTAACTATAGTAAAAGAAAAAAAGAGTAAAACAACCGTCATAACATTTTTGACGTTGGAGGAAGAATATGATAAAAGCAATTTATGCAGGGAGTTTTGACCCTGTTACATTAGGACATCTTGACATCATTAAAAGAGCAGCAGAAATTACAGACCATTTAGTGGTAGCAATATTAGAAAACCCCAACAAAAAAGCTTTGTTTTCAGTGGAAGAAAGAAAAGAACATTTAAAACTGGTGACAAAAAATATTGAAAATGTAGAAATTGCATCTTTTCGAGGGCTTTTTGTAGATTTTGCAAAAGAAATTGGTGCTACAGTGGCCATTCGAGGACTACGAAACAGTATTGATTTTGCGGCAGAATTTCAAATGCATTTAATTAATCGAAAACTATATGGAGAAATTGAAACCATTTTTTTAGCGGCAGATGAAGAACATTTAGCATTAAGTTCCACGAATGTAAAGGAAGTTGCTGTTTTTGGAGGTAATATTGATTTTATGGTGCCATGCGAAATCAGGAAGTTGATAGCAGAAAAATATAAGAAGTGAGGGAATGCAGTATGGAAACAGTTTTTGATTTGTTAAGTGAATTGGAAGAAACATTAGATAATAGCCGTGCAGTGCCCTTTAGTAATAGAGTATCTGTTGACAAAGAAGAACTGTATGAGATTATTACAGAAATTCGTATGAAACTTCCTAATGAATTAAAACAATCAAAATGGGTCATTGAAGAACGGAATAAGATATTAATTGATGCCCAAAAAGAAGCAGATGAAATTGTAAAAAATGCTGAAGAACGTGTGAAACGTATGGTGGATGAAAATGAAGTGACAAAATTGGCATATGAACAGGCAGCAGAAATTTTAGACCATGCTAAAAAAACATCAAAAGAATTGCGTTTAAGTGCAATGGAATATGCAGAAGAAGTGCTTGGCATGGCGCAAGAAAGATTACGTGAACTGAAGAATGTAGTTTATGATGAAAGTATGAAAACAGACCAATATTTTGGAGATACTTTATCTGTATTATCTGAAAACATACAAGAATTACGTTTAGGCAGATAATTATTTTTGATGATGATATGAAAGTAAGAATAATGAAAACA
The DNA here is from genome assembly GCA_910583755.1 of uncultured Clostridia bacterium. Taxonomy (GTDB): domain Bacteria; phylum Bacillota; class Clostridia; order Lachnospirales; family Anaerotignaceae; genus Coprocola. Next base: position 106,473 of record CAJTZO010000002.1, read on the forward strand.
ATAAAAAGAAAAAAGAAAAAGAAAGATAGGAATAAGAAGCAGTTTTTGTAGGGAAAGAACTTACAGAAACTGCTTTTATTAATTTATTTTGTACAATAGGATAACAAAAAAAGCATATGATAGTAGAAAAAATACTATTAATGCATTTAGAAAAAATATATTTTACACTAGAAATAGAAAGAGGAGATAAAATGCCCAAGGTTTGAGCTAAAATAGAAAACCCACCAAAAGAAAGAATCGCTGTGATGCAAACAAGTTGTATCTGTGTTTGTTCTGGAGCTTGGCTTAAAAGAGAAGCTCCATTTGTCATTTCTAAAATACCACCTAAAATGCCTGCAACAGCAGCAGAAGAAAGTGGCAAAATGCTACAAAGGGATTGAGTTAGTCCTGTAATGATGCCTGTTTGCTGTAATGCTTCTATCACAACACCAAATAAAATAATAAATCCGCCGATTTGTGTAACTGTTTCCATAGCATCTGCCACAGAATCGCTTAATATTTTTCCAGTTGGCTCTGTAACAAGAGAAGTTGCATAAGAAACCGATTTTGTAGTAATATCTGTTTTTTTGTAAAAAAAGCGGAACAATAATCCTGTTGCAATCGCACCAGCAAAAATACAAAATAGCATAAAATAACCAAAAAAGGGATTTTTTAAAAAAGCAGTGCCGGCAGTTCCTACTACAAAAAGTGGTCCTGGATTATTGCAAAAAGCAAGAATCCGTTGTGCTTCTTTATAGGAAAGTGCTTTTTTTTGACAGAGTGTAACAGTTATTTTGGCACCAGAAGGATAGCCAGAAATCATTCCTAGTATTAGGGGAAAAGCGCAGATACCAGAAAGATGAAAAATAGGCTGCATCAAGGGTTGAAATAACTGTCCAAATTTGTGAGCAACACCTAAACGGATTAAAATTCCTGTTGCTGTTAAAAATGGAAACAAAGAAGGCAGCACAAGATGAAACCATAAGTTTACACTTTCAATGGCTTTTTGTAATAGTTCTTGTGGAAAACGCAATAAACAATACAGCAAAAAAAGTGTGCTACTTGTCAAAAATATGCTGCGTGCTTTCATAAAATCTCTCCTTTTTAAAATCCTTAAAAGATGAACCTATTTTTAGGGTTTTGCTTTTTTATAATTTCTTAAAGTAAGCCTTTTTTTATTTTTATGTTTTATCAGAAGAAATCATAACCATAGGTTGTAAAAAATCTTGATTGAAACGATGGTATATTTTATTAGGAGATGCCATAAAATATATGTCAGTAGATTTTATTTCTAAAGAAAATAAAGATTGACCATTTTTATCCAAAACTGTTTGATATTGTTTGGGATTGGTAAGCAAGGGCAATTTATTTTTTAACATAGCTAATATGTGTTGTTTTTCTCGACGAAATCCGAGTACCCGAACATAAGGAGAAGGAATTTGACGGAAAAAAAGAATCTCTCTTTTTGGTATTTGTAGCAAAATCTGCAAAAGGGTTCTTTGTATCTGTGTTTGGGGATACCGTTTGGTTTTGATAAAAGAAATAATATCATTAATGTCATAGTTTGTATCAAATGCTTTATAAATACGATTTTCTAATCCTTCCTTCACATCAAAGATATTTTTAATGCTTTCTGGCGAATGGGTACGAATAGAATAATGGAAAGCATCTGTAAAATGATTTAAAAAAATAGGAGCCTTTCCTTGAGTAATACTTTGACACAAAATATCATAACATGCTGGAGGAAGGTGTACTTCAATTTCTTTAAGACGATTTTGAAAAATAGCATTTCTTAAAGCAGTGGCGGAAGCCATTGGCTGTAATGTTGTATCGTTATAACAAGAGCCTTTTCTTGCTATGGTATGCGGACGTATTGCACTATTTAATTTTAATAACGATTTTAAGTATTCTACTGCAAGAATGTTATTGGATTGAAAAAGAATATCCTTTGCAGCAGGATACAGTTGTGAAAGTGCAAAAGAACGAGCAGAAGCATAGGAAATACCACTTTGAAGGCATTGCTTTAGCAGTTGACGAAATGGTTCTGGTTCTTCTAAAAGTAATTCAGCAATTTGCTGTAAGGGTGCTATTTCTCCGAGTTCAGAGCCAAAACAAATATCTGTTATCATTCCAGCATCATGAAGCAGTTTGATAGCTCCATGTGCAAAATATTCTGCACTAGCAGTGGCATAAAGAACAGGCAATTCTATCACAATATCAGCACCACTGCATAATGCCATGTGTGTCCTAGTCCATTTGTCTAAAATAGCAGGTTCTCCCCTTTGTACAAAGTTGCCGCTCATAACAACAATGACAGCATCCGCATTTGTGATTTGTTTTGCTTTTTGTATTTGATAAAAATGTCCGTTGTGAAAAGGGTTGTATTCTGCAATAATACCAAGTATTTTCATAGATTAATTATAGGCATCAAAAGCCTTCTCCTTTCTAAGATATTTAAAAAAATATGAACAAAAAATATAAAAATATTTACAAAAGTATTTTTTATATGTAAAATTTCTATAAAAAGTATATTGTTTATGATTTTATGATAAACTGCTTTTTCTTTAGATACTATCATCGTATTTAGACAGTAAAAATATAACAAATTTATTACAATTTATTAAATTTTACTATGGTATTGTTTGTCATTTAGAGATATACTTAATAGATAATGTAATTATTTTATTTTTATAAAGGATTTTAGTCAAGAGGATGAATAATTTGGATACCAAAAATGTAGACTTTGATTTTTTACAAGAAATTTTTCTGGAAGAAGCCTGGAAAAGTATAGACAAAATAGATGCTTTTTTAGACAGCAAATATTCAGACCCAAAGAACATTGTGATTACCAAAGAAGAAAGCAATCAAATCTTTCGTGTGTTGCATAGTTTCAAAGGTTCTGCATTTATGATGGGACATCAAACGATAGCAGAAATGATTCATGGTGCAGAGGATTTATTTTCTTATTTGCAAGAAGAAGACAACATCAATCAAAAAGATTTAGAAACGATATTACGTTTGACAAAGACTGTTTCTAGTTGTGTGAAAAGAGAACTAAAACGAATGGAAACAGGGGAAGATATTACAGATTTTGGTTGGGCGATTGTAAAAAGAATTAAAAATTTTTTGCAACATATTGATGGAGAAGAAATGGACCCCAATGCAGAAAATATGCAGTATACAAGAAAAGGCAGAAAAATTATCCCTTTTCAAAATTTTGACGGTCTTTTACAAAAGGCTGAAAGAATGGTAACAGTGATGGGGAGAGAATTGCATAAAAAAGTACAAATACAAATGATAGGAAAAGAAACAGAAGTACCAAAAGATATTTATGATAAAATTTCTATGGCTGTGATGCAGATGGTGAAAAATAGTATGGACCATGGCATTGAAAGCAAGCAGGAAAGAGAAAAACTAGGGAAAAGCGATATTGGCAGAATCCGCATTGAAATTAAAAGAGTTGCGCAAAAGGTTACAGTAGCATTTTATGACGATGGTAGAGGATTAGACAGAGAAAAAATATTGCAAATTGCAGAAGAAAAAGGAGTATTAAAAAAAGAAAAAGAATGTTATACAGACCAAGAAATTTACCATCTTTTGCTGAAACCGGGTTTTACCACCAAAAGTATGGTAAGCTTATTTTCTGGTAGAGGAATAGGACTAGATGTTGTGAATGCTGGTGTGGCAACATTAGGTGGAAAAATAGAAATTGAAAGCCGACAACATGGCGGAACGACATTTTTAATGGAATTTCCTTTGTTATAACACTTTCTTTCAAGAAAGTAAGCAAAAAATGTTTGTGCAAAACTAACATTTTGCTACCATACAGAGAGATGGAACAAGCTTTTAGTTGGACAACAACAAGACACCATCAAACAAAACATTTTATTCTGTTTGTAAAAGAAAAAGGTTTTGACAGAAAAAACGATTTTTTTTGAAATAACTATTGTATACAAGGAATAGATTGTTTATAATAAGGATAAAAGGTGCAAATTACCAATTTGTTACTAAATATTTGCCCAATAAAATGTCAAAGAATATAATATGATTGTAGAGGTTTGGTTTATTGGGTAACAAAATGACTATTTTTCTATAGAGCAGGAGGTTTTAGTTGTGGATTTTATAACAAAAATCAAAGAAAGAGCAAAAAAAGACAAAAGAGCGATTGTATTACCAGAATCGTATGAAATTAGAAACTTAAAAGCAGCAGACGCAGCACTGAAAGAAGGATTAGCTGATATTATTTTAGTAGGAAACAAAGAAAAAATAGCAGCGGTAGCACCAGAGTGTGACTTATCAAAAGCAATTTTTATTGACCCAGAAAATTATGACAGAATGGATGAAGTAGTGAATACTTTAGTAGACATTAGAAAAAGCAAAGGAATTACAGCAGAAGATGCTAAAAAAATGTTGGAAGACCCATTATTTTTTGGTGTTATGCTTGTAAAATTAGGCGTTGCAGATGGTATGGTTTCTGGCGCAATTCATGCAACGGCAAATGTGTTAAGACCAGCGTTACAAATCTTAAAAACAGACCCAAGTGCAGACCTTGTTTCTGCTTTCTTTATGATGGTATGCCCAGATAAAACATATGGGGCAGATGGTGTCTTTTTATTTGCAGACTGTGGATTAAACCAAAATCCAACTTCTGCGGAATTAGCAGGAATTGCAGCAAGTTCTGCAAAATCTTTTGAAACTTTTGTAGATGCAGAAGCTAAAATTGCAATGCTTTCTCATTCTTCTAAAGGAAGTGCAAAACATGCTGATGTGGACAAGGTTGTGGAAGGTGTTCGCATTGCAAAAGAAAAATATCCTGATTTAAAAGTAGATGGTGAATTACAATTAGATGCTGCCATTGTACCAGAAATTGGTTCTCAAAAAGCACCAGATAGTTCTGTTGCAGGAAAAGCAAATGTATTAGTATTCCCTGATTTGGATGCTGGAAATATTGGTTATAAATTAGTACAAAGATTAGCAGGTGCAGAAGCATATGGCCCTATTCTACAGGGAATTGCAAAACCAGTCAATGACCTTTCCAGAGGCTGTTCTGCAGAAGATATTGTAGGTGTTATTGCCATTACAGCAATTCAGGCACAAATGCAAAAATAAAAATCTTGAGGACTTTGCTCTCAAACACTTCCTTTCTTTTAAGAAAGGAAGCGAAAGAACTTTAATTTTGTTTAACAGAATTAACTGTAAAATTTTAGAATCCTTTTAAATAGAACTCTATTGTTACAAAAGATTTCTTGAAAGAAAGAAAACGGCAAAAATAAAGTTTTTGCAATAAAGTTCTTTGTCCAACTTTCTTCCAAGAAAGTTGGTGTGGTTTGGAGCAAAGCTCCAAGGTCTTAAGCTTTGAAAAAGATAAGGAGAGAAAAAAATGAAAATTCTTGTTTTAAATTGTGGTAGTTCCTCTTTGAAATATCAGTTAATTGATAGTGATACAGAAGCTGTTTTAGCAAAAGGTCTTTGCGAAAGAATTGGTATTGAAGGTTCTAAATTAAAACATCAACCAGCAGGAAAAAGTGATGTTATTTTTAATGACTATATGGAAGACCATACAGTGGCTGTAAAAATGGTGATTGATGCCCTTTTAGATAGTAATCATGGTGTTGTAGCTAATGTAAAAGAAATTAATGCGGTAGGTCATAGAGTGGTGCATGGTGGAGAATATTTTGCAAATTCTGTTGTGATTACACCTGAAGTAAAAGAAGCTATTCAAAAATGCTGTGAATTGGCACCTTTGCACAATCCAGCAAATTTAATTGGTATTGATGCTTGCGAAAAAATTATGCCTGGTGTGCCTCAAGTAGCTGTGTTTGATACTGCTTTCCATCAGACAATGCCTGAAAGAGCATTCCTTTATGCTTTGCCATATGAATATTATGAAAAATATAAAATTAGAAGATATGGTTTTCATGGTACAAGCCATAAATTTGTGGCACAGGAAGCTGCAAAAATGATTAACCGTCCTATCCAAGAATCCAAAATTATTACATGCCATTTAGGAAATGGAGGCAGTATTTGTGCAGTAAGAAATGGAAAATCCATTGATACTTCTATGGGCTTCACTCCTTTGGAAGGTCTTGTAATGGGTACTCGTGCTGGTGACGTGGATGCAGCAGTGATTACATTTTTGATGGAAAAGGAAGGTTTGACACCAGCAGAAATGGATAACATTTTAAATAAAAAATCTGGTGTACTTGGTATTTCTGGTGTTTCCAGTGACTTTAGAGATATTGAAGGTGCAAGAGATGAAGGAAATGTAAGAGCAGAAGCTGCATTGGATATTTTTGCTTATCGTGTAGCAAAATATATTGGTGAATATGCAGCAGCAATGAATGGTGTGGATGCAATTGTATTTACAGCAGGTTTAGGAGAAAATTCTGGTTCTATCAGACGCTTGATTTGTGACTATTTATCTTTCTTGGGCGTTCATATTGATTCTTACAATAACAGCTTAAGAGGAAAAGCGATTGAAATTTCTGCACCAGATTCTCGTATTAGAGTGCTTGTTATTCCAACAAATGAGGAGCTTATGATTGCAAGAGATACAAAAGACTTGCTTGACAAATAATATGCCTTTTTGTATAATACTTTAGGTACGACGATGGGGTGATAAAAATGATATTGACTATTTCTCAGATTTTAAGAAATCCAAATGAAAATATGGAGGTTTCTTTTTCTGAAAAGGTAGAAATGGTTTATCCCGATGTTGTGTGTTTTTCAGAGCCTGTTACGATAGAAGGTGTTTTGACCAATACCAAAAAAGGAATATTGTTTGAAGCAGAGGGCACAACTGAGGCAGAATTTTTGTGCAGCCGTTGCTTGGCAACTGTAAAAAAGCCGATTCAATTCCAGATAAATGAAATATTTTATCAAGCAGGCAAGATAGAAAATGAAAGAGAAGCGGAAACTTTTTCTGATGAACAAATTGATTTCACCGACATCATACAACGGAGTATATTGGAAAATTTACCTATGAAAGTTGTGTGTAAAGAGGACTGTAAAGGTTTATGTCCAAAATGTGGTAAAGATTTGAATGAAGGGAATTGTGACTGTGACCATACAGAATTTGACCCTAGACTAGAAAGTTTGCGCACACTTTTTAATGTTGATGAGGAGGTGTAAAAGAAATGGCTGTACCAAAAGGACGTGTATCTAAATCAAAAAGAGATAAAAGAAAAGCCCAATCATGGAAAATTGCAACACCAAGTTTAGTAAAATGTAGTAAATGTGGTGAATTGATGATGCCTCACCGTGCTTGCAAGGCTTGTGGTTCTTATAATAAAAAAGTTGTTATCAATGTAGACTGATAAAAAGTAAAAGACAGCAATGTTGCTGTCTTTTCTATTATGGAAAGATAAAAAGAGGTGTGTTTTTTTGATAAAAATTGCAGTAGATGCTATGGGCGGCGATAATGCGCCAATAGAAATTATCAAGGGAGCAGTAGACAGTGTAAAAGAACAAAATGCGCATATTCTATTGGTGGGACAGCAGAAAGTGATAGAAGAAGAACTAAAAAAATATAGCTATCCAAAGGAAAACATTGAGATAATACCAGCAACAGAAATCATATCTACAGAGGAATCTCCTACCAATGCCATCCGAAGAAAAAAAGATTCTTCTATGGTAGTGGGGTTAAATTTAGTAAAACAAAAAAAAGCAGATGCCTTTGTTTCTGCTGGTAGCACAGGAGCATTATTAACGGGAGCTTTGTTTATTGTAGGGCGTATGAAGGGGGTAGAGCGTCCTGTATTAGGTACTTGTTTGCCAACAAAAAAGGGTTTTACTTTTTTAGTGGATAGTGGTGCAAATGTAGATTGCAAAGCAAAATATTTAGAACAGTTTGCAAAAATGTCTTCCGTTTATGTGGAAAATATGTTTTCTATTAAAAATCCGAAAGTTGCACTTGTAAATATTGGTGCAGAAAAAGAAAAAGGAAATATTTTGACAAAAGAAGCTTATGAATTATTAGAACAAGCTAACCTAAATTTTATAGGAAATATAGAGCCCAGAGAAATTCCTTTTGGAGAGGCGGATATTGTTGTATGTGATGGTTTTGTAGGTAATACCATTTTAAAATTGTCAGAAGGTTTAAGCATGGCACTTTTGGGTATGATAAAACAAGAAATTACAGTAGGACCTTATAAACTGGCAGCAGCAGCATTAAAAAAACCATTCCGTAATCTCAAAAAAAAGTTAGATGCTGATGAAATAGGAGGTGCGCCTTTTTTGGGTTTACAATCTCTTGTAGTAAAGGCACATGGCAGCTCTAATGCAAAGGCAATTAAAAATGCAATAAAACAGTGTATGTTATTTGCAGAAGCGGACATTGTAACAAAGATAGGGGAAAAAATAGGATAAATTTTTGAATTTCTATCAATTTTATGAAATTAATGCTGACAAAATCTTTGTTTTGGAGTATATTATAAAAAAAGTATAATACATACATTAATACAAATGTATTTTTGTATAAAGACGATGTATATGAAATACTTTTATTGATGGTACAAAGAAATTAATTCTATCGTTTGGGAGGTAATGGTTATGGAAGAATCCAAAGTAATCGAAATTATTGGAGAACAGCTTGGTATTTCGGCATCAGAGTTAGATGAGGATACAGTATTAGCAGATTTAGGGGCAGATTCATTAGATTTATTTCAAATTATATCTGCTTTAGAGGAAGCATTTGATATTGAATTTGATAATGAACAAGCAGAAAATTTAAAAACAGTGGGAGACGCAATAGAATACATCAAAGTGACAGTGGAGAAATAATATGAATATGGAACAATTTGAGCTTTTTGAAAAAAAAATAGGGTATACATTTTCAAATAAAGAAATATTATTGTTAGCATTTACTCACAGTTCTTTTGCAAATGAGCAAAAAAAATGCAACCATGAAAATAATGAGCGTTTGGAGTTCTTAGGAGATGCTGTATTAGACATGGTAGTGAGTGAATACATGTATCGTATTTATCCAGAAATGCCGGAAGGGGAATTGACAAAGCTAAGGGCAAGTGTTGTTTGTGAAGGCTCTTTAGCACAATTGGCAAGACAATTAGAATTAGGAAATTATTTATTTTTGGGAAAAGGAGAGGAAAGCACAGGAGGCAGAAATAGAGATTCCATACTGGCAGATACTTTCGAGGCTGTCATAGGTGCCATTTGCATTGATGGCGGAATGGAAAGTGTGACAAAATATATTCTTGGACTAATGCAAGAAGAAATACAAAAAACAAAAAACAGTTTTAAGATGAGAGACTGCAAAACACATTTACAGGAACTGATACAACGGACAAGTAAATATCCAGTACATTATGTAATTGTAGGAGAAACAGGACCAGACCACAGCAAGCAATTTGTGGCAGAGGTACAGCATATTAACAAGATATTAGGCAAGGGTTCTGGAAAAAGTAAAAAAGAGGCAGAACAGGCAGCAGCACAAGATGCTTTACGCTTTCTTGAAAAAAACTAGAATTTTAATGACAGTTCACAGGGGAAAATGCAAAATGGAACTGTAGTATAAGTTCATTAAATAAAGTAATACAGTTTGTCAATAAAGTCTTTTTTGTGGGTTTCATCCACACCCACTAACTTTTTTTAAAAAAGTTGAACAAAAAACTTTCGTGGAAAAACTAGCATTTTTCTTTATCAAATCAATCTTTTTAGCGAAACGTTAGTTTCGCATTAAAGTTCTTTGATGCGTTTGAAGACTAGCCCTCAAGGTTTATTGACAAGCTGGTAATAGTTATTTGTAAAAGTTCTTTTCTTTTTTTAATAAAGAAGGAAGAAAGTTTTAAAAGGGTTCAATGTTTAGTTGAGCCTTTTTTGTTTTATAAAAATAGAATATTTGTTCTATTTTTTGTGTACATTTTATGTTTGTTATGATAAAATAAAACTCTAACAAAAGAATGGAGGGAAAACTATGGAGCGCTTTGAAATTCAATCAAAATATAAACCCACAGGCGACCAGCCACAAGCGATACAAAAAATAGTGGAAGGTTTCCAAAAAGGATTGAAGTATCAGACATTGCTGGGAGTAACAGGTTCTGGAAAAACGTTTACTATGGCAAATGTTATTGAGAAATTACAAAAGCCTACCCTTGTCATTGCTCATAACAAAACACTTGCTGCACAGTTATATAATGAATTTAAAGAATTATTTCCCAATAATGCAGTAGAGTATTTTGTGTCCTACTATGACTACTACCAACCGGAAGCATATGTGCCTAGTACAGATACTTATATTGAAAAAGATTCTGCTATCAATGATGAAATTGATAAATTACGTCATTCTGCTACAGCAGCGTTGCTGGAAAGAAAAGATGTTTTGATTGTTGCAAGTGTTTCCTGTATTTATGGCTTAGGTGACCCTGAAAGTTATCAAGAAATGTTGCTTTCTCTTCGTCCTGGTATGATAAAAGATAGAGATGAAGTATTAAAAAGATTGATTGAAATACAATATAATAGAAATGATATGAGCTTTGAAAGAGGAACTTTCCGTGTAAGAGGAGATGTTGTGGAAATTTTTCCAGTGGCAAGCAGTGAACAAGCCATTCGTGTAGAATTTTTTGGAGATGAAATTGATAGAATTACAGAAATTGATGTTTTAACAGGTAAAATATTGGGAACAAGGAACCATGTTGCGATTTTTCCCGCTTCCCATTATGTAACACCTCCTGATAAGCTAGAAATTGCCATTGCAAGAATAGAGCAGGAATTAGAACAAAGACTTCAAGAATTAAAAAGAGAAGACAAATTATTAGAAGTGCAACGTTTAGAACAAAGAACACATTATGATATTGAAATGATGAGAGAAATGGGATTTTGTTCTGGAATTGAAAATTATTCCAGACATTTATCATTGCGGGAAAAGGGTGCTACTCCTTACACACTGATTGATTTTTTTCCAGAGGATTTTTTAATCATTGCAGATGAATCACATGTGTCTATTCCACAAATTAGAGGAATGTATGAGGGGGACAAGTCTCGAAAAACAACACTTGTAGATTATGGATTTAGGTTGCCTTCTGCACTAGACAACAGACCATTAAAATTTGAAGAATTTGAAAGGCATATGCATCAAATATTATTTGTATCGGCAACCCCTTCTGTTTATGAAAAGGAACATGCACAACAAATTGCAGAGCAATTAATTAGACCAACAGGGTTATTAGACCCAGAAGTAGTGATAAAACCAATTACAGGGCAAATAGATGACTTAATCATGGAAGTGCAAAAGACAACAGGAAAAAATCAAAAGGTATTGATTACAACACTGACTAAAAAAATGGCGGAACGTTTGACAGAATATATGAAGGAAGCAGGAATCAGAGTTAGATATTTACATTCGGATATTGATACCTTAGAACGTTTGGAGATTATACGAGATTTAAGGATGGACGTTTTTGACGTACTTGTGGGTATCAATCTGTTACGGGAGGGTTTAGACATACCAGAGGTGTCTCTTGTTGCAATTTTGGATGCAGATAAAGAAGGCTTTTTACGTTCGGAAACTTCTTTAATACAGACGATTGGTAGGGCAGCAAGAAATGCGGAAGGTAGAGTTATTTTATATGCAGATGTCATAACAGATAGCATGAAAAGAGCAGTGACAGAAACAGAAAGAAGAAGAAGTGTACAGCAGCAATATAATGAAGAAAATGGCATTATTCCACAAACAATTATAAAAAAGGTTTATGATATTATACAAGCAACAAAAGCAGTGGAACAAAAGCAAAATTTTGGATTTGAAAAAGACCCAGAATCTATGAGTCCGGCAGAATTGCAAAAAGAAATACAAAAACTGGAAAAGGAAATGAAAAAAGTAGCAATGGATTTACAGTTTGAAAGAGCGGCAGAACTAAGGGACAAAATTGTGGAATTAAAAAAAGCAATAGAATAGCAGCTTGTCAAAAAAACTTGAGGGCTAGCCCTCAAACTCCTCAAAGAAGCTTAAAGCGAAATTAGCATTTCGCCAAAAAGATTGATTTGATAAGGAAAAACGCTAGTTTTTTTATGAAAGTTTTTTGTCCAACTTTTTTTAAAAAAGTTGATGGGTGTGGGTGAAACCTACAAAAAAAGACTTTATCGACAGGCTGTAGAATAGTTTTTTTTGTAAACAGAATAAATTTTAGCTGGTGAGAATCTGTTATTGTTTCAATACAGTCATGATTTAACTTTAAAGCATAATGGCTAAAGTTTTCTTTCAAGAAAGTGTGAAAAAAATCAAGAAAAACCTTTATTTTTTTACGAATGGGTCAATTACAAAAGGAGGAAAAATGATGTCTAAAAATGAAATTATCATAAGAGGAGCAAAAGAACACAATTTAAAAAACATCAATTTAAAAATACCAAGAGATAAATTAGTTGTATTTACAGGAGTAAGCGGTTCTGGAAAATCTTCCTTAGCATTTGATACCATTTATGCAGAAGGACAAAGAAGATATGTGGAATCTTTATCTTCTTATGCAAGACAATTTTTAGGACAAATGGAAAAGCCTGACGTGGAATATATAGAAGGACTTTCTCCTGCTATTTCTATTGACCAAAAAACAACTAGCCACAATCCACGTTCTACGGTTGGAACGGTAACAGAAATATATGATTATTTTCGTTTACTTTATGCAAGAATTGGTGTTCCACATTGTCCCAAATGTGGCAAGGAAATTAAAAAGCAGACCATAGACCAAATTGCAGACCAAATTATGGCGCTTCCAGAACGCTCCAAATTACAATTGTTGGCACCTGTAGTCAGAGGCAGAAAAGGCGAACATGTGAAATTGCTGGAAGAAGCAAAAAAAAGTGGCTATGTAAGGGTGCGCATTGATGGATTGCTGTATGAACTGTCAGAAGAAATAAAATTAGAAAAAAATAAAAAACATAATATTGAAATTGTAGTAGATAGATTGATTGTAAAAGAAGATATGCAAAAACGTTTGACAGAATCCTTAGAAACGGTTTCTGCATTATCTGGAGGATTAATAATAATAGATGTGAATGGGGAAAAAGAATTGATATTTAGTCAAAATTTTTCTTGCCCTGATTGTGGCATCAATTTGCCAGAAATAGAACCAAGAATGTTTTCTTTTAATAATCCAGCAGGAGCTTGTCCAGTGTGTACAGGACTTGGAATGCAAATGAAATTTGATATAGATTTGATTGTGCCTAATCAAGAATTAAGCATTTTACAGGGAGCGATTACAGCACCTGGTTATCAATCTATGGGAAATAATAAGGAAAGTATGGCACGTATCCTTTTTGAAGCTTTGGCAGAAAAATATGATTTTTCCTTAGAGACTCCATTTAAGGAATTAAGTGATGTAGCAAAAGATATTATTTTTTATGGTACAAAGGGAGAAAAAATAAGTATTACTTATACAAACTTTAGAGGAACAGGTACTTATGATTATGATTTTGATGGAATTATCAATAATCTGCAAAGAAGATACCAAGAAACATCAGAAACAATGCAAAGTGAATATGAAGAATATATGACAAACATTACTTGTCCAGCTTGCAAAGGGAAAAGATTGCGTCCGGAAGTGCTTGCAATTACGGTAGGAGGAAAAAATATTTCAGAAGTGACAGAAATGTCTATCAGCAAGATACAGCAGTTTTTTGAAGATTTAGTATTGACTGAAAAAGAAATGATGATTGCAAAACAAATATTAAAAGAAATTAAAGCAAGAATCCATTTTTTAGTGGATGTGGGTTTAGAATATCTCACCTTATCCAGAACAGCAAGTACCCTATCAGGAGGGGAATCTCAAAGAATCAGACTTGCAACTCAAATTGGCTCTGGATTAGTGGGTGTTGTGTATATTTTAGATGAGCCAAGCATTGGCTTGCATCAAAGGGATAATGACAGATTATTAAATACCTTAAAACATTTAAGAGACATTGGCAATTCTTTGATTGTGGTAGAACATGATGAGGATACTATGTTAGCATCCGATTTTATTGTAGATGTTGGACCAGGCGCAGGAAAAGATGGCGGAGAAATTGTGTTTGCAGGAACGATAGAGGATTTGTTGCAATGTGAGTGTTCTGTCACGGGAGATTATTTAAGTGGAAGGAAAAAGATTGAAGTACCAAAAAACAGAAAAAAAGCAAAAGATAGCATAAAAATTGTAGGAGCAAAAGAAAATAATTTAAAAAATATTAATGTTAGTATTCCTTTGGGCGTATTTACTTGTATTACAGGTGTAAGTGGCTCTGGAAAAAGTTCTCTTGTAAATGAAATATTATATAAAAGATTGGCAAAAGAATTAAATCGGGCAAAAGTACGTGCTGGAAAACATAAAGAAATTGTAGGCATAGAAAAATTAGATAAAGTAATTAATATTGACCAGTCTCCCATTGGAAGAACACCTAGGAGTAATCCAGCAACTTATACAGGTTTGTTTGATTTGATACGAGATTTGTTTGCACAAACAACAGAAGCAAAAATGCGAGGTTATCAGAAAGGCAGATTTAGTTTTAATGTAAAAGGTGGCAGATGTGAGGCTTGTACTGGAGATGGTATTTTAAAGATTGAAATGCATTTTTTGCCAGATGTTTATGTACCTTGCGATGTATGTCATGGAAAAAGGTATAATAGGGAAACTTTAGAAGTGCATTATAAGGGAAAAACTATTTCTGATGTTCTTGACATGACAGTGGAAGAAGCACTTGCGTTTTTTGAAAATATCCCTAAAATAAAAAATAAACTACAAACATTATATGATGTAGGGCTTTCTTATGTACAGCTAGGACAGTCTTCTACTACTTTATCTGGAGGAGAAGCCCAAAGAGTGAAACTTGCAACAGAATTAAGCAGAAAAAGTACAGGAAAAACCATGTATATTCTTGATGAGCCAACAACGGGATTGCATACGGCAGATGTGCATAAGTTGGTGCATATTATACAAAGATTGACAGATGGCGGAAATACGGTTGTTGTGATTGAGCACAATTTAGATGTGATTAAAACGGCAGACTATATCATTGATTTGGGGCCAGAAGGCGGAAATAATGGGGGAAAGATTGTTGTGACAGGAACGCCAGAAGAAATTGTTGATGCAGAAAATTCTTATACTGGAAAATATTTGAAATCTGTTTTGGGGAAATAATACAATCACTTTGTCAAAAACTAGATAATTTTGTATAAAAATAGAAGAAGGATATATTTAAAAACATGTTTGATGTCGCAAGAAATATTTGCATTATTTTACAACTTTTTGCACAAAAAACTACTAAAAAATGTTGTTTTTTTTTAGTATTGACAAAATCACAACTAGATTGTACCATATAATTAGCTAGGTTTAGTAGATTTTTGGAGGATATAAATGACAAAAGACAGAGATGCGGTACAAGAATTGATACAAACACAACAAGAAGTGTTGGAATGGTTTGGATGTGAAGGAGATTTTTTTATCAAGCCTTTGCTAGATTGTGAATGGACAATTAACGATACAGAAGATTTTTATTTTTTATCTTATTGGATAAAAGGAAACAAAAGAGTGAATGCTGTCATTGTAAAAAGAAACGGTTTGCCTATGCTTTATCAAAAAAAGAAATATACCATGGTTGTTGCCATTGACTGCGTGAAAATTGCTTTTGTCTTTCGCAATAGCCAAAGAATTGATGTAGAGTTAGAGTAAAAAAGAGATGAGATTTTTGAATACTCTACTATATTCAAAATAGTAGGGCATCAAAATGTCATTTTTGTCATAATTATAAAGTCTTACACTTCTTTACAGTTGTAAGACTTTTTTTGTATAATGATAGGCAATGGAAAATGAGGGGATTCGTTTCTATTTTCTGAATGTCAAAAAAATCTCAGCTTAATTAGAATACTGCATATTTTTACACAAATGGACAAATGATAAATACAGCGCAATAGACAAGGGAGGCTGTATTTATGTTATGTATTGGTATACTAGGAGAAAACCTAAAAGAGCAAACAATAGAACAAATTGTATATTTTGCAGAACAATACGGTAAAGATTATGTTTGTTTTTGCGGAACCACAAAAAGAAATGAATTTGAAAAAGCTTACCAGCAAGCAAAAAAAACACAAAATTCGCTTTTTTTAGTACCAATTCATGTAAAAACAATAAAATATTGCAAAAGCAAAAACTTATCATTTTCTATTTTCCTTTGTTTAGGAAAAGGGTATGAAGACACAAAAGAGGATATTGCTTGTCTGGCACGTCATACCATATTAATCGTCAATACAGATGATAGAAGGGTATTTCCACTAAAACTAAAAACAGGAAATAAGCTTATCACTTGTGGGATTAATCATAGAGCAAGTGTAACACTTTCTAGTTATTTGGAGCCTATGGGAGATGAAAAAAGCAGTAAAATACAATGTTGCATACAAAGAAATATACCCACTGTTTCGGGGCGGATATTTGAGCCGCAGGAATTTTCACTTTTGTTAGAGCAGGGACAAAAAAGTGTTTCTGGTGCGTTAGCGGCTGTTACGACACTGATGGCGGCTGATGTAGAATTTGGTGATATATAAGTTGAACAGACCAACACTTCCATTGAAACAGTTTGTTTTTGAAAATGCAAAAGAATAAAAAATGCACGAATAGAATAAAACGATTCTAAAGACAAAACAAAGAGAATATGATACTATACAAAGTGAAAAATTGAGCCGTTTATTGTTTAAAAAAAACTTTAAAAATGGACAAATGGATTTTATGAATGTGTGAAAAACGGTCAAATAAATAATGAGGGGAGATTTGGTTATGCATACAGAAGGATTATTAGAAAATAATAGCATTTACATTGCAGGCAAAGTAACAGAAGAATGTGTATTTAGCCATGAGGTGTATGGAGAAGGCTTTTATTTATTCAAAGTTTCTTCAGGAAGATTGAGCGACAACGAAGATATACTACCCATTACGATTTCTGAACGTTTGATTAAAAAAGAAAAATTGACGTTAGGAACAAAAGTAGAGGTAACAGGACAGCTGAGAAGCTATAACAATTATGGTAGCAAAAAAAATAAATTAGTTTTAACCATATTTGCAAGAGAGATTAATTTGCTGGAGGAGGAAAGCGGACAAAATCCAAATCAGATATTTTTAAATGGGTTTATTTGCAAGCCGCCTGTGTATAGAAAAACACCGTTTGGCAGAGAAATTTCTGATATATTGGTAGCTGTCAACAGAGCCTATAATAAATCAGACTATATTCCTTGTATTGCATGGGGAAGAAATGCAAGATACTTGTCAAGTTTGTCTGTTGGAGAAAATATTAAAATTTGGGGACGTATGCAAAGTAGAACATACCAGAAAAAAAATGGAGATGAAATGGAAGAAAGAGTGGCTTATGAGGTGTCCATTTCAAAAATAGAAGTAGCAGCAGATAGAAAAGAAAAATCTATGGGAAACGGTTCTTTATAATATTTTATCCTTTGGAAATGAAAAAAACATAGAAAAAATCAGCTTAGGAAAAGGTCTTAAAATTTTGGTTTACCTTGCTATTTTACTATCTTTTAACATTGCATGTTTCTACTTTTTTGCATGTAAGACATGACTGTTGGTATCTCTATTGTTAGTAAAAAATGTTATACTTCAAACATTGACATTTTGAAAAAATTTTAGTATCATAACAAAAAGATATGATATTAAAAATGATTTTGTTCCTTTGATATAAAAAGTAAAAAAACTTGTGTTTATAAAATAGAAAATCTATAATAAGCGAAAGTTATGCTTTTTTATGTTGAGTCAATAGAATCTTAAAAATGAATAGGGGGTTTTTAAAATGAAAGCAAATATTAATATAGAATTTCATGGAAAACAAGCAGCAGTAAAAGATTTGGAAGACAGAGCAAAAGAAATTTGGAAAGAATCTGGAAAAAAAGTAAAAGATATGAGAGAATTAGATTTATATTATAAACCAGAAGAAAGTACTTGCTACTATGTGGTAAATGGTACAGAAACAGGCAGTTTTCATGTAGAAGGAAAATAAAAAATAGGCAGGCTTTGTCCTGCTTTTATATTTTATCAGACCTTTGCAGGGATACAAAACAATGGGAGCTGAATGAAATTGAGAAAAGGCAATGTATTTGTTTATTATGGAAATGGAAGGGGCAAAACATCACTTGCCATTGGAATGGGAATTCGTCAACTGGGTCAAGGACATAACATCATGATGATACAGTTTATGGATTATGATAATAAAACAGAGATAGCGCCGCTTAAAAAACTAGAGCCAGATTTTAGAATATTTTGTTTTGAAAAGGCAAGAGATTTTGTGGATGAAACAAGCGAATGTGTGAGAAAAGAAATTTTAGGCGAAATTAGTATTGGCTTTGGATTTGCAAAAAAGATACTGGAAACGGGAGAATGTGATGTATTAATCTTAAATGGTATATTAGATGCAATGGAAGGAGGATACATTTCAATAGAGGAATTGAAGTGCGCATTATGCAAAAAAGCATCTTATATGGATGTGATATTGACAGGAAAAAATGTCAATGATGAAATATTTGAGTGTGCAGATTTTGTATATACGATATCAGTAGAAAAAGAAATATAAAAAAATATAAGAAGCCCTTTCTTGTGATAAGAAAGGCTCAGCTTGTCAAAAAACCTTGAGGGCTAGCCCTCAAACGCCTCAAAGAACTTTAATGCGAAACTAACGTTTCGCTAAAAAGATTGATTTGATAAGGAAAAACGCTAGTTTTTCCATGAAAGTTTTTTGTCCAACTTTTTT
>CAJTZO010000003.1 GCA_910583755.1 uncultured Clostridia bacterium
AAGGAAAAACGTTAGTTTTTCCATGAAAATTTTTTGTCCAACTTTTTTAAAAAAAAGTTGGTGAGTGTGGGTGAAACCCACAAAAGAAGACTTTATTGACAGACGAAGCTTTCTTCCAAGAAAGCGTTTGATTTTGTAGAAAAAGGGTGTATAATAAGAATTGTTACTATTTATATGTCGTAAATAAGGAAAGAGGATTTCTCATGGAAAAAAATGATTTAACACTTTTGACAGATTTGTACCAGTTGACAATGATGCAAGGCTATCAAGAAAAAGGATTACAAAAGAAAATTGTAGTATTTGACTTGTTTTATAGAAAAAATCCAAGTGGAAATGGTTATGCCATTGCTGCCGGTTTAGAGCAGGCAATTGCGTATATTAATCAGTTGCGTTTTTCAAAACAAGACATTGACTATTTAAAGAGTTTAGATATTTTTTCAGATAATTTTATTGATTATTTAAAGGACTTCCGTTTTACAGGTGAGATTTATGCGATACCGGAGGGGACAGTAGTATTTCCACATGAACCTTTAATGCGGATTAAAGCACCCATTATGGAGGCACAGCTGATTGAAACAGCACTATTAAATATTATTAATCATCAAAGCTTAATTGCAACAAAAGCTTCCCGTGTTGTTTGGGCGGCACAAGGTGACCCTGTAATGGAATTTGGTTTAAGAAGGGCACAGGGACCAGATGCAGGCACCTATGGCGCAAGAGCAGCAGTAATTGGTGGCTGTTGTGGTACGAGTAATGTTTTAACAGGAAAATTATTTGATGTGCCAGTCAAGGGAACCCATGCGCATAGTTGGGTAATGAGTTTTCCAGATGAATTAACAGCATTCCGCAAATATGCAGAGCTATTTCCAAATGCTTGTACACTTCTTGTTGATACCTATAATACTTTGGAATCTGGTGTTCCAAATGCGATTAAAGTATTTCAAGAAATGCGTGATAAGGGAATTACATTAAAAAATTATGGAATTCGTTTAGACAGTGGTGACTTGGCTTATCTTTCCAAACGAGCAAAAAAAATGTTGGAAGATGCTGGTTTTGAAGATGCTATCATTAGTGCCTCTAGCGATTTAGACGAATATTTAATTGCAAGTTTAAAATTGCAAGGTGCCAAAATTGGACTTTGGGGCGTAGGTACAAAATTAATTACAAGTGATGATTGTCCAGCGTTTGGTGGTGTTTATAAATTAGCAGCAGAAAGTGATGAAAATGGAAACTTTATTCCTAAAATTAAGTTGTCGAATAATGTGGAAAAAGTTACAAATCCGGGTATTAAAAAAATATTCCGTATCTATGATAAACAAACAGGAAAAATGAAAGCAGATGTCATTGCTTTGGAAGAAGAAACCGTTGACGAAACAGAAGTATTGACCTTATTTGATGACAGTGCAAAATGGAAACGCATGACATTACAACCGGGTACATATACCACAAGAGAGTTGCTAGTACCTGTGTTTAAGGATGGAAATTGTGTTTATCAATCTCC
Source organism: uncultured Clostridia bacterium (assembly GCA_910583755.1). Lineage (GTDB taxonomy): Bacteria > Bacillota > Clostridia > Lachnospirales > Anaerotignaceae > Coprocola. Next base: position 1,502 of record CAJTZO010000003.1, read on the forward strand.
AAAAGTAATGGAAATACAAGCATATTGTAATCAAGAAAAAGATACTTTATGGGAAGAACACAAAAGAAATAAAAATCCTCATATTGTTCCCGTCGATTTATCTGAGAAATTAAGTGCGTTAAAATCGAAATTAATTGAAGAAATGACTATAAAATAATCATAAAAAACCCCTCCTAATATCAATGGAGGGTTTTTTATGGATAATATTCATACATTTTACGAAAATCATTTTCATTTTCAATAAAATGTATATCACAAAATATTCCAAATAACCAATATTCTAATGCTTCCACAATTTCTTTTTTACTGCGTGATGTAAATTGAAGAAAAGGAGCTTCCCAATTATGATTTAATATTGCTACTAAATGAAACCTGCCGGAAGGGTCACCATCTGGATACCAGCCTAAATCAATGCTTACTGTTTGTTGTTCTATTTTTTTGTTTATCTTACGTTTAAAATGTTTTTCTATTTGAAGAATATCTTCTACAAATAAGGTAAGCCATTTGTCATCTTTTGTGTCTAGTTCTTCAGGCTCTATGTCCATAAATTGATAGTGTTTCACTGTCCAAAAAGCTGGAATTCTTAGGGGCTGTAAATTTTTCCAATAAGGTGTATTCATAAAAACCTCCCTTAACATAGGATATTCAGTTTGTCAAAAAACCTTGAGGGCTAGCCCTCAAACGCCTCAAAGAACTTTAATGAGAAACTAGTGTTTTGCTAAAAAGATTGATTTTACAAGGAAAAACTAGTGTTTTTCCTTGTAAGTTTTTTGTCCAACTTTTTTTAAAAAATTGGTAGGTTTGAGCAAAACCCCAAATTTTGACTTTAGTATAGTATAACAATTATTTGTTCTATGTTCAATGTAAATGCGATTTGCTTTATTGCTTTATTGCACAAGTATAACATTTGTAGTAGAATAACAAGCAAATAAACAGAGTAGTAAAGAGGAGAAAAATCATGAGGGAAAAATTAAAACAAAGCAAAAGAATTGTGGTAAAAGTAGGTACTTCTACACTAACCTATGAAAACGGACGTTTAAATTTAAAATGTATCGAACGTATGGCTTGGGTATTATCTGACCTAGTGAATCAAGGAAAAGAAGTGGTGCTTGTAACATCCGGTGCGATTGGTGTCGGTGCAGCAAGACTTGCTTTTTCAGAAAGACCAAAAGAGATGAAAAAGAAACAAGCAGCAGCCGCTGTAGGACAGGCTGTTTTGATACAAATTTATCAAAATTTTTTTAAAGAATATAATCAAGCGATTGCGCAAATACTACTGACAAAAGAAGAAATACAAAATGAAGAAAGAAAAAACAATACCTTAAATACCTTACATACTTTACTAAATTTGGGAATTGTGCCAATTATCAATGCAAATGATACCATTTCTACCTATGAAATTGAGTTCAGTGATAATGATAATCTTTCTGCTATGGTAGCGGAAATGGTAGAGGCAGATTTATTAATCTTATTAACAGATATTGATGGGCTTTATGATAAAGACCCTAGAATACATACAAATGCAAAAAGAATTTCTTATATTTCGGAAGTCACAGAGCAAATTCATAAAATGGCAGGACAAAAAGGCTCTAAATTTAGTGTAGGTGGCATGGCAACCAAAGTACAAGCAGCAGAAGTATGCCAAAAGGCAGGGGTCAATATGGTTGTTGCTGCGGGAGATGAACCAACGATAATACATAAAATTATAGATGGTGAAGATGTAGGCACATTTTTTGAAGGGAAAAAGAAATGAAAAAAGAAAGTATTCGAAAAAATATGTTAGCTGCTAGGAATGCTTTAACACAGCAGCAAAGAAAAAATAATAGCCGTTTGATGTGGCAGCATTTAATAAAAACAGAATCCTATCAAAAAGCAGATATTCTTTTTACTTATATTTCTGTAAAGAGTGAAGCAGAGACTACACCATTTTTGGAACAAGTTTGGGCAGATGGAAAAAAAATTGCAGTTCCCATAACAGAAAAAAACAGAAAAATGGAGTTTGTATTTTTAAATACTTTGGAGGAATTAACAAAAAGAAAATGGGGGATTCCAGAGCCTGAAAAACAAAACAGTATAAGTGCTTTCCCAACAGAAAAAAGCCTTTTTCTTGTGCCAGCCGTGGCAGTAGATACAAAAGGTGGGCGAATTGGTTATGGTGGTGGGTATTATGACACTTATTTTTCCAAAAGAAAGAATGGTTTAAAAATGGGTTTTGTTTTTTCTGCACAGATAGCTGAAAATCTGAAAATGGAACCTACAGATGTTTTATTAGATGGTATGGTGACAGAAAAAGGAGTTTATTTTTTTGAAAAGGATTGACCAGAATAAACTACATTTTTTTAATAAATTGACAAAAAAAGGATTTTTTTGTATAGACACCACATATTTTCAATGATATACTACAACTATATCAAATTTTAGGAGGTCTTTTGAATGACAAAAGTATATCAAGGCAAAACAAAAGATGTCTATGAATTAGACAATGGAAATTTTCAACTTTTATTTAAAGATGATGTGACAGGAGAAAATGGTGTATTTGACCCAGGTGCGAATACAGTAGGCTTGTCTATTGAAGGAATTGGAAAAGAAAACTTAAAAACAAGTGTTTATTTTTTTGAGATATTAAAAAAAGCAGGTATAAAAACACATTATGTCAGTGCAGATGTAGATGCTTCTATCATGGAAGTATTGCCAGCGAAAGTATTTGGAAAAGGGTTAGAAATTATTTGTCGTTTTAAAGCAACCGGAAGTTTTATCCGTCGTTATGGCAATTATATAGAAGATGGCACTCCTTTGGATGCTTATGTTGAAGTAACCTGTAAAGATGATGGTAGAGGTGACCCACTCATTACAAAAGAAGGTTTACAAGCATTAAACATTATGACAGCAAAGCAATTTGATGCGATTACCACAGAAACAAAACAAATTTGTACCATTATCAAAGATACCTTAGCAGAAAAAGGATTAGACCTTTATGACATTAAATTAGAATTTGGTTACTACAAAGATGAAGTCATATTGATTGATGAAATTGCTTCTGGAAATATGCGTGTTTATAAAGATGGTAGTATTGTAGACCCAATTGATTTGACAAAAATGATATTAGCATAATGATAATGGATAATCAAACATATATTCATAATGTAAAAATGGAAGAAATTATATGGCATCGCTTAACAACAGCCTATGATAGAGCCACTGCATTTCCGGAGTATTTCCGTATCCTAGAAGATAGGTCAAATCTAGCAAAAAAGACCTTAGATACGATTTTATCTAATATAGAACATCAAGACTCTTTGTGGCGTGCTACCCCATTTTCTATGATATTTTTAACGCGTATTTTTGAAAAGGCGGCTACAGAAACAAATCATGTAGCTGCTTATCTTGTAGATAGACTGCTGGATTTTTTTATTTTAATAGCAGAATTGTTTCATGAAACAGAGAAATATGCAGAGCAATGGGGACATATGGAACCACTTCCTTATTTTTCGGATATGTTAAAAGAAGAATATTTATTTCCGGAAGAATGTGAGGAGGAAGAACAAGAAGAAATTTTTTTGGAAGAAGATAATCCTTCTGATGAATTATCTTATAGCTTTTATTATTATTCCTATCAGGTTCTTTTAGAATATCGGGAAGTATTCCAAAAAATAGATAAGGAACAAGCAGATACACTACAGGATTTATTATATTAAAGGAGAACATCTGTTCTCCTTTTAGTTTGTCAATAAGTTTTTTTTGTGGGTTTCACCCACCCCCACCAACTTTTTTAAAAAAAAGTTGGACAAAAAACTTTTGAGGAAAAACTAGCGTTTTTCCTTATCAAATCAATCTTTTTAGCGAAACATTAGTTTCGCATTAAAGTTCTTTGAGGAGTTTGAGGACTAACCCTCAAGGTTTTAATTTTTCAGGGTGTTTTACATAAGGCTCCAAGTAACCACATTTTGGACAAACGGCAAAATAAATTGGGAGTTCGTCTCCCCAGCCTATCCCTTCTTTGTATACATAGTAATCTTGTTTATGAGGAAAAAGAGTGCCTGCCCCTTCATAAATTTTTAAACTACATTCCAGTATCATTATTTCATTGCAACGAGGACATTTTTTTTCCATAAAATCACTACCATTCTATTTGTAATTCCACTGGACAATGGTCAGACCCCATTACCTCCCGATGGATTTTGGCATCTTTTAAATAAGGTGTCAGTTCTTGGGAAACAATATAATAATCGATTCTCCAACCAGAATTATTTGCTCTTGCATTTGCTCTGTAACTCCACCAACTATAAGCACCTTCCAGTGTGGGATAAAAATGGCGGAAGGTATCAACAAAGCCATTTTGTAAAAGAACGGTCATTTTTTGTCTTTCTTCCTCTGTAAAACCGGGACTAAATCTGTTGGTACTTGGATTTTTTAAGTCAATTTCATTGTGTGCTACATTCAAATCCCCACAATAAATAATCGGTTTTTTGAGCTGTTTGAAGTAAGCAAGAAGGGCATCTTCCCATTCCATACGATAAGCAAGACGTGCTTGTTTTGGCTGAGAATTTGGTGTGTATACTGTAATATAATAAAATTTTTCAAATTCCAATGTAATTACACGACCTTCTTTATCATGTTCTGGAATACCAATGCCATAGGTAACAGAAAGAGGTTCTTTTTTGCTAAAAACTGCTGTACCAGAATAGCCTTTTTTTTCTGCATAATTCCAATATTGAAAATAGTCAGGTAAATCTAGTGTAAGTTGTCCCTCTTGTAATTTTGTTTCTTGTAAAGAAAATAAATCTGCATCTGCTTCATAAAAATAGTCTAAAAATCCCTTGTTCATAGCAGAGCGTAATCCGTTTACATTCCATGATATTAATTTCAAGTGACATTCCTCCCTTTTGTTTTTTTCAATTATAGCATAACATTTTTCCACTGACTACCACAAAATAACAAAGCCCTTCTATTGTTTCTTCCTGTATTTTCGTGTAAAATATAAATACTTCAGGCTGTCAATAAAGTCTTTTTTTGTGGGTTTTACCCACACCCACCAACTTTTTTTTAAAAAAGTTGGACAAAAAACTTTTCTGGAAAAACTAGCGTTTTTCCTTATCAAATCAATCTTTTTAGCGAAACGTTAGTTTCGCATTAAAGTTCTTTGAGGAGTTTGAGGGCTAGCCCTCAAGGTTTTTTGACAAGCTGACTTCACTTTAATTTTATTAATAAAGAAAGGAGCATTTTAAAATGAAAGTTGCATTAGCACAATTAGACATTGTGTGGGAAGATAAGCAAGAAAATCAAAAACGTTGTTGTGTTATGTTGGAAGAAGCAAAAAAACAAGGTGCGGACTTTATTCTTTTTCCAGAAATGACACTAACTGGATTTTCTATGAACACAGATACATATGCGGAACCCTTGCAGAATTCCCCTTCCATTGCATTTTTTCAGCAAAAAGCAATGCAATATCAAATGATAATCTGCTTTGGCTTGATGGTAAAAAACGGAGAAAAAGCAGAAAATCATTGTATGATAGTAGATGAAACAGGCAAAATAATCACAGACTATACAAAAATACATCCATTTTCCTATGGCACAGAATCAAAATTTTATAGTGGCGGAGAACATGTTACCTCCTGTCAAATCAAAGGAATTCCGGTTTCTCCTCTAATTTGTTATGATTTACGATTTCCAGAAATTTTTCAGGCATGTTCTGTTCATAGCCATGTCATTACTGTCATTGCAAACTGGCCTACCCCTAGGAGATGTCACTGGATTTCTCTTTTAAAAGCAAGAGCTATTGAAAATCAATGTTATATTTTAGGTGTCAATCGTTGCGGAAATGGGGACGGTTTGGAGTACAGCGGTGACAGCATGATAATTGACCCTTATGGGAAAATTGTGGCTATGACAAAAGAAACGACTCAAACAGTTGTAATAGGAGAAATCGATGATACTATGGTAACAAAATATAGACAAGAATTTCCCTTAAAACAGGATAGAAAACCTTCCCTTTATCGTCAATTATATTAAGACAAAAAAGGAGCGAAGATATGGATTTTTTAGATACTTTAATCAAAAAAAGAAATGGTGCAAAACTAACAAGGCAGGAAATAGAAGATTTTGTTGCACATGTTACAGAGGGAACGATTCCAGATTATCAAATTTCTGCATTTTTAATGGCAGTTTATTTTCAGTCGTTAGATGAGCAGGAAACGGCACAGTTAACACTTGCCATGGCAAATTCTGGAGAAACATTAGATTTATCTTCTGTTCCTGGTTTTAAAGTAGATAAACATAGTACAGGTGGTGTTGCAGATACCACAACATTGATATTAGCACCATTAGTAGCTTCTGTTGGTGTTCCAGTCATTAAAATGAGTGGCAGAGGATTAGGTTTTTCTGGCGGAACGATTGATAAACTAGAATCAATTCCGTATTTTAATGTGGAAGTAAACCAAAAACAAGCTTTACAATGGGCAAAACAAAGTAATCTTGTAATTATGGGACAAAGTAAAAATCTAACACCAGCCGACCAAAAATTATATGCGCTTAGAGATGTGACAGCTACTGTTGAAAGTATTCCCTTGATTGCTTCTAGCATTATGTCTAAAAAGATTGCAGCAGGTGCAGATGGTATTGTTTTAGATGTTAAATGTGGAAATGGTGCTTTTATGAAAACATTAGAAGACGCACAAAAGTTAGGAAAGTGTATGGCGTCTATGGGGCAACATGTTGGCAAAAAAATAACGGTTGTCATCAGTAGTATGGTACAACCTTTAGGTAATTATATTGGCAATCGTTTGGAAGTGATAGAGGCAATAGAGACTTTAAAGGGAAAGGTACAAGGTGATTTATTAGAGGTTTCTCTTACACTTGGGGCGCATATGCTTTTATTGGCTGGGATAGTTTCTACAGAAGAACAAGGAAAACAGCTTCTTTTACAAAATATTCAAAATGGAAAGGGGCTTACAAAGTTTGAGGAACTTTTAAAACAGCAAGGTGGTGATACAGGTGTTCTTAATGACTACCACAAATTACCACTTTCTAACTGCAAAGTGTGTTTTTATGCTCCCTTTGATGGATATATTCAAGCAATGGATACCGCAGCCATTGGTAGAGCTTCCCAAGAAACTGGCGCAGGTAGAAAACAAAAAACAGATAGCATTGATTTTGGTGCAGGAATTATATTGAAAAAGAGAATCAGTGATAGGGTAACAAAAGGAGAAAAAATTGCGGAGATTTATAGTAGCACAGAGCAAAAATGTCAAAATGCACTTTCTATTATAGAAAATGCTATTGAAATTGGACACAATAAAGTTTCTATTCCACCGTTGATATTAGATGTGATTTCATAACGGTTATAAAAAGGAGTGAAAACATGAAAAGAGCAATTATTATTGTATTAGATAGTGTTGGGATTGGAGAATTACCAGACGCGGCTGATTATGGTGATGTAGGTAGCAACACGCTTGTGAATATCAAAAAAGCAAAGCCAGATATGGATTTAAAAAATATGTGTGCTTTAGGCTTAGGAAATATTGAAGGAAAAGAGATTTCTTTTTTAGGAAAAGTAGAACATCCGCAAGGCTGTTTTGCCAAAATGGCAGAAAAATCTATTGGGAAAGATACCACTACAGGGCACTGGGAAATGGCTGGTATCATTACGGAAAAGCCATTCCCTACTTTTACAGAAAATGGATTTCCTCATGCCTTGATGGAGAAATTTGAAACAGCAATCGGGACAAAAACCTTAGGAAATTATGCTGCTTCTGGTACAGAAATTATAAAAGTGCTTGGTGCAGAACATATGAAAACAGGCTACCCTATTGTATACACTTCTGCTGATAGTGTATTTCAAATTGCAGCACATGAAAATGTGATTTCTGTTCCAAAGTTATATGAAATCTGTCAAACAGCAAGAGAATTATTAACAGGGGAATGGGGAGTTGCTCGTGTAATTGCTCGTCCTTTTGTTGGTACAGAAGGAAATTTTACAAGAACCAAAAACAGAAAAGATTTTTCTTTGCCACCAACGGGTACTACTATTTTGGATTTGGCAAAGCAAAAAGGACAAACCGTTGTTGCCATTGGAAAAATAGAAGATATTTTTGAGCATAGGGGAATGACCATTACAGACCATACTACAAATAATGCAGATGGTATCGAAAAAACAATAGAGTATCTGAAACAGGATTTTGAGGGAATCCTTTTTACAAATTTAGTAGATTATGACATGATTTATGGACATCGAAATGATGTAGAAGGGTATGGAAATGCATTAATCTATTTTGACCAAAAATTACCAGAACTATTAGACTCTCTTAAACAAGAAGATATTTTATTTATTACGGCTGACCATGGTTGTGACCCTACTACTCCAAGCACTGACCATAGCAGGGAATATGTCCCATTGCTGGTATATGGAAAAAATATAAAGCAAAATGTAAATTTAGGAATCCGCAATACTTTTGCAGATTTAGGACAAACCATTTCGGATTATTTGGGTTTAAAAGCAAATTTTGCTGCTACTAGTTTTTTAAGGGAAATCAAAAAGGATTGATAATAATGGAAATACAAATTTTGCAACAATTAGAGGGTGCCAAACAAGCAAAAGGTCTTGCTGTCATTATTGATGTTTTTCGAGCTTTTACAACGGAATGCGTTTTTATGGCAAATGGTGCAAAAGAAATTTTTGCAGTAGGAGAGGAAAAAATTGCTTATGCCTTGAAAAGCGAATGTCCAGATTATATTTTAGCAGGTGAAAGAAAAGAAATTATGCTTCCCGGCTTTGATTATGGAAATTCTCCAGCAAAGATTAAAGAGATTGATTTTACAAATCAAACGATTGTTCATACTACAAGTGCGGGCACACAAGGCATTGCAAATGCTTCCTATGCAGAGGAAATAATAACAGGAAGTTTTGTCAATGCTTCTGCCATTGCGCAGTACATCAAGCAAAAAAATCCTAAAATAGTTTCTTTGGTATGTATGGGAAAAGCGGCTGTTTCTCCAACAGAAGAAGATACTTTTTGTGCAGAATATATTAAAAGTTTGCTTTTGGAACAAAGTTATCCTTTAGCGCAAAAATTGGCTCGTTTGCGCTATTTAGAGGGAAAACGCTTTTTTCGTCCAGAAAATCAAGAACAGTGTCCAGAAGAGGATTTTTTTATTGCGACTACACCAAATCAATTTGATTTTGTTTTGAAAGCAATTCCTGATAAGAGAGGATTTCATAGAATCCAAAAAATTTAAAATCTTGAGGACTTTTTTCAGTTGCAGTTTTACTGCAAGTTCCGTTTTATGTTTCTGTGCAGCGGCGAAATGTTTGTTTCGTATAAAAGTTCTTTGCTTCCTTTCTTTCAAGAAAGGAAGTTTACAGCGCAAAATATTTATGGTATATTTATGTTAAAAACGAATACATAAATTTTTAAGGGAGGAATTAAAAAATGAAAAAACGAATACTTGGATTACTGCTTTGTGGTGTCATGACTTTTTCTATGTTGGCAACGGCTTGTAGTGGTGGCGGAGATGCTCCTGCTCCAGAACAACAAAACAGTGAGTCTACTACGCCAGCAGAAGGTGGATTAAAAATTGCGATTGTTAGCAGTCCATCTGGTGTAGATGATGGTTCTTTTAATCAAAATAATTATGAGGGAATTCAAAGCTTTATTGCAAATCACCCAGACGCAAGTGTGACAGCAGTTAAAGAGGAATCCGGTGATACTGCAGCGGCAGTACAAGCTGTTGCTGATATTGTTGCGGATTATAATGTCATTGTTTGCTGTGGATTCCAGTTTGCGGGTATTGGCTCCATTGCGCAGGACAACCCTAATGTTGACTTTATTTTAGTAGATAGTAATCCAACAGATAGTGAAGGTAATGAAGTAGAGGTAGCAAATGTTTATGCTATGACCTTTGCAGAACAAGAAAGCGGTTTTTATGCAGGTGTAGCTGCGGCATTAGAAACCCAGTCTAACAAAGTTGCTGTTGTAAATGGCATTGCATATCCTTCTAATGTTAATTATCAATATGGGTTTGAATCTGGTGTAAACTATGCTAACAAAAATTTAGAAACAAGTGCAGAGATTGTAGAAATTGCATCTTATGCAGGCACAGATGTGACAGGTGCTAATGTTGGCGGCAATTATGTAGGTACTTTTGCTGATGAAGCAACTGGAAAAGTAGTGGGAAATGCATTGATTAATGAAGGTTGTGACATTTTATTTGTAGCAGCAGGTGGTTCTGGAAATGGTGTCTTTACTGCTGCAAAAGAAGCAGGAAATGTAAAGGTAATTGGCTGTGACGTTGACCAATATGACGATGGTGCAAATGGTGATAGCAATGTTGTATTAACTTCAGTTTTAAAAGTAATGGATAAAAATGTAGAAAAGCAATTAAATGCTGTGATAGATGGCACATTTGAAGGAAAAAATGATTTACTTGGTGCTGACACAGATTCTACTGGTTATGTGAAAGAAGAAGGAAGACAACAACTTTCTGCTGAAACAATTACAAAAGTAGATGAAGTTTATGAAATGGTAAAAAGTGGTACAATTATTCCAGCTTCTAACTTCAATGGTATTTTACCAGAAGATTTAAGCAAATAACATATTGTACAAAAATTTGCCGTCTGCCAAACAGCGGACGGCTTTTTTATTGAAAAGATAAGACATTAGGGGCTTTGCCCCTAAAACCCCACTCACTTTTTTCAAAAAAGTGAGACAAAAAACTTTATTGCAAAAACTAGCGTTTTTGCTTCTGTTGTATCAAATAAAGTAAAAATGATTTCGCTTTCTTCTTTTCAAGAGAGAAAGAAGGTTTTGGGAAGGGAGGATATATTTTTAGTCATTCTGCTGTAGTTTTACATTCTGTTGCGTCAAACAAAGTGAAAGTTCTTTCACTTCCTTTCTTTTAAGAAAGAAAGGAGGCTTTAAAAAGGGGGAGAAAAATGGAGTATATTGTAGAAATGAAACATGTAACAAAACGGTTTCCGGGCATTATTGCAAATGATGATGTGACACTACAAATTAAAAAAGGTGAAATTTTTGCTTTGCTAGGGGAAAATGGTGCCGGAAAATCTACTTTAATGAGTATGCTCTTTGGTATGTATGAGCCAGATGAAGGAGAAATTTATATTCGTGGGAAAAAAGAAAAAATTACTTCTCCAAACTATGCCACAAAATTAAATATTGGTATGGTACACCAACATTTTAAATTGGTGGAAAATTATACCATTACCGAAAATATTATTATGGGAATGGAACCGATAAAAAAGGTACTTGGTATTTTTCCCTATGTCGATTTAAAAACAGCCAATCGAAATATTGCAGAAATTTCAAAGCGTTACGGCTTAGAGGTAGACCCAACCAAAAAAATAGAAGAAATTAATGTTTCTATTCAGCAACGTGTTGAAATTTTAAAAATGCTTTATAGAGAAGCAGAAATATTAATTTTTGACGAACCAACGGCTGTTTTGACACCACAAGAGATTGAATTTTTGCTTGAAATTATAAAAGGTTTACGAGAGGGTGGAAAAACCATTATATTGATTACTCATAAGCTGGAAGAAATTAAAAAAGTTGCAGACCGTTGTGCAATTCTTTGTAGAGGAAAATTGATTGACATTTTAGATGTTAAAACAGCTTCTACCAAGCAAATGGCTAGTTTGATGGTGGGACGTGAAGTGTCTTTTGAAACAGAAAAAAAAGAACCCGTTTTTCAGGAAGAAATCTTAAAAGTAGAACATATGACAGTCAAAAATAAAGATGGATTTTCAGTTGTAAAGGATGTTTCTTTTTCCATACGAGGTGGAGAAGTCTTTGCCATTGCAGGAGTTTCTGGCAATGGACAAGTAGAAATTGCAGACGCCATTGCGGGACTTGCCAAAGTACATAGCGGAAACATTTATTTGAATGGAAAAGACATTACCAATGAATCCATTCGTAAAAGAACATTGGATGGTATTTCCTATATTCCAGAGGATAGACACCATTATGGTCTTGTTATGGATTTTACTTTAAATGATAATATTGCTTTAAAAGACTATTTTAAAGAACCATTTTCTAAAAAGGGAATTTTACAGCAAAAAGAGTTTGAAAGTTATGGTGAAAAACTGATTGAAAAATATGATGTTCGAAGCGGACAAGGTGGCACAACCATTGTACGCTCTATGAGTGGCGGAAACCAACAAAAGGCAATTATTGCAAGAGAAATTGAATTACAGTCACCACTTATGATATTTGTACAGCCAACGCGTGGCTTAGACATTGGCGCGATTGAAAATATTCATAAACAAATTATTGGAGAACGAGATAAGGGCCGTGCTATTTTATTGGTTTCATTGGAATTAGAGGAAATTATGAATTGTGCAGATACCATAGGCGTTATTTATAATGGAGAGATACAAAAAATTGCGCCGGCAAAAGAATTAACAACAAATGAGGTAGGTCAGTTTATGATGGGGGTGAAATCATGAAAAAAAATAAAAGTTTAGATTTTTTGGGAAATGAAAAATATCAAGCTGTCACCATACCAATTTTTGCTATTTTCATTAGTTTGATTGTAGGTGCAGTTTTGATTACTTCCTTAGGTAAAAATCCATTAGCAGCCTATCAAAATCTTTTACAAGGCTCTGGACTTTTACCAAAACCCTCCTATGCAGGTTATAAAAGTATGCTGACAGACTTTACAAGTTTTTTAAATGCTTGGACACCAATGCTTTTTGCTTCTCTTGCTGTTGCAGTTGCATTAAAATCAGGTCTTTTTAATATTGGTGTTTCTGGACAAATGTTGACCGCAGGTTTTTTTGCAAGTATATTAATAGGATATAGTGACTTACCAGCACCCATTGCGAAACCTTTGGTATTAATTATAGGAATTGTTGTAGGTGCTTGTGTTGGTGGTTTGATAGGGTTTTTAAAATACCGTTTTAATATCAATGAAGTTGTTTCTTCTATTATGTTAAACTATATTGCACAATATGTTTTTAGCTTTTTTATCAATACATATTTTGTAGACCCTGTTTCCAGACAATCTGCTTCTGTTAGTGCAGCTTCCCGTTTGACCTTAATGGATACTCTTGTAGGTAATTTAAAAATGGATATTCCACTGGGCATTGTACTTGCTATTTTAACTGCATTTTTTATGAAATTTTTGATTGATAGAACGACTTTAGGCTATGAATTAAAAGCAGTTGGAGCAAGTCCGACTGCTGCCGAATATGCTGGAATCCATGTAGGAAAAAATATGGTTTTCACAATGCTTTTATCTGGCGCATTGGCAGGTCTTGCTGGTGTAACCTATTATTTAGGTTATTTTGGCTCTATTCAACCGAAAGTGCTTGTTAGCACTGGTTTTGATGCCATTGCCGTTTCTCTTTTAGGAAATAGTAATCCGATTGGTATTTTGTTTTCTTCTTTTTTGATTACTGTCATTAGTAAAGGTAGCACCTACATGAGTTCTGCGGCGGGGATTCAAGCAGAAATTGCATCTGTAATTACAGGAATCCTGCTTTTATTCAGTGCGTGTAGTGCATACATGAAATATAAAATAAAAGTAGTAAAAGAGGATAAGGTGCAAAGAAAGGGGGCAGAAAAATGAATACAGTCATTATAGATGGTTTATCTTTTACATTGCCATTGTTTATTATGGCAATCGGCGGTATTTATAGTGAAAGAAGCGGCATTACTAATTTAGCGTTAGAAGGGTTACAAGGCTTTGGTGCCTTTATTGGAGCCTTTGTTGCAGTGATGCTGGCAGGAAATTTTTCTGCAAATTCTCAAGTGCCTTACTACATGGCAATCCTTTTTGCAGTGATTGGTGGTATGGCGTATGCTTCTATTCATGCCTTGCTTTGTATTAAATTTAAAGCAAATCAAGTAATTAGTGGTGTTGTTATCAACATTTTAGCAATGGCATTAACAGCATTTTTGACAAAACAGGTAAACAAAGTTGTTTTTGGAGCACCCTCTGATAAATTTGTATTAGGTGTTTCTGCCCGCTGGACGGTTCCAGTGCTTTCTGATATTCCTATTTTAGGGGCTGTTTTTACAAACATTTATCCTTTTGAAGTCATTATTGTAGTAATTGTAGTTATTGCATGGTATTTGTTATATCAAACAAAATATGGCTTGTATTTAAGGGCTTGCGGAGAGAATCCTCATGCAGTAGATGCAGCGGGGATTGATGTAGCAAAAATCCGTTTTCTTGCTGTTTTGATGTCTGGTGCATTATCTGGTTTAGCAGGGATTAGTTTTGCTTATTCTATATCAGCTAATTTTTCTTCTGCCATCTATGTTGGATATGGTTATCTTGCGATTGCAGCATTGATATTTGGAAATTGGAAGATATTTCCTACTTTAGGGGCGTGCTTGCTTTTTGGGTTTGCACGTTCTGGTGGCTATCGTATTGTACAAATCTTACAAATGCCAAGCAGCTACTCTGATTTAGTTATGATACTGCCTTATGCTTTGACTCTGCTACTGCTAATCTTCTTTTCAAAACATAATCGTGCACCTCGTGCCTTAGGAGAAATTTATGACAAAGGTAAGCGTTAACTTCCTTATATTGAAAAAAATAAAGCCTTGAGGGCTAGCCCTCAAACTCCTCAAAGAACTTTAATGCGAAACTAGCGTTTTGCTAAAAAGATTAATTTGATAAGGAAAAACGCTAGTTTTTCCATGAAAGTTTTTTGTCCAACTTTTTTTAAAAAAGTTGGTGGGTGTGGGTGAAACCCACAAAAAAAAGACTTTATTGACAAACTGAGGCTTGCCCTAAATAGGACAAGCCTTACTCTATTTTTTATACTTTTTTCAACAATTTATCTGCAACATACAATCCATTTGCTGCTGCTTGAGAAAGGGAGCGTGTAAAGCCTGCCCCATCTCCCACTGCATAAATATCCTTACAATCTTCTAATTCAAAGTCATTTGCATTTGGTCTTGCAGAATAATATTTACATTCAATGCCATAAAGCAGTGTATCAAAATTTGCTGTACCGGGTGCAATGGCATCCAAGGCATGAAGGGTTTCTATGATATTATCTAATTGCCTTTTTGGAATACAAAGGCTTAAATCTCCAGCTACTGCGTTCATGGTAGGACGTGTTGTAGATTGTGCAATCCTTTTTGCATTAGAACGGCGTCCTCTTTCTAAATCTCCTAATCGTTGTACTAATACGCTGCCACCACTAATTAAATTTGCTAAACTTGCAACATATCTTGCATACTCAATTGGATTTTTAAAAGGTTCTGTAAATTTAATAGTAGAAAGTAGCGCAAAATTAGAATTTTCTGTTTTTCTTTCTAAATCTCTATAAGAATGACCGTTAACTGTTAGTACACCATCTGTATTTTCTGTAACAACGCTACCTCTTTCATTAAAGCAAAACATTCTTGTAGTATCTCCATAGCGTTTACTTCGATACCAAATTTTAGGTTCATATATTTTTTTAGAAAAGTGCTCCCATATCATAGAAGGCAATTCTACACGTACACCGATGTCCACTTGATTATTTTTTAATGGAATCTTGTTTTCTACACACCAGTTAGAAAAGAAACGACTTCCTGCCCTTCCCACTGCAAATACAATAACATCTGCTTTGATAATGGTTTCTTTTGACTGATAAACTGTTGTAATTTCCTTAGTATCTTTATTGATATGAGATGCAAAAGTATCGGTTGCAATATCGCATTTTTGCTTTAATTCTTCTATCATTTTCCGCATCGTTTCAAAATTGCTATCTGTGCCAAGATGTTTTAACTGTGCTTGACTCATATGCAAATCGTGCTGCAAGCAAATCTTTTTTAATTCATTGTCTGGCTGAAATCGTTCTGTGGTAGCACCAAAATGAACGAGCATTTTATCTGCTTGCTCAATATAATCAATAACAACAGAAGGTTCTAAAAATTCTGTTAACCATCCACCATATTCTGTGGAAATAACATATTTTCCATCTGAAAAAGCGCCTGCACCTGCCATACCTTCCATAATAGCACAGGATTGACATTTGATACATTTTTCCGTTTTTTTGGCTACAATAGGGCAAATTCTTTTTTCTATGTCATGCCCTTTTTCAATTATGACAACATTTAAGTTTGGTTTTTTTTCTATTAATCGGTAAGCTGTCATGATGCCACCAATACCACCACCAATAATTGCTACATCATATTGCTTTTTTAATTCCATAATAAACCCTCCTTTGATAACTCCATATTTTTATAGATGCTATCCTTGTTTAACAAATGAAATCATTTTTTGCTGCAAGAAATAAGAAAGGGCATAACAATTTTGTTATGCCCAGCTTGTTAAAAAAACTTGAGAACATTGGTCTCCATTTTATTCCGGTCGTTGCTGGGCAAACGTTCGCTAAACGTTCAGCAACGCAAACTCTTACTTCTTTCTTGAAAGAAGTAAAGAAGATTTAGCGGAAACTGCGTCTCCTTAAAAAAGATTGATGTTATAAGGAAAAACGCTAGTTTTTCTAGCAAAGTTTTTTACAGATTGATACCTTGGATAGTATTATTTTTCTTTTAAATAAGTGTTGATGTCAGAAATTAATTTATCTGCATCCATCCCATGTACCATACTTGCTTCTGCTAAAGATTCTCCTGCAGAAGAAGGACAACCTACACAATGCATTCCATTTTGCATTAAAATTGCTGCAATTCCTTTGTCTATCATTAACGCTTCACCGATTAATGTATCTTTTGTTACTTCTGCCATTTTTTATTTCCTCCTTATTTTTGTTCCATAGTATTCTTCCTTTTTATTATATATCATATACTATAAAAAAGAAAGAGATTTATTCTATTACTTTAAAACCTTTATAGTAACGGAAAATCACTTTTCCAAGCAATTTATCTTTTTCTACATAAGTGTTGTTCCAAAACCTAGCATCTTCAGAATCATTTCGATTGTCTCCCATAACAAAATAACAACCTTCTGGAATTTCATATGGTCCAAAATCACCAAGAGCTTTTTCTTTTAAATAAGGTTCTGCAAATGGTTGTCTACTGTCATTTAAGTAAACCCTTCCTTTTTTGATTTCTAATTTTTCACCGGGTAAACCAATAATTCTTTTGACATATAAGGTTTTTCCAGTAGGGTCGTCAGGAAAATGGAATACAACAACATCTCCTCTTTTTGGGTCACTAAAAAGATAGGATAAACGAAATGCTACAATGCGGTCATTTGTCATAATTGTGTTTTCCATAGAACCAGAAGGAACTTCTGCATTGACAATAATAAATGTATTAATGCCAGCAGCTAAAATCAAAGCTAAAATAATGGTTTTTACCCAACTGACAATTTCTTTTCTTATTTCTGTTTTATCTAATTTCATATGCTCTTTTTTTAAAAAGAATTAGGATTCTTTTTTTTCTTCCTCCTCGTCATCTTCCCAGTCTGCATCACCGAAAGCATTTTTTAAAAATGTTTCCATGTCATCAATCTGTTGTAATTGTGATTCTACATTTTCCATATTTTTATCTACTTTTTTTAAATAATAACTTGGTTCTACTTCTTTTTCTGCTTCTTCTCTCTTTGCTTCTTTTTCTTTTGCTTCTTCCTCTGCTTCTGCAATCGCATTTTCGATTGCTTCTTTTACCGTTTCTCTTTTTTCTTCTGTTTTTTGTTCTTCCTCCATTTCTGTTTGTTCCATTTTTTCTTTTTTCATTTCCTGTTTTAATTCTTTTACTTTTTCAATAAATTCTGCTTTTTCTTTTACATGCTCTTGAATCCATCCTGCGGTATCTGCCCAGTTAGAAAATAGTTTTGTTACGACTCCTTTTTTTTCGTCTGTTTCTGTTTCCGTTTCTGTTTCCGTTTCTGTTTCTGTTTCTTCTATTGTTTCCTCTTTTTCTGCTGCTTCTTCTAATTCTGTTTCATCCATTTCCTCATCATAGATGTCATTTTCAAATTCTTTTTTTGCTCTTTTTTCTTTTAATTTTTCTTTATAAGTTTTTGCATCATCTACTATAACAGAGGCTTTTTCAGATACTTTTTCAGCAGCATTTTTTACTTTTGGTTCCAATTTTTCTGCTTGCTTTCCCACTGCGTTTGCAAAGGTATTAATGGCACTCCCTGCTTTATCAAACATTTGATTTACAACATCACCAGCACTTTTTTTATCAATTTTGGGTATTCCATTTAAAGCAAGAAGTAGTTTTTCTGCTTCTGCTGCGGTAATAATGCCCTTTTCCAACATATTTAGGATAGACATTCTTTCTTTTTTCATAGTGATAACCTCCTATTTTGGTTTTATTATATGATATAGTCTTTTGGTCGTTTTTGTGATTTTCCAAAATAATATAAAATACTTTCTACAATTCTTTCGGAAGCCTTCCCATCTCCAAAAGGATTTTTAGCTTGTGCCATTTGTTGATATACTTTTTTATCATGCAGCAAAGTATTTGCCATTTGATAGATATTTTCTTCTTCTGTACCTGCTAATTTTAAAGTACCTGCATCAATTCCTTCTGGACGTTCTGTCACATTTCTAAGAACAAGCACGGGTTTTCCCATAGAAGGTACTTCTTCTTGTAATCCCCCGCTATCTGTCATCACAAAATAAGAACGACTCATTAAATTATGCATATCTTTTAAATCTAAAGGGTCAAGCAGATGAATCCGCTTATGATTTCCCAAGATAGTGTGAACAGGTTCCGAAACTGCCGGATTTTTATGGACGGCATAAACTACTTCTACTTCTTCCTGTTCTTGTACAATTTTAAGAACAGCCTTACAAATATTTTCCAAAGGCTTTCCAATATTTTCCCTTCTATGAGCTGTCATAGCAATCACTTTTTTATTCGTAAAATCAATTTGATTTAATTCTTCCACGCTAAAATGATAATTTTGTTCTATGGTTGTTTGCAAAACATCAATTACAGTATTACCTGTGACAAAGATATTATTTTCATTGATATTTTCTTGTAAAAGATGTTGTTTTGCTAATGCTGTAGGTGCAAAATGTAAATCTGTTAGTTGACTGGTTAAACAACGATTCATTTCCTCTGGAAAAGGTTGGTATTTGTCATAGGTACGTAAGCCTGCCTCTACATGTCCTACTTTAATCTGATTATAATAGGCTCCCAATGCGCCGGAAAAGGTTGTTGTAGTATCTCCATGCACTAATACCAAATCGGGTTTTGCTTCTGCCATCACTTGACTTAAGCCATTTAATGCTTTTGTCGTAATCATTGCCAATGTCTGCCTTGGTTGCATAATATTCAAATCATATTGTGGGTGCAAATCAAATATTTCAAGCACTTGGTCAAGCATTTCTCTGTGTTGTGCTGTGACACAAACAATACTTTCTATTTGTTCTGTTTGTTCTAGTTTTTTAATCAGTGGTGCCATTTTAATCGCTTCTGGTCTTGTCCCAAAAACGCTCATTACTTTTATGGTATCCATTCCTGTCTCCTTATTTTACAATATTGGTTAAAGTGCCGATTCCTTCAATTTCACATTTGACTTCATCTCCTGCTTTTAAAAAGTTAGGAGGAACAAAGCCCATACCAACCCCTGCTGGTGTGCCCATTGCAATGATGGTACCTGCTTGCAATGTCATTCCTTGAGAGAGTTCATGAATGACATGTGCAATTCCAAAAATTAATAAATCGGTTGTGCTGTTTTGTCGTAACTCCCCATTGACATAGGATTTAATTGCCAATGCTGGTGGATTTTGAAATTCGTCTTTTGTGACAATGCAAGGACCAATCGGTGTAAAACCATCCAAACTTTTTCCAAAATACCACTGTTTATGAGAGGTTTGTAAGTTTCTTGCGCTGACATCATTTAAGATAGTATAACCAAATACATATTCAAAAGCCTCTTTTTCAGATACATTTTTTGCATCTTTTCCAATAATCACAGCTAATTCTACTTCATAATCCAGACTTTCTACAATATCAAAATGCCCTTGTATTGGCTCTTTGTCTGCAACTGCTTCATTGACTCTTTTAGAAAAATAAATTGCTTTGGGACGTTCTCCGCCAAATGCTTCCTCTTTATATCTTGCAGATTCTTCTGCATGTGCCATATAGTTAATACCAAGGCAAATGACGTCTTGTTTTGGGCAAGGAATGGGTGATTTTATTTGTACTTTATCAAAATCAATCCTTTCTGTTGTGAGAGAAAAGATTTCTTCTTGTTTTTTTTCTGACCAGTTTTCAATCAATGTTTGCATATCTTTTTCTGCAAGAGGTATCAATGTGTTGTCCTTTGATAAAGCTCCTACTTGTTCTTTTCCTTCATACACATATGTAAAAAGTTTCATGCGTAAAACCCCTTTCATTGTTTTTCATTGTTTATTCCTCCCTTATATTAGCATAAAAACAGGTATTTAGAAAGTCTTTTATATAAGATAAATTTTATGTATTTTTATACTATTTTAGTAAGGTAGCACAAGAACAAAATACTATACAAAAACGAACTATTTTTTGATACCATTTTTATAATTATGCATAAATTACGAATAAATACAACTAATTTTACAAAAAGTATTGATTATTTGAAAGGAGTTGTGTATAATAAGCTACTGTAAAATGTTGATAGAAAGAACGGTAAAATGAAGGAGGAACTACTTTATGAAAGAAAAAATTGTACTTGCTTATTCTGGAGGTTTAGATACAAGTGTTATCATTCCTTGGTTAAAAGAAAACTATGATGCAGAAGTGATTGCTGTTTGTGGAAATGTTGGTCAAGGGAAAGAAACAGAAGGACTAGAAGAAAGAGCCATAAAAACAGGCGCAAGCAAGTTATATATTGAAGATATTACAGAAGAATTTATTACCGATGCTATTTATCCTTGCATCAAGGCAAATGCTGTTTATGAAGGCAAATATCTTTTAGGTACTTCTATGGCACGCCCTATTATTGCTAAAAGATTGGTTGAAATTGCTAAAAAAGAAGGCGCAACTGCAATTTGTCATGGTGCAACAGGAAAAGGCAATGACCAGGTTCGTTTTGAATTAACCATTAAAGCACTTGCTCCAGAATTAAAAATTATTGCACCTTGGCGTTTGGATAGCTGGAAAATGGACAGCCGTGAAGCAGAAATTGCTTATTTGGAGGAAAGAGGCATCCCTGTACCAGTGAAAAAAGATGATAGTTATAGCCGTGACAGAAATATTTGGCATTTAAGTCATGAAGGTTTAGAGTTAGAAGACCCTGCCAATGAGCCAAATTACAAACGTTTGTTACAGCTTGGTGTTTCTCCAGAAGATGCGCCAGATGTGCCAGAATATGTAACATTGGATTTTGAAAAAGGAATTTGTACTGCAGTCAATGGGGAAAAACTTTCTCCTGTAGCTCTTTTGACAAAATTAAATGAAATTGGCGGTAAAAATGGTGTTGGTATTGCAGATATTTGCGAAAATCGTGTGGTTGGTATGAAATCCCGTGGTGTATATGAAACACCTGGTGGTACTATTTTGTATTATGCACATAGAGAATTAGAATATCTTTGTACAGATAAAAAAACACAGGCTTTTAATGAAATTGCAAGCAATAAATTTACAGAATTAGTATATAGTGGAGAATGGTATACACCATTACGAGAAGCACTTTCTGCTTATTTTGACAGTGTAAACGAAACCGTAACAGGACAAGTAAAATTAAAATTGTATAAAGGTAATATTATGCCTGCGGGTGCTACTTCTCCTTATTCTTTATATAATGAATCCATGGCTAGCTTTACAACAGGCGAATTGTATAACCATAAAGATGCTGACGGATTTATTAATCTTTTTGGTTTGCCTTTAAAAGTGCGTGCAATGATGATGCAAGCAAATCAAAATAAATAATTCATAAAAACCTTGAGGTTGTATTACCAATTCCTTAAGGTTTTTATTTTAGAAAAAGAAAGGAGTATTTTTATGAAGCTTTGGGGTGGCAGATTTACAAAATCAACAGATAGTTTTACAGACCATTTTCATTCTTCGATTTCCTTTGACCAACGTCTTTATCAAGAGGATATTACTGGAAGTATTGCCCACGCTGCCATGTTGGGAAAACAAGGAATTATTGCAAAAGAAGATGCGGAATTGATACAAAAAACATTAAAAGAAATTTTAGCTGATATGGAAGCTGGAAAAGTTACCTTTGATGAAAAAGCAGAAGATATCCATATGAATATAGAAACTATTTTGATTGAGCGTATTGGAGATGTTGGCAAACGCCTTCATACAGGAAGAAGTCGTAATGACCAAGTTGCACTGGATATTCGTATGTATATTAAAACAGAAATCAAGGAAATACAAAGTCTTTTAAAAAATACGATGATGGTGTTTAATCAAATCGCATCTGAAAATGTAGAAACCATTATGCCAGGTTATACACATTTGCAAAGAGCACAACCTATTACGTTTGCCCATCATATTCTTGCTTATGTAGAAATGTTTAAAAGAGATTATGAACGCTTGACGGATACGTATAAACGTACGAATTGTATGCCACTTGGCTCTGGTGCATTGGCTTCCACAACCTACCCTTTGGATAGAGAGTTTGTTGCAGAACAATTAGGCTTTGATAGTATCACCTTAAATAGTATGGATGGTGTCAGTGATAGAGATTTTTGTATTGAACTTGTTTCTACACTTTCTATACTAATGATGCACTTGAGTCGTTTTTGTGAAGAAATCATTCTTTGGAGTAGTCATGAATTTCGTTTTATTGAATTAGATGATGCCTATTCCACAGGTTCCAGCATTATGCCACAGAAAAAAAATCCAGATATGGCAGAATTGATTCGAGGAAAAACAGGACGTGTTTATGGCAATTTGATGGGGCTTTTTACTATGATGAAAGGGCTTCCTCTTGCCTATAATAAAGATATGCAAGAAGACAAAGAAGCTGTTTTTTCAGCGGTAGATACAATTAAAATGTGTTTACCAGTCTTTACTGCTATGATAGAAACAATGACTGTTCATCAACAAACTATGTATCATGCTACAAAAGGTGGTTTTACGAATGCAACAGATGCGGCTGATTGGCTTGTAAAAAATGGTGTACCTTTTAGAGATGCTCATGCGATTATAGGACAACTTGTACTATATTGTATTAATCATAATACAAATTTAGATGATTTAACATTACAAGAGTATCAAGCCATTTCACCAGTATTTAATGAAACGGTATATGATGCAATTAGAGTGGAAAAATGTGTTGCTGCTCGAAATGTAAAAGGTGGTCCTTCACAAGAATATATAAAAAAACTAATTGCTGTAAATGATGATTATTTTAAAATGATATAAGAATTGAAAGGCACTGAAATGTTCAGTGCCTTAGTTTATCAAAAAAATTAAAGTCTTGGGCTTTGCCCAAACCTACCAACTTTTTTGGAAAAAAGTTGGACAAAAAACTTTCGTGGAAAAACTAGCGTTTTTCCTGATAAAATCAATCTTTTTAGCGAAACGCTAGTTTCGCATTAAAGTCTTTTGAGGCGTTTGAGGGTTAGTATTAACAAGCTGAGGCACTGAAATATTCAGTAGCTTAGTTTGTCAAAAAGTTAAAGTCTTGGGCTTTGCCCAAACCCACCAACTTTTTTGGAAAAAAGTTGGACAAAAAACTTTATTTTTTGTGAACGGAATAAAATGAAAAATTTTTATTTTAATGGTATTCTGTTGCAGCAGCGAAACGAAAGTTTCGCACAAAAGTTCTTTGCTTACTTTCTTTCAAGAAAGTAAGAACCTTGTTGAATGTTTCTTTGTTTTAGCGTTTTGTGTATAGTATTAAGCACCACTCTTTTTTTGGTACTCCATAAAGGAGAAAGAAGTTTGTTTTTGTTTCCGTCTCCTGTTAATCTATGGATAACGATATCTGGACGAAGATGTGCGATACAATCACAAACAATGTCAACATATTCTTCTAAGGATAGGGTTTTAAATTTTCCTTGCTGATAATAGGCTGCAAGGTCTGTATCTTCTAATACATGAAGTAATTGCAGTTTTATACCTTGAATGGGAAACCGGTTGAGATATTCAATAGTAGTTAACATATCCTGCTTTGTTTCATGAGGGAGTCCTAAAATAATATGTACTACAATTTCTATATTTTGTTGTGCCAATTTTGAAACTGCATTTTCAAAGACTGTGTTCGGATAACCTCGACGAATCAATGAAATAGAAGAAGGTTTAATGGTTTGTAAACCTAGTTCTACCCAGAGAGCCGTTTTTTGATTTAATTCTGATAAAAGAGTGATAACATCATCTCCTAAACAGTCCGGGCGGGTAGCAATCGAAATTCCTACCACATCCTCACAAGTAATTGCCTGTTCATAAACAGATTTTAAAACTGGAACAGGTGCATAGGTATTGGTAAATGCTTGAAAATAGGCAATATAGCAGGGAGATTGTCCCTGCCATTTTTTTTGTTTTTTCCCTTGTTGTATTTGTTCTGTAATACTCCCTTTCACTGTAAAATCGCCAGAGCCTTCCCTACAAAAGAAACAACCCCTTGTATCTAATGTTCCATCGCGATTAGGACAAGTAAAACCTGCATCTAATGAAATTTTGACTGCTTTTTTTCCAAATCGTTCTTGATAGGCTCGATTTAGACTGTAATAGGGCTTTTCGTCTATCATATTGGTTCCTTTCTTAAAATAGTACGATTTTTTTTTCGGAGCGTTTTACAGGTTTGTAAAATATGCTCCCATTGTATTTTATTTGTAATAGAAAATAAATGTAGTAAAAAATCATTTTTACAACTTTCAATAAAGCCGCGCCGAAGTGCTTCCATTTTTTCAATATCATCTGACTGACAAGAAGAAATAAAAAGAGAAAAACTGTTATCTGTCAGTGCAAAAGGAATACAATGTTCTAATTTATTTAAAATAACTCCTATCGTTTCCCCATTAGAGCAAGATAATTGATTTAAAAAAGAATAAAAACATTCATTATTAATAAAAACAATATTTTGAATGATTTGTTTTGATTTATCTAAAGTTTCTTTCATAATGTATAATGATTGTATCATTTCCGCTTCTGTAATGGGCACACACAATTTTTTTGCCTCCTTTTCTTTTTTCTAAAAGGTAAAGACCTAAGAGACTTCCCTATTATCATAGGGAATTGAAAGTCTGAAGGTTTAACAGACTGTGATTAATATGTGATGTTTTTGATAAAAATATCAAAAAAGTTTTTACCAAATCATTCTATGAATGTCTTTAACTCTTTTAATAAGTAAGTATTTTGTTCTGGCAAAAGAATGCAAAAACGTAAAAAAGTATCATCTAAAAAGGTAAAAGAAGAAGCATCTCTAATCAATAATTTTTTTTGTATCAATATTTCAAAGAGTTGATGAGAGTCTATTTTATTTGTTTGTAGTTTAAGCAATATAAAATTAGAACTAGAGTCATAAACAGTGATGTGCTTCCATTTTTTTAATTCTGTAATACAACGTTTTCTTTCTGTAGAAATTAATTCTTTTGTTTGTTGTATAAATTGTTTGTCAGAGAAAAGAAGTTCTCCTGCAAAAGCAGCAATGCTGTTAACGCTCCAAGGGTCTTGATATTGTTTTAATGTTTTTAAAAAGGTTTCATTACTGGAAACAGCATACCCTAGACGTAACCCCGGCGCAGCAAAAAATTTTGATGTACCACGAATAACAAATAAATTATCAAACTTTTTGGTTAGAGGAATGGCACAATATTGCTCTAAGTTGTCACAAAATTCCATATATGTTTCGTCTATCATTACAGCAGTGTTATTTGTTTTGCAGTGTTCTACTATTTTTTCTAATTGTTTTGTACTTACTACAGTTCCTGTAGGATTATTGGGATTGCAAAGAATAAAAAGTCCTATTTCTGATGTTAATGCAGTCAGTAACTTTGGTAAGTTGATACAAAAATGGTCTTTTTCTTCTAATGCAAAATAGTGGTAATTGCTGCCACAAAGTTCTGCTTCTCTTTCATATTCTGAATAAGCAGGACCCACAATTAACGTTTGCTGTGCTTGTGTTGTTTTGATAAAAGTAGAAATCAATTCTGTAGAACCATTTCCTACAACAATATGCTCAAAATCAGCACCTGTATAATTTGCAATAGCTTTTCTAAGTGTTGTATAATTTTTGTCAGGGTAGACAGAAAGAATATCTAAATTTTGTACTAAGCTTTTTTTGACACTTGCAGGAAATCCAAAAGGGTTGATGTTTCCACTAAAATCAATAATTTCTTTTTTGGGGATATGGTATTGTTTTTCAATAGCGTTTAAATCGCCACCATGTTGATGTATCATTTTTTTTCCTTCTTTCTATTAATCAATATCAAATGGTTCTAATTTCATTTTATGGCTTTGTTTTCTTAAACGTGGATATAAAATAAAAGGAATTTGTTTTTGTTTTGGTAAAAATTCCAGTTTTAATTGTCTTGAGTTATCTTTATCTGGTGTAAAATAGAGAACATCTCCAGCGGAAAAAGGGGAAGGTAAAAAAGGAGAAGACTTTTGACTTTTATGTTTTAAAGGGCTGCCTTGGAAAAAAGGGAAACTATTTTTGTGCTCTGCTGTTACACTATACATCGAAATCTCTGTTAAATCAAAGATAGAACAAATTTCTGTACAAATATCGTATAAGGTAGCATTATCTAACAGTTCAATGATTTTCCAATATTCAGGATGCCTTACAATCGAAATTTTAATAGGGCATACAGGCGTATTAAGGTCAATACCTTGCTCTTGCATAATATTTTCGAATAAGTTAATTTCTGCGTGACGAATAATAGCATCTAAAATTTGGGGAAAATTTAAGCGAACTGGTAAGGGCTGTTTTTCTTCTCTTTTTCCTAAAACTGTTTCGCCAATGGATGTTAAGTCAAATACAGAGCAAGGCGAATACAGCTCTGACTCTAAAGAACATTTTGCTACAACTAAATTTGAAATGCGGTTTAATGTAGTGACAAAGTAAAAAGGCAAATAATAAATTGGTTGTATAATTTGCAAAAAATCTCCAAGTGGTGTTAAAAACCATTTGTCCAACAGTATACCCATGTAAAAAAAGGAGGAGGCAATCGTAGCTTCTTCTTCTGTAAAAGATTCTACTGAAGGAACTTCCCATATTTGGGAGATATCAATATCAACAATCTCATAAAATTTAATAAAAATGTCTTCTATGTCCATATTACTTTTTAAAAAATTATAAAACAAACTTTTTGTAAAATATCCCGGGTCTGCACCAACCGCATCAGTAATTTCATAGCAGGCAGTGGTTAAAATAACATCAATGATATGGGATAAAATTTCTTGTGTAGTTTTTTTAAAAAAATCTTGTGCTTTTGGGTGAGGCTGTATCCGTACAGTGTGTATGGCGGATAAAGGAACTAAAAATTCCATGTTGTATAAAAGCAAGATTAAATAGTGTAAGTATTCCTTTTCTTGTCTTGAAATTTGCTTTAACAAGTTATTTTTATCCTGTTCCAAAAAGTCTCCTGTTTCAGACATTTCACAATCCGGTGAACAGTATTTTAATATAATTTTTAAATCTTCTATCAAAGGGTGTTTTTCCAAAGAATATTCTAAAAGGTTGTATTGGAACATTCCTGTTTTATCTAAAGTCATAACATAACTGTATACATTCTCTTTTGGAAGTTCTTTTAAAAAATCAATACGGAAAGCAACAGAAGGCGATAATGTTGTTTCTGGAATCAAAGCAGAAACATACCACTTGCGAAATAAAGCAGGTGCAATATCCAATAAAGCAGGTTGTACTTCTGTATCCATATGATGGTACACTTCAAAAAAACTTTTACTGAAAAGGTCTAAAAGTTGCGTATGATTTTTTTGAAAAGGTGAATAATTCTTCATAGCAATTCTCCTATTCTGCTGACATAAAGTCATATCGGTTGCTTATTGGTATTATAGTATTATAACAAAAAAAAAGATATTTTAAAAGAAAAGCATGAAAAAAAGTTTATTTTGTAAAAAAATGAAAGAATGTTTTCTATTCTTACCATATAAATTATTAATTTGTCACAAAAATAAAATCTTTTATCAATTTATTTTACAATTTATTTTGATTGATAGTTTAAAATTTTTCTTTTTTTGTTTTAAGAAAAATTTTTTTTAATTGTTTGGGAATGAAAGTCAAGCTTTTTTATCTCCTTTCAAAAAAAGAAGTTCTTTTTTGATTGTTTGGCGCATAGACTGTAAGTAGGGGCTATTAGCTTATGAAAGGAGACGATAGAAAAAATGGGTTATCGGCAACAATCCCAATTAAAAAAAATTATTGCACAAAGTGTCATTGGATTTTTTGCCTGTTTTATCCTATCCGCTTTTTTGGTAAGCAAAAAAATGACTTTTATACAGGAAGCTGTTCCTACAACAGCAGAAACAACCCTGCCAATAAGCCAATTTTTTAGTCAAGATGATAGTAAAGATGAAAAAAATCCAGAACTAGTGCAGGAAATTTCAGAAAACATCATCGGCTTTGATGATATTACATATCAGGAGACAGAAAAGACAACTCCAAAAACAACAACAAAAGTAACACCAGAATTATTAAAACAAATGGAAAATGTAGATTTTTTAAAACAAAATTATTATTTAGTGGATTCTCGTACTGCTTTGCTAGATGGTGATATTAAGCCACAACAGTTTTTAGAGAAGGATTTTTCCATTGATAATAACGGACAAGAACCCAAAGTATTAATATTTCATACCCATTCCACAGAGGGATTTATAGATAGTGATATGTCAAAAGATATGAGTGAGGGGATTTGGGGAGTAGGAGAAGAACTAAAAAATATTTTAGAAAATAAATATGGTATTTCTGTACTCCATGACATAGGAAGATATGATATTGTAGATGGAAAAGGGAAAATCATAGGGGCTTACGAACGAATGGAACCACCTATTCAAAAAATATTAAACGAAAATCCCAGTATACAAGTTGTCATTGATATGCACCGGGATGGGCTGCCTGAAAATGTGCATTTAGTTACGAATATTAATGGAAAACAATGTGCTAAAATCATGTTTTTTAATGGTATGTGTCGCTTAAATAAAGATGGTATACCACAACCTACTGCGGGACTTTCTAATGAAAATTTAGAAGATAATTTAGCATTTAGTTTGCAAATGCAGACAACAGCGCAATCTCTGTTTCCAGATTTTACACGAAGAATCTATCTTCATGCCTATCGCTATAGTCTGCACATGAAGGCACGTTCTCTGTTGATAGAAGTAGGTAGTCAAATGAATACCAAAGAAGAAGCACGCAATGCAATGGAACCCTTAGCAGAAGTTTTGGCAAGTGTTATAAAACCTTGAGCGTATTTGTTTATGTTTTACTCCGGTCAATGCAAAATGCAGACCGGAGTTCTTACAGTCTTTTTTTTCTTTTAGAAGGAAGTGGAATAGAAATATTAATATCGTTTTCCGAAAAAGTAATGAAAGTCTTTTTTTCCACTTTAATGCAGTTGTCTGTTGTGACAGCACCAGTACGAAAAACAGAAAGCAAAATGCCCATTAAAATAAAAAACATAATATTTGCACTACCACTATAAGAGAAAAAAGGAATTTCCAAAGGGTTAATATCAACCAAAAGACCACTGCTAAAAATAAGGTTCCAGAGCATTGTAAATACAATGGTCAAAAGCACTGAAAATGCTGTCATGGAACCTAGTTGACTTTTTTGCTTCCATGCTAATAGAAATCCTTTTCCAATAAAAAAGCAATATATCACCAAAAAAATGATAAAAATAATCCAACCACTATAATATAAAATATAAGCGGTAAAATAATCTTTTGTTAATACCATAGGCAGTTGTATAAAATCCCCTTTTGGTGTATAAAACAATTCTCCCATACCAAACAAAGAAGCCCCTTTTAAATTATTTTGTAATATTTCCATGGAATAAGTTTGTTCTGTCCCTTTTATAATATCAAAAATTCTGATTAGTCTATTATGAAAATATGATATAAGAAAAGAAAAATATATTGTTATGATTGTTGTTGGGAGTAAAAATAGCAATAAAGCAAAACTTTTTTTAACAGCAAACCAATTTTTACAAATACTCATTACAATCAACAGCACACTTACCATAGCAATAACAAGAATAACAGCATTATTTCCTTTATTAAGGGAAAGAAAAGCTGGTGGTAAAAAAGACGCTCCACATAATAAAATTGCATGGTAAGATTTTCCACGGCAATCATATAATAAACCAATTAATATCACTGGAAAAAGATATAACAAAGAAGGAATTTTAAACGTACCAAATGGTACATCAATATAAGCCAAAGCACCATTTACACTAATTCCCAAAAAAGTTAAGTAAATGTGTACGAATATCATTATAGTAAGATACAACAGATAAATTTTTTGAGAATGATTCGCTAGTATGGTGAAATCTACATAATAAACTGCTATCATAACCAAAATACCAAATAAGATACTAAGTATCATAGGAACACTGATAAAATGTTCATAGTGAGAAACAGGATTATTTTGCTGTACTATAAAACGTATTCCTAGATTAAAGCAAGAAAAAACAATAATAAATACAATAAAACTCCATTCTAATTTTGGGCGGTGTACTCTATCTAATTTTGTTCCAATAGTAACAGGGTCACCCATTTCTGCAATCGCTTTTTGCATTGCTGTTTGTTCATCCATACCACTGAATACAAAGGCTTCTGCTTGGTCATTAATATGGTCTTTTAATTCTTTTTTGACAAAAGAGTGCGCTTTTTGAAAGCGAATTTGTTCACAAACGGTATCTAAATAGTCCTTAATAAGCAAATGCTGTACCTCCCTTCAATACTTTGTTGACAGCGGAACTGTATTGCTTCCATTCCTGTTTTTTTTCTTTGAGATGTCCTTTTCCTTTTTTGGTAATGCTATAATATTTTCTTTGTCTGCCATTGCTGCTTGCCTCGTAAGATGTTACAAAGCCTTTTTCTTCCATAGCATGGAGAAGTGGGTATAAGGTGCCTGCTTTTAAAGAAAAGGTATCATCTGATTTTTTTGCCAATTCCTCTATCATCATGTAGCCATACATGTCCTTTTCTTCTAATAATTTTAATAAAAGCATTGTTGTAGAACCAGTTAATAAACTTTTGTCAATCATACAATTCCTCCTTCAAATAAAGATTTAATATATCGATTATCTATATATATTATATATCGACTATCTACCTATGTCAATCCTATTTTTGACAAAATGAGATAAGTATAAAAATACAATGTTTTCCGCATACTATTGTTATGATAACAGGATTTTTTATTTATGGTATGTTAGGTTGGATGATGGAAATTGTATGGACAGGGCTTCATTCTCTGCTGAAAAAAGATTATTCTTTGATGGGGCAAACTTCCCTATGGATGTTTCCTATTTATGGCATGGCAATTTTTTTGCAGCCATTATTTCTTTTTTTAGCAGAATTTCCTCCAGTGGTGAGAGGAGGGGTTTATATGCTTTGTATCTACATGGCAGAATATGCCTCTGGTTGGGGATTACAACATTTTGCAGGAGTCTGTCCTTGGGACTATAGCCAATGTAAATATCAAGTCAATGGATTTATCCGTTTGGATTATGCACCCGTATGGTTTGGTGTTGGTTTATTTTTTGAAAGTATTTTTTATCACTTTCTTTTTTGAAAGAAAGTCAGTCTGTCAATAAAGTCTTTTTTTGTGGGTTTCACCCATACCCACCAACTTTTTTAAAAAAAGTTGGACAAAAAACTTATCAGGAAAAACTAGCGTTTTTCCTGATAAAATCAATCCGCTAGTTTCGTATAAAGATTTTTTGATAAGCTGAGGAACTTCCGATTTTTTCCAAATTTATAATAAACCACATTTTGATAAGTGGAGTAAAATACTAATTTTTACAAAAAAGTTTAAAGGAGTTGGAAGACAGATTCAGGATTTTCAGACAAGCATTGAAAAAGCACGTATGTTATTACATAAATGTATTGAAAAAAGGAAGGATAATGATGTCATCAGAAAATAAAAATTCAAATCAAAGTGACATGAAAACTTTAATCAGTTTTATGATTATGGCTGTCATTTTTACATCTATTTTTAATATTTTTGTATCTTCTATGACCATGCGAAAAGCAACAGAGATTACTTATACACAATTTTTAACGATGCTAGAAAAAAAACAAGTAGATATGGTAGAGATACAAGCAGACCGTTTATTGATTACAGAAAAAGTACCAGATGAGGCAAATGTTACAGGATACTATAATATGGCAAAACAATATTATACTGGTTTGGTCAATGACCCTGAGCTGACAAATAGAATTATCAAAGCGGGAGCAACACAGTATCGTGAGGTACAAAATAATTCCCCGATTGTTAGCTTTTTAGCATCATGGGCATTACCATTTTTATTAATTTATGTGGTTTCTGGTTTAATCCTTCGTTCTGTAAGCAAAAAAATGGGTGGTGTAGGAGGTCCTATGAGCTTTGGAAAAAACACTGCAAAAATTTATGCACAGAAAGAGACAGGAGTAACTTTTGCAGATGTTGCTGGACAGGAAGAAGCAAAAGAGTCTTTGCGGGAAATTGTGGATTTTCTACATCAACCACAAAAATATACAGAAATTGGCGCAAAGTTGCCAAAGGGTGCCTTATTGGTTGGTCCTCCCGGTACAGGTAAAACTTTGCTTGCTAAAGCAGTTGCAGGGGAAGCAAATGTTCCTTTTTATTCTCTTTCTGGTTCTGACTTTGTAGAAATGTTTGTTGGTGTGGGTGCTTCCCGTGTCAGAGATTTGTTTAAGCAGGCGTTAGAAAATGCCCCTTGTATTGTTTTTATTGATGAGATTGATGCGATAGGAAAAAGTCGTGATAACCAAATGGGAAGTAATGACGAAAGAGAACAAACCTTAAATCAGTTATTATCAGAAATGGATGGTTTTGATGCATCAAAAGGTGTAGTTATCTTGGGTGCAACCAACCGTCCAGAAGTATTGGACAAAGCACTTTTACGTCCGGGTCGTTTTGACAGGAGGGTAATTGTAGATAAGCCTGATTTAAAAGGGAGAGAAGATATTTTAAAAGTGCATAGTAAAGAAGTAAAACTAAATCATGATGTGGACTTACATCAAATTGCGTTAGGTACTAGTGGTGCAGCAGGTGCGGATTTAGCAAACATTGTAAATGAAGCAGCTTTACGTGCGGTACGTTTTGGAAAGAAAAAAGTAGAACAGTGTGATTTAATGGAAGCGGTAGAAATTATTATTGCTGGTCAAGAGAAAAAAGACCGTATTATGACAGAAAGTGAAAGGAAAATTGTTGCATATCACGAAGTTGGTCATGCTTTAGCAACTGCATTGCAAAAAAATACACAACCTGTACAAAAGATTACCATTGTTCCTAGAACAATGGGTGCACTAGGTTATACCATGCAAATGCCGGAAGAAGAAAAATATTTAATGAATAAAGAGGAAATCTTAGACCAAATTACTACTTATTTAGCAGGACGTGCAGCAGAAGAAGTGATATTTCATATGGTTACAACGGGTGCTTCTAATGATATTGAAAAAGCGACAGAATTAGCGAGAAACATGGTTGCACAGTATGGTATGAGTGAACGGTTTGATATGGTAGGATTAGAAAGTGTTCAAAATAAATATCTGGATGGTAGAAATGTGCGTCAGTGTGCAGAAACTACTTCTGCCGAAATAGATGAGGAAGTATTACGGATTATTAAAGAATGTCATAAAAAAGCAATTTCTCTTTTGGAAAACAATCAGCCTGCTTTGCATAAAATTGCAACATTTTTGTTGGAAAAAGAGACAATTACAGGGCAAGAATTTATGGAATTGTTAAAACAAAGGGAAGAAAACTTTGAAAAATATTGAAACTTTATTTGTTAAATATTATTTTAAATTGCTTTTATTCTTTTACTATGATAAAATAATATTAAGTGAATATTGTTTTTTGCCACCGGGTAAAGGATAACGTCAGTTTTTCTATCGTTAGGTCTTAGAAGATAGAAAATACTGACGTTTTTTATAATAAAAGTTAAAAAGGAAAGGAAAAGAAAAAATATGAATCAATCAATAGTATTAAAACAATTTTGTAGATACACTTTTTTTGGCGTTCTTGGCATGTTGGGACTTTCTGCTTATATTATTGCAGATACCTTTTTTGTTTCCAAGGGATTAGGAACAAAAGGATTAACAGCTTTAAATTTAGCAATTCCAGTATATAGTTTTATTCATGGTACTGGATTATTGCTAGGAATAGGTGGGGCAACAAAATATGCTATTTATAAAGGACAAAAAAATAAAAAACAAATGAATATTATTTTTACAAATACATTTTATAGCATGATTTTTTTTGGCTTGTTGTTTATGTTGGTTGGTTTTTGGTTGTCTAAAAGGCTTTGTTTATTTTTAGGAGCAGACCATACTGTGCTTCATATGACAAATACATATGTTAAAGTATTACTTTTGTTTTCACCTGCATTTTTATTAAACAATATATTAATTTGCTTTATTAGAAATGATGGAAAACCACAGTTATCTATGGCTGCTATGTTGCTTAGCAGTTTTTCTAATATTATACTGGACTATATTTTTATGTTTCCTTTACAAATGGGAATTTTTGGTGCAGTATTTGCCACGGTACTTGCACCAGTTTTTAGTATTTTATTATTGCTATTTTATTGTTTTTCTAAAAAAACAGAATTTTGTATTATAAAAGAAAAAATAAATTTAAATAGTTTAAAATGGGTATTTTTAATGGGATTTCCTTCTTTTGTTGTGCAACTATCTTCTGGCATCATAATGATAGCCTTTAATAAAGTTATTCTTGGTTTGCAGGGAAATGTTGGTGTTGCTGCTTATGGAGTAGTTGCTAATTTATCCCTTGTTATGGTAGCTGTTTTTTCTGGAATGGAACAAGGAGTACAACCACTTTTTAGTCAATATTATGGCAAAAAAGAGTATGATAACATAAGAAAAGTGTTAAAGTATGCCCTTGTTATGGTATTAATTTGTTCTTTTATGATTTATGGAATGACTTTTTGCTTTGCAGAAACGATTGTTCAAATATTTAATAGTGAAAATAACTTGCAAATGAAGCAAATAGCAGTATCTGGATTAAAACTCTATTTTACTGCAACCTTATTTGTAGGATTCAATACTGTATTATCTATTTTTTTTACTTCTACAGAAAAAGTGGTTTCTGCACATATTATCTCTTTATTAAGAGGGCTTATTGTTATTTTACCTATGATACTTTTATTGTCTGTTTTATGGAAAATGGTGGGTGTATGGTTATCCTATCCTGTAACAGAAGGACTTGTTTCTATTTTAGCTATTTTGTTGTTTTGTAAACATAAAGAAAACCCTTGAGATAATACCTCAAGGATTTTTTTTTATTTTCCTGTTACATATTGTCCAGCAAAAAGCACTTCTTTTTGTCCATTTCCTGTGTTTTTTAGAAGCATGTAAGTAAAGGGTCTATCTGCTTTGAATACTGGTGGTATTGTCATATCGATTCCTCTACCCATTGTCAACGCTGTTACGCCTGCTGCTTCTGTTCCTTTTTCATTTATGACTACTTTTACCTTTTGCAAGGCATTGGTAATGACTTTTCCATTTCCATCTGCATACATTTCCTTAAAATCCTCAAAATTTTGGAACATAGCATTGATTCCCATTCCTTTTAGTGTTTTTTCTAAATCGTAATTACTTTCCATGCTGAACTTTGGAATAGAAACATCTACTTGTATCATTTCTTGACATTGCAAAAGCCTGTTGATGGTTTCATCATTTAATGATTGTTGATTCTCTTTTTCTGGTAAAAAGAGATAAAACTGATAATTATTATCACTATAGGGGATTCCTAACATTTGCCAGCCATTACTTTCGCAATAATAAAAATTTTCTTTTTGGTTCATAAAATCAATTTCAGATTGTGTATTATCTATATTATAAAAAGTTCCCTTTGTATTTTTTTCTTCTTGAAATTGTTTCATCCAAGTACATTTAAAATAAGCAGTATTGATTAAAGCTGTTTCAAAATTGGCATCAGTTATAATTTTAGGAATCATGCCTTGTGTCATTTGCTTGACCCATTCGTTAATAACCTGTAATGCAGTATCTGTTGTAACTGTTCCAGAAACAGCCTGAAAATTTTTGATGCGATTTTTAAAACTTTCGCTAAAATCTGCATTTTGTAAACTGCTGTTACGCCATAAACCATTTGCAAATTGTATCATACCCTCATTGTCTTTTTTATAATAATCACCACTTGCTTCTTGTACTGTCCACATCATTGTTTCTGCAACAAACTGATTTAACTCTTCTACTGTATGGTATCCCAATGTTTTTAAGATTTCTTGCTGTGTTTGTCCGGTTGTTCCATTTGCTACCATAGCCAGTGCAAGTTTTAAACTAATAGGGCAAACAGCGCCATTTTGATTTTTTTCTATGGCTTGGAGCAAAGAAAGACTTGTATTAAAATTGGAAGCATTGTAGTTTCCCTTTTGCCTTCCATATTCTGTTACTCTCAATATTTTTTTACCATTTTCCTCTTGTTCTATTGCTTCATAGCCCAAAAGTTTGTAAAATTGTTTTGCTTCTACATAGGACACCCCATTGATGTTTTGAACATTTCCCGCTTCTGGTTTGATGCCATTTACAGATACAGTTGCAGTATTCAAATCATAGGTAATGCTTCTTGCAGGATTTAATGTTATGACAATCGTAGAATGAGGGATATATGCTACTGTTGCCCCAATTTGCTCTGCACATTCTCTTAATGGCACATAATAGGCATTGTTTTCTGTATAAATAGCATTTTCTAATTTCATATCTCTGCCCATATAAAAAAATTCGGTTTCTGTTTTTTCCATACCAAAAGTGGTTCCCAGCATACCCAATGTTAAGGCTAATGTTGTAAAAAATAATTTTTTCATTTTTGTACTTCCCTTTCAAAATACATTATTTTTACAGATTATAGCATATATTTCTTCCAAAATTCTTAAAAGTTTCTTACAACTTTTTGAAATACATTCTTGACAAGCTAGATTCTCCTTCACATTGTACCATACACAAAAATGTCCAACCATAACGTTCATAAAAAGAAGTATGGTCTGTCACTAAATAAAGAGTATCTATATTTTTTTGTTTCATATCTTGACAAACATATTGCAGTATTTTTCCTGCAATCCCTTGACAACGATACTCTTTTTCCACATAAACAGCACATACATTAGGAGATAAATCTTTTCGATTATGAAAATCATTTTCGATTACACCAATCCCAGCAATGATAGTATTTTCCTCCATCAAAAGATACCATTGTGGTATGCTATTTTTGACGCATTGTTTCATGCTTTCTATATATTCCTGTTTGCTAATATTCCATTTTTCAGAAAACCAGCTTGCTGCTTTATCTATAAGTGTAGAATTTTGTTGTATTTTTAAAATATTATATTGTTCCATTTTATACTCCTATTTTTTAAAAAAGAGAGAATCTTTCCATAACGTAGAAAGATTCTCAGCTTGTCAAAAAATCTTGAAGGCTAGCTCTCAAACTTCTCAAAGAACTTTAATGCGAAACTAGCGTTTTGCTAAAAAGATTGATTTGATAAGGAAAACGTTAGTTTTTCCACTAAAGTTTTGTGTGGGTGTGGGTGAAACCCACAAAAAAAGATTTTATTGACAGACTAAGAACCTTTCCGTAACATAGAAAGGTTCTTTTTTTCTTTATTCTTTATAAAAATTAATTAAACAGCCAGAAAGGATAATCTTTCTTTCATCCTCTGTTAAATCGCCTAATTTTAAAGAAAATTCTTGCATTTTTTTACCAACAACATAGGCTTTTACCTCTGATTGTTTTTCAGAAACAGCTTTTCTAATATTTGGAATAAAAATATAATCTCCATTTTCAAAAGGAAGTTCTTTTTGTTCCAGTAAGAAAGGTAACATTCCCCAGTTAATCAAATTAGAACGGTAACGTTTGGTAGCATATTCACTAGCAATATTTGCCCAGCCACCTAACACCTTTTGACAGCTTGCAGCTTGTTCTCTTGCAGAACCATCACCAGGTTTTACAGCATAAATAGTGGAGCCAATGCCAGTTTCTTTTTCATTGATATCAAATTGTTTTTGGATTGTAGCAAAAACTTCTTTTAATTCTGGATAAACTTCTGTTGGAGTCTCTCCAGCAATACGAGCTTTTTCTGCTTTTTGTACTTCCTTTGCACGACCAACATAAGCAGGGTCTTTTCTGGACAAGGTAAATTCTGCCAAACCAAGTGGATTGGAACGGTAAGAAGATGTTTCCCCAGAAGGAATAAGTTCGTCTGTTGTTGTTACAGGGTCAGTAATGACAGAAACTACTTTTAACACAATATTTTCTGTTAAGGGACTCATAGCAGGCCAGTCCGTAATGTTAGGACCAAATTTTAAATCAGTTGTAGCATCAGGAGCATTAAACCCAAAATAACAACGGTTTTTGTAAATATCACCATTAAAATGATATTCTGGTTTGGTGTAGTCAACAGCAAGGTCTGTTGCAGGTGTCAATTTACCTTTGTTTACAGCCGTTGCAGCAATGGAACGTGCGTCCATCAATGCAACAGAAGCAATTTGTCCATTTGTGATTTTAGAACCTTCTCTGTTCGGGAAGTTTCTAGTAGAGTGGCGGATACTTAAACAATTATTTGCTGGTACATCACCAGCGCCAAAGCATGGACCACAAAAAGCAGAGCGTACCGTTGCACCAGAAATCATAATATCTGCAATGGCACCATTTTCTGTTAAACCTACAAAAACAGGTTGACTAGATGGGTAAACACTTAATGTAAATTCATCTGTACCAATCGAATGTCCTTTTAAAATATCTCTTGCATCGCAAATATTTTCATAAGTGCCACCTGCACAACCTGCAATTACACCTTGTTCTACATATAATGCGCCATTTTTTACTTTATCTTTTAATGTGAATGTAATTTTATCACTATCTAGTTGTTTTGTACCTGTTTTTTCTACTTCATCTAAAATATCTATTAAATTCGCATTTAATTCTTCTATTGTATAAACATTGCTAGGATGGAAAGGCATCGCAATCATAGGGCGTATTTTAGATAAATCTACTTCTATCATACCATCATAATAAGCTATTTTTCCGGGTTCTTGTAAAGCATATTCTTCTGGTCTGCCATGTAAAGTATACCAATCTTTTACTTTTTCATCTGTTTTCCATACAGATGAAAGGCAAGTTGTTTCTGTTGTCATAACGTCAATGCCATTACGGTAATCCACGCTGATATTTTCAATACCATCACCAAAAAATTCCATAATTTTATTTTTTACATATCCTTTTTCAAAGACAGCACCAATAATAGCAAGTGCAACATCTTGAGGTCCTACACCTGGAATGGGTTTTCCTGTCAAATAAACACCTACTACTTGTGGGCGGTCAATATCATAGGTTTTGCAAAGAAGTTGTTTTACTAATTCAGGGCCACCTTCTCCGATTGCCATGGTTCCTAATGCACCATAACGAGTATGACTGTCAGAACCAAGTATCATTTTGCCAACACCACTCATCATTTCTCTCATATATTGATGAATAACCGCTTGATGTGCTGGAACGTAAATACCACCATATTTTTTTGCACAAGACAAGCCAAATAAATGGTCATCTTCATTAATTGTACCACCAACTGCGCAAAGGGAGTTATGACAGTTTGTTAATACATAGGGCATAGGGAATTTTTCCAAACCACTAGCACGTGCGGTTTGTACAATGCCAACATATGTAATATCATGAGATGCCATTCTATCAAAACGAATTTTTAGATGTTCCATATCTTCTACTGTATTATGATTTTTTAAAATCGTGTAAGCCATTGTATGTTGAGAGGCTTCTTGTTTGGAAAGAGAACTTCCAGTTTTTTGTTGTAAAATTGCAGCAGCATTGGCATCATCTGCTATGATTTCATTGCCGTTTATGAGATATGCACCACTATCATAGAGTTTTATCATTATTTTGTTCCTCCTTATGTTCAATATGTCTTATTATAGAGAAATTGAAAGAATTTGTAAAGAGTTAGGCAGATAGACAAAAAATTACAAAGGACGTTAAACAAGATATTTAACGCCCTCAATTTATCAAAAAAGTCCTTTTTTGTGGGTTTTACCCACACCCACCAACTTTTTTAAAAAAAGTTGGACAAAAAACTTTCATGGAAAAACTAGCGTTTTTCCTTATCAAATCAGTCTTTTTAGCGAAATATTAGTTTTGCATTAAGGTTCTTTGATTCTTTTTTGAAAAAATGAGGAGTTTGATGGCTAGCCCTCAAAGTTTTTTGACAAGCTGAAAGGATATTAAACAAAATATTTAAC
The DNA here is from genome assembly GCA_910583755.1 of uncultured Clostridia bacterium. Lineage (GTDB taxonomy): Bacteria > Bacillota > Clostridia > Lachnospirales > Anaerotignaceae > Coprocola. The sequence continues at coordinate 41,794 of CAJTZO010000003.1, forward strand.
GCCCTTCGTTTGTCAAAAAACTTTAAGAGTATTGCTCTCAAACGCTTATTTAAAAGTATTATTCTGCCACATTGCTTTTAGGGTCGAGTTTAATACCATCTTTTGCAATGGAAAAATCCACATGTTCCCCTAGTGCAACACTATATTTTGTAGGTTCAGCTACAAAACCAATTTCTTGTCCTTTTTTTACTTTATCTCCTTCTTTGACTACTACATCCTCTTGTAATTGGCTGTATGTAGTCTGCCAGCCATTGTCATGGTTAATTACTACAGTAACGCCTCTTTCATCATCTGTTTGAATGCTTTCTACTGTTCCATCTTCTGCTGCTTTGACACTGTCCCCTTTTTTGGCTTCAATAGAGATATGGTCATTGGTGCGGTATTGGTCTAAGGTAGCATCATAAATTGTATGGTCTACACTATAATCCATAACAATATTTCCTGCTAAAGGCATGGCAAAAAGCAATTCCTGTTTAAAAATACTTGCTTCTTCTGTTTTTGTTTCTTCTTTTTTCTCTTGTGTGTTTGTGTTTTCTGTTTGTCCTGTTGCAGTTTTTGGTGCTTCTGCAATTATTTCTTGTGTTTCTGTTGGTTCAGAAAATCCTGCTTCTGCTGTTTCAGAAAATTCCGCTTCTCTTTCTGCCATTGCTTCTTCTAATGCAGGCGTTTGATTAATAATAACTTGATGTGCTCTTGATTGTGTGGCTTGTTCTGTTTGTTGTGTGTTTTGCTGTGTTTGAGTATCTCTTCCAACAAAATAAAAGATTCCTCCAGCAATGACTACAACAGCAAGACAACCCCATAAGATACGATAATAATTTTTGTTCATGTGTAACACCTCCAGCAATAGTATTGCCCGGAGGATTCTCTTTTTATTCATGTTTCTTTACTATCATAAACAGAAAAAGAAATTCCTGTATAATAATGTTGCAATATCTGTTGATATGTTTTTCCCTCTTTTGCCATAAACTCTGCACCATACTGACTCATGCCAGCACCATGTCCATACCCCTTTGTGGTGAAAATAATTGTGTTATCTTCTGTTTGAATTGTAAAGTTACTACTGCGTAAATGTAATGTTTCTCTTACTTCTCTACCTGTTAAAGTTTGATTTCCTACTTGCATTTGCTGTACATATCCAGCAGGAGTATGGCTTAATATTTTTAGTTGTTGTGGTAGTGTATCTTTGTGAAGGGACAAGTCGCGGTATTGATTAGAAAATCGTTTGATAAATTCATCATAAGTAAAGCTGATACTTGTTTCAAAGTTAGGTGCATTTTTATCAAAACTGCTGTCTACACTTTTTAAATAAGGAATTTCTTGTGTCCATACATTTTCTGCTGCTTCTGTTTTGCCTGCACTTTCTGCATGAAATACTGCTAAAATAGGCTCATTTTCATATGTCATAATTTCCCCTCTTGTACTGTCTACTGCTTCACTGATTTTATTATAATAAGTTGAAAAATTATCTCCCCATTTTTGCTGCATTTCTTCCATAGAAAGATACGCTTGTCCAATGTTGTAAGGAACAGCATTAGAATTTCTTTCTTTCATGTTACGTACTGCATAGGTACGAGCAGAAACTGCTTGTGCTTTGAGTGCTTCTTGTTCAAAAAGAGCGGGCATTTCCGCAGCTACAACTCCCTTAATGTAGTTTTCTAATTCTGATGCTCTTATAATTTCAGGAGAAGCAAGTTCTGCTTCTGGTTTTGCTGTTTCAGTTTCCTTTGGAGAATGAGAATGATAAGAACAATATGTAATAAAAGCAGGCAATACTATCATTGCAATAATAATATAAATAAAAATCATAGTAACCATTTTTTTAGCCAAAAAAACACACCCTTTCCATATATTATATGATGGTAGAGTGTGTTCCATACAAAAAATTCAAAAGAATGATTTCATTTCTTTTTTAATATAATCGCAACGGCACCTAAAAAAGAAAGAAGCACTAAGGCTGCTGTTACAATGAAATATTTTTGCTGTTCTTCTTTTGTCACATAAACACCTTCACATGGGTCTTCATAGATGTCTCTTTGTGCTACTCTGTAATGTCTTTTTTTATTTTCATGGTGTCTTTTTCTATTTTCGTACATAAAAATCAAGTCCTCTCTTTTATCATTTTACATCCATAAGTATATGTAGTATACCACAATTTTATCAAAAACAGAATAGAAATGACAAAATTTTATGATTATAAAATAGAAAAATAGAAACATACTAATTTTAACGTTATAGAAAGGATTTGTGTGGATATGAAAAAAATTGTTTTTAGCATTTTTTGTTGTAGCATTGCATTAGCAGGTTGCCAGTCCAAAACCTTAGAAAATAATCTTTCTCAAATCCGTATTGCAAAAGCAGCAGAATTAGAAGAAGGGAAAACAAAAGCAGAAAGAGCAAAAGAAATCAAACAAAATATATTAAAAATAAATGAAATACAAGAGGTAGCAGTCATAATAGAAGGAAAAACCGCATTAATTGGATTACGCTTAAAAGAAAATAGCCAAAAAGATGTTGTCAATCTAAAGGCAGAGGCGGATATTTTAGCCAAAGAGGCGGACAAAAATATTGATAGTACGGCAATCACTGCAAATGAAAATATTACAGCAATGATTGAAAAGATGGAAAAAGAAAGAAGTTTACTTTCTTGAAAGAAGGAAACAAAGAACTTTTGTGCAAAATTTTGTTTTACTGATAGGATAGGAATTTGAGTGTTTCCTATAAATAAAACAACAACGGAAAGCAGATAAATTTTTTATTGTTCTGTTTGTAGTAGAAAAATGTTAGTTTTTGTATAATAGTTTTTTATTCAACTTTTTAGCTTAAAAGTTGGGAAGGTCTTTAAAAATTGTAATAAAATTGAAAACTTTTTTTCTTTATTTAACAATGACAAAGCTTAAGAAGCCTGCTATAATAAAAACAAAATTAAATTTATATTAAATCTATATTAGATTTAGGAGGTAGTTGCATGAAAAAATATTTTAGTTTTTTGTTAGCAGGTGCTATGTCACTGTCTACAACCGTTGCAAGTTTTGGTGCTAATTTTTCCGACATTAACAATGTGCCATGGCCGGGTGTTGAAACATATATTAATCAAGTAGCAGATAATGGCTTGATGGTGGGAGAAAATCTTGATGGCAATATGATATTCCGTGCGAAAGACCCTGTTACTTTAGTGGAAACTGCTCAACTTGTTTATAATTTATTAAAAGCAACCAATCATTTAGAAAATAAAACTGATTTAACTACAAAATGGAATCCTGTTTTAAAAGGTGCAAATATTCCAGAATGGGCTTATCCGAGTGTTTCTTATTGTTTAGAAACCGGTGTGATTACAGAGGCAGAAATAAAGACATTTGTATCAGGTACTACAACCGTACAAGCAACAAGAGAACAAGTTGCAGGTATGATTGGGAAAGCAATTGCAGCTGTAGATAAAAGTAGTTCTGCAAACAGCACTACAACAAAATTTCAGGATAATAGCAGTATTGCGACAGATAAGGTAGCATATATTGCCTTACTTTCTGATAAAAGTATCCTTTCTGGTGATGACTTGGGAAATTTTAATCCTAAAAATAAAATCAACCGCGCAGAAATGGCTGTTATGATGACAAAAAGTAATGATATGCTTAAAAATGTAGCCAAACCAGTAGAACCTACAACACCAAGTACTACAACACCAGGAACTACGACGCCAGGAACTACAACACCAAGTACTACGACACCGGGAACTACAACACCAGGAACCACAACACCGGGTACCACAACATCTAAGCCGAATACAAATACGACTCTTGATATGCCAACAACAGGCACCTTTACAGCACAAATAGAGCAAATGCAAGTAACAGGTGCAAATGTTATGATAGCACTTTTTAATGGTAAACAAGTAATGGGTTATATGGGAGACAATAATGTGCCAACCACCTACAAAGATGGCACTACAGGAAACTTTAAGGATGTAAAAATTGGAATGAGTGTAACAATTACATATAATGGTTCCAGAATAACCAAAATGATTATAAATACTGCTCCACCAAAAACAGAAAAGAAGGAGGAAGTATTAAAAGGAAGAATTGCAAGTTTGAATAAAGATGAAATTCGTATAGCAAAAGGAGAATTTCATTATATTGCAAGAGATGTTGAAGTTATTATCAATAAGAAAGATAAAAAGTTAAAAGATTTGATTGAAAAATATGAAGATAAAGAGATTACAGAGATTACAGTGGAATTGACTTTAGATTCCAGAGGAGAAGTTATAAAGATTGATGCAACTACAAAAGAAAAAAGTTATGAATATTCTGGTACTATCAAAAAATTGACGAAATCAAGAATTACTTTTGATGATGGTACAGAATACAGAATTAGAGAGGATGATGTTACCACTCGATATAATGGAAGTTCAAAATCCTTACAAAAAATCATTGATGAAATTAATGATGCAGATAAAGATGATAAATTTACAGCAGATGTCAAAGTGGATAAAGATGATGATAATTATATTGAAAAATTAGAAGTAAAATCAAAATCCTCCAGTAGTAGTAAAACAAGTGGAAGCGGCACTGTAAAAAGTGTAAGTGGCAAAAAGTTTACAATAGGTAGCAAAACCTATGCAACAACAAGCGACACAGATTTTGATATTGATGATGGAGAAGAAGAAATTGACAGCATTGACGATTTAGAAACTGCTGTTGAGGAAGATGACAAAACCGTAGATGTAGATGTTACAGTAAAAGATGACAAGGTTACCAAAGTTACAGGTTATGTATCAAAGGTAACAGGAGAACTTTATGATGTAGGCAGTAATAAAGTGACATTAAAATTAGAGTCTGGAAAATATACCTACAAATGTAAAAGTAGTGTCGATATTAATGCCGGAAATTGTGATGATTTAGATGAATTAGAAGATTACAAGGATGATGAAGGCAAAATAGAAGTAGAATTAACCATTAATAGTAGTAACCAAGTAACAAAAATTAAAGAAAAATAAAAAAAACTGCATTTCCTAATTTTTTAAGGAAATGCAGTTTTTTATTGTATGAAGGAAAGCCTTCAAATATGGATGGTTCTTTTTTTAGAAAAGAAAATCAGGATTTAAGCATTCTAATTCTGGTAACACAAATAGACCATCTTTTCTAATTAAAACATCATCAAAATAGATTTCACCACCACCATATTCTGGTGTCATAATTAACACTAAATCCCAATGAATTGCAGATTTATTACCATTTGGTGCATCATCATAGCAGTTACCAGGTGTAAAGTGAATACTACCCATAATTTTTTCATCAAATAAAATGTTTGTCATAGGTTTTGTAATATAAGGGTTGACACCGATTGCAAATTCTCCAACATATCTTGCACCTTCATCTACATTAAAGATTGCTTCAAGGCGTTTTTTATCATTTCCGTCAAAATCTACAATTTTTCCATTTTCAAAAGTCAATGTTACATTTTGAAAGATAAAACTGTTATATTCGGAGGGCGTATTATAGCTGATAGTACCGTTAATGGAATCTTTTACAGGAGCAGTATAAACTTCTCCGTCTGGAATATTACAACGACCATCACATTTAATAGCAGGAATTCCCTTGATAGAAAATGTCAAATCAGTGCCTTTTGCCACAAGTCTTACTTTATCTGTTTTATTCATTAATTCTACTAAATTGTCCATTGCTTTTGACATTTTTTCATAATTCAAATTACAAACATCAAAATAAAAATTTTCAAATGCCTCTAAACTACAACGAGCAGATTGTGCCATGGAATTTGTTGGATAACGTAATACAACCCACTTTGTATGTGGAACACGAATATCATGATGAACTGGTTTAGAATATAGTCTTGTTTGCAAGGAAAGTTTATCATTTGGCACATCAGATTCTTCTGCTAAATTGTCTTCTCCTCGTACTCCGATATAAGCATCCATTTGTTTCATTCGCATACAATCCACTTCTGCCATCAGTTTTTGCTGTTCTGCTGTTGCTCCAAGTAATAATTCTCTTTCAATACTGTTGGTACTTAATTCTACAAATGGAATAGCCTCTACTGCATAGACCTCTTTTATCAATGCTTTTACTAAAGGAATGGGATGAACCCCATGACAACTAATAAGTACCTTTTCACCTTTTTGTAAACGACAGGAATGATGTACTAATTGTTTTGCTAATGTTTTGATTCTTTCGTCCATATTTTTATACTCCTTTTTTTATAAATTAAAAGTGACAGGCTTTTTTCAAGTAAAGAAGTTAAAATGTCAAAAAATCTTGAGGACTCGTTTTTAAACACCTACAAGCCTTTTAAAAAGTTTGACCCAAACTTCGAACATAAAAGTAGGTTTGGACAAAGCCCAAGGTTTTAATTTTATTGACTGACTTTTTTCAAGAAAAAAGTAATATTATTATTTTACAATTATATCAAAAAATACAGAAAAATACATTTTTTATTTTGATTTGATTTGACAAGCTACTTGCTTTGCTTTACAATAACAATCATGTGAAGTAATTTGTGTAATATGATGAGGAGGAATAATATATGAGAGTTGCAATGCCATCAGAAGAAGGTATGATTTATCAACATTTTGGACATGCTGCTGAATTTACTGTTTATGAAGTGGAAGCAGAGTTGATTAAAAACAAGGAATTTATTCCTGTAGAAGGTCCTAGAAGTGAGGCTTTGGCAGACTTTTTAACAATACATTCTGTCAATGTTGTCATTTGTGGTAATATTGAAAGTGGTATAAAAAGTGCCCTTCGTGCAAAAAGAATTGAATTAATTCCAGGTGTTACAGGAACTGCAGATGATGCAATTGTAAAATATTTGAGTGGGGAAAAAATGGGGAATCCTGATATGGAATGTATGCATCAACAAGGAGAAGGACATGAGGCTAATCATCATCAGTATGAACACCATTGAAAAAACAAATACGAATAGGGGATAGCAATATGGGGCATATTTTAAATATCATTTTTCCAGATTTATATCTTTCGTCTATCTATGAATTGCCTTTAGAAGAATTGAAAAAAAAAGGGATTCGTGGACTCGTATTTGATATTGATAATACGATTGCTCCTTATGATGTGGCAGAACCAGATGAAAACATCGTAAAATTTTTTACCATGCTAAAAAAACAGGGGTTCCGCATTTGTATCTTATCCAATAATCATAAAAAAAGAGTTAAAAAGTTTAATGAAAAATTGCATGTTTTAGCAGTCCATAAAGCAGGAAAGCCGGGCGTTAAAAAGCTAAGAAAAGCTATTTCTGCTATGAAACTGACAGAACTGGAAACAGCAATGATAGGAGACCAAGTATTTACAGATATGTGGTGTGGACACAATGCAGGGTTATACTGTATTATGACAGCACCTATTTGTAACCGTGACCAGTTTGTAACCAAAATAAAAAGAGGACTGGAAAGACAAGTTATGAAAATTTATTTTAAGCAAAATAGTCAAAAAAAATCTTAATGGAATGTTATTTTTTTGTTGAAAAATTTAGCATTTTCCAGTAAAATAATAAAAGATTTGTTTTTATAATACAAGGAGGAAAATACATGATTTCAGCAGGTGAATTTAGAAACGGCGTAACAATTGAATATGAAGGAGATATTTTTATTATTTTAGAGTTCCAACATGTAAAACCAGGAAAAGGCGCCGCTTTTGTTCGTACCAAAATCAAAAATCTTAAAACAGGTAGCGTAGTAGAAAAAACATTCCGTCCAACCGAAAAAATGCCTAGAGCACATATTGACAGACAGGATATGCAATATCTTTATACAGATGGTGATTTATACCACTTTATGAATGCAGAAACCTTTGACCAAATTGCAGTAAATGCACAAGATGTCGGTGATACCTTAAAATTTGTAAAAGAAAATGAAATGGTAAAAATTCTTTCTTATGAGGGTCAGGTATTTGGCATTGAACCTCCCTTATTTGTGGAATTAGAAATTACAGATACAGAACCAGGATTTGCTGGAAATACTGCACAGGGTGCAACTAAACCTGCTGTTGTAGAAACAGGTGCAACTGTACAAGTGCCTTTATTTATTAATCAAAATGAAGTAATTAAAATTGATACTCGTACAGGAGAATATTTGGGTAGAGCAAAAGAATAAAAAACAAACATGACCATTTTTCATGTGAAATTGACAAAATGATAATGAAGGAAAGAGAGGCTGTGACATGGAATATTTTGAAAAGAAAATTACCTATTTACGAGGACTTTGTGACGGCAGCGGCTATCCCCCAGACAGTAAGGAAGGCAAAATTTTTCATGGTATGTTAGATGTATTAGATGATATTGCTTTTATGCTAGAAAGTTACATGGATGATGATATAGATGATATCCTATGTGATGATGAGGAAGAAGCAGAATATTTGTATTCCTTTATTTGTCCAGAGTGTGGGGAAGAAATTCAGGTTGATGATGAAACAATGGAAAATGAAGAAGAACTTGTTTGTTCAAAATGTGGTAATATTATACCCGTTGGTACACCTGATTTGCTTTCTTGAAAAAAAGCAAGCAAAGAACAAATTTTTTGGTCAAGCTTTTTTTAAAAAGCTTTCAGAGTTTGAGACAGCGTCTCAAGGTCTTAATTTTTTTACACTTCCAAGTGTGTTTTTGCAACGACTGGAGCGATGAAATTTATAGTGGCTTTTTTAATATTTTGAGAGAAACCTTTTTGTAGGTTTCTCTCAGTCTGTCAATAAAGTCTTTTTTTGTGGGTTTCACCCACACCCACCAACTTTTTTAAAAAAAAGTTGGACAAAAAACTTTCGTGGAAAAACTAGCGTTTTTCCTTATCAAATCAATCTTTTTAGCGAAACGCTAGTTTCGCATTAAAGTTCTTTGAGGCGTTTGAGGGCTAGCCCTCAAGGTTTTTTGACAAGCTGAGAGAAACCTTTTTGTAGGTTTCTTTTTTTTGTTGTCGAAGGATAAAATTGCTATTTTGGTTTGCTTTCGGTATAATGAAAAAAACAGAGGAGGGAAACAATTTATGAAAGCATTAATTACAGGTGCAACTTCTGGGATTGGTAGGGATATGGCAATTTTATTAAGCCAAAAGGGTTATGATTTAATCATTGCCTCCAGAGATACCAAAAAAATGAAAATTGTACAAAAAAAGTTACCTACAAAAGTTCAAATAATAACTGTAGATTTATCAAAAATAGAAGATTGTTATAAATTATATGATATGGTAAAAGAACAGGAAATTGATATTGTTGTCAATAATGCAGGCTTTGGTGCATTTGGGCAGTTTTGGGAAATTCCATTAGAAAAAGAATTAAATATGATTGATTTGAATATAAAGGCAGTGCATTTATTGACAAAGCTGTTTATACAATATTTTAGGCAAAAAAACAGCGGATATTTGTTAAATGTAGCATCTTCAGCAGCTTTTTTACCTGGCCCTCTTATGGCAACATATTATGCTACCAAAGCATATGTATTACGCATGACAGAAGCAGTTTGGAAAGAACTACAAAAAGAAAACAGTAATGTTAAAATATCTGTGTTATGTCCTGGTCCAGTAGATACTGCATTTCATGAAAGAGCAAATGTTTCTTTTAGTTTAAAAGGAATGAAAAGTAGAAAAGTAGCAAGTTATGCTCTAAAAAAAATGTTTGCAGGAAAAATGATAATTATACCGGGTATTACCATGAAAATAACACATGTTGGAGAGCGCTTTTTACCAGAAAAGATATTGTTAAGTTGTGCCTATCATTTTCAAAATAAGAAAGGATAATTAATATGTCAAAAATATTAGTATTGGCAGAAAAACCTTCTGTCGGAAAAGAATTAGCAAGAGTATTAAAATGTAATAAGACGTTTGGCGGATATATAGAAGGCGAAAAGTATATTGTAACTTGGGCATTAGGGCATCTGGTTACCTTAGCAGAGCCAGAAGCCTATGGAGAAAAATATAAACAGTGGTCTATGGAAACCTTACCTATGATTCCAGCAACTATGAAATTAAAGATTATACCAGAAACTGCAAAACAATTTGGTGTAGTCAAAAAATTATTGTTAAGCAAAGAAGTTTCTTCTCTGATTATTGCGACAGATTCCGGCAGGGAAGGAGAATTAGTTGCAAGATGGATATTGGAAAAAGTTGGTTTTCAAAAACCAATCCAAAGACTTTGGATTTCTTCTCAAACAGATAAGGCAATCAAAGAAGGATTTGCAAAGTTAAAGGATGGAAAAAATTATTTATCTTTGTACCGTTCTGCCCAAGCAAGAGCAGAAGCAGATTGGTTGGTGGGCTTAAATGTTACTAGAGCGTTGACCTGTAAATATAATGCGCAACTTTCTGCGGGACGTGTACAAACTCCTACTTTAGCAATGATTGCAGCAAGAGAACAGGAGATTAGAAAATTTGTTCCCAAAGATTATACGATTGTTCGAGCAGATTTAGGAAAATTTTTTGTAACTTATCAGGATAATAAAAAACAAACACATCTTTTTGATAAAGAAAAAGCGCAAAAAATTGTAGAAAAAATAAAAAATAAAAAATTTTTGGTGAAAGAAGTCAATCGAACAAAAAAAATGATGCCTCCACCAATGCTTTATGATTTAACAGAATTACAAAGAGATGCGAATAAATTTTATGATATGTCTCCAAAAGAAACCTTAAATGCAATGCAGAATTTATATGAAAAATATAAGGCTTTAACTTATCCAAGAACAGATTCCCGTTACTTGACAGATGATATAGTACCAACGCTTACAGATAGATTAAAAGCAGTATCCAAAGGAGATTTTGTACCTTTTGTATCAGAAATTATAAAAAATAAAAAAAGTATTGCAAAAGCTTGTATCAATAATAGTAAGGTAACAGACCATCATGCTATTATACCAACAGAGCAAAGTGCAGATGTTGTTTCCATGAGTACCGCAGAAAAAAGAATTTATTTGCTTGTGGTAAAAAGATTTTTAACTTGTTTTTATCCTAATTATACTTATGAAAAAATAAAAGCAACACTGGAATGTATGGGAGAAACCTTTATTGCAACAGGAAGTGTAGTGATAGAAAAAGGCTGGAAAGCAGTTACAACAAATGTTGCAGAAGAAGGGGAGGAAGAAGAACAAACTCTGCCAGCACTCAAGGAAGGTGACTCTTTTGTTTGTGAATCTATACAACTAAAACCAATGAAAACAACCCCTCCTTTGCGTTATACAGAAGCAAGTCTTCTTTCTGCTATGGAAAATCCTTCTAAATTTTTAACAGATAACCATATGAAGGAATATATAGAGGGAGGACTTGGTACACCTGCCACAAGAGCAGATATTATAGAAAAATTATTTTCTTCTTTTTATATTGAAAAAAGGGGAACTTTTATTTATCCCACTTCAAAAGGAATGCAGCTTGTTAGTTTAGTGCCTTCTGATTTAAGAGAGCCTCTTTTAACAGCAAAATGGGAAAAAGAATTAGAAGCCATTAGCAAAGGAAAACAGCAAAAAAATAAATTTATGGAGAATATCAAAGGTTATACCAATGCTTTGATAAAAGATGTGAAAGATAGCACAGAACAATATAAACATGATAATTTAACGAGAACAAAATGTCCGATTTGTGGAAAGCCGATGTTAGCTGTTAATGGAAAAAAAGGAAAAATGTTAGTATGCCAAGATAGAGAATGTGGTGAAAGAATTCATGTCAGCAGAGCAACAAATATGCGATGTCCAACTTGTCATAAACGTATGGAATTATTTGGGGATGGAGACAAAAAAACTTATGTTTGTGTATGTGGTTTTCGAGAAAAAGCAGATTCTTTGCATAAAAGACTTTCAGAACAAAAAGGAGCCTCTAAAAGTACAATACAAGATTATATGAAAAAACAAAAAAGGGCAGAAAAAGAAGAACAAAAAGAATTAAGTGCTTTTGGAAAAGCTTTGCTAGAAGCATTAAAAGACTGAAAGCGTAGAAATTATGGAAAATTAATATTTTTAAGGGAGGAATTTATGGAATTAAAAGAAAAGTATAAAGGCAATCAAAAAGGAATCTTGTTTTTGATAGAATTGATAGAAAGATACCATCATGACCAAGTGGGAAAATCGGCAGCGGCATTGACTTATTACTTGATATTTGCATTGTTTCCTTTTTTGCTTTTTATTAGTACATTATTAGGTTTTTTAAATATTCCTATGGTATCTTTGTCAGGACATTTATCACAGTTTTTACCAGAAGATATGATAATGCTTTTAAATGTTTGTATTGCGCAGGTAACAGAAAACAGAAGTAGTACCGTATTAGCATTTTCGTTGCTTATTTCTTTGTGGTCACCCATTAGGGCAGTCAATGCCTTGATGGACGCAATTAATGTAGCATATCGGGGAAATTCCAGAAAATCAGCCGTAAGATATAAAATCTTTACGTTAGCTTATATTTTGTTTGTGATTGTGTTTATCTTGGTTGCACTTTTTATTGTGGTAATAGGTGAAAATGTATTACAGTGGGTAGGGAATTATGTTCCTTTTGTGATACCATCACAACTGATTTTATTATGGAGTAAGCTACGTTTTTTGCCTTTGACAATTATCCTTTTTTGTGTTTTGTCTTCTTTGTATTATGTTTCTCCTAGTGAAAGACCAAAAAGAAAATATGTTTTTCCCGGTGCATTGGTATCCCTTTTGTCTTGGCTGACTTTTTCCATAGGGTTTGCTTATTATGTAGATAATATGGCAAATTATTCTGTTATTTATGGTTCCATTGGAGCAATCATTGTACTTTTGATGTGGTTTTACTTTAGTGCAGTTACGATATTGATGGGGGCAGAATGGAACCATGCTTTATTGTCTATTTATGGAAAAAAATAAATTGATAAGATTGATATGGTACAACAAGAGTAGTATACTTAAAAAAATAATAGGGAGAGGGGAATATACATGAAATTAAAAAGATTGTTTTCTGTGTTGTGTGTGGTTGTTATGATATGGAGTGTTCCTGTATTTGCCTGTGGCAGTAATTCTGATTCACGCTATACAGAAAAGCAAGTTGATATTAGGAATGCAAAGATTACTTTTATCTCAAGAACAGAAGAACATAAAGTAGGGTATAGGTGTTATCCTGTTTTGGATATTCATATTAAGGAAAACCAAGCAGGCGTATTGCAAGATGGTGACGTTATTTATTTTGAAACAAGTAAAGTTGGTGAAAAATATGTTGCAAGTAGTACACTTGACATCGAAGCAAAAGGGTTAACTGTGGAAGAAGTATCTAACGAAACAGAAAATCATTTTGCAATCCGCATTTCCAGAGGAAATAAAAAAGAGTTAGCACAAATTGATATTCGTTTTGAAGGTGAATTATCTGGGGACAAATATACTGAGAGAGATGCACCTACATTTTCTCTTTTTTTAAATGCGGACAAGACAAAAGAAAAAAACTTGTTTGCAGGAGAAGAAAATATATTACTGAATAAAGAATTTTTAGTATTAATTAGTGGGACTTTAGAAAGAGAAAAACAAATAGCGGAAAAAAAACAAAATTTCAAAAAATTATTTCCAAATATGACATTTTCAATAGGAACAAATCAAATGATATGGAAAGAAGAACAAAGACAATTAAAATATCCTGTTTATATCAATCAAAATAATATAGCAATGCTTTCTATGGAGGATTTTCTGGAAATTATAAAAAGTCTCAATCAGATGGAGAAGATTGGACAAATCATTATAAAACCACATGATGACCAAAATGGATATAGCATTATAAATGAAATGTATTTATATAAGATAAATTTTGATGATTTTTCTATTGTTCATAATGGAATTATCCGGAGAGATATTATAATCGAAAAAGAAAATGATGCATATTTTATTAGTATAAGAGGAGCTGCTGAAATATTGGGAGTAGAAAATGGTGTTGTATGGGATGATAGTAGAAAAACTATTTCCATGGGGGCAAATTTTTAGCATAAATCCTAATATTTTGAATATACTATAACACCATTTTTATGGGGGAGGTTATCGTATATGTGGTTATTCTTTTCTGCAGCAATTTTAATATACTTATTTTGGAAACAATTATCTGTTCTGTTAGGTTTTTTTGATGGTTTATTTTTGGCTTTTATGTGTTTTTGTTTTTTGCCTCTTCTGTTAGAAGGAGAATTTTTTTGGATAAATTCTATGCTATTGGTTTTAGGCGTATTAGCAAGTTCTTTTTTAGAACAAAAAACAGGTAATTTTTATTATGGAACAAGGAAATATGGATTGTTTCATTGTGTTGTATTTTTGATAGCGGTTTTTGTTTTTTACTATGTAGAAATAGAACAATTTATGACATTTCTATTTTCTTTTTTGAGTGGATTATTTTTATTGACAGCCTGTGGCGGAATTTTGCCAGAAGAATGTAATGGAAAGCAAAAAATGAAGTTAGCAATTTTAGGAATGATGGGCTTTTTTATTGGCATATTGCTGATTTTTCCCATATAATGTGAAAAAAATATAGACAAATTAAACAGCAAAAAAGGGGCAATTTATCAGTAAAAATAAATTTTATGTGTATATTGTTAATATTTGTTATTTCATATTTGCAATGTAGCAAAACATCTGTTATAGTTGAAGTGTAATATATCACTATGAAGGTGTTTATGACATGGGAGGTTAGAGATGAGTTACACAAATTTAAGCAAAGAAGAAATTAAACAAGAAATTATTAGCAATGTTAAAAGTCTTTACAGAAAAAAAATTGAAGATGCCACTTCAGAAGAAATTTACCAAGCTGCAGTATTTGCAGTAAAAGACATTATTACAGATAAATGGATAAAAACACATGATGAATATAAAGAAAAAGATGTAAAAACAGTATATTATCTTTCCATGGAATTTTTGATGGGTCGTTTTTTAGGGAACACCATTATGAATTTAATGATGTATGATGAAATTAAAGGTGCTTTTGAGGAATTAGGCATTGATTATAATATTATTGAAGATATGGAGCCAGACCCAGGGCTAGGAAATGGTGGTTTAGGACGTTTAGCAGCTTGCTTTTTAGATTCCCTTTCTACATTGCATTTACCAGCTTATGGTTGTGGTATTCGTTATCACTATGGTATTTTTGAGCAAAAAATTGAAAATGGTTATCAAAAAGAAGTACCTGACAACTGGTTAGAAAATGGTGACCCTTGGTCTATTAAAAGAAATGAATATTCTGTAGAAGTAAAATTTGGTGGTTATGTTCGTGCAGTAGAAAAAGAAGATGGTAACTATAGATTTGTACAAGAAGGGTATCAGTCTGTTATTGCAGTGCCTTATGATTATCCTGTATTGGGATATGCAAATAATACAGTAAATACATTACGTTTATGGGATGCAAGACCTAAAAATGAATTAGATTTAAAATCTTTCAATGAAGGAGATTATCAAAAAGCATTAGCAGAAAAAAATCTTGCAACAACATTGACAGAAGTGTTATATCCTGCTGATGAACACTATGCTGGAAAAGAATTACGTTTAAAACAACAATATTTCTTTATTTCTGCAACAGTACAAAGAGCAATTAATAAATTTAAAAATCAACATACTGATTTATCCTTATTGCCTGAAAAAATTGCATTCCAGTTAAATGACACACATCCAGCTGTTGCTGTTGCAGAGTTGATGCGTGTATTAGTTGATGATAATGATATACCTTGGGATGAAGCATGGGCAATTACAAGAAAAATATGTGCTTATACCAACCATACCATTATGTCTGAAGCATTAGAAAAATGGCCTATGGAATTATTTAGTCGTTTGTTACCTCGTATCTATCAGATTGTGGAAGAAATTAATAAACGATACTGTGCAGCATTGATAGAAAGATTTGGAAATGACCCTCAAAAAATAAGAGATATGGCAATTATTGCAGATGGACAAATTAGAATGGCATATCTTGCGATTGTAGGTAGTCATTCTGTCAATGGTGTAGCAGCACTGCATACAGAAATATTGAAAAAACAGGAATTAAAAAATTTCTATGAAATTTATCCTGAAAAATTCAATAATAAAACAAATGGGATTACCCAAAGAAGATGGTTAAACCATGCAAACAAAAAATTAGCAGATTTAATTACTTCTAAAATTGGAAATGGATGGATTACCAATTTAACAGAATTGGAAAAATTATTACCATATGCAGAAGATAAAAAATTTCAAAAACAATTTATGGATATCAAAAGAGAAAACAAAGTAGCACTTGCAGACTACATTAAAGCAACCAAAGGAATTGACATTAATCCAGATTCTATTTTTGATATTCAAGTAAAACGTTTGCATGAGTACAAAAGACAACTTTTAAATATCTTCCATATCATTGGATTATATAATCAATTAAAAATTAATCCAGGATTAAATATTACACCAAGAACCTTTATTTTTGGTGCGAAGTCCGCAGCGGGTTATCACAGAGCAAAATTGATTATTAAGTTAATTAATAGTGTAGCAAATGTTATTAACAACGATGATTCCATCAAAGGAAAAATTAAAGTTGTATTTATGGAAAACTATAGAGTATCTTTGGCAGAAAAATTGATTCCAGCAGCTGATGTCAGTGAACAAATTTCAACAGCAAGTAAAGAAGCATCTGGTACAGGTAATATGAAATTTATGCTAAATGGCGCTTTGACCATTGGAACAATGGATGGTGCAAATGTAGAAATTTATGAGGAAGTTGGAAAAGATAATATCTTTGTCTTTGGTATGTCAGCGGATGAAGTGATTGCAAAGTATAAAGATAATTCTTATGACCCTTGGGCAATTTACAATATCAATCAAGATGTTCGTATAATATTAACAAAATTGATTGATGGCACTTTTGATGCTAACCCTGATTTGTTCCGCGAAATATATGATTCTTTATTAAATGGCTATGGTGGTAGACCAGATGAATACTTTATCCTGGAAGATTATGCAGATTATGCAAGAGCACAGCAAGAAGTGGACAAGGCTTATAAAAATAAAGAAGAATGGGCAAAAAAAGCAATTATCAATGTTGCAAAAAGTGGAAAATTCTCTAGCGATAGAACGATACAACAATATGCTGATGAAATTTGGAACTTAAAACCATTAGAAATCAAATAAAAATTTTGCAAACTTTTTTAAAAAATTTTGTGGAATTTTGATAGTATTACGCTTAGGATTTTATTTTAAAGGCTGTCGAGTAAATTCGGCAGCTTTTTTTAGATTATTTTTTATATTAATTTTTAAAAAATATGATTCACAATATTGTCTATAATGTGGTATAATGATACAAGAAACGATTATTTTAAAACGATGAGGGAGGAATACAAATTGAATTGTTACAAAAAACTAATGAGCTTATTTTTAGCTATAGTTATGTTACTTTCCATGGTAGCTTGTGGCAGTACCTCAAAGGCAGCACCAGAAGAAGTAATAAAAGCAGCAGAAGCTAAAATGCAAGAGGTTAAAAACTTAGAATCCGAAAAAATAGTAAATATGTCTGTGAGCATGGGTGAGCAATCTTTAGATTTGAAAACAACTATAAATATGATTAATTTTATAGACCCTATGAAGTTAAAAATAATTACTACAATGGATATGGGGGAAGAATTTGGAGGTCCTCAAACAAATGAATTTTATGTTGATGAAATGGACGGAAATACCAATATATACATGAATATTATGGATAATTGGTATAAACAAACTGTTTCTAAAGAACAATTAGCACAATATGATAGTAAAGAAAGTGTTACTACCTATTTAGACAGTACAACGGGGTTAAAGGAAGTTGGGACAGAACAAGTAAATGGTGCAAATGCAACAAGATATGATGGTGTTGTTACAAGTGCGAAAATGAAAGAAGCAGTAAAAGCAACAGGTACCTTAGAAAATTTACAGTCTATATTCGCTGGTTTAAATATAGATACAGAAACCTTATATGACGGATTAAGTGATATTTCCGTTAGTATTTGGATTGATGAAGAAGGATATCCAGTAAAATGTGAAATGGATATGACAGCAATGGGACAGGATTTAATCACAAAACTAATACAAGCAAGTGGAGATACTTCTGGAGCGGAAATGACGATTGATAAAATGACGCTTTCTTTTATGAATAAAAACTTTAACCAAGTGACAGAGTTTGAAATTCCAGAAGAAGCAAAAAATGCATCTGAAGTCAATGTATAATGTTTTTATAATATAAGATTTTTTAGCATATCAAATAAGTTTTATTTGATATGCAACTTTTTTTAAAATAGAGAGAGAAAAGGGGTATAACTTTGAATCGGTCAATTAAACGTTCTATATTTTTTCGCGTATTCGCTATTTTAATTGCTGTAGTAATAAGTGGGATTATTACTATTGGAAGTTTTGGACGTGTAAAAAAAGCAAGTCAAGAAGAACAAGAATTTATTACTTTAAATAATGCTGTTTTAACTGCACAAATGGCGCATTTTCAATGGTTAGAAGGCTTAGAATCTTTTTTAAGTTTTGGTACACCCTTTACAGGTAGTTTAGACCACACAAGTTGTGGATTTGGTAATTTGTTATATAACACAGACCAAACAGGATGGCCCACTTCTGTTGTTGCAAAACTAGATAGTATGAAATCAATTCATGAAAAGATACATACTACAGCGTCACAAATTATTGATATAAAAGATACAGATTATGAAAAAGCAAAACAAATTTATTCTGAACAAACAAAGCAGTATGTTTTAGCACTTTCTGGACAAATGACTTCTCTAGTAGAATCTACAGGGCAATTATTAGGAGAAAGTGAAAATGAGATTACAAGGGTCTCTAATGTTTCTATTCAATGTACGATTGCTGCTATTGTTTTTGTATTTATAACAGTGCTTGTATTATTTAGATATAATATGAAAAGCATTGTAAATCCTATTTTAATCATTACAGAAGCAAGCAAGAAATTATCAGAGGGCAGATTAGATTTTGAAATACCATATAGTTCTACAAACGAAATTGGCGTTTTAGCAGATACACTTAATTTTTCTGTGCAAGAGTTAGAAAAGTATGTACATGAAATTAGACGTGCAATGGAAATGATGGCAGCAGGTCAGTTAAATGTTACATCAGAATTTGAATTTAGAGGAGAATTTAAAGAAATTCAAAACTCTATTTTAAAATTTCAAGATGTCTTAGCAGAAACTGTGAAAAGCATCCAACAAGCAGGGCTATTGGTTGCAAATGAGTCAGAACATGTTTCAACTGGCGCACAAGTATTGTCACAAGGTGCTACAGAACAAGCCAGCTCTGTAGAAGAATTGGTTGCTACAACAACCGATATTCGTAATCATGTAACAGAAAATGAAAAAAATACAAAACTAGCAAACTCTCAAGTAACAGATGTAACAACAGCAATTTTAAATAGTAATGAACAAATGAAAAATATGATTTCTGCTATGGAAAATATTAATGTTAGTTCAAATGAAATTAATAAGATTATCAAAACAATAGAAGATATTGCATTCCAAACAAATATTCTTGCTCTTAATGCAGCTGTAGAGGCAGCAAGAGCCGGCGTTGCAGGAAAAGGATTTGCGGTTGTAGCTGATGAAGTACGTAATCTTGCAAGCAAAAGTGCAGAAGCAGCAAAAAATACAACATCATTAATTGAAACTTCTATCAAAGCAGTAAAAAATGGTACAGAAATTGCAGGTGAGACAGCAGATTTACTTTCTTCTGTTGTAGAAGGTGCAAAAGGAATTGTTACCGTTGTAGATAAAATTGCAGCAGATTTTTCATGGCAAGTTGAAGCCATTGAACAAGTAACAGAAGGTATTAGTCAAGTTTCTAGCGTAGTACAAACTACAACAGCAACTGCAGAAGAAAATGCGGCATCTAGTGAAGAACTTTCTTCTCAAGCACAGATATTAAGAAATTTAGTATCAAAATTTAGGTTACAAGAAACAAGTGATTTTTCAAGTTATGATAATACTAGCTACTATAATAGTAATTATGATGATAATGATGATAACTATGATAAGGTGCAAGAAAATTTTGACAAATACTAAAGTGAAAAAGACAAAAAATGCGAATGTCCAGTAGACATTCGCATTGCACCAACTGGTGCAATGCGAATACTTTAGCCTTTAAAGTTTTGATAAAGAAAAGAAGATAGTAAAACTATTTTCTCAGCTTGTCAAAAAAACTTGAGGACTAGCCCTCAAACTCCTCAAAGAACTTTAATGCGAAACGAACGTTTCGCTAAAAAGATTGACTTTATAAGGAAAAACGCTAGTTTTTCCACTAAAGTTTTTTGTCCAACTTTTTTTTAAAAAAGTTGGTGGGTGTGGGTGAAACCCACAAAAAAAGACTTTATTGACAGACTGAGAAGATAGCAAAACTATCTTCTTTTCTATTGCTAAAAATAAAAAGGAGATATTAAAAAATGATTCAAAAATTTAAAAATTTTGTTCCTGCAATAGGAGAAAATACTTATATTTTTACAAATGCCCTTTTGTTAGGAAATGTAGAAATAGGCAAAAATTGCATTGTATATCCTAATGTTGTAATCAGAGGAGAGAAACATAAGGTAATTATAAAAGATGGTGTTAATATCCAAGAAAATAGTTGTATTCATGTTGAAGTGGATGCAGATGTAATCATTGGGAATAATGTGACAGTAGGACATAATGCTATTGTACATGCTTGCACCATAGAAGATAATTGTGTGATTGGTATGGGGGCAATTATACAGAATGGTGCTGTGATAGAAGAAAATTGTATTATTGGAGCGGGAAGTGTTGTACCTGTTAATATGGTTGTGCCAAAAGGGCATATTGCTTATGGGGTACCAGCAAAGGTTGTCCGAGAATTAAGAAAAGAAGATTATGAAGAAATTAGAGAGTCAGCAGAGGAGTATCAAGAATATAGAAAAGAGCTTTTGAAACAATAAAAAGAACATAGAATCAGTCTTTTTAAGAAAATTACATTTTCTAATAAAAGTGTTGAAAGAGTTTGAAGATGCAAAACAAATATCTAGCAGATATTTGTTTTGCATTGACTGAACCAAGATTTTTAAAGTTTTTTTGATAGACCAATAGAAACTTATCTATTTAACTTTTTTTATTTTTTATAAAATAGCAAGCACATAGTATAAAACCAATTACCCCTGTTACAATGGCAGGTATCAGCAAGCGGGCATAATCAACAGGTGCTGATTCATATTGACCTGTTACAATATAACGATATAGAAGATAATTTAAGCTTAATGTCGTACTTTGTAGCATTTTTTCAAAAGCTGCAAGAAGAATACCAATTACTAAAAATAATAATCCTGTACACAATAGTAAACTCATTTTTCTGTTATATGTATAAATACGAGCTAAGTCTTCTAATGTAATTTGTTGTATCTGTTCTTCTTTTTCATCCAGTAATAATTCATCCAAGGAAATTTGGAATAATTTTGACATATGTACAATACTTTCGATATCCGGCATATTGCTTTCATTTTCCCATTTGGATAGCGTTTGACGTGAAATATTTAATTTTTCTGCTAGTTGTTCCTGTGTCATGCCAGACAGCTTTCTTAATTGATAAATCTTATTTCCTATTTTCATAAATACCCTTCTTTCTTTTTCTTTTATAAATAGTACCATAAAAATATTTCAAAGAGAAAGCAATTCTATTTTCCATTTGTGCTATTTTTGTTTACAAAGATAAATCCGTTAAAAAAATCTTACACTTTTAAAAACAGTATTTACAAAAATAAAAGATATTGTTATGATTAAAAAAATATTTGTGTTACAGGAAGGGGAATTGATATGAAAGCAATAAAAATGATAGTTATTTTGTTATTTTGCTTGTTGTGCAATACGATTGTATTTGCGAAAGAAATGGACAGAGAACAGTTTTTTGACTTACAAAACAGCAAAAATACAACAAGAATAGAAATCATAGAAAAGGAAACAGGAAATATTGTGAATATTACAAAGGAGGAAGAAGTAAAAAAGATGTATGAAATCTTAGAAAAAATGAATTTTTCTAAGATAATGACGTATGATGCTTATGTTAGAGAAAACAAAATGGATGCCAGCAATTATACTGTAAAATTTTATCAAGGCGATACTCCTAGTAAAGAGATAGAGGTTACCAAAGAAAAAATATATGATAATAAATGGATATTTTTTCCAGAAGAAACACCAAATGATTTTTATTATTTTGTAAGGTATTTATCTTTCACAAATCCAAGTTATAAAAAGACTTTTTTAGAAGAAGATTTTTATAAAAATATCATACTTTTTAAAGATAATATGGTAATATTTACAAAAAATAAACCTTATCTCAATGATAAAAACCATATCATGGCAGAATTTAAAACATTAAATGTAGTTTTAAATGCAAATGCAAGTTATAATGTTTTATCTCAAAAAGTTACTATAAATGATATACAAAATCCTCTTTATGGAGAAGAAAAAGAAGGAGCTATTTATGTGTCAGTAGATGAATTTGTAAATTTACTTTCCTATGATACTTTTTGGGATGATACTTTAAAAATATTATCGATTCAAGAGCCAAAAAATCATAATGAAAGATGGGAAAAATTGAGAGGGATTCCAGAAGTTTATGGAAATATTAATACGATATTTGAAGGGATGTCATTAAAACAATTTTTAAATATGCCTTTTACAAAGATGACGATTAAAAACGAAAAAACAAATTATACCACTACTATCAGCAAGGAAAGTGATATACAGCAGCTTCAAGAGATATGGAATAATACAACGGTCTATCAAATTGAAAAACAGAAAAATCAATCTGATGAGCCAATTTTTCGTTATGCCATTACTTTATATCAAGAAGATGTAGCAAGCAAAACATTTTTTATGACTTCTGAAAATGTAATAAAGGATGATGTATATCGTGTAAGTATTAGTACAGAATTTTTTGACTGGATGTATCATATTAGTGAAATGACGTATGCAAAGGCTTTATTGTCCCATTGGAAAATATAATTTTTTTAGAAAGGGAAAAAATGAAAATTAGAAAATATGTATCATCTGATTGTAAAAGATTATCAGAACTTTTTTATGATACAGTTCATACCATCAATGTAAAAGATTATACCAAAAAGCAATTAGAGGTATGGACAATGATAGATTTAAACAAGTGGAATCAGTCTTTTCAAGAACACATCAGTTTAGTTGCGGTAAAAGATAAAATAATAGTAGGCTTTGGAGATATTGATAAAACAGGATATATAGATAAACTGTTTGTTCATAAGAACTATCAAAGAATGGGAATTGCCACAGCGATTTGTGATAAGTTAGAGCAAATGGTTACTGCAAAAAAGATTACAGTACAATCTTCCATTACTGCTAAAGTTTTTTTTGAAAAAAGAGGATTTTATGTTGTGAAAAAACAACAGGTTGAAAAACAAGGAATATACTTTATAAATTATGCTATGGAAAAATCAGGACATTAATTGTCCTGATTTGTTTTGTCAATAGAATCTTTTTTTGTGGGATTCACCTATACCCATCAACTTTTTTTAAAAAAGTTGGACAAAAAACTTTCCTGGAAAAACTAGCATTTTTCCTTATAAAATCAATCTTTTTAGCAAAACGCTAGTTTCCCATTTTAAAATTTCGGTCAAGCCGTTTCAAAGACTTGTGAGAGTTGGAAAGTGTTGGTCTCCATTTTATTCTGGTCACTGTTGGGTGGAGCCCACAAAAAAGGTTTTATCTATATCTATAGATTTTTGAGAAAAAATTAATGTTTCTAAGATAATTGTTTTGCTAAAATGACAAGTTCTTTTGTTGCTTGTTCCACATTTTCTTGTGCAAAAATGGCAGAAACAACAGCAATTCCATCAATCCCACTCTTTTTTAGTTGTAAAACATTTTTGGCAGAAATTCCACCAATAGCAACAACAGGGATAGAAACTGCTTTACAAATTTGCTGTAATGTTTCAAAAGAAACCTCACTTGCATCTAGCTTTGTGGAAGTGGAAAAAACAGCACCAACGCCTAAATAATCTGCACCATGTTTTTGCGCAAGTAATGCCTGTTCTATTGTTTGCACAGAAACACCGATGATTTTATTTTCTCCCAGTTTTTTACGTACTTCTCCTGCTTCCATATCTTTTTGCCCTACATGAACACCATCTGCATTTACAGCAAGTGCAATTTCCACATTATCATTAATAACAAAAGGAACATGGTATTTATCTGTTATTTTTTTTATTTTGATGGCTTGTTCTAAAAAAGCATCATAATCTAGTTCTTTTTCACGAAGTTGTATAAAAGTTGCACCACCTTTGATTGCTTGTTCCACTTGTTCTTCTAAAGTCTGCCCTTTTAGCCAAGTACGGTCTGTTACAGCATAAACAAGCATTGTTTTATTCTCTACTTTCAATGTTACGACCTCCTATTAAGGCATTGTCATCTAATTGACTAACCGCATCAATCAAATGCATACAAAAGCTAGAAGTACCAGCATTTTCTTTTTGTGTTTGTGCAAAAGCGATTTCACCACAATAGCCCATAGCAGAAACTGCTGCAACTGTTGCTTCTAAGATATTTTGTGGATTTGCAGCACAATATGCTGCTACCATTCCTGTTAACATGCAACCTGTTCCTGTAATTTTAGACATCATAGCATGTCCATTTCGAATAATGTATGCTTTGCTGCTATCTGCTACAATATCAATAGTACCTGTAATTGCAATTACAGCACCGGTTTTTTTGCTTAACTGTTTTGCAAATGCAATGACTTCTTCAATGTTATTTTCTGTAATTCTATCACTTATATCTGCATCTACACCTTTTGTGGTGCCACTACCTTGATATACTGTCTTGATTTCAGAAATATTACCTCGAATGACAGAAAATTGAATTTCTTTTAAAAGGTGGAATGTTGTTTCTGTACGTAATGTAGTTGCTCCAGCTCCTACTGGGTCAAGCACTACAATATGCCCTAGTTCATTGGCTTTTTTTCCTGCTATTATCATAGAGTCAACAGTTCTTGCATTTAATGTACCAATGTTGATAACTGTACCCTTACAAATGGATGTTATTTCTGCTGCTTCCTGTGCATCATCTGCCATAATGGGAGAACCTCCACAAGCAAGTAAAATATTTGCAACATTATTTACTGTTACATAGTTTGTAATGCAATGAATCAATGGGACTTGTGTTCTTACATTTGATATGATATTCATAAGTTATAACCTCCTGAAAAATTCTGACTATGGTAAATAAAATTGAGATTCTGCTTTATCACATAATTCTTTTATCCATTCTTTTTTGGCAATTTGAGCAATCCATTCCTCAGGAATACCATTTTTTCCATCACAACCATAAAATAAGCCAGCAAGCCCACCTGCTACTGCTGCAATCGTATCTGTGTCGCCTCCTAGATTGACTGCTTTTAATACACAATCTCTATAACTGTTTGTAGTGTAAAAACACCAAAGTGCTGCTTCTAAGGTATCCACAACATAACCACTACTTTTAATTTCATCACGGTTTACGTTTTTTAGATTATCTATTCGATAATATTTGATATCCTTTGGAAAAACAATAGATTCTCCTTTTAAGATTTGTTCTGCAGCAGTAAGGTACAAACGACAGCCTATTTTTGAAATTTCATGAGCATGTGTTAATCCTCCTACTGCATCCACATCATCTTGAGTATGCGGAATAAATACAATGGGCAAGATTCTCATTAAAGCACCATTTCCATTATCCATAAAAGATTTCCCACCACAATTTTCTAATTTTTCGCCTTTTGCATAGCGTAAAATTGCTTGTTGTGTTGCGATGCCACAATCAAATACATTTCCATGCGGTGTAAATGCTGCATGACGTATCCATTGATAAAAATTTTGCATAATGTCTTTTAAATCAATATAACCTAATCTTACAATACTTTCTAAGGTTGCAAGTGCCATACTGCTGTCATCAGACCATGTACCGGGTGGCTGTCGATAGGTTCCATAACCAATCATATCTGTTACCTGAAAGCTATCCCGTTCTTCAAATTCTACAGGAACACCTAAAGCGTCTCCTACCACTAGTCCCATCATACCATCATAAATTTTTCCCATTGTTTCACCTCTTTATAATATCTGTTTGACTTCCTCTATTATCTCATAAATGCTGTGCATTACTTGAATTTCAAACATATGTGCAAATAATTCTTTTAAGTTTTTTTCAAAATTTTTAGGCAAAATCGTGCAGTTTTGATGACATAATGTTATCAATCTTTTTTCACCAGGATGTGTTTTTTCATTTAAGGCAAACAATAAATCAAAATAAGAAGCTAAAAATTCAGTTACTCTATGATTGACACTTACAAAGTCTTTTCTTTTGATTGCTTTTTCAATTTGTATTTTGTATGCTGGCATAGCAGAATCCATTAATTGCATTTGTCTTTGTATAATTGCCTTTTTTAATTGCTTTGGATAAGGAACTGTAAATTTTTTTTGCGCTTTTTGTAAAAGCCCATTTTTATCATACAAAATTTTGCAATGTAATAAATTATGCCACATACAAGTGGTATAAGCATTTGCTGGTTGACAATGTACTACAACGTTTTCTATTCCTTTACAAAAGTCATTTAAGTTGCGATATAAAATATCAATGTCAATTCCGTTTTTTAAAGTACAATTATCTTCATATTCCCAAAAATGATTTCCAATTTCCATATAGTTACAATATTGAGATAACAGTTCCTGTCGTGTTTTTTCTTGGATTTGTTCTTTGGCATATATGTATACATCATAATCAGAAGTTTCATCATAAGTATCAGATGCTCTGGAACCCCCAAGTGCAATGGCTTCTACACAATCTAATTTTGTAAATGCCTCTATCAAATCATTTATCATTATCATCACCTACTAACTTAACATAAAAATTTTGCTGCAAGCGGCAAGGTGATAACAGAAAGTACCGTTGATACAAATACATATTCTGACGCTCTTTTTTCATCATTACCATACCCACCTGCAAAAGAAGGCAAAGCAGCTGCTGCTGGTGTTGCCATCAATATTACAATTACACCTAATGCTACCCCGTCCATAATAAAACCCATTAAAAATTTTGTAATTATAGGCATTACAATTAAGGTAAAAAAGCTAAAGATGTATACCGTTTTATCTTTTAATACTTCTTTTATCTTTGCTGCTGCTAAAAGAGAACCTATAACAATCATAGAAAGGCAGACCGTTGTAATAGAAGCATAATGTAAAGCATTATAAAGTGGCTCTGGCAAAGAAATAGAATTAACAAAAAGAATGACACCTATGATAGCAGAAAAACAAATTAAATTGAAAAATGCATCTTTTATCATTTTAGCGGGAGGCTTTGCAACCCCGCATTTATAAGAAAATAAGATGGAACAAGCAGTAAACAGATATACATTACTTGCAAACATAACTGCTACACAAAATATTAGCCCTTCTTCTCCAAACATAGCAGTAACAAGAGGTTGTCCCATAAAGATGACATTACTGTATACACCGCCACCGGAAAACAGTCCTAATTCAGGAAAGTCCATTTTTAAACATTTTCCGACAATCAGAAATAAAACGGTTCCTAATGCACAGAGTAGTAATGTTCCACCTCCTGCTTTTAAAAATCCGATTAATATTTCATGAGAATACTCTCTTTGTAATAATACCACCATATTTGCTGGTACTGCTACTTTTGTTAAAACAATAGAAAGCCCCTTTGTATCTTTTAAATATCCTGTTTTACTTAATAAAAATCCTACTATCATCAGCAATACCATTGTAGTAAGCTGTCCAATGACTGCCAGTGCCACATTGTCATCTCCTTTTTTTGTTTATTCTTTTATCTAAGCATTTAGTTTTTTCAGTTCTTGTAGTATAAAGAAGGATACAATCAAGCCAGAAGCAATATCTGCTACTGGACCAGCAACTAAAATACCATCTAATCCCCAAAAAAGAGGGAATAGCAGAATTAGTGGAATTAATAAGATTACTTGACGAAGCATAGAAAGAACAGAAGCTTTTAAGGCTTGTCCTGTTGCTTGAAAATATCCTGTAGAAACAATTTGTATTCCAGAAATAAGAACACCAAACATAAATACTCGCATACTTTTTACTGCAAAATTCATAAATGCTGCATCTCCAGAGCCAAAGATGACCAAAAGATATTGTGGAAAAAAGACACATCCTACCCAGCCTACAATGGAACAAATAGTTGCAATTTTTACAGAAAGTAAATACGTATCTTTGATTCTTTGTGTTTTTTTTGCACCATAATTAAATCCTATAATTGGCTGTGCACCTGTGCTGATGCCAATATTAATTCCTATCAGTATTGCACTTACTTTTAACACAATACCTACAGCGCTTAATGCTACATCTCCCCCTACTTCACAAGCATTCCCATAGTACACCAGAGAATTGTTTAATATAACTTGTAGCATGGTATTAGCAATCTGTACAATAAAACTAGATACGCCTAAAGAACAAAAGGCAGCAATAAATTTCCAGTCTGGTTTTAAATACTGTTTTTTAAGTCTCATTCTTCCTTTTCTTCTAAAATACCAAATTAAAATGATGGCAGATAATATTTGTGAAGTAATGGTTGCAATGGCTGCTCCTTTTACACCCCAATGTAATACAAAAATATAAATCGGGTCTAAAATGGTATTTAAAATTGCACCAATTAACATACTTATCATTGCTATTTTAGGACTGCCATCTGTACGTGCCATATTAGAAAGCCCTGCCCCTATCATCATAAAAGGAACACCCACTAATATAATACTAGAATAGTCTTTTGCATATTGCATAATGGTGTCTGTTGCACCAAAAAGCTGTAACATTGGTTCAAAAAATAAAAAGCCAATTCCAGAAACAATAAAACCTAATACAATCAATATTGTCAGCATATTACCTAATACTTTTTCTGCTAAGTCAAATTTCCCTTCTCCTAAACGGATAGAAGCATATGCGCTACCACCAGCACCTATCAATAAAGAAAGTGCTAAAACAATTGTTACAATAGGGAAAGCAACTGTTGTTGCGGCATTTCCCTGATAGCCTACCCCTTGTCCTATAAATACTTGGTCTACAATATTGTATAAATTGTTTACCAAAAAGGATACAACAGAAGGCACAGCAAAACTTTTTAATAATTTTCCAACTGGCTCTAAGCCTAGTGGATTATTCATATCATTTTTTTCCATATTTTTTACCCTCCACATTTTTCATACTAACACATATATTTTTAATGTGCAACGCTTACTTTTTTAAAAGAAAGTAAGACAAAAAACTTTGACAACTGTATAAGAAAATTAGATGCAACTTTTGACTGAACATTCAGACGGAAATATAGACTCTGGAGGAACTTTTTACAAAAGAAAAAAGTTCCTCCAAAAAATTCTAATTTTTATTAAATTCACAATAAACCATTTTTTAAAAAAATGTATGTTCTAATAAAATTTTGATTCCAACCGCAATTAAAACAAGCCCTCCTGCAATAGATGCCTTTTTTTCTAAAAATTGCCCTAAATTTTTCCCTAATATTCCACCTATGTAAGAAAGAAAAAATGCTACCATACCAATGATGGCAGATGCCTCAATAATATGAACATCTAAAATAGCAAAACTAACTCCTACTGCTAAAGCATCAATACTTGTTGCAATCGCTTGCAAAAGGAAGTCTTTGTTTGTTAAAGCACTTTTGTGTTCTTCTTTTTTAAAACTGTCTATTATCATACCTCCTCCTATCAGTGCCAGCAAACCAAAAGCAATCCAGTGGTCAATGGCTTCTATGTAGTTTTTAATGCTAATTCCCAAAAACCACCCCAATAATGGCATCAAAAACTGAAAAGAACCAAAATAAACCCCTTGTTTTAATGCGTTTTTTTTAGAAAAGCAAGTAATACCATTTGCAATAGAAACTGCAAACGCATCCATTGCTAAACTAAGTGCAATAAAAAAAATTGTAATGACTTCCATAGAAATTCTCCTTTCTTATGTCCTTTTATTTACGATATGCAAAAATAATTTGGAAAGAACAGAGATAGAAAAAGAGAAAATAAAAAGAATGTGTATTCACACATTCTTTGTTTATGGGAGTTACAGGGCTCGAACCTGTGACCCTCTGCTTGTAAGGCAGATGCTCTCCCAGCTGAGCTAAACTCCCTTAAAAACATTTCTTATTTTTTTATCTTGCTGACCCGTAAGGGAATCGAACCCTTGTTTCAGCCGTGAGAGGGCCGCGTCTTGACCGCTTGACCAACGGGCCTCATTTTAAAAAAAATAGCGGAGAAGGGATTTGAACCCCTGACACCGCGGGTATGAACCGCGTGCTCTAGCCAACTGAGCTACTCCGCCAGAAAATTTATTTGATTAACTCACTGTTACTTGACCTATTATAAACGCCATTTTTTTATTTGTCAATAGTTTTTTTGACATTTTTTTAAATTTTTTATTTTTTTGCATTATTGACATAAAGAACCTCGTTTGGCATAACAAGACCCAGTTGTTGTCTTGCTACTTTTTCAATATAATCATCGCTGTTATAATATTCTTTTTCTCTTAAATATTCTGCATTTTTTTCCTGTTCTTGTTGTATTTGAATTAAGATTTCTTCTGCTTCTTGCTTATATTGTCCGTAAACTTTTAATTGACTTGCAATTCCGACAGAAACTGCAATAAAGAATAATACCATAAAAAATAATACGATTGTTTTATCAAAAGGACGTCTTTTTTTGATTGCATTGGTATCTTTTTTCATAATAATTTCTCCTTTTTTGAAAAGAACGATTCCTTTTTTCTAGCTATTTCTTATGAAGCAATATTTTTACATTTCTACAAAAATTTCTTTTCTTTATTTTTACATATCCTTTACAAAATTGCAATACTTTTTTCATTTTTTTGTGAAAAAAAGTATTTGTTTTTTTAACAGGTTTCTGTAATAAAAGATAAATTAAGCGAAAAGGTGTCAATATAATTGTAAATAAAGTAAGTAGTATCTTATGAATAGCAGCAACAATTTTATCTGAAATTTTGTTAATAAAAGGACTTAGAGTTAAAAAGTAACATAGCATACCTAAAAAAACGCCTATAATCACAAAAAAGCGTATTTCACCATAATTTTGCTGCAATAACATAAAAAAAAGAAAGAATGCTGTTCCAAGCCAATACAAGGCATCCTCTAATTGAATTAATAGCATACTGTGTGGTATCATTTTGCGAAAAATACGTAAAGCATCATAAGTTGCACCTATCAAAGTACCTGCTAATATGACAAACAAAAAAAGTCTTGCCTGCTCATTGAGAGAAAGAATCATACCCATTTACTCCTTTTATTTAAAAATACGATTGAATAAACTGTTTTTCCCTTTAGCAATGCCATCTTCGCTATATTCAATGGTATCTATGGCACCATCCACTGTCACTTCTCCATCATCTAAATTTAGCTTTCCTACATGGATATTGCTTCCCCGTAATATCAGCATACCTTTTTCTGTTTCTGCAATAATACTGTCCTCATCAAAGGAAAGAACATCTATTACACCAGTCATACTCAATCTTTCTCGGTCTTCTAATATGATTTTATGTTTCTCTCTTTTTGTTCCTTCTGCCAAAACAATCCCCTCCAAATATAAAATAACAAAGACAGAGACAACTCTAATATCTGTCTTTATTATAATATATGGACAGCATATTTATTTCAGAACAATATTTATAAACTTTTATACATACTTGCTGCATCTTCTTTTTTCACAGATTCTGTTAAACTTAGCACTTCAATTTTACTTGTTTGACTACCAAATTTAATCTCTATAATGTCACCCACTTTTACATCTGCCCCTGCTTTTACCACTTTTCCGTTGATAGTAACGCGTCCAGCGTCGCAGGCTTCATTTGCAATCGTTCTTCTTTTGATAATGCGGGATACTTTTAAAAATTTGTCTACTCTCAAAAGTTTTCGCTCCTTTCTTCATGATAAAAATAAAAATTTTTGCGAACAAGACAGATTTTCTCAAGGTTTTTTAAAAAAAGGAGATGTCAGTAGACAAATGCACACTGACATCTTATACATTTTACTTATTTACGGCATCTTTTAATGCTTTTCCTGCTTTAAATCTTGGAGATTTTGATGCTGGAATAGGCATTGCTTCTCCTGTTTGTGGATTTCTGCCTTCTCTTGCAGCTCTTTCTGCTACATCAAATGTACCAAAACCTACTAATTGTACTTTTCCATTGCTTGCTAATTCGTTTGTAACCACTTCTTCAAATGCTTTTAATACTTTTTCCGTATCTTTTTTACTCATTTCAGCTTTTTCAGCCATTGCTGCAACTAATTCGGATTTATTCATATTTTGTCCTCCTTGTAAAAAAAGTTATTCTTCTGTTGGACTTTTGCTGTGCTTTGCTTGCAACCAGAACAGTTCCAACTCCTCCAGAGTCATGTCAGAAAGACTTTTTTTGTCCATCAGAGCATTTTGCTCGACACACTCAAATCTATTTATAAACTTTTTCACAGCTTTTGTCAAGGCAAACTCTGGATTTAATTGTAAAAATCTTGAGATATTTACGATTGAAAACAATAAATCCCCTAATTCTTCCTCTTGACGCTTTTGTGATTGGGAAAAGGTTTCTTCCAATTCTTGTAATTCTTCTTTTACTTTTTCCATTGCCTGCTGAATATTTTCAAAGTCAAAGCCAACCTCTTTTGCTTTTTTTTGCACTTTTTTTGCTTTGGTAAGTGCGGGAAGTGCATCTGGTATTTTTTTCATAGCTTCTGTCTGTGTCTGATATTTTTTTTCTTTTTTCTTAATTTGTTCCCAATTTTGTAAAACCTTCTCAGGGGTATCTGCTTTTTCTGTACCAAAAACATGCGGATGTCTGTGTATCATTTTTTCGCTAATAGCTGTAATTACATCTGATAAGTCGAAATTTTTTTGCTCTTCCTCAATTTGTGCATGAAACACTACTTGTAAAAGGACATCTCCTAATTCCTCTTTTAAATTTTCGGTATCATTGTGATTAATTGCCTCTACAACTTCATAGGCTTCTTCCAGCATTGCTTCCCGCAATGTTTCGTGGGTTTGTATCCTATCCCATGCACAGCCGTTTTCTGCACGCAATCGTTTTATAATTTCCTTTAAATCTTCCAGCGTATATTTCAAAACGATTCCTCCTAAATCTAGCAATATTAACAGTTGATAAATCAAACGTTTATGGTATAATTGTAACAAATTTCTTTTAAAAAACAATATATTCTTTTTTAAAAGCTCAAAAAAAGGAGAAGGAGATAGTATGTTTAAAATCATCAAGAAAAAAGAATTAAACGAAGCAGTTACCCTGCTTGAAATTGAAGCACCTTTTGTTGCAAAAAAAGCAAAAGCAGGACAATTTATTATTTTTAGAGTAGATGAATATAGCGAAAGAGTCCCTTTGACCATTGCAGACTATAATAGAGAAAAAGGAACGGTTACAGTTATTTTTCAAAAAGTTGGATTATCAACAAAACTGTTGGCTGCAAAAGAAGAAGGAGAAAGTATTACAGACTTTGTAGGTCCGCTGGGTGTTCCTACAGAGTATGAAAATTTTAAAAAAGTCGCGGTTATCGGTGGTGGTGTGGGCTGTGCAATAGCTTACCCTCAAGCAAAAGCGTTACATACATTAGGAATAGAAGTAGATGTAATTGTTGGTTTTAGAAATAAAGATATTGTGATATTGGAAGAAGAAATGAAAGCTGTTTCCAGTCATTATTATTTAACAACAGATGATGGTTCTTATGGAGAAAAGGGATTTGTTACAGATAAATTGAAATCTTTGATTGATGCAGGAAATCAATATGATGCTGTGATTGCGATTGGTCCAATTCCTATGATGAAATTTGTTAGTCTAACAACAAAACCTTATGGCATCAAAACGATTGTGAGCTTAAATCCAATTATGATTGATGGTACTGGTATGTGTGGTGGATGTCGTGTGACTGTAGGCGGTAAAATTAAATTTGCTTGTGTAGATGGTCCTGACTTTGATGGACATGAAGTAGATTTTGATGAACTAATGAACCGAAATTCTATTTATAAACAAAGAGAAGCAGAAGAAGCAGAAACACATATTTGCCGCTTAACCGGTGAAAAACGATAAAAGATAGAAATAGAATAGTGTTTTGCGAGTTTACAAAAAAGGAGATATCAAATATGCCTAATATGAATATGGAAAAAATGAAAATGCCAGAGCAGGCTCCAGAAATTAGAAATAAAAATTTTAAAGAGGTAGCACTTGGATATACTGCTGAAATGGCAATAGAAGAAGCACAACGCTGTTTAAACTGTAAACATAAACCTTGTGTTTCAGGTTGTCCTGTCAATGTCAGAATCCCAGAATTTATTGCAGAGGTGGCAAAGGGCGATTTTTTAAAAGCGTATGAAGTGATTACTACAACAAATGCATTGCCAGCGGTATGTGGTAGAGTTTGTCCACAAGAAAGTCAATGTGAATCAAAATGTGTAAGAGGCTTAAAAGGAGAACCAGTGGCTATTGGAAGATTAGAACGTTTTGTTGCAGACTGGTATATGGAACATCATGGGGATGTTATGCCTCAAAAACCAGCTTCTAATGGCAAAAAAGTAGCAATTATTGGCTCTGGTCCGTCTGGACTTGCCTGTGCTGGAGATTTGGCAAAATTAGGCTATGAAGTAACAATTTTTGAAGCATTTCATACTGCTGGTGGTGTGCTAGTTTATGGTATTCCGGAGTTCAGGCTACCAAAAGCAATTGTACAAAAAGAAATTGACAAGCTTTCTGCAATGGGTGTTAAGGTTATGACAAATATGGTTATTGGAAAAGTGCTTTCTATTGATGAACTAATAGAAGATATGAATTTTGATGCTGTTTTTATTGGTTCTGGTGCGGGGCTTCCTTCTTTTATGGGTATTGAAGGAGAAGCTTTAGTGGGCGTTTATTCTGCAAATGAATACTTAACACGTATCAATTTAATGAAGGCTTATATAGAGGAATATGACACACCTATCAAACAAAGTAAAGCAGTTGCTGTTGTAGGAGGTGGCAATGTTGCAATGGACGCTGCAAGATGTGCAAAAAGATTGGGGGCAGAACATGTCTATATTGTATATCGTCGTTCTGAGGTAGAAATGCCTGCTCGTTTAGAAGAAATACATCATGCAAAAGAAGAAGGGATTGAGTTTCACCTTTTGAGAAATCCTGTCAAAATAGTAAATGATGGAAGCGGAAAAGTTGCTGGTATGGAATGTCAAGTGATGGAATTAGGTGAACCTGATGCAAGTGGTAGAAGAAGACCTGTTGCAGTAGAAGGTTCTAATTATGTTTTAGATGTGGATACTGTTGTTATGTCCATTGGAACATCTCCAAATCCTTTGATTAGAAGTACCACAAAGGGATTAGAAACAAACAAAAAAGGTTGTCTTGTTGTCAATGAAGAAACCAATCAAACAACAAGAGAAGGAATTTATGCTGGTGGAGATGCGGTGACGGGTGCTGCAACAGTTATCCTTGCTATGGGTGCAGGTAAAAAAGCGGCTGCGGCTATTCATGAATCTTTAAAGGCTTAAATCCTTGAGACTCTGTTTCAAACTTTGCCAACTTTCTTGAAAGGAAGCTGAACAAAGAACTTTTATACAAAAACTAATATTTTTGCTTCAACTTATCAATAAAATTCTGTAGAGAAAGTTTTTGTAAGAGTTTGGAAACAAAGTTCCTAAGGTATTATTGAAAAAGAAGAATGGTTATGAGTATTGAAAAGACTAAAATTATAATGAAAAAATATACGATTTATGAACATATTGGTAATTTATCTTATCCTAATAATGGTTGGACAAAAGAATTAAATTTTATTTCATGGGAAGATAGAGAGCCTGTTTATGATATAAGAACATGGAATACAGACCATACAAAATATGGACAAGGTGTTACAATAACATCAGGACAGATGGTAGTATTGAAGGAATTGCTTCAAAAAAGAAATGTGTTTTAAGGGAGGTTTTGCTGATGAGAAGAAAAGATAGAGAAATAACAGAAAAACAAGAAATATTTCATATTATTAAAAAGTGTGATGTATGTCGCCTTGCTTTTTTTGATGAAAAATTCCCTTATATAGTACCACTTAATTTTGGTGTAACATTAGAAGATGACACCATTACACTTTATTTTCATGGTGCAGATGTAGGCAAAAAAATGGAACTGCTAGAAAAAAATAATGCAGTTGCTTTTGAATTTGATAGCAGTCATAAACTTGTAGAAGGAGAAAAAGCCTGCAATTATACAATGAAATATGAAAGTGTATGTGGAACGGGATATTTGGAAAAACTACCACAAGAGCAAAAATTACAAGCATTTACTGTCATTATGAAACAATATACAGATAAAAAACAACTTTCTTTTCGTCCAGAAGCATTGGAAGCAACAGCAGTATTAAAATTAACAGTAAATGAAATTACTGGAAAACAAAACGCTTAATTGATAAAGGAGAAAAAAATATGGAAATCAAAATACTAGAAATGGGTTACATTGGAACAAATTGTTATGTGGTATCTGACGAACAAAAAAATTGTGCTATTATAGACTGTGATGGTGATACTACAGCACTTTACAGCTATATTGACCAAAATGATTTAAACCCTACACATATACTGCTTACACATGGACATTTTGACCATATTGGTGCAGTAGAAGAAGTACAAGAAAAATATGGCTGTTTGGTATGTGCTTGTGAGAAAGAAATACCATTACTTGCTTCTCCAGAATTAAATGCTTCTAATATGTCACATAGACCTTTAAGTCTTACCCCAGATGTCACAGTAAAAGAAGGAGACAGTGTTACAGTAGGAGACTTGGAATTTAAAGTTATGGAAACACCCGGACATACAGAAGGCAGTATTTGTTTTGTGATAGCAAATACAATCTTTTCTGGAGATACCTTGTTTTTAGGTTCTTGCGGTAGAGTAGATTTTCCAACTGGTGACGCAAAAACAATGATGGATTCTTTAAAAAGATTAAAAAATTTAGAAGGTGATTATGTTGTTTATCCCGGACATGGTCCTTCTACAACATTGGAATATGAAAGAAAAACAAATCCTTTTATGTAAATAATCAAAAAACCTTGAGAGTAGTTTTTGTTTTATTCTCTCAAGGTCTTTTTGATTTGTTTTTTTGCCTCCTCAAAAGAAGAAAGGAAAGTTAGGTATGCAAAAATATATTATGGCACTAGACCAAGGTACTACAAGCTGTCGTTGCATTTTGTTTGATAAGAAAGGAAATATCATTAGTATGGCCCAAAAAGAATATACACAATATTATCCACAGCCGGGTTGGGTAGAGCATGACCCAAACGAAATTTATCAAACACAGATAGAAGTTGCGAAACAGGCACTTTTTCGTATTGGTGCAACGTATCAAAATATTTCTGCCATTGGCATTACAAATCAAAGGGAAACAACAATTTTGTGGGATAAAGATACAGGAGAACCAGTATATCCTGCTATTGTATGGCAATGCAGACGTACTGCATCTTATGCGGATATGCTAATCAAAAAAGGATTGTCAGATAGTTTTCGTCAAAAGACGGGATTACTTATAGATGCTTATTTTTCTGCTACAAAAATACACTGGATATTAGAAAATGTTCCCCAAGCAAAAGAAAAAGCACAAAAAGGAAAATTGTTGTTTGGCACAACGGATAGTTGGTTAATATGGAAGTTGACCGATGGTGCAGTTCATGCAACAGATTATTCCAATGCTTCCCGTACCATGTTATTTAATATCAATACCCTAGAGTGGGATAAGGAGATTTTACAAGAGTTAGAAATCCCACAATCTTTATTGCCAAAAGTTTGCCCTTCTAGTTTTCACTTTGGAGATACAACATTATTTGGAGGTGTTATTCCTATTGCAGGGGTTGCAGGTGACCAACAAGCTGCTTTATTTGGACAAAATTGTTTTACAGCGGGCAATACAAAAAATACCTATGGAACAGGTTGCTTTCTTTTAATGAATACAGGAGAAAAGCCAGTTTTTTCGACACATGGGCTTTTGACTACGATTGCATGGGGAATAGAAGATACAGTTACCTATGCGTTGGAAGGTTCTGTTTTTACAGCAGGGGCAGCAATTCAATGGTTAAGGGATAACATGCATATGATTCAAACAGCACCAGAATCTGAAAAAATAGCACAACAGGTAGAAGATACCAATGGTGTTTATTTTGTACCAGCATTTGCGGGACTAGGTGCACCTTATTGGGATTCTTATGCAAGAGGTGTTATCATTGGATTGACTGCGGGGGTTCATTCCAATCACATTGTACGTGCTACCTTGGAATCTCTTGCCTATCAAACTTATGATGTGTTAAAAGCAATGGAAGAGGATTCTCATATTGCATTACATTCCTTAAAAGTAGATGGTGGTGCTTGTGCAAATGATTTTATTATGCAGTTTCAGTCAGATATTGTTAACGTACCAATAGACCGCCCTGCTTGTATTGAAACAACAGCATTAGGTGCTGCTTATTTTGCTGGATTATATGTTGGTTATTGGAAAAACAAGGAGGATATTTGCAAAAATAGAGAAATAGAAAAAACTTTTTATCCTACTATGTCACAAGAATTACGAGCTGAAAAATTAAAAGGTTGGCATAGAGCAGTAAAAGCAACTTTGGGTTTTGAGAAACATTAAGACAAAGAATTTTGCTATAGCACTCACCAAAGAACAGAATATGCACTGTGTAATAGCGCAATGGTTTGGAGATAGGGATAGATATTAAAAAATAAAATACCATAAAAAAGCGACAGTGTTTTTGCTGTCGCTTGAGCTTGCCAAAAAACCTTGAGGGCTAGCCCTCAAACTCCTAATTCTTTCTTGGAAGAAAGAGTCAAAGAACCTTAATACAAAACTAGTGTTTCGCGAAAAAGATTGATTTTATAAAGAAAAATGCTAGTTTTTCCATGAAAGTTTTTTGCCTTGCTTTTTATTTAAAAAAGAGAGTGGCTTTATTAACAGGCTGATTTAATGTCCTTTTCTTTTTTGTTTCTTTTTTTGCTGTTTTTGCTCAAAATGTTTTTGTTCTAAGATTTTTTTCTTTTCTTTTTGTTTTTCTTTTCGTTCTATTTTATGTAACGCTCTTTGTTGTTGTAATGCCTGCTGTGATTTTGTACCAATTCCTTTTGGCTGTGTTTCTTTTTTAATCTTTCTTTGCAAACGTTTATAATTTATGATAATTGGCTTTTGTTTTATAGCAACTTCTTTACTAAAGGAAAGTTTTATAAAATTTGTGTTTAGAAATTCTAATACTTCTTTGTCCTTGGGTTCTGCTCCAAAAATGATAATTGCGACGGATAGTTTCTTTTTTTCTTCTCTTTCATAAATTCCCTTCCAAAAAGGTGCTTCAAAAAATACAGTAAATGTTGCTTTCATTGTTCTTCCTCCTTTGATAAACAAAGGAAGGACGACCTATGTGCCAAATGCACAGGCGAGGAAGGCTACTGACAGTTAATTTAACTGCACAGGGACTACCAACCCTGTTGTGTTTTTACCTTTGTAAGTTTATTTCTTTTTTTTCGTTTCACAGCGGCAAGAATTTGTGGAAATATACCCCATATTTGTTTTGTACTGCACTTTTGTCCATCTTATCAATGTGTTTTGCCTAAAAATTGGTTTACCATGTCCCATATAAATGACGGCAGCATCACTTTGACAAATATTATGAAAACTGCGTTCCATCTCTAATTTATTGTAATAAAGGCAAGGCTTTAAAAAAGGGGTAAAATGCATCATAGCATCTCCTACAAAAAATTCTTTGTTTGGTGTCCAAATTCCAACAGACCCTTCTGTATGTCCTGATAAAGTAAAAATTCTACCTTTTACGCCATATTCTTCTAAACGCTGTCCATGTGTTACAAAAATATCTGGTTCAAAAAAAGGAACTGGCTTTTGATGTTTTACTTTTTGGCACATCGCAAGTCCAAGTGGTGTAACGGCAGACATTTTTTGTGCAGAAGGCTGTTGGATGAGGGGGTAGTCTTTTTGGTGCATTGCAACAGGAATATGCAGTTTTTCCGCAATATATTTTGTGCAGGCAATATGGTCTGTATGACCATGTGTAAGAAGGAGTAAACTAATGTTTTTGTGTTTTATTGTTTCCAAAAGTGCAACTGCATAATGTTCTGGACAAGTATCAATTAAAATAGCATACTTTTCACCAGAAAGGACATAACAGTTGTTTATACCAAATCTAAACAATTCTACCAAGCAACAACACTCCTTTTAGATGATTATTTTGTAGTGCTGCCAAAACCACCATTTCGTATTTCTTGGGCATCATCATCCATTGTAATGCCATATTCTACAAAAATCCCCTGCATAAACCCTGTTTTTTGTGGCATAGAAAGCGTTTTTCCTTCGTTGCTGTCATTGGTCATTTTTGCAAAAATATGTCCCTCGTTTTCAGAAAAATAATAGTCACTATCAATAATTCCTACTGTATTATTTAATTGCAAGCGATATTGAAAGCCAAAACTGCTACGTGGATAACATTTTAATACCCAACCTTCTTTTATTTGTACTCGAATTCCAGTTGGAAATTTGATTGTTTGTTGTGGTGAAAGAGTAAAAGAAACAGGTGCAAAAAAATCATATCCAGCGGAACCCTTCGTTGCACGAGAAGGTAACAAAATGCTGTCATAAATTTGCTGACATTCTTTTTCTGTTGCCTTTTCAAATGTATTTTGCCAATCTTTCAAAAACTGTGCAAAACTAACTTTTTCAAACTTTGCTACTTTTTTCATCATTTCCTCCTTAAAAGATTAAGACCTTAAGGATAAAGTCCCCAAATTCCTATAAACTCTTTTGGAAAACTTCGTTTTCCTATCCGTAAACAGAACAGATTTTTTGTAATAGTCTTTTGCTGCTGTTCAACTACAATAACTATAAAAGTTAATTAGGAAAGAAAATCTTTGATTTTTCCTTGCGCTTCAAAATATTTTGTCATAAATTTTCTGTCAGATTCTCTTACTAATTCATAAGTACGATTGATAAAACAGCCATCTTCTGTGACAGTGCCTTCTCCCATGACTGTAATAATTAAGTTAATTCTGTTCTGTACTGTGCCAATTCTGTAAATGCCATCATTACATAAAATAGGTTCTGTATTTTGTACACTTTCCACTTTTACAATTTTTCCAATACTATTTCCGGAAGTTTTGTCATAAAGTTCGTCACCCTCTTTTACATTCTGTAAAGCATATTCTCTAACACCTCTGATTTCAACAGTATAAGTAACAGGCTGTAATTCTGCTGTTCCTCCTGTTTTATCCAGTACGCCAAATTTGTAGTAAGCTCCTGCTGCTAGTAGTAAAACAATAATTATAACACCAAAATCAATAAAATTGATTTTCCCAAATAATTTCCCTTTGTTATCTGCTACTCTCAAAAAACATACCTCCTATCTTCCTATGGTCAATATAAATCCTTTTCCTGCATAGCCATTTCCTTTGACAGAAATATCTTTGCCTGCTTTAATAACGTAACCACCATCTACTTTAAAGTCAGGACCATCTTCTATTACATTTGCTTCTACCACAAGAATGACAGTTTCTTTACCATCAATGGTACTTTCTATCATGTTGCCATTCACTTTATCTTCACCCAACCGAATACAGGGTCGTGCTTCTACAGAGGTAATGGTTCCCATATGATAGTTTTTGACATTATCTGTCAAACTATCTCCTATTTTAATGTTTTGAGAAAATCCTTCTGGACATTCATTTAACTCTAAAGAATAACGCAATAATTGGGTTTCTTTTGCTTTTGTCCTGTGTGTAAAAGTATACACTCCTGCGGCAATCGCTAGAATAACCACAATAATAATGATATCAAAAGTATTAAATTTTTTCTTTTTTTCTATTCGTTCCATTCTTTCCGCCATAGTGTTTCACCCTTTCTTGTCAAACAATCCCTCATACACTTTTTCAATATTTCTGGCATAGGTTTGTGCCGTAAATTTTTGTTCAAATATTTCTTTTGATTTCTTTTGCATATATTGATAGATTTCTTTTTCCTGCATTATTTTTTTTAAATATTTGATTAAATCATTTGTATTTTGACTTTCAAATAAATAACCATTTTCTCCATGAATAATAACGCCTGGATTTCCTCCATAATTGCTAACAACAGCAGGGATGCCTAAACTCATCCCCTCCAAAAGTGCCAAACTAGTCGCTTCTGTGCCATAGGATACATTAACTTGTAAATCTAATATATTTAAAAAAGGTTTGACATCTGAAATAAATCCTGTAAACAAAACTATATTTTCTAAATTTTTTTGTTTCACCATTTCTTTTAACTTTGGTTCCATATCCCCAGTACCAGCAATTAATATTTTCATTTTTTGCTCTTTAAGTGCTTCTGCTGCTTCTATCAAATATTTATGTCCTTTTACTGCATCTAATCTTGCTAAAATTCCTATCACAAAATCATTTTCTGTAATGCCATATTTTTGTTTTGTTTGTGCAATTTCTTCTGCACTTGCTCTTTGTACTTGCTCCACACCGTTTAATATTACTTTTATCTTTTGGGAAGCAATACCACCATCTGTTAAATTTTGTTTTGCCGCTTCTGCTACTGCAATAATATCATCTGCTAAAAATTCATTAATGTATTTGTTTGCTATTTTTCCGATTCCTTTTTGAATATGTGGGCTTACTGGAAATACAGAATGTCTTGTATAAACTATCTTTTTTCCGCATATTCTTCCACATATTCTGCCTGTAATGGTGCCATGTGTATGAATAATATCTGGATTTTCTTTTTTGATAATTTTATTTAATTTTTTGATTGCTTTCCAGTCAAAGGATTTATCTGCAATTCCATCTACTTCTATAACTCTTGTTTTCAATTTTTCAATTTCCGGTTTTAAAAGGCTATCCTTTGGAACAACAACTTTTACTGCAAAATTTTTTCTGTCATAATATTTCAAAAAATTTAAAAGGCATCTTCCTGCACCGCCTATGTTTCTATCACTAATGATATTTAATATTTTTACCATAGACAATTATTCCTCCTTTAATCTTGATATTTTTGTTAATATCATGCCAAAGCCAATGCATACCCAAAAAAGCAACATGACTCTATAATTATAAAATGTATAATCTGACATACTTTGTACCATAAAACCGGTTACTGCTGAAATAGAAGCAATTAGCAATAATTTATTTTCTTTTCTTGTTTCTCGTGATAGTGCACCGCAAGTCATTCTATAATATTGTATCATTAAGATAATAAATACAATAAGACCAACGATACCTGTGTCACACATAATTTGTAAGAATAAATTGTGAGAGTGTGGTGCGCTGATGCTATTATAAGCATACAGCGGATAGACTTGATTAAATGCTGTGGTACCTGGTCCAATACCACAAAGCCAATAGTCTTTTAACATAGCAATCGTTCCTAACCAAATATAAACCCTATAACTTGTGGAAGAATCATCCATATTGCCAATGCTTAAAAAACGGTTAATAATCGTTTCTGGTAAAATAAAAGGTAACATTAATAATACAATAATTCCTAAAAAAATAAATCTTCTGTCCCAAAGCACCAAAAATACGGCTACTGCTGCCATAATACCAATATAACAGCCTCTGGAATAAGTTAATACAAGGCAAAGCATCATAATGCCTGCACAACCTGCAAAAAAGATTCTATTAAACCAAGATTTACTATTAATGCAAAAAGCTGCTGCAAATGGTAATACAAGTAAAAAATATTCTCCTAATACATTGGGATTTTCTAAGGTAGAATATACACGAAACTGGATATCATCAAACATATTTACATCATGCCAAACACCACTGAATTTACTAGGAAACATAAATTGATAAAATCCATAAAAGGAAACCAATACACCAATACAAATAAAAAAGAACAATAATACATTCAGTTGCTTTTTTGTTTCAATAGCGTTAGACAATACAATAGAAAACAAAATAAAACAAACCGTTAAAATGCCTCCTAAAAAACTGGCTTGTCTTGTCATAGAGGTTAACGTTGCAAATAAATAAATAAAAGCATAATAATAAATAAAGCGATTTACTTGAAAATAGTTCAATTTACGCTTTCTTTCATAAAGAAAAGATAAAAATAAAGAACCAAACCCAGATAATACAAGTACCAATACCAGCATGGTTGGTAAAATTGGTGCAAGTAATACTGCAAAACTACACCATAAAAAGGACATTTTAAAAATACTATTTACAAATAGTTGATTCAAATGTAATGCATAAAAAATTCTGCTGCATAATCTGCGCAGTCCCCAAAATATCCTAAAAAAAATACTATTTTTTACCGCAGCTTTTTGTTGGTCTTTTTGTAAAAACCATTGGATAATGCGGCTGTTTTGAAATTGATTGGAACACCAGTTTACAATTGTCCATATCGCATGTAAAAAATGACTTCCTTCCAATATGTTACATCTCCTTTCTAAGACCTTTAAACCTCAAGACCTTAGGGATTTTGTTCCTAAAATCTTACAGGTTTTTTGAAAAAAAGCTTGACCAACCCCTTTTTTGAAAAAAAGGAAATTCAATGTT
The DNA here is from genome assembly GCA_910583755.1 of uncultured Clostridia bacterium. GTDB lineage: Bacteria > Bacillota > Clostridia > Lachnospirales > Anaerotignaceae > Coprocola. The sequence continues at coordinate 86,326 of CAJTZO010000003.1, forward strand.
TTTTTAAAATAGATTTTCCCATTTCTATTACTTGACGGCTTTCTGGTACAGCCAAAACATAGCAAACAATAAAATATATCATGACACCTACTGCTGCTGGTAAAGCTACTACAAGTAAATTACCAAAAAGACCATCTATTTGATAAGATAAAATACTATTTTTTAAAAGTACCGCTACCACTGTCATAATAACAGCAGAACAAGACATTTTCAATAAATCTATTAAAATTTGTTTGGAAATGAGGCTTTTATATTCTCTTTGTAGTGGTATAAATAAAAATAATGCTGAAAGTGTAGAAGAAATTGCAGATGCTAATGCTAATCCTCCAACATCCATCTTTTCTACTAATAAAAAGCAAAAGATTAGATTTACTACAATGGATACTAAACCAGAATAAAAAGGTGTTTTTCCATCTTGCTTTGCATAAAATACTCTACTCAATATGTTTTGCACTCCAAAACCTACCATACCAAGCGAAAAGAAAAATAATGCTCTTGCTGTTGTTTTTGTTGCAAAGCTGTCAAAATTTCCTCTTTCATACATTAATTTTACAATTGGTTCACTTAATACCATAAGTCCTAACATCATTGGTACAAGCAAAAAAATCATAGAGCGTAAAGTAATACAAATCGTTTCTCCTAAATCTTTTTCTGCATGATTGCTTGTCATTCTTGACATTTTAGGAAAAATAACATTTGCAATCGAGAGTACAAGCACACCAACAATAATAGTATATAATGTGTTAGCATAATCTATTGTACTAATAGCAGCGTCTGGGTAACCCGGAAAACGAATATGTGATGCAAATTTTGTATTGATTACAAAGTTAATAGGCTGTATCCAAGTGCTTACCATAACAGGAAGCATTAATAATACAATTTTTTTCATTCCTTCCTCTTGAAAATGAAAATTAAATTGATAATGATACCCTTTTTTATGTAAGGCGGGTATTTGTATTACTGCTTGCATAAGCCAACCAATTAAAAAGGCAATGGTTAAACCTTCAATTCCAAATTTATCATTAAAAAAAATATAATATACTATAAGAATAGCATTAGAGACAATACTCATGGCTGCGGGTATTGTAAATTCTTCCAAAGATTGTAAAATTCCCACAAAGGAAAATGCGATTCCTGTAAATATTACAGTAGGAAACAATATCCTTGAAAATTGAACACAAATTTTAGCAGTTTCTGCTTCCATACCATCTGCAAAAAGCCAACAAATTGGTTCTGCAAATATAATCCCTAAAACTGTCATCATACAAGTGACAAGCACTATCATAGTAATAAAAATATTTGACAGCCGAAAAGCTTCTTCTTTTCCTTTTTTCTCTAAGTATTCACTGAAAATTGGTATAAAACTAGCCGAAATAGCAGAGGCAAACACAGCATCAAAAAAGGTTCTGGGGATTCTACTTGCTGTGATAAATGCAGTTGCTTCTACTCCAACAGAATAATTTGCTGCTAAAAGTTGTTCTCTTACCAAGCCCAACAGTTTTCCTATTAATGTAATTATCATCATAGAGCTAACGGCTTTTACCGTACTTTTACCAGATTCTTGCATACTGTTCTCCTTTTTTTAGACCTTGTGGCATTGGTCTTTCCAGTTTTTACTGGTTAAACGCCTACCAAGATGCTTAGCAACTATAAAAGTTAGCAGTTTTGTTTGTTGTTAAAAATAAATAATTTTCCATTTATAAATAGTTTCAGCTTGTCAAAAAACTAGCCCTCAAACTCCTAAAAGAATCTTAATGCCAAACTAGCGTTTCGCTAAAAATATTGATTTTATAAGGAAAAACGTTAGTTTTTCCATGAAAGTTTTTTGTCCAACTTTTTTAAAAAAAGTTGATGGGTGTGGGTGAAACCCACAAAAAAAGACTTTATTGACAGACTGTAGTTTTTTGACTTTTCTTTCAAGAAAGAAATAAATATACAATATGGGCGGGGAATCCCCTGCCCATATTATACTACCCTAAAAATATCCATTTTACAACAGAAATCAGAAACTTTCCTATCGATTTATGCGATTTTTGACATTTCGTATATTATTTCTTCTCCATTAATGCGTAATTTTAACATAGTAAAATCTTCATTTATACTACCATCTTCTAAAAATAAATCTGGTAAATTGATATAACGAACACCATCTTTAATATTTGTCCAAGATTTTGTGCCAGAAGTAGATACAACAAAGATTGTTTTTCCTTCTTGTTTTAATTCTTCTAATACACTGTAAAATAACATTGTTTCCAATATATCACTAAAATCAGAAGGTGCTTTATCCATGACCATAACAACTGTTTGGTTACCAGCTTGGTTAATATCGTTTTTAAAGGTTAACCATTGTGCTGGATTTGTGACACGAAATCCACCATTTGATGCTGTCATCATCACAATACTAACACCATATTTACTTTGAAATTGATAATTCCCATTCCATTGCATTGCATCTATACTTGGTGTGATGTCTGTTTTTCCACCATAAATTGCAAAATTTGTATTGCTTTCTACTGCATTTTTTACTTTTGCTTGTTCTGTGGTATAGGTTTCTGCTTCTGCTGTTGCAGATGTTACTTTTCCTATGATGTTGATATAACTTGCTCCGTCTTCTATATATTGCACTTGCTGTAACTGATTGTCATATAATTTTGTTGCTTCTGGTACAGAAGGAAGTTCAATTCCTTCTTCTGGTTCTTCCCAGATAATCACAGGAACAGAACAAGTAATTTCTCCTATGGTTGCCTGAATATACCCTTTGGCTGGAGTAGAACTTGCAGTAAAAATTCCATTTTCTATGGTACCTAAAGATGCGTCAGAAAGAGCATATTGTACTTCTCCATAAATGTCACTGGTATATCCATCTGTGCTGGTTCCCTTGATATATAATCTTGTGTTTTCATTTGGAAGTAAATAAATTTCCTTTGGTGTCATTTCAATGGAAGCAAGTTTCATTGCTTTCAAAGTTGTTACTGCTGTTTTATCTTGATAAGTTGCTTTTATTTGTATAGTACCTTCTGCTGTTGGAATAAAACGATTCCCCTCAAAGATTCCTTCCCCTTGTTCCAAAGAATATATAATCTGTGTGTCATCTAAGGCAATATCATGAAAATATTCATCATATCCTTTTAACTGTAAAGGAATACTATCATTAATAAATCCTTTTTCTTTGTCTGTCTTTAATTCAATTTGTGATAATTCACTAACAGGTGCATTGTTAAATACACCTAAACCATTGATAATTTTTCTTTGTGCACCATCAGAAACTGTATTTTTTACTTCGGTTTGTCCATTTTCTATTGTTTTGGCTACCATAGTGGAAGAACCACCACCGTCAAAATGCATGGCATTATAGGCACCATATTCTCGCATCAACCAAACCATTTCCTCATTGGTTGCACCAATGCTGTCACCTCTGCCATCTACTACCATTAATATTAAGGTGGAATTATCTTCAGAAAGACCTAAAGCAGTTCTTGGCTGTCTTCCTTTGATAAGTAGACCAGCATCTTCTGGTTTTTCTCCATTGACAAGGATTCTACCAATGCCACTGATGGCTGTTTGTATGTTATTTAAATCTAATGTTGCCCGAATGTCTAATCTTGTAGGTTGTCCCTCTACAAAATATTCCCACAAACTATTATAATCTTCTTCACTGATAATAATTAAATAACCATTTTCTGGTGTATTTACGGTTTCACCTTTATGTATTGCAGTAATCATATCATTTTCCACTGTGAATTTTACTAAACCTGGAAAACGTGCATCTAAATCTGCTGTAGAAGCTGCTGCATTTTTATCGAAATAAATAGGATATTTCATTTCTGTGATTTTATTAAAAGATGCTAATTCTAAATGTGCATATTCTCCTGCATAAAAGTCAGCTTGAATACGGAAAAAGTCAATAAAAGGATTTCCTTCTTTATCTATAAAAAAAGTGGAATATTCATTTTTTTCTAAATTTCTGTCTGTTCCTGCTGATATGATATTGCCTTCTCGAACCACTGGTCCAAAGGAGGCGGAATATTCTCCCTTCATACCAAAAAAATCACCATTGACTGCTGCTGTAGCACCACTATCATTTACCATGTTTAAAAGTGTTTCTTTTAAACCATATTCTTTTTGTGATTCTAATGGTTGTAAAGATAAATTAGGGTCATTTAAATTAATTTTTAAAACATAAATATCTTGCCAGCCTTCTTCTGTTAATCTATGATTTTTTTCATAGGTAACGCCTTTTGTAATTGTTTCTGTTGTTACTTGGTCGTATAATATTTCTGCTGCAAAAGCTGGTACACTCCATGCAGAACACATCATACTTCCTGCTACTATCATAGCGATTATTTTTTTTATGAAAAAATGTTTTTTTCTCATAAATGAATTCCCCCTTGTTGTCGATTCTTGCCTAAAAATACATCTGGGAGTCATTGTAACATAATTTTTACATTTTTTCATCTATATTCATATAACTTTAATAAAATTGTAATATTTACCTGATTTTTTGGAAAAAAGTAGGACAAAGAAATTTGATTTTGTTTGAGAGGATAAAATGATTTAGATAAACAACAAAAATAATCAAAAAAGCGTTACGATTTTATTTGTAACAATGGAAGGGAGAAACAAAGTTTCCCCTCAGCTTGTCAAAAAACCTTGAGGGTTAGCCCTCAAACTCCTAATTCTTTCTTGAAAGAAAGAATTAAAGAACTTTATATGCGAAACTAACGTTTCGCTAAAAGGATTGATTTTATAAGGAAAAACGTTAGTTTTTCCAATAAAGTTTTTTGTCCAACTTTTTTTTAAAAAAAGTTGGTGGGTGTGGGTGAAACCCACAAAAAAGAACTTTATTGACAGACTGAGGGGGAAACAAAGTTTCCCCTAAAAGTTAAGATTTTTTAAGTTTGCAAGGCTTTCTAACATAATCCTAAACTGACAAGTAAGGCTCTGTTAATTTTTTGCATTACCATGCCATCTAAATGACAAACTTTTTCCCGCAATCTTTTTTTATCAATCGTCCGAATCTGTTCCAAAAGGATAACAGAATCTTTTGCTAAAGCATAATTTTGTGCGGATAATTCAATATGTGTAGGCAATTTTGCCTTATTTATTTGGGATGTAATGGCAGAACAAATAACGGTAGGACTATACTTGTTTCCAGTATCATTTTGTACAATTAAAACTGGTCTAACTCCTCCCTGTTCACTGCCTACTACTGGACTTAAATCTGCATAATAAATATCTCCTCTTCTTACAATCAATATGGCTCACTCTCCGCTGTTTCTGGCTTGGATTACCGAGCCGTCAGGCGTCTATTTCTTTATTCTTTTAATATGTACATACCGCCTGCTTTTCGGTCTAGTAACAGTATCTCCCACAGGCGGCATTTTTATACCCAATTACTCTGTAATTTTAAATAAGCTATCTTCTAACTCCACATTATAATCAAAGGTGTGATAATTCAAATGATAGGTTTCATTCCCTTTTGTGTCATAGATAACAAACTGAACAGGCTTTAATGTTTCATTATCCACCCACAATTTTTCTGTTGCAGTATATTCATTTCCACCCGGTATGACTGCCTCTAGCACAGTACAACGGCTTTCATCTAGGGCTGCTGCTTCTACAGAAACACCTTCTGATTGCATATAGTTTTTCATAAACTGTCCTAAAAATAATTCATTTCTTTGTTTATTTTCAGGCACTTCCTTAATAATTTTTTCAGAAACACGCGGATTGTATTGACATATTTTTTGTCCATCAAATATAGTATAATTTCCTGCTACTGCTTCTGGTGCTGTCAATTCTAAGCGATACTCTCCTGTTGCTTTAAAATATTGTTTGGTTTCATATGTATTACTGCCTTTGTTAGAAAAACGTTCCATTGTTGCACTGCATTGATAGGTTTCCATTTCATTTAATTGCTTTTGTATTTTTTCCATTTCGGTTGCTTCTTCTATAGTTTTATTACATCCTACAAAAGCAATAGATAAGCAGGCAATACATAAAGCACAAATTGCTTTTTTCATATCCTTTCTCTCCTTATTTTATTATTCTTTATTACTTTATGGAATCCTTCAAGCATATAGAACGCTTTCTTCTAAGAAAGCAAAGTCTGTCAAAAAACTTTAAGGGGGGTTGGTCTTAAACTCTCACTTCTTTCTTGAAAGAAAGAAACAAAGAACTTTTAATGGAAACTTCGTTTCATCAAAAAGGATTGATTTTATAAGGAAAAACGCTAGTTTTTCCTTATAAATTTTTTGTCCAACTTTTTTTAAAAAAGTTGGTGGGTGTGGGTAAAACCCACAAAAAAAGACTTTATTGACAGTGTTAGTCTCCATTTCGTTCCGGTCGTTCAGCAACGCAAACTTTTACTTCTTTCAAGAAAGAAGTAAAGAACTTTAAATGACGCAAAGCATAGACTGGGCAAAACCCAAGATTTTAAAGGAAGCTTTAGGCATATTAAAAGGAAATATTTTATAGTTATCCTTTGCCTTTAATTTTCTTTTACAATAATATGACTTACCCAATCCAATAAAAAAATAGAACATGTTTCTAAATTTTTTTCTGTTATTTTGGTTTGTGTAGTGGAAAGAATTTCTGCATCTTTGGGAGAAAGGGTTAATAACAATTCTTTTTTTGTTTTGCTATAAGTTCCAGTTTTTAAAAAAGATTTTGCCTGCAATAAAAATATAGTGGATTTATAAAGTGCTTTTAGGATTTCTGTACTTCTTTCATGGAGTAAATTATGACAAGCAGTATGATAAATTGTACAAGCTGCTGTTTTTACTGCATTTTTGATTTCTTGTGTTGTAATAAGTGGTAATAGGCAGTTTAGTGTTCCTAAAATGGGAGTAGTGTCATAATAAAACTGAAATAATTCAGAAGCTGTCCAATGAAGCAGTTCTTGTTTTCCAGAAACAAAACCACAAAGTTTTTCTCTAAATGGTAAGGTATCAATCATGTCTTTATATGTTAAAATTTGTTCTGCTTTTAAATTTTCTAAGATAACTACAACATCAATATCACTGTTTTCGGTTGCTTCCCCTCGTCCATAACTGCCTTGTATCCCAAAAAAGAATATTTCTTCTCCAAAAGTTTCGGTTAATTTTTTTTGAAACAAATCAAGGTATTGTTCTATTTCTATCATAGTGCCCTCCTATTTTAATGCAATAATACCTGCCATATTTCCTCTGTCATTCCCCATAACTCTATGAGAATAAAATAAATCTGTATGGCACATAGTGCAAATTTTTGTGAATTCAATGTTATTTTGTTTTACACCACAATCCATTAAAATACGTTTGTTGGTTTCCCATAAATCAATTTTATATCTTTCTGGGACAGTATCCTTCAGAATAACATCATTTGCAAAGGCAAGTTTTTCCCGAAATTCTTTGACAACAGGCTTGTCTACTTGAAAACAGCATTGTCCAATAGAAGGACCAATTCCTGCTATTATATCTTTTGGGTTAGTACCATAATTTTCTTGCATTTTTTCGATTGCTTTTTGAGCAATCCCATTCACAGTACCTCTCCAACCAGCATGAATGGCAGCAACTGCTTTTTTGTTTGGGTCAAAAAGTAATATTGGTACACAGTCAGCACAAAATACAACAAGCTGTATTCCTGGAATATTTGTTATTAAACCATCTGTATTTTTAATGGTACTTACTTTTGTTACACCCATTCCTCTGTCTTGTTCCGTAACCACTCTGATGTTTGTTGTATGGGTTTGGTGGCAAAGTACAAAACTATTTTTATCAAAATCAAGGGTATCACAAAGAATATCATAATTTTGTAGCACTTTTTCTGCTTCTTCTCCTCTTGAAAAACTTAGATTAAATTCTGCATAAATACCAGTGCTGATACCTCCTAAACGTGTTGTTACACAATGTTTTACTGCATTTGTGTTTTCTAAATTTTGAAATGTTATATATTTTAAACTATTTTTTTGTTGAATCATCATTTTTCTCCTATTCCTCAAATTTTTAAAACCTTGTAAAGTTAAAGTCCTTTCGATTCCTTCTTTATTTAAGAAAGGAAAAAAGCATTTTCTATATAACGAAAATACAGTTTTGCATGTTTTTGCATAATTTCTGCTACATCAAAACGAATATCTTGTGTGCTAATGTTGTTTTCTGCAATATAATATTGTGCTGTTTCTGTAATTCGTTTCTGTTTTTCTTTGGTAACAGCTTCACAAGGAGCACCATTTTTTTCTGTTTGTCGGAATTTTACTTCTGTAAATACAAGCATATTTTCTTTTTGTGCAATAATATCAATTTCACCAGAGGCACGACGGAAATTTCTTTCTAATATAGTATAGCCTGCTTTTTCCATTTCTTTGACAGCAATTTCTTCTCCTTTTGCCCCTTTTGCTTTGTTTTCTGAAGTTTGAATATTTTTGACAAATGATTTGCGATGAATGGCACAAAGACCATATTGTTTGATAGCATGGATATGTTCTTCTGAACCATATCCTTTATTTTTTTCGAAAGCATATTGTGGATATAACTCTGCAAATTCTTTCATCATAGTATCTCTTGTAACTTTTGCGATAATACTAGCGGCTGCAATGGAAATACTTTTTCCATCACCACCAATAATACCCTTTTGTGGTATTGTGATATTTGGAATATGTACCGCATCTGCTAATATAAATTGTGGTGGAATAGAAAGCTTACTAATTGCTTCTCGCATGGCTTCATAAGTAGCCTGCAAAATATTAATTTTATCAATTTGCTCGGAAGATACTATACCAATTCCATAAGAAATTGCTTTTTGACATATCACATCGTATAATTCTTCTCTTTTTTTGGCTGAAAGCTTTTTTGAGTCATTGATAAATTCTATTTTACAATTTTTAGGTAGTATAACCGCAGCTGTTACAACAGGACCAGCAAGGGGACCACGCCCTACTTCATCAATTCCGGCAACCAAAGTGTAACCTTTTTGATAACAGTCTTTTTCAAATTGAAGCATGTTTTCTAAACGAATCTGTTCTTTTTGAAAAGCTTCTATTTTTTTTTGAGAACTAGAAAGAATGTTTTGTACGCCTTTTCTAGTATCAGAATGGTATTCCTCTATTAATTTTGTTAAATTTTCTGGTGGTGTGTTAGAAAATTTTGTTTTAATTTCGTTTATTGTTTCCATATGTGTCCCCTCCTTTAGAAAACATAAGATAAAAATAAAATTTTTTTAATCATAGCACAAATGATGTGATAACACAAATATAGTTATTTTATATCTATTTATTGCATATAGTAAAACAATCTTATTCTAAGGGTGAGAATATGCCAGAAAAGGTAGCACTTTACTGTCGTCTTTCCAATGAATATTATCATAGTGAAAGTATCCAAAATCAAAAGTTACTTCTTGTTGAATATGCGCATCAAAAAAATTGGGAAATATTTGATATTTATTGTGATGAAAATATTTCTGGATTAGAAAATAATCGTCCTGCTTTTCAACGTATGTTAACAGAAGCGCAACAAGGAAAGTTTTCTATTATTTTATGTAAAACGCAATCTCGCTTTACTAGAAATATGGCAACAGCAGAAAAATATCTAAATTATCTATTTCCAATATGGGGTATTCGTTTTGTTACAGTGGTTGACCAAATTGATACAAAAAATAAAAGAAATAAAAAAACACGTCAAATTAATGCGCTTGTGAATGAATGGTATTGTGAAGAATTGTCTGAGAATATTAAAAAAGTATTTTATCAAAAACAAAAACAAGGACAATTTTTAGGAAATTATGCTCCTTATGGTTATCAAAAAAGTCCTGATGATAAACATAAACTTGTGATTGATAAAACAGTTGCACCGATAGTACATTTGATATTTGAACAATATGTATTTGAAAAAAAATCTTATGCTGCTATTGCAGCGTTTCTTACAAGCAAAGATGTTCCAACGCCTTCCCAGTATAAGCAAATGCAGCAAAAAGATACTGGCAGAAAAGGAATTAAAAATGTTGGTATATGGTCTGCTTCTACAATAAGGCATATCCTTCATAATGCAGTATATATGGGGGATATGGTACAAAATAAAGAGAATAAAGCAAGTTATAAATCTAAAAAAGTGGTTCCTGTTCCGCCTGAAAAATGGGTGACTGTAAAAAACACCCATGAAGCTATTATTCCTTATGACATTTTTGTACTTTGTTTAGAAAAAAGAAAAAAAGAAGCAAAGAAAGTTTAGTAAAAGCGATGTTAAAAAAGTTGGTGAGACGTTTGTGTAGCACCAACTAGAGTAAAACGTAGACTTGAACAAAATCTAAGGTTTTACCGATTAAGTCATACCGCCATCTATGATAAATATTTGTCCTGTTATAAAAGAGGCGGTATCTTCTCCTAAAAAAAGAGCTAGTTTTGCCACTTCTTCTGTTGTTCCTATCCTCATTAATGAAATTTCATCAATTAACATTTCCTTTTCCTGTTGATTAAAACAAGCATTCATTTCTGTATCAATTACACCACAGCTAATTGTATTCACTCGAATTCCAGAAGGTCCTAATTCCTTTGCCATCGCCTTTGTAAAGGCATCAACACCACCTTTTGAGGCAGAATAAACTGCTTCACAAGAAGCGCCTCTTTGTCCCCATATGGAAGAAATATTAATAATAGAACCACTATGACAGTGTAACATATGTTTTAATGCAATGTGTGTACAATGAAAGACAGATTCCAGATTTACAGATAATATTTTTTTCCATTGTTCTGGTGTCATGTCTGAAAATAGCCCTATATGCGCAATACCAGCGTTATTGACTAAAATATCTACTCCAGAATATACTTTTTCAGTTTCTTGAAAAAGCATTTCACAATCTGCATAGCTGGAAACATCTGCTAAAATGGCAATGCAATCAATTCCTTGTTGAATAAATTCTTTTTTTGTTGTTTCCAGTGCTTCTTTATCTTTGCTGCCATTTAACACAACAGAATAGCCTTTTTTTCCAAATAAAAATGCGATTGCTTTTCCGATTCCTTTGGAGGAACCTGTTACGAGTACCGTTTTTTTCATATTATCGTTCTCCTAATTTTAAACTAGGGTTTGCATTTAAATCTAAAGAATCCCTAATGCCTTTTTGGTATTCATAATAAGCTGCACAGCCTATCATTGCTGCATTATCTGTACAAAAAATAGGGGATGGAATATTTAAGGTATAACCTCTTTTTTGACATTCTTCTTTCATTCTTTGTCTTAGTGCACTATTAGAGGCAACACCCCCTGCTAGTGCAATTTTATAAACACCTTTTTGTTCTACTGCTTTCATTGTTTTTTGTACAAGAACATCAATGACTGCTGCTTGAAAACTTGCAGCTACATCTTCTGGTATTATTTTTTCACCAGTCATATTTGCCTTATTAATATAATTTAAAACAGCAGATTTTAGCCCGCTAAAGCTAAAATCATAACTATCTTCTTCCAAAAATATTCTTGGAAAAGAAATAGTTTCCTTTCCATTTTTAGCAGCAGCATCTATTTTTGGTCCACCAGGATAACCCATTCCAATCGCTCTTGCTACTTTGTCATAGGCTTCTCCAACTGCATCATCTCTTGTTTTTCCTAATATCTCATATGTTCCATAGTCTGGTACAAATACAATATGAGTATGCCCTCCAGATACGACAAGTGCTATAAAAGGTGGCTCAAATTCTTTATTTTCTATATAGTTAGCACAAATATGTCCCTCTATGTGGTGTACACCGATGAAAGGTTTTTTTAAAGCAAAAGAAAGTGCTTTTGCTTCTGCAAGCCCCACCAATAAAGCACCAACTAGCCCCGGTCCATAGGTAACTGCAATGATATCAATATCTTGTAAAGTAACATTTGCCTGCTGTAATGCTTCCATAATGACGCTATCTATATTTTCAACATGCTTTCTGGAAGCAATTTCTGGAACAACACCACCATATACTGTATGTAGTGCAATTTGAGAAGAGATAACATTGGAAAGTACCTCTCTGCCATTTTTTACAACTGCTGCTGCTGTTTCATCACAGGAACTTTCGATTGCAAGTATTCGTTGTTCTTCCATGTTGCTACATCCTTTCATTTTTTATAAATCTTTTTTGATAATATCCCTTATTTTGTCACGATGAAATTTGTTTTCTTTTTGAAATTCTACAGGTAAACGACATTTATATACAAAATGATAAATCAAAAGAAGCATATCCACTCCTAATGCAAGCACTGGAAATATAAAAAATAGAAATGCTCCTCCTATCAAAGACACATTTTTAAACAGCAACATAACAAAGGTGCCTATCATATAATATAAATAAATTTCTCCTTTTATTTGAAATTGCTGCAATAGTAGATAGCCCAAAAATATGGCAATGGGAATGTCCCCTAAACTAATAGCTATGTGCTGTAATATCATAAATAATGCACCAATTGGTAAGCCGATTACAGAATAGATAAAAATGGAAATAACAGCAAATAACATAAGATATAATGTAATACCTGTTTTGATAACAGAACAGCCTTTTTTTAAAAGCAACATTGTGCCTTGCTCCCACTGGGGACGAAATAAAAATAAAATAAAAAATCCGATAGCAAATTCAAATCCGCCTGCTAAAAGTAATATCCATTTGCTAGGGATATGTTGCAATATTAGATATAGTTTTGTCAGCCCGAAATAGGCAATCATATTTTCTGCCAATTCTACAAAACCATTTAAGAACTGTACCAGTTCTAAAGGGTATCCATTGGAAAGCCTTAAACAAGTAATACCAATAACAATCGTAATATAAAGTAAAAACCAATCTGATTTTCTCATTTCCATTTACGCTCTGTTTCTTTTTTTCTTTTCAATAAAACATACTGTGTTGCACAAACAAAACAAAGCAAAAAAAGTAGTACAGAAAATCCTTTTGTCAATGTTTGGTCTGCCCATAGTATGAAATGTTCTATTCCTTTTTGTAGTGCTTGTTCTTGTTGTATAATATTGTGTTCGATTGGTGCAATACTTTTTATCCATTGACTAAAGTAAAGGTTTTTTTCCAATAGTTTAAAAATAGATTTTTTATAAAAGACAAGAACAGCACCTGTACCAAATAACATTGTAAAAGTGCCCCAAAGGTACCCGGCAATTTTGTTTTTTATCGAATTTTTTTGTTCTGAGAGTGCTTGTATTTGCATCATTACATTTGTTTCAAACCCTTCTGGTGCTTCATACAAAGGCATTTTTTCAAAAAGCTGTAACATATTATCATAAAATAAAAAATCTTCTTTACATTTTTGACATTGTTGTATATGTTGGTTTAATTCTTCTGCTTCTTGTTTTGTCATTTCTCCGTCCATATACTTCATAAGATATTTTTCCGTATCATAGCATTTCATGCGCCCCACCTTTTTCTATTTCCTTTTCTAAACTTTCTTTTAACATTTTTCGCCCCCGAAAGATTCTGTTTTTTACCTTAGATAAAGGCTCCCCTATAATATCTGCAATTTCCTGATAATGCAAACCCTGTTGATGATACAGCACAATGGGAATTTTATATAAATCCGGTAGTGCTTGTATAGCGTATTCCAGATATTTCTTTTTTTCTTTTTGAATGTATTCTTTTTCTGGAGTGCTGTTATTTGTTAGTTCATAAGAGATTTCTTCTATACTGATGGTTTCTTGCTTTCTTTTTCTACGATAATCAATAACATGATTGGTGCTAATACGAATTAACCATGTAGAAAACTTATACTCTGGCTGATATTTGTCCAAATTTCTATAAAGTTTGATAAAAATTTCTTGGGCTAAATCATTTGCTTCTTCTGTATCATTGACCATACGCAATACAACAGAATAAACAAGATTTTTATATCTATTTAATAATTCTGCAAAAGCAGATTGGTCTCCAGATGCAGCTTGTTTTACCAGTTCATAATCTTTTTTCAATTTGTTTTCCTCTTTCTAAAAACATAACATGGTATCATCAATATTTAAAAAATACGAAAAAATATGATATTTGTTTCTTTTTATTTTATCATGACTATTTTGCCATTATTCTTCTGTAAAATCAAGAGAAATTGTTTTTCTTTCTTCCCCAAGCTCTGCATGTTGAAAAATCTGAAAAGCATTTTTAAAATATAATTCTGGTTCTTGTAAAGAAGGGCTGAAATGTGTAAGCCACAAGCGAGAAACCTCTGCTTGTTTTGCCAATCTTGCTGCTTCTGAAAAAATCATATGTTTTTTTTCAATAGCTTTTTGCTTTTTTTCTTCTTCTCCATACATTCCCTCACAAATAAATAAATCTGTATTTTTGACAAAAGGAATTAGTCGGTCTACAGGTCTGCTGTCTGTACAATATGCCACAGAAATTCCCTTTCGCTCGGCTCCCATCACCATATCACCGGTATATTGTTTTCCTTCCCATTCTGCAATGCCTTCTTTTTGGAGTTTTGACCATATTTTTTTAGGGATTTTTTGCTCTTTTGCCCTTTGCACATCAAATTTTCCTTTTCTTAGTACATCAATACGATAGGCATAGCAGCGTACCATGTGGTCAGCTAGGGTGTAAGAAATGCGAAATCCATTTGTTTCAATCGGATTAGGAGTATCTTCTTTTAATTCTATTAAGGTTAAAGGAAAAGGTAATTCTGGTGCAATTCGTTTTAGTCCTTCTACAACATATTGTAACCCTGTAGGCCCAATTAAAGTTAAAGGCTCTGTACGTCCTGCATTTCCAATGGTTAATAAAATACCAGGTAATCCAGAAATATGGTCTGCATGAAAGTGTGTGAAACAAATAACATCAATTGTTTTAAAACCCCAGCCAAGCAGCTTCATGCTGACTTGTGTTCCCTCTCCACAGTCAATTAAAAGTAACCGACCATTTAACCGTGCTAACATAGAGGTTAAAAAACGTTCCGGCATAGGCATCATACCACCTGTACCAAGCAAACAAATGTCTAACATAATATGACTCCTTTTTGCGAATGATTTTTATTATCATATCATAAAAGTAAACAACAGGCTACTATAAAAGTAACCTGCTGTTAAAATAAAATTATATAAAAGAAACGGATTTCCAAAAGTTTTGTGTGAGAACTTTCTATTTTTAAAAAAATGAGAAGTTAAGTCTCACAAATTGCCAATAATGGCAATAACAGTCTGTCAATAAAGTCTTTTTTTGTAGGTTTCACCCACCCCCACCAACTTTTTTTAAAAAAGTTGGACAAAAAACTTTCGTAGAAAAACTAGCGTTTTTCCTTATAAAATCAAGGTTTTTTGACAAACGGAATAATATTTTTCAAAGAATTTTGTTATAAATTTTTTTATAGAAGTTTAACTTCCATATCTACTTGTAGCAGTATAATCCACAGTACCATCTGCTAGAGTTCTTTTTAAAACGTAAGTACCATCTGCTTGATGAACAACATCTACTTTAATATTTCCAACATTTGGGTCTTCTGTTGCTAAAAACCGCACCTTTAATTTACCATTTTGCATAACAGATTCTATTTTAACAGGTACCTTTAAGTCATTTCTAAATTTAAAATCAATACTACCCCAAGATGCTGTGGCATCTCTACCATTTGGCATATATGCCACAGGTAAAGAATGATTTTTTCTTTCTGTAATTGTCATCCCGGAATATAATGCAGCTTGATAGAGTGTGGAAGATATTTGACAAATTCCGCCACCAATTCCTGTTGCTGCCTTTCCGTTAGAATAAATGCCTGCTTCTTTATAATCCTTGCCATTATGGCTATTTTTTAATATTACATTGTTGTAAGAAAAACTATCTCCTGGCTCTAAGATAATGCCATTGATAGAATCTGATGCAAGATGCATATTATAATTTCGATTGTTGGAGTCTGCACCAGTATATTTTGTAGTGTAAGAAGCAATATCAAAATCGAAATTAGGAACAGCTTCCACCTCTACTTCTACAACTTCAGGTTCTGGTTCTTCTATAATAATAAATGGTTCTTCTACCGTGCTTTCAGATGTAATGGATACTGTAGTATCTGGTACTTCTGTTGTAGGAGCGTTTCCTGCTACCATAGTCAATATCAGTAAATCTGCCACTGGCTTTAACATATGTATTCACCTCTAATATTTTTTTCCATATATTATAACTGCTTTTTTCTTTCTATGCAATCTTTTCCATCTTTCATATTGTGCCAATCTTAGAGTTTTTACCATATGTAATATGCTCTCATCACTTAGAAAGTGGAGGCTTCTTGCTCAAGAATACAAATAGATTCAGTATCAGCAAGCGAACCCCGTTGATTCAACAGGTTTACATTTGTACCTAATGTACGAATCACTGTATTAAGTATAACAAAGATTTCTGAAAAAAGCAAGAAAAATACAATGTATCTTACTACCAATAGAAGCTGAAAAATTCTGATTCGTTTTTTAAAAGGACTGATTTTATAGGGAAAAATTCTAATTTTTATACAAAAAAGAACTTTATTGATAAACTAAAAGTTAAAAAAACTTTATCTTTTTTTTAGAATTTTGTATAAAAATGTATTTTTATTTCGTTTAAAATAGGAAAAGGGAGAGGATAGAGATGTTTATTTTTCAAAAAAAATATTTAATTGCTTTTTTTAGTATATTACTCATTTGTTGTATGTTTCTTTTTTATATTATTTTTTTATATAAAAATGATAGAATAGAACTACTTTCATTACCCATCTTATTAGTAGAAGAAAATAAAGAGGAGACAGAAAATTATTTTGCTTATGATATTTCTGAACTTTATGACGGAAATCCGTGGAAAGAAGAATGGAATATCAAAACATTACCTGTATTTTATAACACAGAGTTAAGAAATCGCAAAAAAAAGAATATAGATAAAAGAGAAAAAATTCAATCTAAAATAAAAGTCCTAGAACAAATTGCGAAAAAATTTGGTGTTACAAATAGGAATACAATGTTGTATGATACATGGAATGTTTTCCTAGAAAATAAGGATTATTCTTTTCAAATGAATTTTTATCAAGATATTCTTTTGATTAAATTTAAAAAATTTGTAGAATTACCTTTTATTTATGAAAAAGAAAGCAAAGAACAAGCAGAAAAGGTAATTTCTTATTTTATTGATACTTATAAGGACTGTTTTGATTGGAAAGAAGCAGAAAAAGCACTTTACTGTTGGTATGATATTTATGGGGAAAAATATTTTTCTTTATATGCTTATAAAAAAGGAAATACATTAGAAGAAGAATTATTGAATTATCATTTTAATCGTGCGTATCTTATGATAGGAGAAAAAAATGAAATCAGAGCTATTTTTTTTCGAAAAACAGACCTTTCTGAAAAAATAGGGGAGTATCCTATTATCACAACAGAACAGGCACAACAGTTATTGCAAAGTCAAACATATATATCAGTATTAGGAAATACCTTTTCCCAGAATATGACACTTGTAAAAACAGAACTGGTATATAGAGACAGCATTTATGATAGTATTTTTATGCCTTATTATAAATTTTTTGTTCAACTGCCTGAAATAGAAGAAAATGGCTTACACCACTATGATGTTTATTATATCCCAGCGGTACAAGAACAATATTTAAAATTTGACTAAATTTATCACGATATTTTATTTTCTCTAATTTTCTCTTGCACTTTTTTATGGAAACAGCTAAAATAAAATTGGTACAATTACAATTTATTGTACAATTAGGGGGCAAGTAAATTCCCAATCAGTGGGAGGGTATGAAACTTGGAAAAAAATCAAAAACACACAGAAAATGGTATTGACAAACAGGATACTATTTCACCTGTATTTTGGGAAAGTTTTGATAAAGTGGAATCAGAAGCTGAATTGGAAAAAACACAAATCAATAAAAACAGCACTACCAATAAAAAAGCAGAACAGGAAGAAGAAAAAAAAGTCAATACACTTATCCTTTCGGAAGAAATAGAGGATGATATTGACATAGAAGATGATATTTTTGATGAGGTAGAAGATGATACTGTTGTAACAGACAGAAAAAGCCAAAATGATACAGAAAATACTGATACCGCTCCACTTTGTTTGGTAAATGACGAGAACAAAAAAGAGGATACCAATAAAACAGAGGAAAATGACCAAAATACAGAGACAACACTTATTGTAGAGGAGGACAATAAAACAGTAGAAGAAGGAATGGAAGAAACCAAAATTTCAACACCACCTTCTTTAGAAGTAACACAACGTTTGGATACCATAGAAGACAAAAGTGCTTTTTTAGAAATGCTTCAAAATATGGATACGATAATAGAGGAAGATGAGCTAGGCGACAAAAATGCTTATTTAGACACAGTCGAGTCAGAAAATTTTGAAGAAGAACCAGAAGAATCTTTAGAAGATGATATTTATTATGATGAAGAAACTTCTTCTGCACTTTATCGTGCAGAAAGGAAACGTTTGAAAATCATATTGATTTCCTCTCTTGCTGTTGGTGTCATTGTTTTTTTAATTGGCTATATTATTATGGGTATGCATCAAAGAGAATTAAAAGAAGAATTGGAAAAACAATTAGCAGCACAACAAACCGTTACCATTGATAATCGGCTTGTTATGGTGCGCACAATTGCCACAAACAGAGAGTTATCTGTGCATGATATTAACAGTAATGAACAATATATTATTAAAACAAATAATGATACAAAGTTTTTTGACCGCTTTCGGCGACAGAGTTCTGTCACAAAAATCCAAAGGGGAGATTTAGTTTCTGTCATTATGAGTGATGATGGACAAACGGCAAAAGAAATCTATTATTCTGCGGATACATGGATGGCGAAAGAGGTGAATGGTCTTTTTGTCAATCCACCAGAAAAAACGGTTTCTATCACTTTTGTAGATGGAACAGAGCAAAAAACATATCATTATACAGATGATAAATTATTTTTATATAAAGATGGAGAAATTGCCCCACAAAGCATTGCTCCTTGTGATGTTATTACCATGCAGGGACGTGGTGATACAGTATGGTCTATAAAAATAATTGAATCACATGGAACAATGACATTAAAACATGAAGATGAAATTGAAAATGGTGTTTTAACAGTAGATAATCAAGATAGGTTTGCTTTAGAAGGTTTTGGAAGCTTGGCAGTAACAGAAGGGGTTCATAAAATTTCTGTTACAGGGGATAATATAGAGCCTTTTGAAGATACCATATTTGTGGTACCAAGAGAAGACTTTGTATATGACTTATCAAATGCACAATCAAAGACAGGTGTCGTTATTATCAAAGCAAATGTATATGATTTTAAATTGTATATTAATGGTGCAGATGCAGATGGTAAAAAACCGATTGTGTTACCACTTGGAGATTATGAAATTACAGTGCAAAAAAACGGCTATAAAACGTGGAGTCAGATGGTAACGGTGGTGGAGCCTTCTATTACAGTAGATGTTTTGATGGAAGAAGATATTCAAGAAGGTGTGGTTTCTTTTCATTCTACACCAGCAGGTGCGACCATTATATGGAATGGGAATGAAATTGGTGTAACACCTTTGGAACATACAGTTCGTTATGGTGTTTATAAATTAGAGGTAGTATTAGAGGGATATAAACCTTATTTGGAAACGGTTGTTGTGGATAAATCTGCTGTGACGATTGCGCCACATTTCGTTGTGGAAGAAAATACAGTAGAAAACCAATTACAATAATAAAACAAAAAAAGAGGAGGAAACAAAAATGGATTACAAAGAAAAGTATGCTCAATGGTTAAAAGACGATTGTTTTGATGCCGAAACAAAAAAGGAACTGGAAGCAATTTCAGGGGATGACAAAGAAATTAAGGAACGTTTTTACAAAGATTTAGAATTTGGTACTGCTGGTTTAAGAGGAATTATTGGTGCTGGTACAAATCGTATGAATGTTTATACGGTTGGAAAAGCAAGTCAAGGCTTAGCAAACTACATATTGTCACAAGGAGAAGAAACAGTAAAAAAAGGAATTGCGATTGCTTATGATTCCAGAAATATGTCACCAGAATTTGCAGAAGCAACTGCATTAATTATGGCAGCAAATGGCATTCCTGCACATATTTATCCTTCCCTTCGTCCTGTACCAATGCTTTCTTTTGCAGTACGTCATTTAGGCTGTACCGCAGGTGTTGTGATTACTGCAAGCCATAACCCTCCAGAGTATAATGGCTATAAAGTGTATTGGGCAGATGGTGGGCAAGTTCCTGCACCTCGTGATGGCGAAATTATAAAAGAAGTAAATAAAGTGGAAAACTATACAGACATCAAAAAAATAAGTTTGGAAGAAGCAAAAGCAAAAAATCTTTATCATGTAATTGATAGTTCTGTAGATGATGCTTTTGTGGAAAATGTAAAATCTAGAGCATTAAATAATGATTTGGTGAAAAAATTAGGCGATGATTTCAAGGTGGTATATACACCAATTCATGGTTCTGGTAATATTCCTGTACGTCGTATTTTAGAGGAGTCTGGTTTTAAAAATGTATATGTTGTAAAAGAACAAGAACTGCCAGATGGTAATTTCCCAACAGTTGGCTATCCAAATCCAGAAAATCCAGATGTGTTTACACTTGCAATTGCATTAGCAAAAGAAAAAAATGCGGATATTATTGTTGGTACTGACCCAGATGCCGATAGAGTTGGCGCTGTTGTAAAAGATGACAAAGGGGATTATATCGTATTAACAGGAAATATGACAGGTGCATTATTAACAGAATATATTCTTTCTCAAAGAAAAGAACAAGGAAAATTGCCTGCAAATGGTGCTGTTATTAAAACAATTGTTACAACAGAAATGACTCGTTATATCTGTGAAGAATATGGCATAAAATTGTTTGATGTATTGACCGGATTCAAGTATATTGGTGAAAAAATTAAAGAATTTGAGCAAAGTGGAGAATATGAATATGTATTTGGTTTTGAAGAAAGTTATGGTTCTTTGCCAGGTACTTATGCAAGAGATAAAGATGCCGTTGCTGCAACACTTTTGATTTGTGAAATGGCAGCATACTATAAATCAAAAGGTATGACATTGTATGATGGACTTTTAGCTCTTTATAAAAAATATGGTTTCTGCAAAGAAGGTATTAAATCCTTGACCTTAAAAGGCATTGAAGGTTTGGAAAAAATACAAAAAATTATGGCTACTTTCAGAGAAAATACACCATCAGAATTTGCAGGTATTGCTGTTACATGGGCAAGAGATTATAAAACAAAAGTATTTAAAAATGTAAAAACGGGTGAAACAGAAGAAGATACACTTCCTGTATCTGACGTATTGCATTATACACTAGAAGATGGTACATGGATTTGTATTCGTCCATCTGGTACAGAACCAAAATTAAAATTCTACTATGGTGTAAAAGGAACCAGCGTAGAAGATGCAGATGCAAAAATTGCAGCTTTGGATAAAGCAGTAGATAAAAAATTAGAAGAAATTTAAAAGATAAAAAGCCTTGAGAAAATCACTCTCAAGGCTTTTACTTTGCTATATTTTCTTTCAAGAAAACATAAAAAAATAAAACAATTATAACTTTTTCTTTATTTTTTCTTGTCTAATTGTACATTATCATATACAATAGTGTCATAGGGTGGTATACAGTATAAAGTGGGAGGATTTTGATGGAAGAACTAAAATTAA
This sequence comes from uncultured Clostridia bacterium, assembly GCA_910583755.1. GTDB lineage: Bacteria > Bacillota > Clostridia > Lachnospirales > Anaerotignaceae > Coprocola. The sequence continues at coordinate 107,907 of CAJTZO010000003.1, forward strand.
AGGCAAGAGCCAAAATTAACTTAACTTTAGATGTCACTGGAAAACAGCCAAATGGTTATCATACAGTATGTATGATTATGCAAACAGTATCTCTCTATGATAACATATATATCAAACGAATTGATAAACCAGTGATTCGTGTAAAAAGTAACTTGGAATGGTTGCCTACCGATGAAAGAAATTTAGCTTATCGTGGTGCGGAATTGTTAAGAAATACATTTCATATCAAAGATGGTGTTTTTATCTATTTAGATAAAAAGATACCTGTTGCAGCAGGATTAGCTGGTGGCAGTGCAAATTGTGCTGCTGTTTTAGTAGGAATGAATAAGCTTTTTCGTTTGGGGCTTTCTAAAAGAAGTCTTATGAAATTAGGGTTACAACTGGGTGCAGATATTCCTTACTGCATTTTGCAGGGAACAGCATTAGCAGAAGGAATTGGTGAGAAATTAACACCGATTGTAAGCGGATGTCCCTTTTGTTATGTTTTGCTGGCAAAGCCTAATATCAGTATTTCTACTGCTTCTGTCTATCAAAATTTACACTTAGATAAGATTGAAAAACACCCTGATACAAAAGAAATGCTTTTACAAATGCAGCAGAATAATGTAGATGGAATGGGAAACCTTCTCTGCAATGTATTGGAAACAGTTACAATTTCAAAATATCATGAAATTGCACTTTTAAAACAGAAAATGCTGTCATTTGGTGCAAAAGGCGCACTCATGAGTGGTAGTGGCTCTACTGTCTTTGGATTGTTTACGGAAAAACAAAAAGCCATAGAGGCAGAACATAGTATAAAAAAAGAATTTGAATTAAGAGATGTTTTTGTTACAGAAATCTGGAATAAAAAACAGCAAAAAAAGGAGAGAGTACGAAATGGTCGACTACAAGTTTAACATCAGTTCAAATGAATATTTACCTTTAAGAGACGTTGTATTTAATACACTAAGAGACGCTATATTAACAGGAAAATTAGAACCTGGCGAAAGACTTATGGAAAATCAGCTTGCAGAAAAACTTGGGGTAAGCCGTACACCAATCAGAGAGGCACTTCGTATGTTGAAGCTAGAAAACCTTGTAGAGCTGACTCCTAGAAAAGGCGCACAAGTATTAGATATGAGCGAGAAAGATATTATTGATGTTTTGGGAATTAGGGAAGTGTTAGAAGGACTGGCAACACAACTTGCTTGCAAAAAAATGACATCTGAATTATTAGAAGAACTGAAACAAACACAACAGGAATTAGAGCAAGCTGCAAATGGCAGTGATAAAGAAAAAATAGTAAATATAGACGAGCATTTTCATCATATTATTTTTCTTTCAACAAAAAATGAAAGGTTAATACAGATTTTTAATAATTTAAAAACGCAATTATATCGTTATCGTATGGCACATGTAAAATTAGATGGTGGGATTAAAGAAATTATTATACAGCATAGAGAAATATTAAATGCAATTGAAAATAAAAATGCTGTAGAAGGAGAAATTTTAGCAAAAAAACATATTCAATATCAAACAAAATTTATATTGGATGCTTTGCATAAAAAAGAATAATTTGTAAGAAAAAACAGAAAAAAAGGAGAAAAACACTCATATTGCTGTGCTATAGCAGAATGTGCTGTTTTTTTCATCCTTTTTTTCTTGCATTACTACAGTAGATAGCATAAAATGTAATTAGTGTCGTTTTAAGCTATTTCATAGAAAGGAGAGTGTGCATGGACTCTAAGGGAAATTTTCCAAAAAGAGAAGAACGTGTACCTTATGGTCGAGCCATACCAAACGAACCCCCTAAAAAACCAAAGCAGAAAAGTAAAAAGAAATTGTCTCCTTATCGGCAAAAGTATAATGCACAACATAATATTAAACCAATAAAACGTAAAAAATATAGAAAAATGCCTGTAAAAAATCGACGTTTGTTAACATTGATTATTAGCATTTTAGCATTTGTACTGCTTTTGCTTGTGTTGTTTCGCCAAAATGGTAGAGAGGTATTTATTGGTGAGACAAGTATGGGGATTATCAAAGATAAATCTGTTACAGTGGAAAGTTTGACAGAATTATTAACAACACAACTAACACAAGAGGTTGGTGCAAATGTAAAAATTAATGAAACATTAGAAATAAAACCAGTACATATTTCAAAATCTCGTCAAAAAGATGTTTGTAAAATGGATTATTTAACACCTCAACTTCGTCAAAAAGTGACATATTTGGTGGAAGCAGCTGCTATTACTTTAGATGGAAAAGATATTGTTATTGTGACAAACCAAGCAACAGCAGATGAAGTATTTCAAGAAATACAATCAGAATATATTCCAGAAGGAGAAGACAGACAAGTGGAAACCAGCTTTGTAGAAAATGTACAGGTAGAACTGAAATATGTAGAGCCTTCTGTAATTGTAGCAAAAGAAAATGCAGTACAAGAGTTACAAAAAGGTACAAAGGTAGAAAGGAAATATACTGTACAGTCGGGAGATGCTCTTTATAAAATTGCCTCTCAATTTGGCATGACACAAGATGAACTTAAAGCATTAAATCCTAATATTCCGGCTAATGGAAATGTGTATGTTGGTCAGGAACTAACAGTTATGGCAGATAAGCCGATGCTTTCTGTTAAAACCATAGAAACTGTTGTTTTGACAGAGGTACAGGAAAGAAAAACGGTATATCAACAAGATTCTACCAAGAATAAAGGATATCAAAAAGTGACAGAACCTGGAAAAGATGGTCAAAAACAGGTAACAAAAGAACTTACCTATATCAATAATGAACTTACAGATGAAAAAGTGGTGAAAGAAGAAACAACATTAGAGCCGATTGATGAGGTGATTCTACAAGGCACAAAGTAAAATAATCAAAAATTTTTGGATAAAGTTATACCATTTTATATAAAATATGGTATAATGATTATACATTGTAGCTTTTTTAAAATTTTTTAAAAAGTGATTAAAAAACAGAGAGGAGATTTTCAAATGGCAGTAAAATTAAAATTACAAGGAATAAAACCTTTTGTAAGAGAGCATGAATTGGGGTATATGGCACCATTAGTAAAGGCTTGTCATGAACAATTACACAACAGAACAGGAGCAGGTAATGACTTTTTGGGCTGGATAGACTTACCTGTAAATTATGACAAAGAAGAATTTGCTAGAATTAAAAAAGCTGCGGAAAAAGTACAGAAAAACAGTGAAGTTTTAATTGTAATTGGAATTGGTGGTTCTTATCTTGGTACAAGAACAGCTTTAGATTTTATTAAATCTCCATTTTATAATGAAGATAAATCTAAAAAAACACCTGATATTTATTTTGTGGGCAATAATATTAGTTCTACATATATTAATGACATTTTAAATATCATGGGCGACAGAGATTTTTCTGTAAATGTTATTTCTAAATCAGGCACAACAACAGAACCAGCGATTGCTTTTAGAATTTTTAAACAAAAATTGGAAGAAAAATATGGTGCAGAAGGTGCAAAAGAAAGAATTTTTGCTACAACAGACAAAGCAAGAGGTGCTTTGAAAAACCTTTGTAACGAAAAAGGATATGAAACCTTTGTTATTCCTGATGATGTAGGTGGCAGATTTACAGTATTAACTCCAGTTGGTCTTTTTGCTATGGCAGTTGCAGGAATTGATATTGATGCTGTTATGCAAGGTGCTGCTGACGCTCGTGAAGCTTATAGTGTAGATGATATTACAAAGAACGAAAGCTATCAATATGCAGCTTATCGTAATATTTTCTTTAACAAAGGTAAAAATGTAGAAGTTCTTGCAAACTATGAGCCACATATGACATCTTTTGGCGAATGGTACAAACAACTTTTTGCAGAAAGTGAAGGAAAAGAAGGAAAAGGCATTTTCCCTACCAGTGCAAACTTCTCTACAGACCTTCATTCTATTGGACAGTTTATTCAAGATGGTAGTAACTTTATGTTTGAAACAGTTATCTGGAGTAAAGAACCAAAATCCAATATTACGATACAGGAAGATGCTGAAAACGTAGATGGATTAAACTTTGTTGCAGGAAAAGATATGCACTTTGTAAATAACAAAGCATTTAATGGTACTTTACTTGCACATATGGATGGTGGCGTACCTAACATTATTGTTGAAATTGATAAAATGGATGCTTATAACTTTGGTTATCTGGTATACTTCTTTGAAAAAGCAGTAGGTATCAGTGGTTATCTGATTGGTATTAATCCATTTGACCAGCCAGGTGTAGAAGCTTACAAGAAAAATATGTTTGCACTTCTTGGTAAACCAGGATTTGAAGATAGAAAAGAAGAATTAGAAAAACGTCTTTTATAATAAAAATGAGCTGTCGGAAAAACCGACAGCTCATTCTTGTCAATAAAGTCTTTTTTTGTGGACTCTATCCACACCTGCAAACTTTTTTAAAAAAAGTTTGAGAGATGCGGAATATCTAGCGGACATTCGCTTTGCACCAACTGTAATAAAATGTAGACAACACTTTCAAGGTTTTTTGACAGGAAACAAGCGTCCACTAAATTTTGTATTTTAAGCTTTTTAATCTACATTTTCAAAAATATCTTCTGGTGCAATATCATTTTTAATCAGCCCTTCTTTTTTGAGCCAATCAATATTATTTTGCCATACTTGTACATCTTGTGACAAAAATGATGCATTTTGTGTTTCCATGACAGGTAGTAAAATATCCATGCTTTTTTGTTCTACATCTTTTTTTAATGGAAAATTTTCCTCATTTTGATTATCTAATAATATTTGAAGTGCTTCTTCTGGATGTTCTTTAGTATAAACAAATCCTTTTTTGGATGCTTTTAAAAATTTTTGAATTTTTTCTTTATTGTTTTGTAAAGTATTTGTTCCTGTTAATAATACTAGTTCATAATAATCTGGTACACCATATTCATTTGGATAATAATATTGTACTTCAAAGCCTTCTGCTTCCATTTGTGGTACTTCATGGTTTATCATACAGCCAATGGTAGCATCTACTTTTCCGGTGGTCATAGAGGACATTAAATCAAAACCAACATCAACTAATTCTACATCATTACTTTCTCCTACATATTCTATATTTGATTTTATCATTCCGGCTGATATGGCAGAACCACTTTCTCCCACTTTTTTCCCTACTAAATCTGCTGGTGATGTAATGTTTTTTTCTTTAAGAGACAATATAATGTTTAGGGGAGATTGTACCAAAGCACCTACCGATTTTACAGGTATATTTTCATTGGCTGCTGTTATAATGGTATCATGTAAATAATAAATACCCATATCTGCCTTACCAGCTGCTGTCAAAGAGAGTGCATCATTTGTATTTGCTGGAAAACGCACATTGACATTTAATCCTTCTTCTGCATAGTACCCTTTTTCTTTTGCAACATACAAAAAAGAATGAATTGCATTTGGATACCAGTCTAATATAATGTCAAAATCTTCTGTTTCTGTTGCACTTTCTGTATTATTTTTTACTTCCTTTGGTTGTGTACTGCAAGCGGTTGTCAAAACCATAAGACCTGCTAAAATGATACTTACAATTCTTTTTTTCATAATTAAATTTCCTTTCTCCAAGTAATTAATTTTTTTTCTATCATATTAACAATAGAAACACTAAGCATTGCTACAAATGAAAGTAATACAACAGGTGCAAATACGCCTGCTCCATCTAATTGTGTCATCATTCTTTTACTAAAATAGCCTAATCCGCTTTGTGCTCCTAACCATTCCGCAATAGCAGCACCAATAATACTCATAGGGATTGCCATTTTAATGGCAGAAAAAAAGGCAGGTAATGCAGTTGGCAATTTTAGTTTGATAAAAATATCTTTTTTTGTTGCTCCATACGTAATAAGTAATTCTTCCATTTCCCTTTTAGTTGATTTTAAACCATCATATACCGTAATTGTAATGGGAAAGAAAGTGATTAAAATTGTGACAAGTACCTTGCTCCATATGCTATAACCAAACCAAAGTACAAAAAGAGGAGCTATGGCAGTAGTAGGGATTGTTTGTGATGCTATAATAAAAGGATAAAGTGCATTTTCAATTTTAGAATTTGCATCCATTATAATAGCTAAAAAAATGCCTAAAATAACAGAAATGAGTAATCCTAAAAAAGTAACACCCATTGTTGATGGCAAATGCACAAGGATTAATATTTCCCTTAATTCCCATAGTTTTGCAAGTATCTGTAAGGGAGAGGGTAAGATATATGCTGCGTTAATACCCATAGCGATTCCTTGCCAAAGGAATAGAAGAAAAAAAGTTAAAATCAAAGAGGGTATATTTTTTTTCATAGTTTTTCTCCTTTTGCTGTTTCGTAGATTCTACAAATTTAAAAGAACTTGACCAAAAACTTTATCTTTTATAAACAGAACAAATTCTATATTTTTTTTGATAATATTATATTGTTGCTTCACTAAAAATTGTGTTTCATATTTTTGTACTATCAACAAAGTTCAATGCTTTCTTTCAAGGAAGCGAGAAATGAGTTGTTCTTTTAGTTCTATGATTTCTTGTTTTTTTAAATCTTCTCTTTTTCTTGGGTAAGATAAAGGAACTTCTATTTTTTCCATATGCGAAAAAGGATTTTCTTGTATTACAAAAATGTATTTTGATAAAAAAATCGCTTCCTCTACATCATGTGTAATAAATAAGATTGTTTTATGAAAATGAAGCCATTGTTCTAAAAGCCATTCCTGCATACTAACACGTGTTAAAAAATCTAATGCACTAAATGGTTCATCTAACAAAAGCATTTCTGCGCCAGCTAATAATGTCCTTGCAAAAGAAATTCTCTGCTTCATACCTCCTGATAATTCTTTAGGATATTTTTTTGCATATTCCAATAATCCTACCTCTTTTAAAACTTCATAACATCTTTGCTTTTGTTCTTTTTTGGGTATCTTTTGTAATTCCATCGGCAAACAAATATTTTTTTCAATGGTGTTCCAAGCAAATAATAAATCTTTTTGGGGCATAAATGCACTATATTGTTTCATTTGTTCTATGGGTTTTCCATCAATCAGTATATTTCCTGTTTGAGGTTTTTCTAAACCGTTTATTAAGCGGAAAATGGTACTTTTTCCACAGCCACTTGCGCCAATGATAGAAATAAATTCTCCTTCTTCTACAGAAAAATTAAGATTTTTTATCACTGCTTCTTTGTCTTCTGCATATTGAAAGGATACATTTTGAAATTCTAACATTTTTACATCTCCTTTTGATATGCCATATTCCAAAAAGCATATTCATAACGACTACAATTAAAAAAGATTGTTTTTAGTTCTTCCATTCTTTGTTGTGAAATTCCTTCTCCTAATTTATCTGTTAAATCAATTAATTCTTGTGTTTCTTTTTGATATTCTTTAGAGGAATATCCTTTTATCCAATCCCCATAAAGAGGATGTTGTAATGCGTTGACTATTTTGCTGTGATGTTCTCCAATGACTTGGTAACTCCATGCACAAGATAAAATGGCAACTAAAATGTCAAGAACATCACCATTATACGAAACTTCCATCATATAACTTGTGTAGGAGTGATTTGCTAAAGATTGCTTTGCCTCTTTTATTTCCTGCTTAGAAATACCTAACTTTTCCATATAAATTTTATGTATTTTCATTTCTCCATTTAATGTATTATGTACCATAGCAGCAAATTTACGCATAAATTCTTCTTCTTTGCTTTTAATAACACCTAAGGCAAATACCTTGGAATATTCTAAAAGATATAAATAATCTTGTAACATATAAAAGCGAAATTTGTCAGGTGGAAGGATTCCTTCTCCTAATTCTTTTACAAAAGGATGAGTAAGATAGCTGTTCCAAATTTCTTCTGTACTTTCATACAATATTTTTGATAATTTCATTAAATTTTCCTCCCTGATTTAAAAAAGGCAAAAATAAAGCTTTCCAAAAAAGAAAGTTTATTTTTGCCTTAATCTTTGACAATATTGCTTCCTTTCGTTGGGATTAACCACGTCAAGTTCAAAGGGTCAAGTACAATTACTTTCTCAGCCAAATTTGGCCCCCCTAGCAGTAATTTTATGATATTTTTATTACAAGATACAGTATAATATGACAAATGTATTTTGTCAATATTTACTTTTTATTCTTTCTTTTCTCCTTTTTCTTTATCTACTTGTAACAAAAAATGATTTTATGAAATAGCTTCCATTCTTTTCCTTGCTGATTGTGATAGATTGCAGTATAATAAAAGCACTATTAAATGCTTATAATTCAGTGTTTTCTATCATTAATTATAAAAGGAGACATACTATGGATGATAATATGCTTTTAAATTTAGCATTGGATGCTGGAGAGATTATGTTAGCTGCTGGTGCAGAAACACATAGAGTAGAGGATACAATGGAACGAATTCTTTCTATGGGGGGGGAAAACCTTCCGGAGGCAATTACGTTTTCAAATGTTCTTATGGTAAGTATACATAGCCCACTTTCAGGCTGTTTGACAATGACAAGAAAAGCACCAACACGTAGTACAGATTTTGCAAAAATATGTCGTGTCAATGAATTGTCACGCCGGTTTACATCCAAAGAAATTACGATTGAAGAAGCCTATCAAGAATTGTATACCATATACAATGAACCACTTTTTTCTGGCTTTTTAAATATTCTTTCGTATGGTTTGGCTTCTGGAGCTTTTACATTGATGTTAAAAGGAACATGGGGAGATGGTATCAGTGCTTTTATTACTGGTATTTTGTTAGGACTTTTTATGAGTTTTATGGCACATAAAAATGTACCTTATTTTTTACGTTCTCTGTTTGGTGGTGGATTTACTGCTCTTTTTGCTGTTCTTTTTTATCTTTCAGGATTGGGAGCACAATACAGTTTAATTATTGTTGGTAGTATTATGACGTTGTTACCAGGTGTTACATTGACAAATGCAATACGTGATGTTATGGAATCTAACTTTTTGAGTGGAACCTCTAAAATTATGGAAGCATTGTTAATTGCTACTTCAATCGCAGGTGGAGTTGGTGTTGTTTTGACTTGTTATCATAATATATTATCTGTATTGGGAGGAATGTAATGTGGAAATATTATTTCAATTTGTGCTGGCGTTCTTTGCTTGTATTGCATTTTCGATTATATTTAATGCACCTAAAAAAGAACTTCCGTTTTGTGGTTTGTCTGGAAGTGTGAGCTGGGGCGTTTATTTTGTGATTAATCAAATGTTTTCTCAACAAGTAATGGCTACATTTTTTGCAGCATTGGTTGTTACAATTTTATGCCGTTTTCTTTCTTCTATCCGTCTTGCACCTTCTACAATGTATCATATTGCAGGAATTTTACCACTTGTACCGGGTATGAATATTTACAATGCGATGTCTGGAATTTTAAGTAATGATTTGTTATATTGCTTTGGGCAGGGTGTTATGGCTTTGAAATTAGCGGCAGTTATTGCCATTGGTTCTATTCTTGTTTTATCACTACCACAATCCATGTTTTATGTAAAACAAAAACCTTGATAGTTCTACTTTTCAATTTTTACAAACTTTATAAAAAAACTAATATTTTAAAATATAGTTTCTCTTTTTTATTGTGTGTTTGCTCTCTCTAAAATAATGTTGTATAATAAAATAAAATCGGAGGGGGCGACAATTTGCATAGAATCAAAAAATATGCAGTATGGGCACATAGAGAGTTAGAAGATGGAGTATCCCAAAAAGGAAAGGAAAATATAGAAGAAAGAGCATACCTTTGGTTTATTCGTTTGATTTTTTTTCATTTTATGGAAGTTAAGGGATATTGTGAACGTATAACAGAAATTCACGAAATGTCTAATTTTGCTTATATGGTAAAAAAATATCATGTCTTTGAAAAAATAATGCCTACTTTATCGATAGCAAAAGAGGAATTTTTACTTTTCCCAGAAAATTTAGGGAATGTCATGGAGCAAATGCTTATGATGATACCAGAAGAACATTGGGAAAATGTACAAATTATAGGGTGGCTGTATCAGTCTTACAACAGCGAAAAAAAAATTGCTGTTTTTTCTGATTTGAAAAAAAATATTAAAATTACAAAAGAAATGATTCCTGTTGCAACACAGCTTTTTACACCAGATTGGATTGTACGTTATATGGTGGAAAATTCGCTTGGTAGACTTTGGGCAGAAGGACACAAAAAATTAAAAGATTGGGATTATTATATAGAAGAAGCAAAGCAAGAAAAAGAAGTAGAATCCTATTTAATGGAGCTCAAAAAAAATTATAAAACTTTAAAGCCACAAGAGATAAAATGTATTGACCCATGCTGTGGAAGTGGAAATATTTTGGCTTATTTATTTGATGTACTGATGCAAATTTATAAAGAATGTGGTTATAGTACAAAAGATGCTGTTACAAGTATTATTCAAAATAATATCTATGGCTTGGATATTGATGAACATGCTGCACAGTTAGCTTATTTTACTATAATAATGAAAGTAAGACAATATAATGGTGAATTTATAGAGGATAAACCGCATATCTATGCCATTATGGAAAGCAATCAAGTGCTAAAATATGATTGTAGTTGTACAGAATGGGAAAAGGTACTAAAGATGATAGAAATAGAACTTTATAATGCAAAAGAATATGGCTCTCTTTTAACAATTACACCTCAAAATTGGTCTGCCTTATATAAACACTTGGAAAAAATAAAAGAAAGGAATATACAATTACTACGTTTGATAAAAACAGCAGAAATATTGTCACAAAAATATCATGTTGTTGTCACAAATCCTCCCTATATGATAGCCTCAAATATGAATCAAACATTATTAGAGTTTATAAAGAAAAATTATCCTGATAGTAAAAGTGATTTATTTGCTGTTTATATAGAAAAATGTAATCATATGTTATTGCCATATGGTTTTAATGCTATGATTACAATGCAAAGCTGGATGTTTTTATCTAGTTTTCAAAAATTAAGAACAAAGCTTCAAAAATTTGATATGATAAATATGATACATTTGGGAAGAGGAGCATTTAAAGGAGCAGAGGGGGAAGTAGTGCAAACAAGTGCTTTTGTAATGAGAAAAAGCCATATCAAAAACTATACAGGCACTTATTGTCGTTTGACAGATGACAAACAAAAGGAAAAAATATTTTTTTCTGGAAAAAATCGCTATCTGGTTCAACAGCATTATTTTTCTAAAATTCCAGGGAATCCAATGATATACTGGATAAATCAAACTGTTTTTCATTGTTTTGAAATAGGGAAAAGAGTGGATTCTTTTGCTTATCCAAAGCAAGGACTTGCTACTGGTAATAACAAACGTTTTGTAAGATTTTGGTTTGAAGTAGATAAAAGTAAAATTGGATTTTCTATGCCTTCCAGAGAAGCTGCTTTTGTTTCCCGAAAAAAATGGTTTCCCTATAATAAAGGTGGTGGTTATAGAAAATGGTATGGAAATCATCAATATGTAATTAACTGGGAAAAAGATGGCTTTGAAATTAAAAATTTTAAAGGAAGTGCAATTAGGAACACTCAATTTTATTTTAAAAAAGGAATCTCATGGTGTAAGGTGACAGGAAATCATTTTTCTATGCGCTTTATTCCACAGGGATTTTTATTTGATGTGGCAGGTTGCACTTTATTTGTAAAAGAACAGGATATTTTTTATGTTTTAGGATATATGAATTCTTGTGTCAATACTTTTATTTTATCTTTTGTTAGCCCTACCTTAAATTGTGAAGTGGGACATATTGCTAGTTTACCAATTTTATTTGATGAAGCAAAAAGAAAAGAAATTGAAACTCTTGTTTGTGAAAATATTGTATTGTGTAAAAAAGACTGGGATTCTTTTGAACTCTCTTATGATTTTCAGTGTCATCCACTTATTCGCAGGACGGATAAAATAGAACAAGCATTTTTAAAATGGCAAACAGAATGTAACACTCATTTTTATCAATTAAAAGACAATGAGGAAAGGTTAAACAGCATTTTTATAGAAATATATAATTTACAAAAGGAATTAAGTCCTTTTGTAAAGGAAAAAGAGGTTAGTATTCATAAAGCAGAATTACAGCGTGATATAAAAAGTTTAATTTCCTATGTAGTAGGCTGTTTGTTTGGAAGATATAAAATAAAAGGAATTGATTTAGAAATGGGGAGAAGTAAGGCAATTCCTGTTTGTGATTATTTTTCAGAAAATATTGTAAATCAATTTATTGCGTTTATCAAAAGAGTTTATGGTACAAAAACACTAGAACAGAATTTAAAATTTATTGCGGAGGCACTGGGCGGAAAAGGACAACCAAAAGAAGTTATAAAAAATTATTTTTTTCATCATTTTTATGCTGACCATGTAAAGTATTATCAAAAATGTCCTATTTATTGGTTGCTTGATAGTGGCGAAAAAAAAGTGTTTCAATGTTTCATTAATATCCACCATTATCAAAAAGATACACTGGAACAAATTTGTACAGAGTATATTTCTCCATTGAAAAAATATTATCATGTTCTGTTAGAACAAAAGGATACAGTAATGACAAAAAGTGAATATCAAAAATATCAAGAACAAGCGCGGGAATTATGGATTTATGAAGAAAAAATACAGAATATTGTAAAACAAGGGATTGAAATAGATTTAGATAATGGAATACAATATAATTATAAAATATTTCAATCTATTTTGGCAAAAAAAGAGTAGACTATTTTATTTAGTGACATACTCCCCCACCTAAAGAGGTTAGGGCTTCTGATTTAACAGCTGTTTCCCACTCAATACATCTAATGATGTAAGTATCAATGGGCTAACCCCGTGTG
>CAJTZO010000004.1:0-57659 GCA_910583755.1 uncultured Clostridia bacterium
TGTACTTTCAATAAGGAGCTGTTGTCTATATCATTTTAACGTAACAGAACCATAATTTTATAAAGGAGAAATGAAATATGGAAAAATTATTATATTCTATCAAAGAGGTAGCAACAATTTTAGGAATTAGTAAATCTCTTGTATACAAATTAGTGAAGCAAGAAAAAATTCCAATTTTAGAAATAGAAAATAGAAAACTGATTAAAGCTGAAACGATAGAGCAAATAGTATTAGGAAAAATAGATTTAAGAAAGAAGTGATAATATGGGAAGACGAGGAAATGGAGAGGGAACGATATACAAAAGAAAAGATGGAAAATGGACTGCTCAAATTACAGTTGATATTGATGAAATAACTGGAAAAGTGATTCGAAAAACATTTTATGGAAAACAAAGAAGAGAAGTTGCAGAAAAACTAACAACATTTTTGAGTCAAAAAGAGAACTTTTTGACAAATGGAAAGCATATGAAATTAAAGGAATGGTTTCCATTATGGTTAAATACATATAATCAAAATGTAGCTTTTTCTACTTATGATGATTATGAAAGTAAAATTTATCTACATATCCTACCAGCACTAGGAGAAATAGAATTATGTGAATTAAAACCATTGATGATACAGAAACTTTATAATGAAAAAACGGTGTCTGGAAGAGTAGATGGTAGAGAAGGAGGATTATCCAGACATTCTATACGATATATTCATGTTGTATTAAGGGCGGCTTTAGAACAGGCAAAAAGAGAAGGATATTTAACTATCAATCCTGCTGATGCAGTAAAATTGCAGTATATAGTAAAAAAATCATTTTTATTAAGTGTTATTTCAAAAAGTAATAAAATATACTTATACTAGTGAAATGGCTTTATTTTTTAGTAGCAATTCCAAAAGTCTTATCAATCCGCCATATTTTAGCCCAAAAATAAAAAAACGGAACCCCATGACAAATGTCACAAAACTCCGCTTTTTAAATGCACCTTTAGGGGCTCGAACCCTAGACCCACTGATTAAGAGTCAGTTGCTCTACCAACTGAGCTAAAGGTGCAGATAATATTAACTGCAAAATATGATACAGGAAAAAAAATGATTTGTCAATAAAATTTTATAAAAAAAGTTACAAATTTATAATATTGTATATTTTATCTCCAACATTAAGAAAATGAAAATTTGCATTATCATACAAAGTAAAGCCAATATTAAAAGAACCTGATATGGAAGAAAAAACATCAATTTTTTTGACTTTAAAAATAAAATTTCCAGTTTGGGTTTTTATGATGATATCTTGATGAACAAGGTTTAAATTATTGAAGTTTTTCATTAGATAATCTGCCTTTACGCCACATACAATTCTTTTATCTTTTTCACCATTTTTCAATATAAAACTAATTTCTATCAAAAATTTTAATTTCATTTTTTATCCTTCCTTCCATTATATTTTACTATAAGAAATCATATCATAATGTTCTAATGCATATATTGAATCATCTGTCTGATATAAGGAGGAATATGATGTATTCTGTATATAATCGTTCTATTCCAATTTCTTTTCAAAATTCACTTTATTGTGGAACAGAATCCAAGCAAAATGATATAACAGAAATAAAACAAACACCTGAAAATCAGTTTTTTATTGTGCTATTGTTACTTTTATTAATTTCCTTATCATAATAACCATTTCAGCGTGTCTATTCAATTGGCACGCTAAAATTTTGCAATAACTATGCATTTTATAAATTCAAATACATATATTGCTTACTATAAAAATATGAAAACTAACATTTTGTTAAAATTGTGTTTTCAAACAACAAACAGAGTTTTGTACAAATGTTTGAGGCGTAGCCTCAAGGTTTTCTACTGCTTTTCAGATTTATCGACTACAAAATACAAGCCAAAACTTTTAAATCATGCTATGTTGTCTTAGCTTTTAATTCCATAAATATTTGACAGACAAATTATTTTTTCAGCCCAATTTATATGAGTTTTATACTCATTCATTCTTTCATGGGAAACGCTTGCACATACAAGTTCTTCTTTATTTTTATTCCAATTTAATATTGCTTTTGCATCATCAAAATCTTTTTTGATTATCATATATGCTTCATTAATCACCGGTATTTGCTTAGGATGAATTGCCGTTTTGCCTATAAAACCGCAGAATTTATCGTCCTCAAGTTCACTTTTAAGTCCTTCAAGCCAATTATATCCGTTATAATATTCCCATACAGGACCTGATATAACATATGTTAATCCAAACACGCTTATGATGTCTGAAAAAATACTCTCTATAGGAGCTATTTTATGTATTGACTGGTCGCTGTGCCTTCTAAAACCAAAATTATTACATAAATCATTCCCACCAACTCTTATATTAAGAACATAATCATAAACTTTATCAAGTTTATATTTTAATTCATATAAAATATTATATCTTTGAGACAAATTAATCATAGAAGGACTTTCTAAAATAGGCATCATATAAATTTTTTTGTGAGCAACCTCATTTGCTTCCATTACTTTTTTTATATATTCATCAGCGTTGTCAAGAGAAAACTTAGGGAAAATAAATCCTGATATTATTTCTCTTTCTTCTTTTAAACTATTAAATAAATATGTGATTTGCTCAGGATTTCTCACACGTATGAAAATTTTAGGTAAAAAAAAATTCTTCCTGAAACTTTCAGCAAATATTTTACGAACAGAATTTATTAATATTTGCTGTGCCTTAAAAATAGTGTTATCTGCTATACTATCCTCAAGACATAACGCAACAGAAAACTTATTCCCCAATTTATTATTAACAAGGGCATCTACTATACTACTATTATTTGCCGGACAATATAATAATGCACCTACGCTGAAACATTCTTCATATATATTCATTAGTTAACCTCTTTCCAATTTATATTACAGCCATATAATTGACTTTTTTTGCACTTAAATCTCTTCCTCAAATCAGCACATTATGTAAAATATATTTAAGCATTTCTTCTGAAAAAATTTTTTCGTTGTCAATACAAACAACATTCTTTTTCAAGAATTTATTATCACCCAAACTCTTTGGAGCTATCCCTATATCGGCGGCGTTAAGCATAGAAATATCAAAAATGCTATCACCAGATGCAATAGCCCTATGAGCGTTTATTTTCTTCTTAAATCTCTCAGCTCCATTTACCTTATTTAAATTTTTAGGTAAAACATATATTTTGACACCATTTAACATAATATCCACAACCGATAAATCAAGACTTTCCTCTAACTTTTTTATTACATCTTTAGAATGTTCGCTTTTAGTAAATACAAAAAGATTTTTTATGTTTCTTACTTCAAAATTAACTTTTTCATCACTCGCAAGAATTTCTTGTGCTTTCTTTAATTCTTCTCTGCTTCCTTTTGTAATCTCCAAAGATTCTTCGTACCATTTTTCGTCTTCTTTTCCATTTATCAGTAAAACTCCTCCATTACACACAAGAGCATATGTAAATTCCCCTATATCCATATTTATTCTTGCGTATTGCTCTTTCGTCCTTGTTGTAATAGGAACAAAAATAATCTTTCTATTAATTTCTTTAAGCATTTCAATGGAATTTCTTGTCATAAAAGAGACTTTCCGACCATTATAAATTTCCACACTTTCTTTATCATTTCCAATATCGTGTTTATACGAATATATCAGCGTATTGTCCAAATCTGAAAAAAATACCATCCCTCTTTTTCCTCCGTTGTGTGTTTGTTTTGTCGCCTTAATGAAAAACCGTGAGCTTTGCCCACGGTTTTTTTACTTAAACCACTCATTTTTCAAATTTTCTTTTTTATTTGTGTCCTACCTTCCATTTCATTCCCCAGTTAAATGCTCTGTCAAGTTCCTGATGTCCCGTATAAAACTGTACTATTTTCTCAACGCTGAAAGTTTCATCATTTACATTTTCAAACAAAACTAATCCGCACATTAAATTTGGGGAATTATAGTTGTCCATTTTTACAACAATATCTTCGGCATTAGGATATTTTACGGTAACAATCGCATCTGCCTGCTGCCAGTTAGCCACTCCCTCATAAACAAATGTATAAACTAAAATTCTCTTTATTTCAGCGATTTTATTGCCATTAATCCTTAAATTTTCGCCCTCTGTATTACTTCCTGTTCTGTCGTCACCATCTAAGGAAATAAAAGGTGGATTTGTGAAAGAGCCAAAAGAATTGCCAAGAGCTTGTACAGTGCCCTTAATTCCATTTTTCAGTTCAAACAGGCATCCCAAATCAAGATCAATTCCAGAACCGCCACCTAAAAATCCTGATAGAATACCTTTTTTTACAGGTCGTGAATTCCAATTGAGATTTATAAGAATTTCACCAATACTTGTACCAGATTTTTTACTTAAATTTATTTTTTGACCTTTTTGTAGATTTATAGCCATTACTTACACTCCTATTCTATTTTAACTCTGAAACTATCACACAAAGCGTAAGTTCTATTGACATACTGCTTTCTATAGGGTGGAAATTTTATACATCTTCTACTTTTTTTATAAGTCCGCAAGCTTTATAAAATTTAAGTGGATAGTATAAAACTTTTACGTTTCTTTCTTTTGCGAGTCTTTTTATACCCTCAAGCTGAAAATCGTTTTTATTTTTTTCATTTATAAGTATTTTCCATGGAATACGTCTTAATAATACTCTTGTCGTTTCTCCTATCCCCGGTTTAACAAAATTTATATTGTCAATATGAAATTTAAGTGCAATTTCTATTGCCTCATCAATACCTTTTCCTTTTGGTAGTTCCTCTGTTGTCTTATAGTTAAAATCAAATTCTTTTTCAATCGCATTTATAAAGTCATAGGACAAATCTGCATTTCTAAGATTGTCATAATAAATAGCACCATGAAAGTCATTTTCACCTATAATATCACTTCGATAAAAGGTTCTGCTTATAAGCCCTGAGACAGTACAGTTAAGGCACGAACTGGGAATAAGGATATCCTCGTGAGTGCCGCATAAATCCGTAATGTTGGCAGGATCCGCCAAAACGGCAATTTCATCAGAAACATTCGAATATTTTAAAAGAGCTTTTTTTAACTCTTTATATATTGCACCTTTCCCGCTCCAGCCATCAACAAAAAGAAGTTCCTCAGGCTTATGTCTTTCAAGAAGAAATTTCATTGCGTTTTTGTCTATTCCCTTATCTCGTATAATAGAAATGGTATAATGTTTTATATTTATATTATATTTACTTAAAAGATATCTTTTAAGTAAAATGCCTATAGGAATACCCGCTCGTGCTAAAGATACAATAACAAACTTTTTTCTTGTCACCATAATTTTATCAGCTAAAACGCCTACAGCAAGTGCTGTAGGTTTTGAGTAATTTGTCAGTGCTTCTTTATATATTTTCATATACTCCTGTGTGGGCATATATTCAATAGGTAGCATTTCACTGTAATGTCTGCCTGACTGTATTAATTTTTCTCTTTCCTCTGTTTTCTGGGGCTCCACCATTCCTGTTATATCTTTAAGCAAAATAATAACATCATCGTCTTTATAAGAGCTTTTCACCACTAACACCACCTGATTACATCTATATCTTTATTTCCACAGGTACAAAGAGCATTTATAATTGTATTAAGCCCTTTTCTACTTAGACTGTAAGCGTCTGTTATAATATATACGCGGTCGTATTTATCAAGATTATAAATAAAAGTTTTTCTATTATCATCATATAAACTAACAAGCTCATATCTTGAGTTAAGTATATAATCGGTGCTTTGGCTTACGTCAATGGGACTTCTAGTAGTTGCATGACATTTAACGTCACAACCAGCATTTTTAAGCTTACTGCCTATATAAAGGGGTAAAAACATAAATTCTTCCGTTCCCAAAATCAAAATTTTTTTATTTTTTTCAAAATCAAATTTATTTTTCCATTCATGATAAAATTTTTCAAAACTATCTATAATTTCACTACCTGTTGTTAAACATCTTGTATCTACTCTATTTTTAAATTCTGTATAATTTACATTAATTTTATAATCATTTTCATCAGCACTGACATATTTTCCGTCAGCATAGTACTTTTCTGCTATTTCAGGATATTTTTCATTATTTATTTTTAAAATGTAGTATATATCTATTTTTCTTTTGGAGTATTCTTTAATATTGTCGTTATTCATAGCATTTAATATTGAAATAACTGAAAACTTAAGTTTTTTTCCATATGTTTCATTTATTTTGTTTATAGCATTTAATATAGTGTTTCCAGTTGTTATTTCATCTTCAGCAAAAATTATTCTGTCTATTTTATTTATTATACCATCTATATGGTTTTTTACAATTTTCTGCTGTACAGCGTGGCTATGAGTTTCCGAAAAAAACAAATATTGTGCTTTATCTATATTTTCCCTTGTAGTCTGAATACAATATGTATTTAACTTTACAGCCAAATATGCACCTATTGCTGTCGCTGTTTCTGCAAATCCTATTATAAGTATATTTTCTTTTAAATATTTGCCTTTTAAAATATTGCTTAAATCCTCAAACAAACAAAAAGTATCCTGTGGATTAACAGGAACATGTTTACCCTGAAACTTATTTACGATTAGATAATTTCTTTTAATATTATTTTCTCTTTTAGCTATTGATATTAATTCTTCTAATTTATACATATTTCAAATACTTAGTTAAAAATCCTAAATTTTTATTTTTTCGTCGTCAATTACTTTTAAATTTTGTTTATTATATCATCAACAATTTTCCTTGTCAACATAGTTGGCTTACTTTTATGATATCTTTTTATCTTCCTCAATTAAGCGAAATTGTTCCACTAATATTTTCATCATTTTTGCTTCTTTAGAAAGTTGCTCGCTTGTTGCAGCACATTGTTTTACTGTAGTGGAACTTGTTTGTATAATACTAGAAATCTGCTGAATATTATTTGTAACTTCTTGCATATCAATGGATTGTTCAGAATAAGATTTTGAAACAAATTCTATCATCTTAACAATAGAATTTGCATCCTTTAATGTTTCATGTAAAGATTGTGCTGTGACATCTGCTATAGAAACTCCATTATCAACAGCGGAAATAGAATTTTCAATTAATATTCTAGCATTTTTTGCAGCTAAATTTCCTACTTCTTCCGCTACAACAGCAAATCCTTTTCCAGCAAGACCTACTTTTGCAGCTTCAATGGAAGCATTTAAAGATAATATATTTGTCTGGAAAGCAATATCTTCAATAGCATTTACAATTTTTTCAATTTCTTGTGAAGAAGTATAAATATGTGACATAGCAGAAATCATTTTTTTCATTTGGTTATTATCTTGATTTAGTTTTTTACTCATAGAAAGTGTTAACTCACTAGCAGATTGACATTGTTGTGCAGATTGTCTTACACTTTGTGTAATTTGGTTAATATGGTGTACAAGAGCATCCATCTGCTGAAATTGCTCTACCGTTCCCTGATTTAATAATTGTGCATTGTTGGAAAGTTCTGATGCACTAGAAGATACTTGGAAAGAAGAATGTGCAATCTTTTGTATCATATCATTCATATTCTCTGCAATGTAATAAAATGCCGTTTCAATTTGAGAAAATTCACCATAATAATTTTGTGTTGTATGAATGTTTAAATCACTTTTAGAAATTTGTGTCAAAATAGAAGAAATTTCTGTTATAATTCCATTTAGATATTGTGCCGTATTAGAAAAAGTTTCTGCAAGTAGACCAATTTCATCTTTATATTTTAAGGAAATAGAAGTATGTAAATTCCCTTTTTCTATTTGTTTTGCAATATTCATAATTTCTTTTAATAGTTGTAATCTATTAAATAACATTTTAACGCATAATAAAATAGAAATTACTAACGCTATGACGAATACACATAAGTTAATAAATATTTGACGGAATAATTGCTGTGATATAATACTTTTGGGATAAGCAAAACCAATGGTCCAATTTGTATTTTTTTCTTTTGTTGCAATAAAATACTTCTCTTTTCCATCATAATCCCTTTGCAGTTGTATATCATTTGTAATGTTATTTAAAAAGTGTAGTTCAGAAAAATCTTGTACATTTGTTGTTATAACATTTGTTGTTCGGTAATCTGACTTTTCATGGAATAAAATATTGTTATCATTGTCTAATAAATATAAATAAGAACCATCTGATGCAAAATAATTATCTACCATATCTTTAATAGCATTGATAGATAAGTCACGGGCAACAATACCATAAAGTTTTCCATCATCTTTTAAGGGTATTGCAATGGTAATTACAGAGGTAATGCCATCTGTAGCATCAATATAAGGAGTAGAAATATACAGACCATCTTTTTTAATGGTATTGATATAATAGTCTCTTGCTAAGGCATTAAAATCTGCGTCTGGTATCCATCCATCTCCAGATATCATTTCTCCTGTAGTCAAAACAACATAGTCAGATACAACACCATAATTAGCACCATAGTTTGTAGATTGTTTCACAAGGTCAAAAGCTGTTCATAATTTCGCATTTCTGGCGGAATAGAAAGAATAGTATTTCCAATGCTATCAATTTGAGCAATTCTAAGAGAAAGCCAGTCACTAATGGATTTTTCATAGTAATTTAAGGTATATTCCATTGTTTTTTCCATAGAATCTGTAATAAATCCTTTAGTTGTAAAATAGTTGGACAAAAAGGTAAGAGAAATGGAAGCAACCATTATTATACTAATGAAATAAGCCATATTAGAAACCAGCGAAGATTGTTTTTGCTTATTGTGACGTTTTTACATGGAAAATTCTCCTTTCTTACTTTTAGAACCTCAAAAAATCCCTTCAAAAGTTCTAATTTTCTAGGGCAAGACTATCTCATTTTTATTATCTAATGATTTTTACCATTGTCAATAAATGTTGTATGAAATACATTTTTTTATAAAAAGCAACTTCTTTTTACAAAAAAAATATACTTTTTATAAAAGAAGCCTGCTATAAAAGCAGGCTTCTTTTAATTATTCACTTTTTTCTGCTGCTTTTGGCGCATCCTCTGTTTTTGGTGGAGCAGGTTTTTTACCTGTCAAAACACCTTTAGGACATTTATTTGCACAAATGCCGCAAGCCTTACATTTATCATAGTCAATCACTGCTAAATTATCTACAACATGAATAGCATCAAAAGGACAATTTTTTTCGCAGATTTTGCAGGCAATACAACCAGCAGAACATACAGGATTTACATTTCTACCAATATCCTTAGAAGAACATTGTACTTTGACTTTCTTTTTTACAGGAAGTAATTCAATAATATGTTTTGGACAAGTAGAAACACATTTTCCACAAGAAACACATTTATCTTTATCAATCACAGCAATACCATCTACAATTTCGATAGCACCGAAAGCACAAACTTTTTTACAACTGCCCAAACCAAGACAGCCATAAGTACAACTTTTTGCGCCAGCACCAGCTAATTGCATTGCCATTGTACAATCATCTAAGCCAAAATAAGTATATTTATCCTTTGCTATTTCACAAGTACCCTGACATTTTACAAAGGCTGCCGTTGGTTCTGCGGAACCTGCTTCTATTCCCATAATAGAGCCTATTTTTTCAGCAACAGCCGCACCACCAACAGGGCAAGCATTGACTGGAGCAGTGCCTGCAACAATCGCTGCTGCACAGCCGCCGCAACCGGGAAAACCACATCCACCACAGTTTGCACCGGGCAGCGCTTCTAATACTTCTCCCAATTTTGGGTCTTCTTCAACAGCAAATATTTTGCCGGCATAACCAAGTCCTGCGCCAAGAACAACACCCAAGCCACCAATGCTTATAATGGGGTTAATAATATTCATAATATCCATGATTTGCACACTCCTTGTTTAAAGTTTGATTAAGCCTTGGAATCCCAAAAAGGCAATTGACATAATACCAGCAGTAATAAGTGCCAGAGGGAAACCATCAAATGCTTTTGGTGTATCATTAAATTCTATTCTTTCACGGATACCAGCAAACAAAATAATTGCAAGTGCAAAACCTGCTGCACCACCAATACCGTTTAAGATGGATTGAATAAAGTTATATTTATTTTGCATATTAACAACTGCAACACCTAAAACCGCACAGTTTGTTGTAATCAAAGGCAAAAATACACCAAGCGCCTGATACAAAGAAGGTGAAGATTTTTTTAAGAACATCTCTACAAACTGAACTAATGCTGCAATAACTAAGATAAAGGCAATATTATAAAGATATTCAATATGCAATTTTACTAAAATAAAATTATAAACCATGTAAGCAGCTGCACAGGCAATGGTAATAACGAAGATTACAGCAACACCCATACCAGTTGCAGTTTCTACCTTTTTGGAAACACCAAGGAAAGGGCAGATACCTAAAAACTGTGATAAAACGTAGTTATTTACGAAAATACCAGCTAATACTAACAATATCAGATTCATTTATATCCTCCTCTCCTTATGCTTTTTTCTTATTTTTAAAATAGTTTAACAATGCCATTAAGCAACCAAGTGTAAAGAAAGCACCCGGTGCCATAACAAATAACAATGTTTTTGGGAAAGCATCTGGTAATACAGTTACATCAAACAATGTACCAGCACCGATAAATTCACGTACAAGACCTAAAAAACCAAGTGCTACTGTAAAGCCAAGACCCATACCAATTCCGTCAAAAATAGAATCAATTGGAGAATTTTTGGAAGCAAATGCTTCTGCTCTTGCCAATATCAAACAGTTTACAACAATCAAAGGAATATAAAGACCCAATGACGCATTTAAAGAAGGCAAATATGCCTGTAATAAAAACTGTATAATGGTAACGAATGTTGCAATAACAACGATAAAGCAAGGGATTCTAACTTTATCTGGAATTACCTTTCTTAAAAGAGAGATAAAAAGATTAGAACAAATTAAAACGGCTGCTGTAGAAAGTCCCATACCAATCCCGTTAATTGCAGAACTGGTAACAGCCAGTGTAGGACACATACCAATAACCTGTGCAAAGGTTGGGTTTTCATCAATAATACCATTTTTAATAATTTTTACTGGATTGCCCATTAATTAGCACCTCCGTTTGCATTTACCCATTCTACTGCTTCAGCCGCGCCACTTGCAACAGCTCTGGAAGTAATTGTAGCACTTGTAATAGGAACGATTTCGCCACCATCTTTGGTTACTTGAATGTTTCCAGATTTTCCAACGAATTGTTCATAAAAATCAGGAGATGTAGCCAAAGCACCAAGACCTGGTGTTTCTGCATGAGATAACACTCTTAAGCCTGTTACAGTACCATCTACCGCAACACCAACCATAGTACCAACTTCTCCACCGAAGCCGCTAGGTGCTGTTGTCAAAACATAACCAATAGTTTCGCCGCCTTTGGTTGCTTTCGCAATTTTTTTAATGGTGCCCTCTATTTCATCACCATTTTCTTTATCAAAAAGTGTTTCAAATTCAATACCATCTTCTGGCATAACGGCTGCCATTGCTTCTGCTTCTGTTTTTGCAGTTTGTGCAGCAATCGCTCCTTGCGTTGTTTCAGAAACAATACCTAAAAGCATTGCAGCAACGGCTGTAATAATCAATAATACAGCTGCTGGTTTTACAATTTCCTTCATGATTTTTTCACCTCCAAAGCACCAAATATCTTAGGTTCTGTGAAACGGTCAATCAAAGGAACACAAAGGTTCATAATTAAGATAGAGTAAGAAACGCCTTCTGGATAACCACCAAAAATACGAATTAATGTTGTCAGCAAACCACAGCCTACTGCCATAATTATCTGTCCAAGTGGTGTAACAGGGGAAGAAGCATAATCTGTTGCCATAAAGAATGCACCTAACATTAAACCACCTACCAGTATTTCATACTGAGGGATTCTGACACCATTTCTACCAATCAATGCTGTTAAGATAAATACAGTTGCAATATAAATAACAGGAATTCTCCAGCTAATAACATGTCTTACGATTAAATAAACACCACCAATAATTAAAGCAATGGCACTTGTTTCACCAATACAACCGCCAACTGTACCCACAAGCGCATTTAACATATCGCTGCTTGCTGCTGTTGTAATATCGCCTGCTTTTAATAATGCAAGAGGTGTTGCTACTGTTACTGCATCAACACCGGCAGGTGCAGGCCATGTTGTCATAGGTGTTGGATAAGATGCCAACAAAAATGCTCTTGCTGCTAATGCAGGGTTAATAAAGTTTTGACCTAAACCACCAAAAAGTTGTTTCGCAATGATAATTGCAAAAGCACTACCTACAATCGGCATCCAATAAGGAGCAGATGCAGGCATATTCATTGCCAAAAGCAAACCTGTTACAGCTGCACTTAAGTCTGTAATTGTAATTGGTTTTTTCATCAATTTTTGATAGAAATATTCAAAGAAAATTGCTGAGGCTATGGAAATCACCATAAGAACCAAAGCGTTAAGTCCAAATACATAAATACCCATCAATGCTGCGGGAGTCAGTCCAATTAAGACATCACGCATAATGCCCTGTATAGAGTCCTTGGAACGGACATGAGGGGTACCTGATACTATAAATTTATCCATTTTCAATTATCCCCCTTACTTAACTTTTTGCTTTTGCTTTTTCTGCTTCCGCCCTTGCTTTTGCTGCTGCGGCTGCTTTTTTACCAGCTTCAATTTTTTTGGTAGCACGAATAGATTGTGCCAACTGACGTTTTGCAGGACATTCAAAAGAACAACTGCCACATTCAATACAATCCAAACCATGATGTTTTACAAAGTTTTCACCATCGCCACGAATTGCAAATTGATTCAGCATAAAAGGCATTAAGCCCATTGGACAATGGTCAACACATTTTGCACAACGAATACAGTTTCTTTCTTCTGGAATAAAAGCTTCCTCTGCTGTAAAACATAAAAGACCAGAAGATGTTTTAACCGTTGCAACATCAAGAGTAAAGAGAGTAGGGCCCATCATAGGACCGCCAGCAATCAACTTTGCAGGTGGATTATCTTCTTTAAAACCACCAATTGCTTCTACAATATCCCTCATTGTCATACCAATTCTAATTTTGTAATTACCAGGATTTTTTACAGCTCCACCGGTTACTGTCATAACCCTTCTCATCAAAGGTCTTCCTCTGAATAACGCTCTTTCGATTGCAACAACAGTATCCACATTGTCAACAATACAACCAGCACTTGCAGGCAATGCACCAGATTTTACTTCTCTTTTTGTAATAGAGTAAATCAAATGTTTTTCAGAGCCTTGTGGGAATTTTGTTACAAGTGGTTGTACTGTAATGTTAGAAATGCCTTCACATGCTTTTGTCATGGCTTCAATTGCTTTTGGTTTATTTTCCTCAATACCAATGACACCTTTTGCACTAGGATGTAATTTTAACATTACTTGCAATCCTCTGACTACTCTTTCGGATTCTTCCAACATAATACGGTAGTCGCAAGTTAAATAAGGCTCACATTCTGCCGCATTAATTAATATGTAGTCAATTGGTTGGTCTTTTGGAGGGTTCAGTTTGACATGTGTTGGGAAGCCAGCACCGCCTAAACCAACCACACCAGCATTTTTAATGCAGTTGAGAATTTCTTCATTGCTCATTTTGGTATAATCATGAGCTTGGTTGAGTCCTTCGACTTCTACCATTTTTGCATCGTTTTTAATAACAATAGCTTTTACCATGTTACCACCTGGAACAAGCATAGGACGGATGTCTGTTACTTCACCAGAAATACTGGAAAAGATAGGAGAGGACATAAAAGCAGGTGATTCTGCTATTTTTTGTCCTACCTTAACATAATCGCCAACAGCAACTAATGGTTCACAAGGCGCGCCTATGTGCTGAGACATAGGGAAAAACAATTCTGAGTTTTCTTTTGGGAGTATCACCTTGATAGGCTGTTCCGCAGAAAGCGCTTTGCCATCTGGTGGGTGTACTCCACGTTTGAACGTTAAAGCTTGCATAGTATCCCCCTCTGTTCAATAGATTTTTTTTAGACTGTAGAGTAATACAATTTACTATAAAGCATATAAGTGCATAAAGTAAACAAAACTTATTTTAATATAAAATGAAATACTTCTCAACTATTTTTTTGCATAAAAACATTATTTTTCATAAAAACATAGCATTTTCGTTTATGATTGCTTAGAAAAACGAAAACACTAAGAAATTGTCATAGAGAAGAAAATACTCTATCAAAATATTTCGCATGCACCTCATATGTTATAGTAACAGTTTACTATTATTTATACAAAAAGTAAATGATAATTTATTACAAATTGATAATTTATTTAAAAAACAAAAAATTTTTTTTTATTTCTTGTACAAAAAACGATACAATACAAAAATTGGTGTTTGTACTAATTTTTATATATATCCTTTCAAATTTCCATCTCGTAACTTTATAATACTGTGTACTAGATTTTTGTAAGGGGATATGTTATACTGAAAAAAAGTTCTGTTTTTTGATATGATATTCATAAAATAATAAAAACAAAGAAATAAACAAAAATGAAGGAGAACAAGTATGGACTCTTTTTATTCTATCATAATAGATAAAAAATCAGAAATGCCATTATATCAGCAACTGGCAGAAGGGCTATGCCATATGATTGAGCAAGGCGTTTTAGCAGCAAATACAAAGCTTCCCCCTATCCGGCAAATGGCATCCCAATTACGTGTGAATGCAGTAACAGTAGTAGCTGCATATAAATATTTAGAACAAAAAAGAATCGTTTACTCTTTAATCGGTAGTGGTACTTATGTATCTCCTTTACCCATAGAAAAAATGCCAGAACCACTCATATTTCAGCAAACAGATGTGCAAAAACAATATTCTATAGAGGGTGCTATCAATTTTGTAGATAGTTCTATTCCACAAAGTTTATTTCCTGTAGAAGAATTTAAAGAAGCCTTTCATGTTGTATTAGAAAGAGAAAAAGGAAATGCTTTTCGCTATTTAGACAGTATGGGATATGGGCCATTAAGAGAAATTCTTTGTGAGTATTTACGGGAATACGCCATCCATGCTTCAGCAGAAAATATACAAATTATATCTGGAGCACAGCAGGGAATTGACATTATATCAAAAGCACTTGTAAGCTATGGGGATACTATATTTACAGAAAAACCTACTTTTTATGGTGCTTGTGCTGCTTTTATGTCCAGAGGTGGTAATGTTATTGGCATTAATATGGAAAAAAATGGTATTGATACATTAGAATTAGAAAATTTATTAAAAATTTACCATCCTAAATTTTTATATATCATGGCATATTTTCAAACACCAACTGGAATTTCCTACAGTATGAGTAAAAAAAGAAAGCTTTTGGAACTAGCAGAAAAATATCATTTTTATATTATAGAAGATGACAATCTTTATGATTTTTATTATGGAAAAGAAAAAATAGTGCCTTTAAAAGCATTAGATTATAAAAATAAAGTAATTTATATCAAAAGTTTTTCTAAAATATGGATGCCTGGTCTGCGCATGGGCTTTATGCTTTTACCTAAAAAACTGTTGGAAAGTGTATGTTCCGCAAAATATACAACAGATATTTCCACCTCTGGCTTTTTACAAAAAGGAGTAGAATACTATTTAAAAAAATATGGCTGGAAACGGCATAGTGAAATTATGCGGAAATATGGTGGAGAACAATATCGTATGGCAGTCAGTGCAGTTAAAAAACATTTAGCAGAAAAAGTAAGTTTTTTATTGCCCAAAGGAGGAATTAGTCTTTGGTTAAAGCTTCCTCCCCAAGTAGAAGCAGAAAAATTATGTACTCTATTATTGCAGCAAAAAGTCATTGTGTCACCAAGTACACAATATTATATGGGGCAAAAAGAGGATAACGAAAATATTAGAATTTGTTTTTCCAATGTAAAGCAAAGAGAACTAGAAGAAGGCATGAAAAAAATTAATATTGCTATTGAGATATTACAAAATGCCCCTTGACAATCTTCTTGCCTATCGCTATAATTTTTATAACTTATGGAAAACGCTATAAAAAGAAGGAGTACACAAAAATACAACTTTACAGAGAAAAGCGAAAAGGTGGAAGCGTTTTAAGTATGATTTGTGGAAGCAGTCTTTTTAACAATTTTGTTGGCGGTGGGGCAGAAAACAAGTATGTCCTAACGTAAGCCTGCGTTAAAGGCATCAGAGTGATGCTTTTGCATAAGAAGGGTGGTACCACGAGATTTTCCCGTCCCTTGACCATTTATTTGTTGGTCAAGGGCGGTTTTTTTTATGATATTGAGATAAATGAAGGAGGAGTAAAATATGAAAAAATTAGGAGTAAATGAAATAAGAGAAAAATTCCTTAGATTTTTTGAAGAAAAAGACCATTTACGCTTACAAAGTTTTTCCATTATACCACATAATGACAATAGTTTATTATTAATCAATTCTGGTATGGCACCTTTAAAGCCTTACTTTACAGGGCAAGAAGTGCCACCAAAAAAAAGAGTGACAACTTGTCAAAAATGTATTCGTACAGGAGATATTGAAAATGTAGGAAAAACAGCACGTCATGGTACATTTTTTGAAATGTTAGGAGATTTTTCTTTTGGTGATTATTTCAAAAATGAAATTATTCCTTGGTCTTGGGAATTTGTAACAGAAGTGCTTGAAATTCCAAAAGAAAAACTTCATGTTACCGTTTATTTAGATGATGATGAATCTTATGATATTTGGCATAAAGTAGTAGGATTACCAGAAGACCGTATTACAAGATTGGGAAAGGAAGACAATTTTTGGGAGCACGGTTTAGGTCCTTGTGGTCCTTGTACAGAAATTTATTATGACAGAGGCGAAGAATACGGCTGTAACAGTCCAACTTGTGGTGTTGGTTGTGATTGTGATAGATATATGGAGTTTTGGAATTTAGTATTAACTCAATTTGATAAAAAAGAAGATGGCACTTATGAATTATTAGAACAAAAAAATGTAGACACTGGTATGGGATTAGAAAGAATGGCAACCATTATGCAAGGTGTAGATTCTATTTTTGATATTGATACTGTACAAAACATTATTAAAAAGGTATGTGAAATTTCCGGTGTAGCATATGGAAAAGACAAAAAAACAGATATTTCTGTCAGAGTCATTACAGACCACATTCGTTCTGTAACAGTTATGACAGCAGATGGTGTATTACCTTCTAATGAAGGGCGTGGCTATGTATTACGTCGTTTATTAAGACGTGCAGCACGCCATGGAAAATTATTAGGAATCAAAGGAGAATTTTTGGCTGAATTAAGCAAAACAGTCATTGAAAATTCTGGTGACGCTTATCCAGAACTAGTAGATAAAAAAGACCATATTTTTAAAATATTGACATTAGAAGAAAATAGTTTTTATAAAACCATTGACAAAGGTATGGAATTATTAAAAGCTGATATTGAAGAAATGAAACAAGCTGGCAAAACAGTAATGTCTGGTGAAAAATCTTTCCGCCTTTATGATACCTATGGTTTTCCTATTGATTTAACAAAAGAAATATTAGAAGAAGAAGGTTTCTCTTTGGATGAAGCTGCCTTTGAAAAAGAAATGAAACAACAAAAAGAAAGAGCAAGAGCCGCAAGAGGAGAAAATACCTTTATGGGTGCTGATGAAAATGTTTACAATCAATTAGATGTTGATATGAAAACTGCTTTTGCAGGATATGATGTCAAAGAAGTCAATACAAAAGTAATTGCATTAGTTGCAAATGATGTTGTTGTAAAAACGGCAACTGCAGGAGATAGTGTTTCCATATTTTTAGAAAACACCCCATTTTATGCAGAAAGTGGTGGACAAGTAGGCGATAAAGGTGTAATTCAAACAGAAATCGGTGAAGTGGAAATTACAGATTGTATCAAAGTAGTTGGTGGAAAAATTGCACACATTGGTATGGTAAAAGAGGGTAGTATTTCTGTAGGAGACAAGGTTTGTGCAAAAATTGATTTTGATACAAGAATGGCAACTTCCAGAAACCATAGTGCAACACATCTTTTACAAAAAGCCTTAAGAACAGTTTTAGGTACCCATGTAGAGCAGGCTGGTTCCTATGTCAGTGCTGAAAGACTTCGTTTTGACTTTACCCATTTTGCAGCTTTAACAGAGCAGGAATTAAAAGAAGTAGAAAATATTGTTAATCAAAAAATATTTGAAAGTCTGCCTGTTTTCATTAGCGAAAAATCTATTGAAGATGCAAGAAAAATGGGTGCTATGGCATTGTTTGGTGAAAAATATGGAGATATTGTTAGAGTAGTCAAAATGGGTGATTTTAGCATTGAACTTTGTGGTGGTGCCCATTTAAGCAATACAGCACAAGTAGGTTCTTTTAAAATTATTTCTGAAAATGGTATTGCAGCCGGAGTTAGAAGGATAGAAGCACTGACAGGTACAGAATTATTAAAATATTATCAAACACAAGAAGAACAAATTAAAACTATTTGTAAAATTATAAAAGCAAATACAGATAATGTAGTGCATAAAGTAGAACAAGTTGTTGCAGAACAAAAAGAAGCAACTAAAGAAATTGAAAAATTAAAAGCAAAACTAGCAGGTGGTGCTGTAGAAGAAATTCTAGCCAAAAAAAAGGAAATCAATGGTATTTCTGTTATTTGTGCAAATATCAAAGAGGCAGATGGAAATACTTTAAAAACAATGGGCGACCAATTAAAAGTAAAATTAGGCTCTGGTGTCATTATTTTAGCAAGTGGAAAAGAAAACAAAGTAAATCTGCTTGTCATGGCAACAGATGATGTTGTAAAAAAAGGGGTTCATGCAGGAAATATTGTCAAAGCAGCAGCAGCTTGTTGTGGTGGTGGCGGCGGTGGTCGTCCAAACATGGCACAAGCAGGTGGAAAAGATGTTTCTAAAATAGAGGAAGCACTACAAAAAGCAAAATCTTTGCTTTAATATCATAATATTAAAAACCTCAAGAATACAATTCTTGAGGTTTTTTAATCATTCAATCCGCTATATAGTCCTGTAAAATATTACATATTTTTTAGTAAATAAAGTATATTTTTAGTAAAAATAAAAAATAATACATAATTATACAAAAATATGAATTTTAATATATATTTTTTCATTAATGTTGAATATTGTCTGTTTATGTCACTTATTGTATCATATTTATAGATTTATAAATCTAATTTATTTAAAATAGAGGATAAATTTTATGAAGAAAAAATTTGTAATGATGCTTTTATCTGCTATGATGGTGACAGGAAGTATGTCTATAGCTCATGCAGCAGAACTTGATAAAGATTTTGCTGATATGACTATAGAAACTGAAGGAGTAGAGCCACGAAAGGTCGATACATCTGGTTCATTTTCGCTTTCCGCTGGTCAAAGTTTTAAAAAATCATTCAAAGTAGGTAATCTTATTGGAGCAGATCATGATGCTTTCAATGTTAAAGTTAAAATTAATAGTGGTGCTACAGCAGATCTTATTGTTACTATTACAAGTGATGATGGTTATTATTACTCTGAAAATATTACGAGTGATACAACAATTACAGTAAAAAATTGTGATCCTGATGAAAAATATACAGTTGAATTTTCTACTGATGCTTACGATGCAACGGAACATATAGGTGGAAAATATTATATTACAAGTTATATTAAATAATTTTTAAAATAAATAAGGAAGGTTGTTTATAACTTTCCTTATTTTATTTTTAATATTTAAGGGGGAGAATGACATGAGCATTACCATAATAAAATTGATTGCTGCTTTTTCCATGCTATTAGACCATATTGCTACGGTTTTTGGTATAGGAGGTTGGTGGTTTTTTGGTGGTGAAATACTGAGAAATACAGGCAAGATAGCATTTCCTTTATTTGTTTTTGCTATAGTAAATGGCTGGTACCATACAAAAGATAAACAAAGATATTTTTATAAGCTTGTCTTGTTTTCTATTCTTTCTCAAATCCCCTATTCTTTAGCATTTAGTCCTATAAATTTAAGGACTTTAGATTCGGGAGAAAAATTTTTTAAAATTAGTCTTAACTATAAAATTCCTATCTTGCTGTTTTTTGGCATAATTTTATTATGTAATTATTATTTTATGAAAAAAAATAAGATTTCTTTAGAAAAGCATCATAAGATACTGTTTTTATTATTTTTATGGAATAGTGTTTTTATTAGAATCAATGGAATAGAGATATTATATGACCAGATAAACGTATTAAATACATTTATCTGTGGATTATTGATTATACAACATTATGAATTTATGAAAAAAAATAAGATAGATAAAAAATATATTTGTTCTGTTCTAAATTCTGCTGTCTTTATCCTACTTTCTTTTTTTAAAGCTGATTATGGTACCTATGGGGCAGGAATATTTCTCATTTTATTATCTTATTTTACTTATCATAAAAAAATGCTGAATTGCATTATCATCATTATTTGGTCTTTTATCTTTTATGGAATTTTATATTCTAATTTACAAAATGCATTGTTTACAATCATTAATGTCCCATTTATATTGTTATACAATGAAAAAAAACTTCCTCGGTTTAAAAATTTCTTTTATCTATTTTATCCCTTCCATCTT
Organism: uncultured Clostridia bacterium; assembly: GCA_910583755.1. Lineage (GTDB taxonomy): Bacteria > Bacillota > Clostridia > Lachnospirales > Anaerotignaceae > Coprocola. The sequence goes on from CAJTZO010000004.1 coordinate 20,544, forward strand.
CTTTTACTTGGGATAACAAATATAATCATAAAATTATATTAAAAAAATAAAAAGAATAACATTACATAAGAAACAAAAATCCTCAACCCAAAAACAGGACTGAGGATTTTTATTTTGTTTTAAGGCTCTCCATCTTCTTCTATATCTTCCAACTTTTTGGGTTTAATGGGTAAGCCCTGATGCATTTGCTGAAAGTCCGATTCTTCTGCATACATTTCATTGATTTTATACAGTAGTGTCATTAAACTATCTGTAAGATGTACATTTTCTACAATAATGTCTTCTGGCACCTGTAAATCCACATGACTAAAATTCCACATGCCTTTTATGCCCCATTTGGCTAAATCATTTGCTACTTTCGCTGCTTGAGAACGAGGCAAAGTTAGGATTGCAACATCAATATCATTGTTTTTTATAAATTCTTCCATTTTATCAATATCATATACCTCTATCCCACGTATTGTCATACCAATTAAACGAGGGTTGACATCAAAAACTGCTTTTATTACAAAACCACGTTTTTCAAAGCTGGCATAATTAACAAGTGCTTGACCGATGTTGCCCCCACCTACAACGATTAAATGATAGATACGGTCTAAACCTAATATTTTTTTAATTTCATTGTAGAGATATTCTACATTGTAGCCATAGCCTTGTTGTCCAAATCCACCAAAGTTATTTAAGTCCTGACGGATTTGGGAAGCTGTGATATTCATTTTAGCACTAAGCTCTTTAGAAGAAATTCTGGTAATATCACTTTCAAGCAAATCTCCTAAATAGCGGAAATATCTAGGCAATCTATTAATAACTGCCATAGAAACTTTCTTTTCATTATCCATAATAACCAAATCCTCTCCGCTTTGACGTAACTTCAGTATAGCACTATCGTTATTTTATTGTCAACGATAAGTCTTTTATTTTATAATATTTTCTGTTATGATATAAAATAACGCTATATTAAATAGGAGGTTTTTACAAATGATATTAGCTTGCAAACAAATTCAAAAAACATTTGGTATCAATACCATATTAGATAATATTACATTTCATGTAGAAGAAAGAGAAAAAGCAGCGATTGTAGGCGTAAATGGTGCTGGAAAGACCACTTTATTTAAAATATTGACAGGAGAAATGAATGCAGATGAAGGAGAAATTTATTTAAAAAAAGAAGCCTCTATTGCCTATCTAGCACAAAATCAGCAGATAGATACAGAAAAAACAATCTGGCAGGAAATGATGACAGTATTTGAAAAAATATATGAGGAAGAACAAAATCTTCGTGAAATGGAAAACAAAATGTCTACACTTACGGGAAAGGACTTGTCAGACCACATAAAAAAATATGCTCAAGCCCAGCAAAATTTTGAACAAAATGATAATTATGGCTATGAAAGTCGTATAAAAGGTGTCTTAAAAGGCTTAGGTTTTTTGGAGGAAGATTATAATTTACCAATTTGTCAACTTTCAGGTGGACAAAAAACAAGAGTTTATTTAAGCAAACTTTTGTTATCAAAGCCAGATATTCTTCTTTTGGATGAGCCTACCAACCATTTAGATATTTCTTCCATTCAATGGTTAGAAGATTTTTTAAGAGGATACCAAGGAACAGTATTACTGATTTCTCATGATAGATATTTTTTAGATAAAATCGTTACAAAAGTTATTGAAATTGAAAATAAAAAATCCTCTGTATATGAAGGAAATTATACCTTTTATAGTAAACAAAAAGAAATTAACCGACAAATACAGCAAAAAGCTTACGAAGTACAACAAAAAGAAATCAAACATCAAGAAGATGTCATTAAAACATTACGAGCATTTAACAGAGAAAAATCCATCAAAAGGGCAGAAAGTAGAGAAAAGGCTTTAGAACGTATGGAAAAGGTAGAAAAACCAGAAAACTTACCTACAAAAATGCGTTTACACTTGACCCCTAAAATTACCAGTGGAAATGATGTATTAAAAGCAGAACATTTAAAAAAATCATTTGATACCTTACAATTATTTGAAAATGTAAATTTTGATATTAAAAGAGGAGAAAAGGTTGCAATTATTGGTCCAAATGGGGTTGGAAAAAGTACACTCTTTAAAATATTGCTGGGAAAAGTAAGACAAGATAAAGGAGAAATAAAAATCGGAACCAATGTCCATATTGGTTACTATGACCAAGAACAACAAGAACTAGAAGAAAGCAAAACTATTTTTCAGGAAATTGCAGACACCTATCCAACCATGAAAAGCGGAAAAATCCGTAATATTTTAGCTGCCTTTGTTTTTACAGGAGATGATATTTACAAAACCATTTCCTCTTTAAGTGGTGGAGAAAAAGGGCGTATTTCTCTTGCAAAGATTATGCTTTCTAATGCAAATTTATTAATGTTGGATGAGCCTACCAACCATTTAGATATGTATTCTAAAGAAATATTAGAAGATGCCATTAATTGTTATGAAGGAACTGTCATATACATTTCCCATGATAGATATTTTATCAATAGAACTGCACAAAAAATACTAGAGTTGACAGCAACTGGTGTTAATCAGTATCTTGGAAATTATCAATACTATTTAGAAAAAAAACAGGAACAGGAGCAAAATAGTAAAACAGAAACAAAACAAGTCACATATACTGTATCAGAAGGAAAAGCTGATTGGTTAAAGCAAAAAGAACAACAAGCACAAGAAAGAAAAGCCGCTGCAAAAGTAACAAAGATAGAGCAGGAAATAGAACAGACAGAAACAAAAATCAAAGAATTAGATACTATGTTGTTTGAAATTCATGCTGACTTTAGCAAAGCACAAGAATTATTTGAACAAAAAACACAACTAGAAAAACAATTAGAACAACTCTATCAAAAATGGGAGGAATTACAATAAATGATTCATATATTAATCAGTTTACTATTAGGGTTTTTGATTGGATATAAAAAATGGTTAAATGAAAAAATGATACTATTAAATGGTAAATTACAAACCATTTTTTTACTTTTATTAATTTTTGTAATGGGCATGAGTATTGGCATGGATAAAAGTATCTTAACACAACTGCCTGTATTAGGTGGAACTGCTTTTGTGTTTGCAATTGCAGCTTGTATTGGGAGCATTCTTGTAGTATATGTCATTTCTCGTATTTTTTTTAAGGAGGAGAAAAAATGAGTATTGTCATCTTTGCAACACTGCTTTGTGGAATTGGTGCTGGTATTTTTATCGGTGGTGCAGATGCCGTTTTGATAGAAAAAATGTCATCCTTATTCCTTTGGTTGCTACTTTTTTCTGTTGGAATTGATATGGGATTAAATCAACAAGTTTTTGGTCAAATCAAAAAACTAGGTTTTAAAATATTATTGATTCCTATGGGCGTTGCTATAGGTTCTCTTTTAGGGGGAAGTATCGTATCTTTATTTTTTCCACAATCCTTAAAAGAATGTCTTGCAATTTCTTCTGGTATGGGTTGGTATAGCCTTTCTGGAATTTTATTGACAAAAGCAGGTAACCCCATAGGTGGTACTATTTCCTTTTTAGCAAATGTCATAAGAGAATTACTAACATTTATAAGTGTTCCCTTTATTGCAAAACATATTAATTATTATTGCGCAATTGCCCCTGGTGGTGCAACAGCTATGGATACTACACTTGCTATTATTTCAAGAAACACAAATGCTACTGTTGCTGTTATGGCTTTTGTAAGTGGTGTTTCTTTAACAATGCTTGTACCTATCTTAGTCCCTATCTTTTTATAGCAATAAAAGATAAAATTATTCCAAAATCATGTATAAAATAAAAATAGAATAAAATATATTTTGTATAGGTTAAACAAAATCAAAAAAAGATAAAATGTTTTGTATGACAACAAGAGCCAAAAATTAGGGTTTTTATCCCACAATAGCCATTTTGTTCCTTTTTTTTAGGAACTATTCCTACTTGTATTTTATGATATTTTCATGCATAATAAGGTACAGAAATCAGTTGTAAAGCAGCAGATTTTGGGGAAAGTCTGCTGCAAGGTTACAATTTGATACACTAGCACTGTTTGTCATTATCCCACAAGCAGGGCTAACTCCTTTATTTTTGCCTTGTTCAGAATAGGCGGTTTACAGTTTTGAAGCACAGAATATTCTGTGCTTTTTTCATATGGAAGAAAAATACATGGAACCCTTTTTACAAATAAAAAAGGCTCCAGCTTGTCAAAAAACCTTGAGAGTTAGACCTCAAACTCCTCAAAGAACTTTAATGCGAAACTAGCGTTTCGCTAAAAAGATTGATTTTATAAGGAAAAACGTTAGTTTTTAAATTTAAAGTTTTTTGTCCAACTTTTTTAAAAAAGTTGGTGGGTGTGGATGAAGTTCACAAAAAAAGATTTTATTGACAGACTGGTTCCCTCTATATTCCTTTATATAAACATAATCCCCTATATTTTATTTACAATGATGTCCACAATGATGTTCGTGGTCACCTTGTTCATGGTGGTTGCAATGAACATCTGGGTCAAAGTTTAGTTTTCCTACAAGATAATCCTTTATAGCACTGTCCGCATTGCCCGATACACCTCCAAAAATTTGTATTCCTGCTGTATGCAATGCAGATTGCGCACCACCTCCAATTCCGCCACATATCAATATACTTACTTCTTTATCTGTAAGAAAATCTGCTAGTGCACCATGTCCTTGCCCATTGGTATCCACAATTTGCTCCATTTTAACTTGATTGTTTTCAACATCATATAACTTAAATTGTTTTGTATGGCCAAAATGTTGAAATACATTTCCATTTTCATAAGTAACTGCTATTCTCATATTATTTACTCCTTTCATCCATATCGCTTTTTTAAATCTGTTTGCTTTTTCACAATTTTTACGACAATAACGGTTTGCGGAGCCATCGCAAAGCTGGTAATGACCACCGGATATCAAAAGTGTTTTTCCATTTACAATACAGTCTGCAATCTTTTGTCTTGCAATTTCATAAGTTTCTGTTACAGTAGTTCTGGATATTTGCATTTGTTTTGCACATTGTTCATGATTCCATTTTTCTAAATCAATCAAGCGAATGGTTTCATATTCTTCTACTGTTAATATCACTTTACTAGTACAGCAAATTCCGCTTGGAACAAAAGTGTTATAATTTGGTTCTTCACAGATTCTTCTGTATTTGTGTGGTCTAGCCATTTTATTCCCTCCATTTCCGTCATATGTCGATAATATTATACTATGATTTTTTTAAAAAAACAATACTATGAAATTAACTAACCTATTTCCTTTTATTTAAGAATATTTTTTATCATAAAAAAGAATCACAAATAAAAAAGTTCCTAGCTTGCAGATTTACAAGATAGGAACTTTTTATTTGTTGTTTCATTTTTACCAAAAATGTTGTTATTTATTAATATATTCCGCATAATATGTACGGATTACTTCCATAATTGCCTTTTCTGCTTCTTCTGAAACCATTCCAAAAGGCTTTCTACATGGTCCTACTGGTTGTCCAATTAAATTTGTTGCACATTTTACAATAGAATTTGGATTACCATATTTAAAACAGTCTCGAATAGGAGCAATTGAAGATTGTGCTTTTTTTGCTGCTTCCATATCACCTTTTAAATAGTTTTGATAAATACTCACCATAACGCTTGGTAATATATTTGCAATGGCAGTAATACCACCTTTTCCTCCAGCTAATAATGTCCATAAGATTAAGGCATCATTTCCTGAAAGCACAGAAAAATCAGTATCCTTTGTTTCATCAATATATTGTAATATTGTATTAAAATTACCGCTAGAATCTTTAACACCAACAATATTTTTGCAGTTTTTTGCTAATTTACCTACTGTTGCAGGAGCAAGACTTGCACCTGTTCTTGCTGGAATATTATACATTACAATTGGTAAATCAACGGACTCTGAAAGTGCTGCATAGTGCTCATATAGTTCATTTTGATTGATGGCTGCAAAATAAGGAGTAATGACGGAAAGTACATCTACGCCAATTTCTTTTGCTTTTTGAGATAAATCTATGGTATCCTTTGTGCTAATGCAGCCTGTTCCTGCATAAACAGGTACTCTGCCGGCTGTTTCATCAACAAATATTTTCATAACATTTAATTTTTCTTGTTCGTTCATAATGTAAAATTCGCCATTTGTTCCAAGACAAAAAACTGCATCTACACCAGCCTCAATTTGACGATTAATTTGTTTACGCATCTCTTTTTCATTAATGCTGCCATCTTCATGCATAGCTGTTTGCATTGCTGCAATAATCCCTTTTATTTCTGCCATTTTTCATTCCTCCTATATTTTTTATTATTTTTACCCTACAATTTTTTATTTGTTATTCTCCTCAAAAGTTAATTAGGGAGGAAAACCTTTGAGGAGAGATTTCAAAATTTTTACTGTAAATCATCAGCATATTTCATAAATAAATCTGTTTGTGCTTTTAATTCCTGTTTGCTTTCTTCAATTCCAAGTACATATGGATTTTGATAATTATATTTCTTTACTTCCTCATCATATTCTGTATTGCTTTGTGCCACTTTTTGCATTGCTTCATTAAATTTTGAAACAACTGCTTCGTCAGTTCCTTCTGGTGCAAGGCAAGCATACATAGTATTTAAAATTAAGTTGTCATAGCCTTGCTCTTTTGCAGTAGGAATGTCTTGGATTAAGTCTGGTTTTTCTTCTAACAAAGTAGATAATACTTTTACATCACCATTTTCAATATACTCTTTTACGCCAGAATAAGGAACGATGGAAGCATCAATATGTCCACCTAAAATAGAAGTCAATCGACTGGAAGCATCTCCTGCATCTACAATATTAAATTGTGCACCATATTCTTTTGACATAATTGTTGCTGCAATATATACACCACCACCTGTAGAAATACCAAATTTAATTTGTCCGGGGTTTTCTTTGGATGCCTCAATCAATTCTTCTACTGTATTATAAGGTGCATCAGCTGGAACAACAATATTTTCACCAGACTGTTTTCCAAAAATGCCTACTGTTTGAAAATCTTCATATCCAAAGTCAGAAAGCCCTGTTGCTAAATTTCCTGTCAATGCTGCTGTGTTTGTCATAATAAAAGTATAGTTATCTGCATTTTTGGAATCTTTATATTGTCCTAATGCAATAGCGCCATTACTTCCTGTAACATTATTGACAACAACAGATACTCCTAATTCTTGTTCCAACATTCTTGCCATTAATCTAGCATTATAATCGGTGTCTCCACCAGCTGCATGGGTACAAATAATATTGATGGGTGCATTTGGCCAATCCTCTCCTGCGCCTTCTGCTGAAGCATTTCGATTACTGGACTGACATCCTGCCAGTGCAGTAACTGCCAACACTCCTGCTGTAAAACCTGCTATGATTCTTTTTTTGATACTCATAATTATCCCTCCTATATTTTTTATTCACTTACAGCACTTTCTGCTTGTGCTGCTTTTTTGTTAGAACGTAAAGACATAAATACAACAATAATTGTCACTATCATAAAGAAGAAAAAGATTGGATGTCTAAAAGCACTGTCACTACTTGCCAACTGAGATGCTTTCCTTAAATTTTCTTCAAACATTGGTCCAAGGATAAAACCTAATATCATTGGAGAAGATGGGATTCCTGCTTTTAAAAGTCCAAAGCCCATTAAACCAAATAATAATACACCCCATACATCAAAAATTCTATTACTGTCACCAATCGCTCCAATGCAACATAATACAACGATTACTGGTAACAAAAAGTTTTTAGGAATATTTAATACTTTTATAAATCCTCTCATACCAACTAACATAAATAACATCATCATAATTGCAGATATTATCATAGCAAAGAAAATACCATATACCACTGCTCCATTTTTATCAAAAATCAAAGGACCTGGAGACACATTATGTACCATCAAACCCCCTAACAACATCGCTGTTGCAGGGTCACCAGGGATTCCTAAGGATAACAGAGGAATCATTGCCCCACCAATGGTAGCATTATTTGCACTTTCAGATGCTACAACACCATCTATAATACCTGTTCCAAATTTTTCAGGATGTTTGGATGAATTTTTTGCTACTGTATAAGAAATCATACAGGAAACACCACCACCAATACCGGGAAGGATGCCGATGCCAACACCAATCAATGCAGAACGGATGGAATTAATAATCTGGCTAAAAAATTCTTTTATTGTAAAACCGATACCTTTCATTTTTACACCAGATTCAATTTCTATTTTTTCAGGTTTTCTTACTTGTCCCGCATATTTAATAACCTCTGTTACTGCAAACAGTCCAATTAACAATACTAAAAGTTTAAATCCTGCGGTTAAATCTGCACTTCCAAAGGTAAAACGCTGTCTGGAATCAATCGGAGATAAGCCAACTGTTGCTAACAACGCACCTATAATGGCTCCTATGAGTCCTTTTACTAAATCTTTTCCAGATAAAGTAATAACAAGAGATAAAGAAAAAATAGCAAGAGAACAATATTCATAAGGACCAAATTTAATAGCAAGACCTGCCAACAATGGAGATATTACAATTAACAAAAGTACACCAATGACTGTACCAATAAATGAAAATACAACACCTACCCCTAATGCTTTCGCAGCTTGTCCTTTTTCTGCAAGAGGACGACCATCAAAACAAGTTGCGACAGAAGAAGGAGTTCCAGGTATATTTAACAAAATTGCTGAAATTAAACCACCTGATATACCTCCGATATACAACGCTATCAGCATTGATATCCCCTGTGTAGATGTCAAAGTATAGGTAACAGGCAAAAACATTACAATTGCCATTGTGGCTGTTAAGCCCGGTATAGATCCAAATATAATCCCTACAATAACCCCTATTGCAATAAAGAGGATAACCAAAGGGTCACCAAATACATTCATTAATCCTTCTACAACCATTTTAATCCCTCCTTTAGAATCCAAATATGCCAAGCGGTAACAATACATTTAAAAGACATACAAAAACATAATCTAATCCAACTGCTATTACAATGGAGGTAATCAACGTCAAAATATAATTTCTTTTTTCTTTTGGCGTCAATATTAAAGTTTGTACAAAAATATAGATAGCTGTCATAATCAAAAATCCAATCGGTTCTAACAAAGCAATATAAATTGCTAAGGAAAGAAATGTCATTACAATTTCCCTATTTTCTTTTATCATATGAGACAAATTAAGTGATGTTTTAACATAAGTACTATTTTTAATTGCTAAATTTCTTTGTTTGATACCCCTAGACACTAATATAAGGCTTAACACCAATAAACTAATGCCCCATAAATAAGGGATTGCTCTTGCGCCTAAAGGGTCTGAACCCAGTCCGCTAAATTTTTTGATTTGAGAAGTTAATACTAAATAGATAATTGAAAATATTGTAAGCACAATTCCCGGAATTAAATTCTTTTTATATTCCATATTATCACCCCCTAATCATTTATTTTTTCCATTTTTTATGCTCATACACTTTTTTATCAGCAACATATGGCCATTGTTCTCCATTTAACACAGCTAAACAACCTTCCATACACATCAAATGCATATTAATGACTGCTTCCCTCGTTTGTGCTGCACTATGAGGACTAACCAATAAATTTTTTGCTTTTAAAAGTGGACTATCTTGTGCAGGTGGTTCTTGTTCAAAAACATCTGTTCCTGCTCCTGCAATAACACCATGATTTAAGGCATCTATTAGGTCTTTTTCATTCACAATGCCACCTCTAGCACAGTTAATTAAAATAGAAGTTGGTTTCATACTTTCTAATTCTTTTTTTGCAATTAAGTTTTTCGTATTTTCTACCAATGGAACATGGACAGAAACAATATCACACTCTTTTATCATATCATGATAATCTTCAAAATAGGTACAGCCAATTTCTTCTATTTTTTCTTTTGGCAAAAATGGGTCATAGCCAAGGGTTTCCATACCAATCCCTTTACAAATTTTTTGGGCTTCTCTACCAATTGCACCCAAACCAATAAAGCCAACCTTTTTATTCAAAAGTTCAAATGCTTTTTTTGCATCTCTGATATTCCAGTTTCCTTTTCGTAATTCTGTTTCCGCTTCAGAAAAATTCTTTGCAATAGAAAACATCATTGCAACAGCATGTTCTGCAACAGAGCGATTGTTTGCACCTGGTGTAATAACAATCGGAATCCCTGCTTTTGTCGCTGCTTCCACATCTACACTATCATATCCTACTCCTGTTCTTCCGATTACTTTAAGATTTGGAGAATTTTCAATTACATTTTTATCGCATTTTGCAATTCTGACGATTAATGCATCTGCATCTTTCATTTCATCTAAATATTCATTAGGATTGCCATTATCAGCAATATAATAATCTGCTTTTCCTTCTATCTTTGCAATTCCTTCTGGACAAACTGCTTGTGTCATTACAAATTTCATATAAATTCCCCCTTACTATATTAATTTTTTTGCTGCTTCTATCAAAACATCTTGCTTACCAAACCCTCCTGATTTTGATACAACCTGCAATTTTTGCTGCTTCCATTTTAAAATAGACAATACTACCCCTTGACTAATTTCACAAACCGGAGTCAATTCTGGATTGTCTAAATTTTTCATCAATCCCATTAATGTATCTCCTCCTGTCATAAAAATAGTATAATCCATTCCTTTTTGAATAAGATATTTTACTATTTTGCCATGACAATTTGCAATGGCAAAACGAATGTCTTCCCTAGATAATCCTTTTTGTTGTGCTAATTTTTCTGTCTCTTTTTCTATTTTATCAAAAGTATCTACAATAACACAGTTAGAATGTTGACAGATATTTTCCAGTTCTTTCAAAAATTGTTTTCCTTCTTCTGTATCATAATATTCTAAAAATAGCTTTTGCTTTGCACTTAAATTGACTCTTGTAAATCCATTTTGAAAAGCATACTCTATTTGATTTTTAGTAATCGGATTTAAACTGCCACAAGCAACATAAAGCCCTTTCTTTTTTTCATAAGTAGCTTCTGTTGTTCCTTTTAATGCAAGAATTTCCGGTAAAAATTCCGCCAATCCAGCACAGCCAGCTAACAGTCTTAGCTGATGTTGTTGTTTTAGTTCATAAAGACGGTCTTTCATATCCTGCTCTGTTTCTGCATCAAATACAACAACTCCTTGCTTTATTTTATGTAAATAATCTTGTATTTGCTTTTCTACACAATATACTGCAATGGGATATTCTTTTGTAATAATATCCTTTATATGAGAATGTTTTACAGGCTCAAATGGGTCTTTTGCAAAAGCCGTTTCAGAAAGAAGCACATTATTGATATAATGTTTTCCATTTCTCGTAATACGTCCTATTTTTGGAAAAGCTGGTATAAAATAAACACACTCTTGATAAACGTCTGCAACTGCTTTCAATTCTGCTCCTACATTTCCACGCAATGCAGAATCTGTTTTTTTATAAATATAGTCAATTTTTTTGTCTTTTGCCCATAACATAACCTTTTTTACTACTTCATATGCTTGTTGTCCGGTCAAAGGTCTTGTTTCTAAATCAATCACTAATACTTGTGCACTTTCAGCTACAGAAATCTTTTCTGGGTTTTGCTCCACTGCAATCTGTATCTTAACCCCTTGTTTTGTAAATTGTATTCCTGTATCTAATGCCCCTGTAAAATCATCTGTAATTATTAACAGCTTTAACATATTATATGTCACCTGCCTTATTTGTTTTTAGCAAGTCGAATAGCATATTCTATAGAATTGGAAAGGCTAATTTCATTTGAAACCCCTTTTCCGGCTAAATCAAATCCTGTTCCATGGTCTACCGATACGCGAATCACTGGAATTCCTAAAGTAACATTAATTCCTGCTACTGCATCCCATTTTTTCAATTCTTTGTTATATACAAATCCTTTTACTTTTAATGGAATATGCCCTTGGTCATGATACATTGCTACAACAATATCATACCATCCACCCAATGCTTTTGAAAAAATTGTATCTGGTGGAGTTGGCTTTTTTTCTGGAATATTAATGCCTTCAGAAAGTGCTTTTTCAATCGCTGGTTGTATTTCTTCTATTTCTTCTTTCCCGAACATACCATTCTCTCCACAATGTGGATTTAATCCAGCAACACCAATCTTAGGATTTTGAATTCCTATCGCTTTACAAGCATCATTTGCAATTTTAATCACTTCATATACTCTATCTTTTTTCACTTTGTCACATGCTTCCCGAAGGGATACATGGGTAGATACATGTACCACTCTTAACTCTTCATGTGCCAACATCATAGTGTATTTTTGAGTATTTGTAAATTCTGCATAAATTTCAGTATGTCCGGAATAATGATGTCCTGCCATGTTAATGGCTTCTTTACTAATGGCATTGGTAACTGTTGCATCAATCTCATGAGACATAGCAAGTTCAATTACCTTCTTTACATATTGAAAGCCTGCTTCTCCACACATTTCAGAGATTTGTCCATAGACACGCTTTTCTATATCCACTAATTCCATATCATACACATCAATTGTTCCAAAAGTAAACAACGCCTCTGAAACATTTTTTATAGCATTAATTTTAAAATCGTTTTGTTTACCCAATATCTCTAAGGCACATTGCATACAGTTTGCATCTCCAATAATTATGGGTTTACAGTTTTTATAAACATCTTCATGAGCTAATGCTTGTATGGATAATTCTGCACCATTTCCTGCTGGGTCCCCCATAGTAATGCCTATCACTGGTCTGTCCATACCGTTTCCCCTCTCTTTCTTCCTCTTTTATTTTAATACTTTTAAATAAATCTCTCTGATATCATTTAAACTTAATTCTTTTCTATTATTAACAAGCAACCTTGTTTGTTTACTTCCTGCATCTACAAGAAAATCTAAATCTTCCATCTTTACCCCAAATTCTTGTAAATCAACTGGAATATTAGTTACTTTTACAATATCTGCAATTTGCTCAATAATATATTGTGCTTTTTCATCAATACTTTTTGCAATTAATGTTGGTTCTACAGCATCACATAAGATTGCTAATCTTTCTTTGCAAGCCTCTTTATTAAATTCCATGACATGAGCAAATAATATCGCATTAGATACCCCATGTGCAATGTGATATTTCCCACCTAATGGATAAGATAAAGCATGTACAGCTGTTGTTCCACTTCCTGTAATCGCAATTCCGCCATAAAAAGCGCCTAAAAGCATATTCCTTTTCGCTTCCATATTATCAGGTTGATTATATGCCTCTCTAATATTTTTAAAAATTAATTTTGCTCCTTGCATAGCATATAAATCTGAAAATGGTGTTGCTTTTTTAGAGGTAAAACATTCTACACAATGTGCTAAAGCATCTACACCTGTTGCAGCAATAATGGATTTTGGCAGCTTTGCAATCATTTGTGCATCTAATATTACATAGTCTGGAATCATTGCATCATTTACAATTCCTTTTTTAGATTGTTCTTCTGGAATTGCTACAATAGCATTGCAAGTTGCTTCAGAGCCTGTTCCACAGGTTGTTGGAATCATAATTGTCTTTATTTGTTTTTTAGCTAATGCTGGGTCTTCCAACAAATCTTTTACTGTATAATCTGCATCTTTCAGCACAGAACAGAGCTTTGCCGCATCCATAACACTGCCACCGCCGATTGCAATAATCATATCTCCCTTACAACCTTCTACTTGCTTCATTACACGTTCAATGTCTTGATAAGCTGGTTCAGCCGTTAAATCATCAAATATTTCATATTCTATTCCTTTTAAAACAGCGAATAACTTGTCCAAAAGTCCTGTACTTTGAATCCCCTTATCTGTAAATACAACAACTTTTTTTGCATTTTCCTGCGCAATTACTGTTTTTACCTTTTGAATACTTTCTTCTCCTCCATAAACACAAGAAGGTACTTTAATTTGATAGTTCATGGCGTCATCTCCTTAAAACGTTTCATTTTAATATATTTTATTTTGTTACCTATATATTACTTTATTTCTCTAAAAATTCAATACAAAAAAATTCTATTTTTGTTTTATTTTGATACATTTCAAAAAATAATTCGTTTTATTTTGAAACATATCATGTTATAATAAAATAATATTTATAAATTTATTTCAATTTGAAAGGATAAGATAATTATGAAAAAAATAAAAATGCTTGCGGTTGCTCCTTATGAGGGAATGGCAGAAGCAATCGCTGCTATTGCAAAAGAAAGAAATGATATTGAATTGACCGTACAAACAGGAGATTTAAGTACAGGAAAAAATATTGCGATAGAATTATCCCATAATAATTATGATGTCATTATTTCTCGTGGAGGAACTGCGGAATTAATCCGTTCTGCTGTGGAAATTCCAGTAGTAGAGGTCTCTATTTCTGTATATGATGTTCTTCGCGCGATTAAATTAGCTGAAAATTATTCTGGTAAATTTGTTATAGCTGGTTTCTCAGGTATCACACATTATGCCAGATTACTTTGTGACTTACTTCAATATGATATTGATATTATTACTTTTACAAGCGAAGAAGATGCTTTTCCAGCATTACGTGACGCCAAAAAAAAAGGTTGTAAATTGGTACTTTGTGATATGTTAGGCTCTAGCATTGCCAAAAAATTATGGTTAAATGCTATATTAATTCCATCAGGTACAGAAAGTATTTCAGCTGCACTAAACGAAGCAGTAGAACTTGTCCATTCTTCCCAATATGTTCATAAGCAAAAAGATTTATTTCAAGCACTTCTTACAAAGGAAGATAGAGAATTTTTAATTTATGACCCCGCAGGAAAGTTATGGTTTTCTAGCTTTCCCACTGAGGAAACAAATACTTCCCTCATGAATTTGGTACAAAACTACATAAAAACATTTCTTAAAACACCAGACCAAACTATTGCAAGACAAATTAGAGAAAAAGTTTATGTATTAAAAAATTGTCATATTTATTATGCAGAACAAAAGTATACTGCTATTACCATACAACAAAAAGATGCTTTATTTTCTGAGGAAGATTTAGGTATCACGATTTATAATAAATCAGACGGGCTGCCGAGTGATTTTACAAATTATTATAGTAGTTCTAATAATATAGGCGATTTGTCAAATATGATAGAGGAATACAGTAAAACCAATATTCCTGTATTGATTATAGGGGAAGCAGGAACAGGAAAAGATAAAGCGGCTTCTCTTTTATATGAAAATGGTCCCTTTGAAAATGCACCATTTTATACAATTGATTGTGCTTTTATGGGAGAAAGAAAATGGAATACTTTAATTAGCAGTGAAAATTCTCCACTTAATACCTTACACAATACTATTTATTTAAAAAATGTAGGTGCTTTATCAAAATTACAATTAAATAAACTATTTACATATATAGAACAAACGAAATTAATCAAAAAAAATCGTTTGATATTTTCTTTGGTACTCAATCATAAAGAACAAAAAGAAACAGAAACGGCAAGAAATTATTTGGAAAACAACCTTTGCTGTCTTACTTTAAAATTACCACCTTTAAGAGAACGTATCAATGATATTCCAAGCATTACAGCATTGTATATTCATAAGTTAAATATTTCAAGTGAAAAGCAAATTATCGGTCTGGAGTCAGAAGCAATGGAATTAATGCAATCCTTTCCATGGCCCCATAATCTTGACCAACTACAACATGTATTAAATGAGTTGGTTGTTATCACAAATACTCCTTATATTACTTATGCAAATGTACAACAAATATTAAAGCAGGAACAAAGTATTTGTCCTTTTCAAGAAACTTCTGCAATCCATTTTGATTTAACACAAACTTTAGATGCCATTAATTATCAAATTATTCTTGCTGTTTTAAAGCAAGAAAATGGGAATAAAGAAAAAACTTCCAAACGCTTGGGAATTAGTCGTAGCACATTGTGGAGAATATTAAAATAACTGGATTACAGAAATTAACTATTAAAAAGGAAATAAAAATTTAAGTAAAATAGGATAGGTAAAACTATAAGACATAATAAAATGATATAAAAAAAATAACCCTTTCAGATAACAACTATCTATGTTATTCCTGTTTTTATAAAATCTTGGGGGTTAACTAAAAACTTTTCCCTAATTTTTTTATTTTATACATATTTTTTTATAAAACATCTTGCAATTCAAAAAAATATGATATAATCTATCTATAATATAAATTGACTATCCTTAAAAGAGGTGCGATTATGCAAAAATTAATACTAGCAACAAATCTTTTTTCCAGAGCAAATTTATTAAAACAATTATCAGTTCCTTTTGAAGAATTATTTTGTGAAATTGAAGAAAAAGATGTAGAAATTGAAAATGAGTATTCTCCTTATGAATGGGTCAAGTCCATCTCTGCTACAAAGGCAAAGGCCGTTTTAGATAGAGTACAAGGAGAAGCAATTATCATTGCCGCAGATACGATTATCACAGACTTTGGAAGAATCCTACATCGCCCTAGAAATAAGCAAGAAGCTGTCACCA
Source organism: uncultured Clostridia bacterium (assembly GCA_910583755.1). Lineage (GTDB taxonomy): Bacteria > Bacillota > Clostridia > Lachnospirales > Anaerotignaceae > Coprocola. The sequence continues at coordinate 37,000 of CAJTZO010000004.1, forward strand.
TGCTCAAAAATTTACAAGGACGTAAACATACAACTTACACTGGTTTAACTGTTATCTATCATCATGAAAATGGTACTTATGAAATGGATAGTTATGTGGATGGTGTAGACGTTTATATGCATCATCTTTCTGACAAAATTATTGATGCATATACAGATACAGACGAACCTTATGATAGACCCGGTGGCTACTCTATCACTGGAAAAGGTGCCCTTTTAATTGAAAATATCTATGGAGACTATTATACACTAGCTGGTCTGCCCCTTCGTCTTTTAAACAAATCCTTATTTAAGCATAATATTGATATCATAGATTTTTGGATTAAACCACAATAAACATCTCTTAAGGCGGTTCGTATTTATTTACAACCGTCTTTTATTATTTTGTAATGTTATTATTGAAATACAGTCAAAAAAGCGGTATGATTACAAGTAAATCATTTCATTTTTTTAATATTCTGCTTAATTTTAACAAAACTGAAAATACTAATGAAAGAACCAACATGATATTAATGAGAGGAGAAATAAATTATGTTTTCAAAAGACATGGGAATTGATTTAGGGACTGCTAACACCCTTGTATATATGCCGGGAAAAGGAATTGTTGTAAATGAGCCTTCTGTTGTAGCAATCAACACACAAACCAAAGAGGTGCTTGCTGTTGGCAATGAAGCAAAAGATATGATAGGTAGAACACCAGGTAATATTGTAGCCATTCGTCCTATGAAAGATGGTGTAATCGCAGATTTTGATACAACACAAGCTATGTTAAGATATTTTATTAATAAGGCTTGCCCTCGTTCTATGTTTGGCTCAAAACCAAGAGTTGTTGTTTGTGTACCTTCTGGTGTAACAGAAGTAGAAAAAAGAGCAGTATTGGAAGCAGCTGTTTCCGCTGGAGCAAAGGATAAAGACACTTATTTAATTGAAGAACCAATGGCAGCTTCTATTGGTGCAGGGCTTCCTGTAGAAGAACCTACTGGCAGCATGATTGTAGATATTGGTGGTGGAACCAGTGAAGTTGCAGTCATTTCATTAGGTGGAATTGTTACAAGCACTTCCTTACGTATTGCTGGTGATGAATTAGACAATTATATTGTAAATTATATTAAAAAAGAATTTAATCTTGCAATTGGTGATAGAACAGCAGAAGAAATTAAAATCGGAATTGGTTGTGTCTATCCAACAGATGAAGTACGAGAAATGAATGTTCGAGGACGTGACTTACTTTCTGGATTGCCAAAAACAGTTGTTGTTACTTCTACAGAAATTATGGAAGCACTCCATGAACCAGTTTATTCTATTATTGACACTATAAAGCAAACATTAGAAGCAACACCACCAGAACTAGCTGCTGACGTTATGGAAAGTGGCATCACATTAACCGGAGGTGGGGCTTTATTAAGAGGATTGGATTATTTAATTTCTGACGAAACAGGAATGCCTGTGCATATAGGAAACGAACCTTTAAATTGTGTTGCAACTGGCACTGGTCTTGTGTTAGAACATATTGATACATTAAAAGCGGTATTAATTTCACCAAGAAAAATAAGATTTTGATATGGGGAGTATGTATTGTGGATTTTTTTGAAGAACACAAAAAACAAATTATGTTAGCTATTACTGCCATACTACTAGTTGTTATTCTTATCACTTATGGAAAAAAAACAAACGCCACTATTATAGAAAATGCACTTGGTTTTATTATTACACCTGTGCAAGAATTAACAACAGATGTAGGGAATTGGTTTGGCAGCAAAATTGATTGGATTCGTAACAGGGATAATTTAGCAACAGAAAATAAACAGCTAAAAGAACAAATTGCATTATTAGAAACAGAAAATAAACGTTTAAGAAGATATGGAACAGAAAATCAAAGATTATCAGAACTATTAAAAATTTCTCAAAAATATGCAGATTATCATACAGTTGGTACAAAAATCATTGCAAAAGACCCGGGAAATTGGTATGATATTTTTTTAATTGATAAAGGTAAGCAGGATAAATTAGAAGCAAACATGGTTTTGACATCTTCTAATGGTCTGGTAGGAAAAATTATAGAAACAGGTGCAAATTATTCAAAAGCACAATCTATTTTGGACAGTAGAAGTTCTGTACCAGCCATGAGTCTACGTACAGAAGACTTAGGCGTGGTAAAAGGAGAATACTCCCTTATGAATCACGGTCTTTGTCGTATGGAATATATTGACTCTGAAGCAGAAATCATCGAAGGAGATGAAATTGTTACTTCCCATTTAAGTGATGTATATCCCTCTGGTATTACTATAGGCAGGGTAAAAGAAATTAAAACAGAAGCAAATGGATTAACAAAATACGCCATTATTGAACCTTATGTTGATTTTAAACATCTTGATACCCTTTTAGTCATTGGTGAAACACCAGAAACATCAGAAGTACCAGAAACACCGGAAACAGAAATAGAAACACCAGCAGAAGCACCGGAGGTGGAGCAATGAGAATTTTCATCACTGCTATCTTTATTATTCTCAATTTTTTAATGCAGTCTACAATATTGCATTATATTGAAATACGTGGTGTCATTCCCAATACTACCATTATTCTTATTGTTTCCTATGCTCTTTTAAGGGGAAGTACAGAAGGTGTACTGGTTGGCTTTTTTTCAGGACTACTACAAGATGTTTTTTTTGGTACCTCTATTGGTTATTTTACCTTGTTTAACACTATAACAGGTTATTTATTTGGCAGAGGAAATCATAATTTTTACAGAGAAAATTATCTTTTACCTATGATGCTATGCACTATTGCTGTATTTTTATATGAAACTATGATATATGTTACTAGTTTTTTGTTCCGAGGACAGCTAAACTTTCTTTATATCCTAAGTCATACTTTGCTGCCAGAAGCAGTATATTCCTGCATTTTTACCATTCCTTTGTATCGTGTTTTATTTGGTACAAATGAATGGTTAGAATTAAAAGAAAAATATAAACATAGATTATTTTAAAATTTGGGTTTTGCCCAAATTTCAGTTTGTCAAAAAACCTTGAAGGTTAGCCCTCAAGCTCCTCAAAGGACCTTAATGCGGAAATAATGTTTCGCTAAAAAGATTGATTTTATCAGGAAAAACGCTAGTTTTTCCAATAAAGTTTTTTGTCCAACTTTTTTTAAAAAATTGATGGGGTGGGCAAAACCCACAAAAAAAGACTTTTTTGACAAACTGATTTGGTCTCTACCCAAATCCACTTACTTTTTTGACTCTCTTTTTTTCAAAAAAGTGTTATGGAGGATGTTTATGAACCGATTTCAAGAACGAATACAAGAATTTTCAAAAAACAGAATCTTTATTTTACTTTGTAGTATTTTTATTCTTTTTACTATACTTATTTTGCGTTTATTTTCTTTACAAATTATACATGGGGAAGAATATGACCAAAAGCTAACAACAAGTATTTTAAGAAAAGTAAGTTTGCCTGCTTCCCGTGGCGCAATTTATGACCGCTACGGACGTCCCTTAGCTGTGAATCATGTTGCCTATTCCATACAGATTGACGATAGTGCTAATTTAGACTTATCAAGCTACAAGTCTAAATTAGTTTTCGATTTTGCAGCATATATGAAACAAAAAAACACACCACTGACAGATAATTTACCAATTTCAAAAGCAAAGCCCTATTCTTTTCAATTTGAAACTTTAAAAGAAGAACAAGATTGGAAAAAAACATTAGACATTCCTAAAAATATGCTGGAAGCTTCTGCGGAAGAAATATTAACTTATTATGAAAACGAGCTGAATTTACCTACTTCCTTTTCAGAAGAAGAAAAAAGAAGTATTATTTCCTTTTATATTTCTGTAAATGATAGAAACCTTATGGTATTATCTTTACTAAAAATATTAGAAGAAAATAACGAAACTTTAGTAGATGATTTACCGATTACACAACAACAGCCTTACAGTTTTTTATTTGATGACAACAAAGGAAAAGAACTTTCTTGGAAAAATACAGTAAATATGACAAAAGAAGACTTACAGGCTTATGATGCAACACAAACCATTTACTATTTGCAAGATTATTTTGATATTCCAAAAGAGTTACCTATTGATATGGTAAGAAAATCAATTGGTATTCGTTATGCAATGTATTTACAGCGCTATTATCGTTATCAACCTGTTACTATTTCCTTAGATGTCTCCACTAAAACATTAGCAAATGTAGAAGAAGTCAATGACATTTTTCCTTGTATTATTGTTGGTACAAACTCTTTAAGGGATTATCCACTGGGAAAATATTTTGCACATATTGTTGGCTATACCAGAAAAATGACTGACAAAAACTATGAAATGTACAAAGATGACGTGGATGAAGAAGGTAATAAAATTTATACTATGAATGATGTTGTAGGGCAATCAGGAATTGAATCGCTTTATGAAAGAGAACTAAATGGAAAAGATGGTGAAATGATAGTAGAAGTTGACAGCATCGGACGTCGTATGAATACAATAGAATCGAAAAACCCTGTTTCTGGTCAAGATGTGTTTTTAACATTAGATGCACGACTCCAAAAATCTGCCTATGACATCCTAGAAAATACATTAAAAGATGTTATCAAAACAAAGTTAAATGGAGGCGGAACAAGACTACAAGAATTATTTAGTCGTATGCTTGCAGACAACAGTATTTCGATTGACAAAATTTGTAATTCTGTAGAAGGGGAACAGCATGTTTTATATCAAAAAATAATAGAGCAAGACCCTTCTTTTGAACTGCGAGAATTGACAGAAGAAGAAAAAAAGGAGGGAAAAGCAAATCCAAGAGATTTTGCGTTGCAAGTGTTAACTTCTGCCATTGACAAAGGGGAAATTTCACCAAGACAGTTAATACTAGTATTAATTGAGCAAGGAAAATTTACAGCAGATGAGCAATACTTAGCAAATATTCAAAATGGAGTCATCTCTCCTTTACAGGTTATTAATGATAAATTAGATTCTGGAGAATTGACACCTGGAGATACCAATTTAGACCCTTGCACAGGTTCCGTTGTTATTTCTCGTGTAGATTCTGGAGAACTTCTGGCAAGTGTTACGTATCCTTCTTATGATACAAATGAGTTTTCTAATAACTTTAACAATAGTTACTATATTGATTTAATTCATAGAACAAGCACAACACCACTTGTCAATCGTCCTATGTCTGAAAGAAAAGCACCTGGTTCTACTTTTAAAATGATTCCAGCCTTAGCTGCATTAGAAACAGGTCTTATTACTCCAAATAGTAGTATAACTGATTTGGGCTATTTTACAAAAGCAGCAAAACCTTACCCAAAATGTTGGATTTATGGTAGTAGTGGCAGAACACATGGACCTGTTAATGTTGCTCATGCTTTGGAAGTATCTTGTAACTATTTCTTTTATGAGTTAGCATATCGCTTTGGAAATAGAGCAAATGATACTACAGAACAAGGAATTTCTATCTTAAATGAATATATGGCAGCATTTGGCTTAAATGATAAAACAGGAATAGAAATTGGGGAAAGTGCTCCCATGATGGCAACGCCTACCAACAAAGAACGTTCGATTCGTGCCATTAACCCAAATGCCACAGATTCTCAAGTACAATGGACAGATGCCGATTCCATTCGTACTTATATTGGACAGTCTGTTAATAACTATGCACCCATTCATATGACAAAATATATTGCAACCTTAGCAAATGGTGGTACAAGATATAAAATGCACATGGTATCAAAATTAGTAAATGCAGATGGTACCACCGCACAAAAAGTAGAAGAAACTGTAGAAAATATATTAGAAGTACAACAACAAAATTTAGATGTTGTTTATCAAGGGATGCTTCTTGTTACCTCAGGACAAAAAGGAACATTACGCAATATCTTCCGTAATTTCCCAATCCAAGTTGCAGCAAAATCTGGTACAGCAGAAGAAGATAAATCAAGAAGTTCTCATAGCTGGTTTGTTTGTTTTGCACCATATGATGACCCACAAATTGCCATTACTGTATTATTACCATATGGTGAAATCACAGGCTCTCCATCGGCAGTTATTGCCAGAGAAATTATCAGGGATTATATGGGGCTAAATTATGAACCTGAAAACCATTATATGGAAAATATATTAGCAGAATAAATTGGGGGGAAAAAGAATTATGAACCAAGAAAATTTTGTCATGTTTAAAGGTACAAAAGATGGTATCAATATCATATTGCAAGAAGATATTTCTTTTACAGAATTAAAAACACTTTTTGAAAAAAAAGTAATAGAATCTGCTAAATTTTTTGAGGGTGTTAAAACTTCTATTTCTTTTCAAGGCAGAACACTTTCTCAAGAAGAAGAAACTGCTTTTTTAGATATTCTTTCAGAACATACAACCATGACCATTACCTTTATCAGAGATGGAAGCAAAGATGACCCTACACAAAAGATTCCAGAAGGGGTTACATTACCAGAAGATATGGAACAATATTACATTACAAAATATCATAAAGGCTCCATTCGCTCTGGACAATGTTTAACATTTGATGGTAGTGTTGTTGTGATAGGAGATGTTAATCCTGGAGGCGAAGTAAAAGCCTCTGGAAATATCATCATATTAGGACAATTAAAAGGAATTGCACATGCGGGCTGCAATGGTATGACAAGCACTTTTATTTCTGCCTTATACATGGTGCCAGTGCAGTTACGTATTGCAGATATTATTACACGATTTCCGGAAGAAAATAAAAAGGGGCCAAAGCCTCCGGAATTTGCCTATGTGGAGGATGACCAAATTTATGTTATGCCTCTTGCTTGAAGAGCACAGTCTCACAAACAAAACCAAAAACGCCATCATATACTATTACAAAAAGCGTTAGCATTTCATTATTTTTCTAGTTTACAACATATTAAAAATCCTTGGAAAAAAAATGACTGATTGTGAGACTTGGGGACCTCTCCACCGCTTCCTCCTTTCTTAAAAGAAAAGAAAGGAAAAAATCTTAACTTTATTTAACAGAACTAGAACAAAAATTTTAGAAAAACAACTGCAGAAAACAATTAAAAAAATTTTTATTGTTTTTTAGTAACTGAAAAAATTAGAATTTTTCCATAAAAGTTTAAGAATAATATCATATCTTAAACATCTTGTCGCTTTTTGCGACAGTAAATCATAATTTGCTAAAAAAAAAGAGTGCAAAATGGTAATACTTTTGTTAATATATAAATATACAAATTATTCTATAGAAAAAGAGTCGAAAAAATTTTTCAATATTGTCGAAAAATAAACCGCAACAGCGGAAAAAGTTCAGAACTAGGGGGACTATACATGAGTGAAGTTATCGTTATAACAAGTGGAAAAGGTGGTGTTGGCAAAACAACCACCAGTGCAAATATTGGTTGTGGTCTTGCACTAGTAGGAAAAAAAGTTGCACTTGTAGATGCAGATATTGGTCTAAGAAATTTAGATGTTGTCATGGGCTTAGAAAATCGTATTGTTTATGATTTAGTGGATGTTGTAGAAGGAAATTGTAGGCTAAAACAAGCCTTAATTAAAGATAAACGATACAATGGTTTATTTTTATTACCTGCTGCACAAACAAGAGACAAAGACGCTGTTTCTCCTGAGCAAATGCAAAAACTTTGTGAAAGCTTAAAAGAAGAAGAATTTGACTATATTATCATAGACTGCCCTGCTGGTATTGAACAAGGTTTTAAAAATGCCATTGCTGGTGCAGATAGAGCCATTGTCATTACAACACCAGAAGTATCTGCGGTAAGAGATGCTGACAGAATTATTGGTCTTCTGGAAGCAAGTGGTTTAAATGACCCTACTCTTATTTTAAATAGACTTCGCGTTGATATGGTAAAACGTGGTGATATGATGAGTATTGATGATGTTACAGAAATACTTGCCATTGAAATACTAGGTGTTGTACCAGATGATGAAAGCATTGTTGTTGCAACAAATAAAGGAGAACCTGCTGTAACAGATGTAGAATCTTTTGCTGGACAAGCTTATCGTAATATTGTCAAAAGGATTCAAGGGGAAGATGTTCCCATTATGCGTTTTGAAAGAGATGCAGGTCTTTTCAATAAAATTTTTAAAAAATTTCGCCGTAGTTAGATAAAAGGATGTGTTTTTAATGGATTTTCTTAATTTTTTTAAAAAGAAAGATGGTAATGCATCAAAAAATGTAGCAAAGGATAGATTAAAATTGGTATTAGTTCATGACCGTGTAAATTGTTCTTCTCAAATATTGGAAATGCTAAAAACAGATATTATCAAAGTGATATCTAACTATATGGAAATTGACGAGGAAGAATTAGATATTCAAATCACACAAGCACAATCAGATGATAATACAGGTACTGTTCCTGTACTTTATGCAAATATTCCCATTAAAAGCATGCGTAAGGTAAATCAAGATTAATTTTTTACATACTGTTGCAGACCGAAGCTTTTTTCGGTCTGTACTTCTTTCCATCTCCATCACTAAACCTTATTTTTTATAGGAGGTTTTAACAATGAATATCAAAAAACAACTTTCTAATTTAGATTACTGGCTGATTGCTGCCATTTGCATTTTATCTATTTTTGGTATTATCTGTATTGGTAGTGCAACACATATTAACTTAGGTGCAGACCCAGACAACTTTTACAAACAAATGATATGGTTTGCAATTGGTCTTATGTTAATGATTGCAGCTTCGCTTGTAGACTATGAATTTTTATCAAAATTTTATGTTCTCTTTTATATTTTAAATATTCTATTATTAATTGCAGTATTATTTTTAGGAAAAAATACAAATGGTGCTACTCGTTGGATTGCAATTGGACCAGTAAACTTACAACCTTCTGAATTTGCAAAGCTGATTATGATATTTTTTTTAGCCAAATTTTTAACAAAAAAGCAAGAACAAATTAATCAAATTCCCACACTGATATTCATTTGCATTACTGTTGCAATTCCTGTTATTTTGATACAGGAACAACCTTCTCTCTCTGCTAGTCTTGTATTACTTGCAATTTTATGCATTACTTTGTTTGTTGCAGGGCTTGATTTTAAAATTATAAGAATTGTATTATATATTGTTCTACCCATTATTGCTTTTGTATTTTTTGATGTAAGCCGTGAAAGTCCTTTGATAATGGATAAAATACTAAAACCACACCAATTTACCAGAATCTTGACATTTGTTGACCCTAGCCGAGACATGGATTCTTATTATCAAACAGAAAAGGCTATCAATGCTATTGGCTCTGGACAACTTCATGGAAAAGGATTGTATCAAGGTACCTTAAATCAATTAAGCTATCTTCCAGAACCACACAATGACTTTATTTTTTCCGTTATTGGGGAAGAATTTGGATTTATTGGTTGTGTTATTGTCCTATTATTGTTGCTTTTTATCATATTTCGTTGTATATTAATAGCAGTATCTATTCGTGATTCGTTTAGTCAACTGATTGTTGCAGGCGTTGCAGGCATGATTGCTTTTCAAACTTTTATTAATGTTGGTGTTGCAACAGGCATTATGCCAAATACAGGAATGTCTTTACCATTTGTTAGTTATGGGGGTAGTTCCATGTGGACAAACATGACTGCAATTGGTTTAGTGTTAAATATCGGTATGAAACGCTCGAAATCGCTTTTTGAGGGACAAATATAGAGAAACAAGTAGAAAATCCTACTTTATTTAAAAAGTGTGGAAACTCTTAAATTTCAGCTTGTTTATAAGCTCTTTTTTAAACTTTCGTTCACCTATCATTTTCAGAAAACGAGCAACATTTTTTTAAAAATATAAAGTAAAGTTTAAAAGGAAGTCTCAAATTTTTTTGGCAAGCCAAAGTTTTTAGAAATGATTTTAAATTGACTTCCAAATATTTCTATTGATTGAAACGTGCAAAAGGGTGATAAATAGCTTGTCCGTTTTTAACGGTTCTTTATAAAGAGTATTTACACAAAAGAAAAAATGATAAAACGCAGCTTGCAGCGTTACATATCAAAAAATATGAGAAAAAAAGAAAGGAGAAATTACTGAAAATTTGCAACGCTATAAAAAATTTTTTTTATAAGTTTTCAGTAACGTATATGATTATGAATATTGCTTTAATTGCACATGACAACAAAAAAAAATTGATGGAAAATCTTTGTATTGCGTACCGTCATATTCTTTGTAAACATGATTTATATGCCACAGGTACAACAGGTCGTCTTGTAGAAGAAACAGCAAACCTTGTTGTCCACAAATATTTAGCAGGACCTTTGGGCGGCGAGCAACAGCTTGGTGCACAAGTTGCCAGCAATGATATTGATATTGTGATTTTTTTAAGAGACCCTGTAACACAAAAAAATTATGAACCTGATATTAACTCTATATTGCGTCTTTGCGATATGCATAACATTCCTCTTGCCAGCAATTTAGCGACAGCGGAAATATTGCTTCTTGCTTTGGATAGAGGAGATTTAGATTGGAGAAATGTGGTGAAATAATATGTCTTTAACGATAAAAATATTGCTTATCTATACACTCATTATTAATGTGATATTATTTTTCACAATGGGTTTTGACAAACATTGTGCTACAAAAGAAAAATGGCGCGTTCCTGAAGCAACTCTTTTTATATTAGCACTTTTGGGCGGCAGTATAGGCGGTTTTATATCTATGAAGTTGTTTCATCATAAAACAAGAAAGTGGTATTTTTATGTTATCTTTATATTAGCCTTGTTTTTTCAAGTTCTTTTATGGATATTCATTTTTTCCCATTCAAAAACGTTTCTTCTGCTTCCAGAAATGACTAACAGTTATATCATGACATGGATATAATAGCAAAAGCCATTGCAAAAAAACAATGGCTTTTGTACTCTTATTTTACACCAAATACATGCCGTCCAATGGAGGTTGTAATTGGGACAGACCATATCCAGCGACTTGTTGCAGTGGCAGGATTCCAATAATATAATGCACCATTGGTAGGGTCCCAGCCATTTAAAGCATCTTGCGCTGCACGGAATGCAGTATCATTCGGTGTTAATGTAATTTGTCCATCTCTTACTGCATCAAAAGCACCTCTTTGATATACCACCTCTGCAATAGAGTTTGGAAAATCTTCACTTGAAACTCTATTTAAAATGACTGCACCTACTGCTACCTGTCCTTCATAGGGTTCTCCTCTTGCTTCTCCATGAATTGCTGATGCTAATAAATACAAATCCTCATCAATATCACTTTGTTCTGTCTGTCCAATCCCGCTGCTACCTGTTCCGGAAGAAATTCCTAATGCCCTCAAGGTGGCTGCTCCAGCAATACCATCTGTTGTTAAATTATTATCTTTTTGGAAAGATACAATCGCATTATATGTGCCTGTACCATAGATACCATCCACACTTCCCCTATAATATCCTCTATTTTTTAATGCTTGCTGTACATCCCGTACAAGCTGCCCTCTTGTTCCCCAAGAAACATAGGAAAGTGTTGAAACTACTTCATTTTTATTTTTTTCATAATGAAATGCTATGCCCGCTATCACAAACATACAACACAGCAAAAATACAATTTTTATTTTTTTCATCATATCACTCCATTTTTTTCTCTTGCCACCATTCCACTATTTTAAATTTTACATTTATCCCCTCTGTATCATCAATCACAGAAAATTCTTCTTTTGTTAAACTTCCCTGCAAACGTATCTTACTTTCTTCTGTCACTTCTAAACAAGCAGCATCTACATAGCACAAAGGCGGATAAACCACACACCACCAATTTTGTCCTTTTCCTTTTCCAATTTCTACACGAAGAGCATCATAGATGCCCGCTGGAAAGGATAATTCCCCATATTTTTTTAGTGGAAAAGCTGTTTTTTCTAAAGATATTTTTACACCGTAATTATAACCTTGTTGTTTTATTTCCTGTAATGCTATCTTTTCTATTCTTTTAAAATTATCTTTTAAAAAAATGATTGTTTCTTCTTTGTTCGGATATTGTTCCAATTCTTTTCCTAATTCTTTTAAAATAGCATCTCTTACCGCTAATTTTAAATTTTGGTCTTCTTCTGTGTCACTGTTTGCTAAAACATGAAACCGTACTATTTTTTCTGCAATTCCATCTTGTATTTTATAGGAGTATACCTTTGTTGCTGTACAAAATAATAAAAATATTAATGCAAAAATACATGCCCAAAAAATATTTTTCTGTTCCATTTTTAAAATATATTTCGCCTTGTAATATGTATATGCCAATCCTTTCATATTTTCACCTACTTTTTTTATTTGATGATAAAAGGATTGACCATAATAGTAAAAATTATACATTTATAAAAAAATAATGTAATGTTTCTATTTTCAGATAGAAACATAAAATCTTTTTTGTGAACTCTCTCTTATTTATGCTTTACATTGCTTAATATTTTCTTTGCTTTTTTTCTGAGTGTTTGAGTTGCTAAACATTCAGGAGATATTTAGTAATTGTCGGAATGAAATGAAAACTGAAGTTTCAAGATTTTCTAATCAACAACACCAATTGTTCTAATTTTTACCGAAACATCAACATCAAAATTTATATTTTCCACATTCTCACCATATTTTTGATAAAGTTGATAATTTTGTTTTTTTAACTGTGAAGCAATATCAAAAATATCTTTTTTATATTTTTTTTGTGCTAATGCTATTGTATTTTCTATTTCTGATTTTATGATGATTTCAAAGATATTTTCTATTTCTTCTAAAGAAGTAAAAATATTTTCTCCTTCTAATTTACTCCCTTCTGCGCTACCTTCCAAATTTATTTTTATATGACAAATAAGTTTATTATTTTCTTCTGAAAAATGTAGCTTGCTTTTATTTTTATAAATCCACATAGGAATTACATTATTCTGCCATATTCCATCTATAACAGCACCTTTTCCCTTTCCTTGCAATAATAATACTCCTTCTTCTTGCTTGTTGGTTAAACTATCAATAAATGCATAATCACTTACTACAATGCCACCACCTATTTTAATGCCTTGTTCTGTTGCAGAAATTTTAGGCAAAATACTATTTCCTTCACTACATCTTAATTCTCTTAAAAAAGTTTCTAAATCCAATTTTCGTGTTACTGCAACATCCTGTGCTGTATTTTTATAAAAATCCCATATAAATAAACCTGTAGAAGCATCTTCTTCTAATATAGCATTTACACATTCTCTTGCTGTGTTATCTGTGCCAAGTAGTATAATTTTTCCTGAAATATCTTGGTTTCTTTCTAATTCGTCTAATACAGATTGTAGATATTCTTTTTCTTGCAACAGTTCTTTTCCTAATACTACTGTTTTAAGCTGTCCTAAATAGACCTGTCTGCTACTATAGGTATCTGCCTGCCTTACCGCTGACGCAATCGTATCTCCTTTTACAACAATTCCTTTTTCGGGTGCTTCATTACTGCTACTTTCTTCTCCACTGCTCATACTAGAAAGCTGTGCTGGTGCTAATGTAAGCAAATATCGACCATCTTCTGTACTTTTATCAATTCCCATTGTAATAATATAGCTTCTATCTTCCATTTCTTTGTTATCCCAACAACCTGTAAGAAAACAAACGGTTAACAATAAAATATATAATTGCTTCATATCTGTTTCCTCCTTTTCAAGCTGTCTAAAATCAAAAGCAATACAGGTAATACTAAAATATAAAAGACACCACCATATTGTTTTAATCGTTCCATATAATCATAAGTGCTCGCGATATCTTGCGGTAATACTGCTACTACATACACAATTATCATAATGATAAATATCCATTTTCTTGCTGGTATGCTATGATTCTTTTGTATTCTTTCAAATAAAATGGTTGAAAAAAACAAGGCTGCACTAATAGATGCAAAAATAGATGCTACCCAAAACCAAAGCATAAAAATATCTTGCCTATCCAAAAAAGAGCCCGGCATTTGTAAAGAATCCATCATTTGCAATACAGGAAATAACTTATTGACAACAGAATATTGCCCAAAAACAGCAATTGTCAAAAGTGTTATCAACGTCATAAAAAATGCAATTACAATTCCTGCTTGCAACATCCCCTTTTTTGCTTGCTTCGGGCGTTGTAAATAAGGAAACACCAAAAATAGGAACTCTAACCCTTGAAAGGAAAGAATAGTATCCCATGCCCCTTTCATAAGTTCAGAGCCATCATGTATCATTATGGGACGTAAATTATTATAATCTGCTGTAAAAATAGCTAATAACATTAATATCAAAAAGGGGACAAAAACAAAAATAAACAATATTTCTCCTGTTCTTGCTCGACATTCATATCCCACTACAGCAACATAAGCACAAACAAAAAGCATTGCAAGTGCTGTAATATAAATAGGGGTACGAAATAGCATAGACTGCCCTATCATTTCACAAAAAATACGTAATTCTAGTCCTGCCCCTATCATAATTTTAAATACCAATCCCAATGACAACAATACTCCTACAGGGCGAGAAAGTAATATTTGAGATAACTCTACCACTGTTTTATCTGGATATCTTTGTCCTAGCATAGTAAAAACAAGCGTAAATACTGCCATAATAGCACTTCCTAAAAGCACTGCAATCCAAGCATCATTCCCTGCTGCATGAACAGTTTGTCTTGGAAGTGTCACAACTGCTGTTCCAAACAAATCTAATATAAGCAAAGCTTGTAACTGTCTTATTGAAATTTTATCATTTTCGGAAAACATTATTTTTTGCCTCCCTTTTCTCTTTGTCTATGATAGGAATTAGAAAAAATAGGTCTTTTTTTCATAAACCATAATGGCAAACGGAAGATACTATCTTCTAAATCATTATAATGATTCACTGACGCAGAACAAAAAGGATATAAAAATGGTATATGAAAACTTTTTAAACTAGCCATATGAATCAACAATACTATCAATGCTAACCAAAAACCATATAATCCTAAAAATGCAGAAAAAATCAGGACAATATATTTTGCTAAGCGCAAGCCTGAAACTAGCGCAATATTTGGAATTACAAAAGTACAAATTCCTGTTAAAGCAGAAACAATGACAACACTAGGGCTGACAATTCCAGCTTCTACCGCAGCTTGTCCTATAATAATTCCTCCCACAATCCCTATGGTAGAACTGACAGGAGAGGGTAAACGGATTCCGGCTTCTCTCAACAGCTCAAACGCTATTTCCATAATTAATATTTCACCTACTGCTGGAAAAGGAATATTTTGTCTTGTTTCTGCTATTTTTAAAGCTAAGTTTGTGGGCAGCATAGAAGGATGAAATACAGTCAAAGCAATATATAGTCCCGGCAAAGCTACTGCTAAAAAACCAGCACCATATCTTATTAAGCGGATAAAACTCATAATTTCCCATCTATCATAATAATCCTCTGCCGCTTGAAAAAATACATTTAATGTTGCTGGCACCATCACAACAAAAGGTGTATTATCAATAACAAGCACAACACGTCCTTCTAGTAAGGCAGAAGCTGCTTTATCTGGACGTTCTGTCATTTGTAACTGTGGAAAAGGAGAAAGCCATTTATTTTCTAATAATTGGTCAATATATCCACTATCTAATATTACATCAATATCAATCGCATTGATTTTTTGTTCCACTTCCTGCAATATTTCCTGTCTTACAATATCTTCCATATAAAGAATAGCAACATCTGTTTTACTTCTTTGTCCCACTTTGGTTCTTTTTACCTTTAATTTTGTATCTCGTATTCTTCTTCTGATTAATACAATATTGGTTGCTCCAACTTCTGTAAAAGCATCTTTTGGACCTTGTACAACAACTTCTGTTTTTGCTTCACTTATACCACGGGAAGGAAAACCTTTGGTAGAAGCTTGCAAAGCAACATCATTTTCATCCATTAATAATATCGTATCTCCCAAAAGAACCGCATCAAAGATTTCTTGAAAAGTTTTCACTTCCTGCATTTCACCTATAGAAATTACTTCTTCATTTAATCTTTTTAGCATCTCCTCTTTTTTGCCATCAATCTGACAACGATTCATAATATTTGTTAAAATAGATTCTTCAATCGCACTACTATTTACAATATTATCTGTATATACCATATAAATCTGAATTTCTTTCTTTTCTCCAACAAAAAAACGCCTTTTTACAATATCTTCACAATTTTGAAATGCTTTTTCTATGACTGCAATATTTTGTTCTAAATTTTTTGAAATCTGTTCCAATGGACATCACCTATTTATTTTTTTATTATCTTTTGCCAAATTATTAAAAATATGCATATATTCTTTGAAAATTATGTAAATTTCTGTATAATTATAATAGGATAAAGAGGTGATACTTTAATGATAAAGGAATTTTTAAAAAGTTTTTTGTTCTATACTATAATGTTTTTTCTACTTTTTTTCATACCACCAAAACAAGTTAAACCACTAAATACTTCAATATGGATTATTTGTTTTTTATTAAATGGTATTGTCAGTTATCAAAGAGCAAAAAATAAAAAACCCTGAGAAAAACTCTCAAGGTTTTTTTTACCTTTTTAGTTTGCACTACCCAAAACACAAGTATTATCAAAGGTAAACATTAATAAATCATGATTAAAAGTATTTTCTAAAAAGCTATACTCAAGATTATCTAACGCTAATGCTGCCTGGTCTAAAGTGATTTGTGTCACATTACCTACTTGCAAGTTCACTTTTACTTTTTCTAAATCTGATTTTGCTTTTTCTAAATCTGTTTCTAAATTTTTACGTGCTGATTCTAATTGTTGCAGTTGAATATAAGCCTGTCGAATACTTTTTTCTTTTTCTTCTTTTGCTGTTTTATAGTCTCTTGCTGCATTGGTTGCTTCTAATTCTGTTGACCTATATTCAGAGCCTGTTGTACCAAGTGAAATTGTTTTTACTGAAAACTCTGTATTTTCTACTGCAATCTTCTGCATTTGTAAAGATTGGTCAGTAGACAATTTCCTACTAATATAAGTATCTATTGACATATTCATTGTCAATGGTTCATATTCCACATCATAGATAATATCATATCTATCCTCTGCAGAAGTACCAATCAAATCATTTAATGCAATATAAGCATTATCAATATTCATTTTTAGCTGTCTGATTTGTTCTAGCATTTGTTGTATTTCTCTTTCCAAATCTTCTAAATCTTTTTTACTCATCATACCAACTTTATTTTTAATTTTTGCTTGAGATAAGAGTTGTTTTTGCAAATTATAATTTTTTTGAAGCAATTCCAATCTATTTTGATTTAATAATATTGTGGAAAAAGAATTTTTAATAGCAGCTTGAATTCCTATTTTTGTAACATCTTCTGTAATCTTTGAAATACGGTAATTAGAATCTAAAGAATGAATATTACTTAAATAGGCTAATCTTTGTGCACTTACCATTACTACTTGTGAAGGAGTACCGGGGCGCATACCTCCATCAAACAAATCTTCCTTTGTTTCTAATGTAACATCAATTTGGTCTGCAATTTTTTTTAACGAAGAATCATTAGTAATTGCCATATCAACAGCTGTTTCAAAATCAAGTGTTTGAATATCTAATGTAGTATCCTTTTTAGTTGCAGCAAAAACATTACCATTTACCAAAACAGTAATCGAGAGCACAGTAGCAATCATTTTAGATAATTTCATTTTCTACCACCTCACTTTTTAAAGTCAAATTTAATATCATCAATCACATCACCAGAGCCATCATTGGTACGCATTTGAAATTCAAGTGACCCTTTAGAATAATCATGGTCAACACCATTAAACAGAATATAACCTTCTTGGTCTTCATCTTGGTATATATTATTATTCCATACATCATCCCAACGACCACCACCGCTATTAGAAACATCATATTCCACACCATCTAGTGTTAATTTTGCTTCATAAGGCATTAAACCTATTTTATCAACATCTGTATTTTCAACTGTTAAATAGGTTCTTGTTCTTTTAACACCGCCACCTTCTTCATCATCCATCATAACCATTCTCAAAGTAATTTGATAGCCATCTTTATAGATGGTAACAGGCAATTTATTATACACTACATAATCAGGGTCATCAGTTCTATCTACATAAACAATTTTTTCAACTTCTTTTTCAACAACCTTTTCAATAACTTCTGGCTCTGGGGCAGTAATCATTACCTTTTTAGTAATTGGGTCAAAATTAATTTCCCAATCCATAGATTCTGAAACAAATCTTACTGGAACATAAATATAGCCATTATAATTCAGCACAGGCTGGTTAGAAGGGGAACCAGCAGTTTTTCCATTGATACTAAATAAAACATCATGCATCAACTGTGCTTGTACAACTTTGTATACACTTGCAAAAACGGGAGTTGTCAATAATACACCTATCGCAACACCTGCTAATCCAATTTTCCACTTTTTCATTGCTTCCACCTCTTTCAGTATATTTTTATGAAGTTTCCCCTTGTCCCAAACTATATAAACAGATTTCTTTATATGATACGACTTTCCTTAAAAAAAGTCTTCAACATTTTTATAATTCCATAGATTAACAAAAGCGGTGACCGAAGTCACCGCCTCTGCTATTTTTTTAAATTAGCTTGATATTTATTAGTTTAATCTAGCTGTTTGAGTTGCAGCATCCCAAGAAATCTGATTTTCAGATAATCCTAATGCGTATCCTAAATCTCTTAATGGTAAGAATACACGGCTATCTCTGATTTCTGGAGCAGCGTTCAAAGCAGTAGATACACCATTCATGTTAAGAACTTTGCTTCCAACTGTCATAGAGAATACTCTCTGTCCAAAGCTTACTGTACATGTCTTTGTAGCATCATCCCATCTTACAACAGCAATACCGTTCAAAGCTTCTGTTACAGCTCTAACTGGTAACATGGTATAACCATCATTGTTGATGTAAGCTGCTGGGCAAGCGCCGCCTTCCATTTCAGAAAGGTTGATTGTTCTTGTACCAGCTTGGATTGTTGTAGAACCAACAGGAACTACGATAGATGTTGTAAATGTACTATCGTCTTGGTCACGACCAGCTGTTACAATTCTTACAAAGTCATTCATTACAACAACTTTTGCTGTTTCAAATCTGTTTTGTATATCGTCGCCTTTTTTATCATAGTTATTCATAAAGAATTCATTGTCATTAGCACCAAATACTCTTAATTTGTAATCACCAGCTGCAAGACTTCTGTCCATGTACATTGACAATCCAGAAAGTTTAATTTCTGCAGGTGTTTTGGAACTTCTGCTATCAACTTGTACTTTTAATATACTACCATCAACATCAACACCATCATCAACGTCTTTGGAAGAAACTACTTCAATATTGTCGCCATCTAATTTTTTAAGTTTCATATCGCCAGATACTACTTCAGCTTTTGCACCATCTTCAAAGCTCATTCTTTCGCCTTCAAGGAAGATAACATCATCTTTTGCCCATAAACCAGCTTCTGGCTCTACAAGAGTAATGTCAGCAATATCTGTATTTCTGTAGTCAATGATTAATTCATTAACAGATGTTTTTACTTCAATAGGTTGTTTTACTGTAGCAACGGTTGCACTAATTTCTTTATCAGCAACAGCAGCACCACTTAATGTTAATACAACATCTCCTGTGAATGCAGCATCTGCTGCTACATGAAGGCTAAATTCAATTTTTCTCTTTCTGTCTTTGTTAGCTCCACTAGCAGACCAATCGTCACTATTTTCTAAGTCTTTACTTGAAATAGTAATTTTTCCACCATCAGCATCAACAGTGAAAGCGTCTTTAATAGAACTTAAGGAACCACTAAAGTTATATGCTCTAAAGTTTTCTGTTACACTATCAATATCTGATATATCTCCACTATCATTTACAAATTCAACACCATCAGGTAATGTTAATTCCATTTTTCTGTTGTCAATGAAAGAGTTTGCAACGGTTTCTTCAATGGTTACTTTTAATGTTTCATTGTCAAATTTTGAGCTTGCTTTTGTACCAGCATAAATTACAGGAAGTTCTTTATCTTCTGCTGTTAATTTTACGCCGTAATCTTCATAAGTACCGATGGATATAGTTTGTTTTGTTGTTCCACCACCACTAATTGTTAAGGTTGCTTCATCACCAAAGTCAGCACCATCTTCTAAAATTCTTAAGCCTGTAATTCTATATTGTACAGGGGAATTAGTAGATTGAGAACCTGCAAATTTAATATACATTTCATCGCCTTTGCTAAATGTTTCTTTACAATCAGAATTTGCATATGCAGTTAATTCTTTAGTAAAACCATCACCTGTAATTTGTGTAATTTTAACATTTGAACCTTTTAACAAGAAATCACCATTTACTCTTAAGCATACTACACCATCTTTTTTAATTGTACCAGGTACCAATTCTTCAATAAAGATGTTTTTAATTTCATCATCATCATAGAAGCTTTGTGTTTTTTCAATGGTCAAGTTTGTATCGCCATCTGCTGTTCTTGCAAAAGTTCTCTTTTCACTTGTAAACTCAGAATCTAAAGAATCAATAGATACACTTGCAACGCCACCTGTTGTTCTTACATACAATGGTATTTTAATAGTATCACCATCTTTAAGTTCCTTACCTTTAGGTGTTTCTACTTTTACAATGATTCTTGTATCAGATTTCTTAGTAATAGTAATTTTTACATCATCTGCTTCTTCATATGCCTCTAATGCTTTCGGAGTAACAGATGATTTTTGTGTGCCGGATGGTG
>CAJTZO010000004.1:57759-116732 GCA_910583755.1 uncultured Clostridia bacterium
TACTTTCACTGCCGGATGGTGTACTTTCACTGCCGGATGGTGTACTTTCACTGCCGGATGGTGTACTTTCACTGCCAGATGGTGTACTTTCACCACCGGATGGTGTGCTTTCACTACCAGATGGTGTGCTTTCACCGCTAGATGGTGTACTTTCATCAGGCACATCAGGAGCAGGACTTGTCTCTTCTTCAGTTGCACCATTGTCAGTAATTCTAACGATTATTTCACTATACTTCACATAGATATGTCCTTCATTATTTGCAATACCAGCTTTAACATCAAGCTCTCTAACTATAACCAATCCTTCTGTAGGGTTTTTCTTTATTAACTGTGCTGCTAAACTATTTCTTTTTGCAAGTGCAGCATCAAATGCCTTTTTCAGTTCGTCTAAACTTGCACGAGTTTGAGCCTCTTTAGCTGCAAGATACTCATCTGCTGCTTTTTTCAAGTTAACTGTTGCTGTTTCATAATCTGCTTTCAACTTATTAAGTTCTGCATCAGAACCTGAAGAAGAATCACTATCTTTTCTTTCAAATTTAATTCCATCTTCTGTATGATTTAAAATAGTTTCATCTTCAACATACAACATATCAGCGTCATCATCTGTTTCTAACCATTCTGCATTTTCTAATGCAAGTTCAAATGTTTGTACATTGTCTTTAAAGTTTGAGTTTGCTTCTAATACTACATAAGGAACATTTGTACGTATACCTTCACCATCATTTTCACTGCTTACACTTGATGGTATAAATTCTGTACCTGGTGTTACTCTTATGTTAGAATGAGTTGTTGTTAAATCACTTGTAGCAAATGCTGTTGCAGGAACCATGCTAATCATCATAGAAGCTGCTAAAGCAAGTGTAATAAACTTTTTCATGTCGTTAATTTCCTCCTTTTAATTAAAAAACCAAAATGTTTTGTATTGTTGTGTGTGTGTAGAGTAAGCAAAAATTTTGCCCTATTCAAAGGGGTTACCCTTGATTCGAGATGTATTATAGCATTGCTCTTTTTTCTCGTCAACACTTTCTCGCTACTTGTAACAACACTGTAATAAAAACTTTAAAAACTCACCATTGACCCCCTCCGGCGTCGCGCAGATTACAGTTTGTTACGGGAGAAATGTTGTTTTCCCCTTTGCTGAACACATTATAACCTATCCGATTTTCCGGCGCAAGTATTTTGCCCATATTGTAATATAACTGTAATTTCGTTGTAACTTTTGTAAAACAAAATACATTTTTGCATGAGTTTCTACTATATTAATGAGCTAATCCGTTTTTTCTGTCTTTTTAAATCACTTTGTTTCATAAAAGCAAAATATACTTTAAAAGAAATAGAAATGCTAGACAATCAAAAAGAATCCTATTTAGGGGTTAGGGTGTTCATATCCCTTGGCTTTACCTTTAAAACAATGAGATATCACATTAATTTCAAAAGTCAGTTGAAAAATATTAATTTCTGTGCTATAATTTTTATAAATCTCACTTTTCATTAGGGCAATTCCTTGATGAGCATTATGATTTCCATAAAATAGCTTTTCTGACTTTCCTGATAGAAGGAGAGTCAATAAAAAAAGCAGGATTCCCGTTAAAAGGAACGCTGCTTTTTTTGTTGTTATTTGTTTTATTTTGTACTATCATAGACATAGAGTGACCGTGATGGGTTAGCTTACCTTTTTTCTAGTTTTCTCAAAGAGGTCGCAAAGTTTCTTTCATTTCCAGAAAAATCCAGTCAAAAAATTTGTATAATTTTTGCAGATTTACAAACACTATTGTCAAAAAATATAATCAAAAAGCGGCATTTTTTTGCCACTATAAAATAGGAGGAAATAAGATGAAAGCAACAGGAATCGTAAGAAGAATTGACGACTTAGGACGAGTTGTGATTCCCAAAGAGATAAGAAGGACATTAAGAATCCGTGAAGGGGACCCTTTAGAGATATTTACCGATAGAGAAGGCGAAATTATATTAAAGAAGTATTCACCAATAGGAGAATTAGGTGCCTTTGCCAGAGAATATGCAGAATCTTTGGCACAGACAGCAGGGCATTTAACCTGCATTGTTGACAAAGACCAAATCATTGCGGTATCTGGTGGCAGTAAAAAAGAATTTTTTGAAAAGCATATCAGTGGAGAACTAGAGCAATGTATTAATCAAAGAACAACAGTCATTGCAGATAGAAAAGAAAACACCTTTGTCCCCATGTTAGAGGATAGTGAAACAGAAGGATATAATTATCAACTTATTACCCCCATTATTTCAGAAGGAGATGCTATGGGTGCCGTTATCTTTTTATCACAGGATAAAAAAATGGGAGAATTAGAAGGAAAGTTAGCACAATCTGCTGCTGGTTTTTTAGGCAAACAAATGGAACAATAAAAAGGGCGACCTTGAGGGAAAAACTATCCTCAAGGTCTTTTTAGTAAAAGCATACAAAAATGCATTTTGTGTCATCTTTTCTTTGACATCATAATGTAGATACCTTATAATACAGCTAGATACTTAATCAAATTGGCAAAAGCATTTTAAGAGAAGGAGTGTATCAAATGAAGCATTTTGATAGTAATGTAGAATACATTAAGTACCTTGTAAATAAAGAAATTGCCTCACGCTTTTTTAAAGGCACTCTTACAGAGGAAGAGGATTCTTTTCAAGAAATTGCAAGGGCAATCATCCCAGGACCTAAAGCGCAATTTCGTTGTTGTATTTATAAAGAGCGCCATATTATAGAAGATAGAGTTCGTCTTGCTTTAAAGCCAAGCAAAGATGACAGAGTAATTAATGTACTTGACTCTGCTTGTGACGAATGTCCCATTGACCGCTTTGTTGTTACAGAGGCGTGTCGTGGTTGTATCAGTCATAAATGTAAAGAGGTTTGTCCAAAACATGCTATTACCATAGTAAACCATCGTTCTTATATTAATCAAGAAATTTGTATTGAATGTGGAAGATGTAAAGAAGTTTGTCCATTCAATGCCATTAGTGAAGTAAAACGTCCTTGTGTACGTGCTTGTCCTGTAAAAGCAGTGGAAATGGATGACAACCGTAAATCCAGAATCGACCATAATAAATGTGTTTCTTGTGGTTCTTGTGTTTACCAGTGTCCTTTTGGTGCTATTGTAGACAAAACATACATAAAAGAAGTTTTAAATCTTATCAAAGAATCTTGGAACAATACAAACTATAAAGTATATGCTGTCATTGCACCAGCAATTGCAAGTCAGTTCCCAGAATATAAACTGGGGCAAGTATTTACTGCTATTAAAAACTTAGGTTTTTATGATATTGCAGAAGCTGCACTTGGTGCAGACATGGTTTCTCTTTACGAAGCAAAGGAATTTGCAGAAACAGTAGGAGAAATGGGTTGGAAAACCTCATCTTGCTGTCCTGCCTTTGTTGACTTTGTAAAACGTCATTATCCACAATTAATGTCGCATGTATCTACCGCAGTTTCTCCTATGGTTGCTGTTTCCAGAATGATTAAATATCAGCATCCAGATGCAAAAATTGTATTTATAGGACCTTGTACTGCAAAAAAAGTAGAAATTAAGCAAAATGATATTAGAGATGCGATTGATATTGTATTAACTTTTGAAGAATTGCAATCTGTGCTAGATGCTAAAAATATTAACATTGGTGAATTAGAAGAAATGCCTCTTGGTCCATCTTCTTATTATGGTAGAGTATTTGGTAGAACAGGCGGCGTAACAGAAGGTGTTGTACAAGCAAAAGAAATACAAAATATTGATGTTGATATCCAACCGATACGTTGCAATGGTTTAGATGAATGTGCAAAAGCATTACGTCTTGCTGCTGCTGGTAAATTGAATGGTAACTTTATCGAAGGTATGGCTTGTAAAAATGGTTGTACAGGTGGTGCTGCTTCCATGTGTCATGCTACCAAGGGTATTAATGATGTTACACAATATGGTAAAGCTGCTACTTCTGCCAATAGTTTAGAAGCATTAGGCGATTTTGATATGTCTCTTATTCATATGGAAAGAGAATATGATAAAGCATAAACTACAAATTGGAGGAACCTAAAAAGTTCCTCCAGTTTTTATGATTCAAAATTTAAAAAGAAAGGGGAAAATAGACATGAAAAAAACAAAATATATTTTCAGTATTTTGCTGCTGATTACCTTTTTTTTAACTGCTTGTTTTAACAATGCAAACAATTCCAATGACTCTAATGTGACAAACCCTGCAACGCATGTAAATAAACCGCAAGTATCTGTTGCCTTTTTAAAAGGACCAACAGGCATTGGTGCAGTAGAATTGATGGATTCTACAGATACATCAAATGATTATACTTTTGAAGTTTCTTCTGCACCAGATGAAGTTATGGCAAAACTAATCAATGGTGGAGTTGATATTGCTGCATTACCTACGAATGTTGCTGCTGCTGTTTATAACAAATCAGAGCAAGAAGTTTCTGTTGCAGCCATCAATACTTTAGGTGTTTTACATCTTTTAGAACGTGGTGATAGCATACAATCCATTTCAGATTTGCAGGAAAAAACAATTTACGCAACGGGACAAGGTTCTACTCCAGAATATGTTTTAAACTATATCTTGCAAAAAAATAATATTAATGCGACAGTAGAATATATGACAGAACATGCAGAACTTGCTGCTGCTTTTTTAGCTGGTAATATTGATATTGCACTTTTACCAGAGCCTAATGCAACAGCTGTATTGTTAAAAGATAACAGTATCCGTCGTGTGCTTGACTTAACAGAAGAATGGAATAAAACACAAACAACAAATTCTTTGAAGGCTTCTCAACTTGCTATGGGTTGTATTGTTGCAAGAAAAGAATTTATTGAAAACAATCCAGATGCTTTTGAAAATTTCTTAAAAGAATATCAATCTTCTGTTCATTATGTCAATAGCAATGTAACAGAAGCTGCTGCTTTGGTAGAGAAATATGGTATTATGGACTCTGCTGCTGCTGCAGAAAAAGCAATTCCTAATTGCAACATTGTTTTTATTTCTGGTGAGGAAATGAAACAAGCATTAACAGGTTTTTATAACGTTTTATTTCAAGCAAACCCAAAATCTATAGGAGGCGTATTGCCTAATGAAGATTTTTACTACACAAAATAAATGGTTCTCTAAAACAGCCATACTGATTGTATGGCTGTTATTTTGGCAATTTTTATTTCTGATTATAAACAAAGAAGTATTAATTGCCTCTCCTGTCCATGTTTTTAAAACTTTTTTTTCTCTTTGTTTTCAATCAACTTTTTGGCTTACCATTTTTTCTTCTTTGTTTCGCATTTTAATTGGATATTTATGTTCTGTTTTTTTTGGTATTTTATTTGCAATTCTTTGTTATCGCAGTAAAATATTATATGAATTTTTTTCACCTGTTATTCAAGTTATGAAAGCAACACCAGTTGCTTCTTTTAGTATTCTTATTCTTTTGTGGGTAAAAACAGATATAGTGCCTATTGTTATTTCCTTTTTGATGGTATTTCCTTCTATCTGGATAAACGTAAGCATTGGTATTACACAAACAGAAAAGCAATATTTAGAAATGGCAAAGATATATGGTTTTTCTCTTTTTAAAACCTGCCATTATATCTATCTTCCTTCTGTTCTTCCTTATTTTATATCCGCCTGTCATGCTGGAATTGGTATGGCATGGAAAGCTGGTATTGCAGCAGAAGTAATTTGTACGCCATCCATTTCTATAGGAAAAAAAATTTATGAAACAAAAATTTATTTAGAAACATCAGAATTATTTGTATGGACAATCTGTGCCATATTATTTAGTATTTTATTAGAAAAATGTTTTTTAAAATTACTTCATTACATTACAAGAAAGATAGGTATTTTCTTATGAAATCAAATACAATATTACAATTTCAAAATGTAACTTTTTGCTATGATAAGCCTATCCTACAACAATTTAACTGTTCTTTTGATAAAACAGGAATTTTTTGTATTTTAGGTAAAAGTGGTTGCGGCAAAACAACCTTTTTAAAATTAGCTAGTGGATTACTTTTTCCACAAAGTGGCTTGATTACACATCATGCTAAAAAAATTTCTTTTCTTTTTCAAGAAAATAGATTATTGCCATGGTTTACTGTTTTAGAAAATATGCTTGCTATCAATAAAGACAAAGAATATTGTATTTCTGTTTTAGAAGAACTTGGCTTATTTCATATAGAAAAAAAACTTCCCATTGAATTAAGTGGGGGTATGTTACGCCGTGTAGCATTAGCAAGAGCCATTGTTTATGATGGTGATATTTTTTTATTAGATGAGCCTTTTGTTGGTATTGATTTAGAAAAAAAACAACAAATTATTTCTTTTTTAAAACAAAAATTGCTTCATAAACTTTGTTTTATCATTACCCATAATATAGAAGAAGCACTTGCTCTTTCTGCACCCTTATATGCATTGGAAAAACACTGTTTAAAAGTTGTTTCTCCCTCTCAATTTGTCGAATCCCTCCATTGAAAATACCTTGCTTTTTACGTTTCAATGGATATAATTAAACTATAAATAATTTAAACTGTCCTAAGCTTTTATTAGGACTTATTCTAATGAAAAATTTTTATCAAAAAATTAGTATTTTTGCTAATGAATGCTTTTTAGGAGGCTTTTATGAATATACTATCATTCCTACCATTTTTTCAACAAAACAGAGGTGACAAAGATATGATAATGATTGCAGGGTTAGGAAATCCCGGTAAAGAATATGAGAAAACCAAACACAATGTTGGTTTTTGGGTGATTGACAAACTAGCAAAAGAATACAATATAAATGTAACAAAGTTTAAACACAAAGCATTGATAGGAGAAGGTATCATTGCAGGCAAAAAGGTTCTTCTGGTAAAACCACAAACCTATATGAATTTAAGTGGAGAAAGTATTAGAGAAATTATAAAATTTTACAAAATTCCATTAGACCAATTTTACGTTATTTATGATGACACAAGTTTACCCCTTAGCAATGTACGTATTCGAGAAAAAGGAAGTGCAGGCGGGCACAATGGTATTAAAAATATCATTGCACATTTAGGCACTGATATTTTTTTACGTATTAAAGTGGGAATTGGGGAAAAACCAAATGGCTGGGATTTAGCAAACTATGTACTCGCCCCATTTTCAAAAGATGAGGAACCACTTATTTTAAGTGGTGTAGATAAAGCTTGTCATGCAATAGAACTGCTTTTAAATAAGGGCATAAAAGAAGCTATGAACCAGACAAATCAAAAGCGAAAAAATCAAAGTGAGGTGATTTCTTGAATACTCTTTTTGAGCCTTTATTAGAATTACAACCATATCAAAAAATGCTAGAGCATATTCGGCAAAACAATACACCTATCCTAGCTTCTGGTATTATTGATGTACAACAAACCCATATGATAGCTGGAATTTGCCATCATTTACAGCGTCCTGCTATCATATTAACTTATAGCGAATTAAGGGCACGCGAAATTTATGAAAACTTTTGTTTTTTTCATAAAAATACCTTTTTTTATCCAGCAAAAGATTTATTATTTTATAGTGCTGATGTTCATAGTCAAGCAATCACTTGTCAGCGTTTTGCCGTGCTACATCAATATCTTTCAGGAGAAAAACCCTTTGTTGTTCTTTCTGTAGAAGCCTTACTTGACAAAATGACACCCAAAGAAATCTTTTCCTCTTTTGTAATAGAGCTAAAACAAGGAGACATTGTTGATAACAAAAAATTATTACAAAAACTGGTACTTATGGGATATGAACGAACAGAATTGGTAGAAGCACCAGGACAATTTGCAGTAAGAGGAGGTATTTTGGACATTTATTCTCCCACAGCAGAACAAATTTTTCGAATTGAATTTTGGGACAATGAAATAGATTCCATTCGTACAGTAAATATTAATACACAATGTTCTACAGAAAAACTAAATGAAATTTCTATTTTTCCTATGCGGGAATTGGTATATACCAATGAAATCGCTCAAACTGCCATAGAAAAAATAGAAAAAGAATATCAAACTGCATTACAAAAACTTCAAAATAACTCTGAATATTCTGAGCGTTTACAGGAAACAACAACACAAGTATTAGAAGCATTAAAGACAGGACAAAACCATAGTAATATCAATAATTACATTCCTTATTTTTATCAAAATCCGGTCAGTCTTTTCGCTTATATTCCAAAAGATACACTTTTATTTTTTGAAGAACCAGACAAAATTCAACAACATATGGATGTTATTTTTACAGAATATACAGAAAGTATGAAAGGACGAATAGAGAAGGGTTATATTCTTCCAACACAAGATTTGCTTTTTGATTATATTCATATTTTGAAAGAAGCTTCTGCTTTTTCAGAAATTCTTTTAACAAAAATATCCCAAAAAACACCTTCTTTTACTGTAAAAGATAATTCTTTCTTTTCTATCAAATCTGCTCCCGCTTTTCAAAAAAGAATTGATTTGTTTTGTAACGAAATTACCACACTAAAAAAATTAAATTATCGTATTCTTATTTTAGCCGGAGGACAAACGCGTTGTGAAAGAATGGTAAAAGAATTAGAAGAAAGAAATATTCCCTCTTTTTTTTCAAAGGACTTAGAAAAACCTCTTTCTAAAGGTAGCATTATGGTAATGCCGGGAAAATTAGGACAGGGCTTTTCTTATCAAGATATTGGATTTGCTATTTTTTCAGACAAAGAATTTTTTGGAGAAGGAAATCGTAAAAAAAAGCGTACCAAAAGAAAACAAGGAAGTATCATAGAAAACTTTACAGACTTAAAAGCAGGAGATTATGTTGTTCATGATAATCATGGAATTGGTATTTTTCAAGGGCTTGAAAAAATTACAGTAGATGGTATTAATAAAGATTATATGAAAATTTCTTATGCAGATGGTGGAAATCTTTTTGTACCTGTGAATCAAATGAATTTAATTCAAAAATATATCGGTAATTATAGTATTGCCCCAAAATTAAATAAGCTAGGGGGAGCAGAATGGGGAAAAGCAAAAACAAAAGCCCGTTCTGCCATTAAAATATTAGCCCAAGATTTAGTTGCACTTTATGCCAAAAGAGCAGATGCTAAAGGTTTTATCTATTCAAAAGATACTCTATGGCAAAAAGAATTTGAAGAAGGATTTCCCTTTGAGGAAACGGAAGACCAGTTAGATGCCATTGAAGATGTTAAAAGAGATATGGAAAATGGTAAAGTAATGGATAGATTAATTTGTGGTGATGTTGGCTATGGTAAAACAGAAGTTGCTATTCGAGCAGCCTTTAAAGCAATACAAGATAATAAACAGGTAGCTTATTTAGTTCCTACTACTATCCTTGCACAACAGCATTATAATACTTTTTTGCAAAGGATGGCAAATTATCCTGTACAAGTAGGTTTACTTTCTCGTTTCCGAACACCAAAACAACAAAAAGAAACCTTAGAGGGTTTAAAAAATGGATTGGTAGATATTGTAATAGGAACGCACCGTATTTTATCTAAAGATGTCTCTTTTAAAGATTTAGGATTAATTATTGTAGATGAAGAACAACGTTTTGGTGTAGGACATAAAGAAAAATTGAAATCTTTACGGGAAAATGTGAATGTATTGACATTAACCGCAACTCCCATTCCTCGTACCTTGCATATGAGTCTATCTGGTATTCGTGATATGAGTATATTGGAAGAACCACCTCAAGAACGTTATCCCATTCAAACCTATGTATTAGAAAGTCATTCCGCTTTTATCAAAGAAGCCATTAGCAGGGAATTAGCAAGAGGTGGACAGGTATATTATTTATTTAATCGTGTACAAAATATTGTAGAAGAAACCTTACGTTTGCAAAAACTGGTTCCTGAAGCAAGAATCAGTTATGCACATGGGCAAATGACAGAAAGAGAACTTGAAAATATTATGTCAGATTTTATCGAAAAAGAAATTGATGTTCTTGTCTGTACTACTATTATCGAAACAGGGTTGGATATTTCCAACACCAACACGATTATTATACAAGATGCCGACCGTATGGGACTTTCTCAACTTTACCAATTAAGAGGACGTGTAGGACGTTCTAATCGAATGGCATATGCTTATTTAATGTATCATAAAGATAAAGTATTACAGGAAGCGGCAGAAAAACGATTACAAACCATACGAGAGTTTACAGAGTTTGGTTCCGGATTTAAAATTGCAATGAGAGACTTAGAAATTAGAGGAGCGGGCAATCTTTTGGGTGCAGAGCAGCATGGACATATGGAAGCAATTGGTTATGATATGTACTGTCGTTTGTTGGAGGAAGAAATACAAAATACCAAAGGAGAACCAAAACAAGAATATTTTGAAACAACAATTGACCTAAATGTAAACGCTTATCTTCCAGATTTTTATATCCAAAATCAAGAACAGCGAATGGAAATGTACAAAAAAATATCTACGATTTCTAACCAAGCAGATTATTATTCTGTTCAGGAAGAACTAGAAGACAGATTTGGAAATTTGCCAAAAAGTGCACAAACTCTTTTAGATGTTGTATTATTAAAAGCAGAAGCACATCACTTAGATATACTCTCTATTACGCAAAAATCTAACAGTATTGTCTTGCAGCTAAAACCAGATGCTGCTATAGAGCCAGAACGAATTACTTCCCTTATCGTCAGTGGCAAAGGAAAATACCTTTTTACTGCTGGTGCTTCTCCGTATATCACCATCAATATCAATAAAAAAGAAAAAGAAAACATCTTATTAAACAATATTAAAATATTATTACAAGCATTGAAATGCTAGGATTTTTTATTTTTCTAGTGTATAATAAAAACTACACATAATTGATTTTAAAATGAAGCAGGTGCATACATGAAAAAATTAAAATTTATACTTGCCGTGCTTCTTTGTTTCTCACTATTTGTCGGTTGCTCAAAACAAATTGATAGAGAAGACATGATTGCAACAGTAGGCGGCAAGGCAATTTCTAAATCAGAATATATGTTATATTTGTATGAAGCAACAAGAGATTTTAACGAAATTGGTGGTAATGATATATGGGAAACCGATTTTGATGGACAATCTGCTGAAGATGTTGTTAAAGAAAGAGCCTTTACAACTATGCTCCACATAAAGGTAACAGCAGATAAAGCAAATCGATATAAAGTTTCTCTTTCTGAAGAAGATAAAGCAGTTGCACAAATGAAGGGAGAAGCAGAACTTGCTACTATGACAGAAGAACAAAAAAATGCTGTTTCTCTTTCAGCAGAAGAAGTCTATAAAATTATGGAAGACACGTTACTTTATCAAAAAGTAATTGAAGCTGTTACAAAAGATTACCAAGTTTCAGAGGCAGATTTTAATGCTTATTTTGAGCAAAATAAAGAAAGCCAGCGAGAATCCTATACAGAATATACTATCAGTGCTATCTCTATCGCAGACCAGCAAACAGCACAAGAAGTATCTCAACGTCTCAAAGAGGGAGAAGACTTTCAAACATTATTCCAAACATATGAATTAAATCCACAGCAAAAAGAAACCGGTGGTATAACAACAACCTATAAAAGTCGTTTAGATTCTTCTTTCGATATGGATTTTCATTTTGAAGAAGGAGAAACTACAGAACCCATTTCTATCGAAGGCTATTATATTGTGATTCATGTTGATAAAAAATCTGTTCCTGATGATACTATTTTAAAAGAATTAATGCGACTAGAATACACATCTTCCATTAAACAGAAAGCATTTTCAGATGAGCTAAATCAATGGCTTGCAGATACAGAAATAGAACGAAATGATGTTGTATGGAATGCAATTGAAATGATACCATAAAAGAGGTGATAGCCATGAGGCTTTGCATTGTATTTACTGAAATAGTATAACAGATAACTATTTCAGTAAAGGAGCATATTGATTATGAAATTAAGAAAGGCAAAAAATCTGTCCGAACTTTATTTAACTTGTGGGACAAATGATTATTTTTATCAAGACCATTTGCATTTTTGTACAGAATTAAAAAATAACAATATTCCATTTTCATTTGAACAATGGAATGCACAACATGATTTTATATATTTTAATGAAGCAATTCAAAAAATGATTACAAAATATTGTTTATAAAAGTAAGCCCTTGAGAAAAATACTCAAGGGCTATTTTTATTAATGTTTATTTTCCATTAACACAAATTTTTATCTATCTTCAAAACCATTTGGATGATTTTTGTGCCATTGCCATGCAGAATCAATAATTTTTTCCAAAGTGTTATATTTTGGTTGCCATCCCAATTCTTGAATAATTTTTTCAGAAGATGCAATCAAAACAGAAGGGTCACCTGCACGTCTTGGTTCCACTTTTTCTGGAATTTCTTTTCCTGTTACTTTTCTTGTCATTTCAATGACTTCTTTAACAGAAAATCCTTTTCCATTCCCTAAATTATAGGTACGACTTTTATTTTCTTCCATTGTTTTTTCCAACGAAAGAATATGTGCATCTGCTAAATCGGTCACATGGATATAATCACGGACACAAGTACCATCTTCTGTTGGATAATCGTCTCCAAAAACGCCAATAAATTCTCTTTTTCCTAACGCAACTTGTAATATAATTGGAATCAGATGACTTTCTGGAAAATGGTCTTCTCCAATGCTACCACTTTTATGGGCACCTGCTGCATTAAAATAACGCAATACAGAATATTTTATGCCATATGCTTCATCAAACCAGTGTAATATTTTTTCCACGCAAAGCTTTGATTCCCCATAAGGATTGGTAGGTAATGTTCTGTCACTTTCCAAAATTGGAATATTTTCTGGTTCTCCATAAGTTGCTGCAGTAGAAGAAAATACAATATATTTTACATTGTGTTCTTTCATTTTTTTCAAAAGACTTACTGTTCCACCGATATTATTTTCAAAATATTTTGCTGGTTCTTTTACACTTTCTCCTACTAAAGAATAAGCTGCAAAATCTATAACTGCATCAATATGATGTTGTGTAAAAACAGTTTCTAAAAAATCAGCATCGGCAATATTCCCCACACAAAGAGTGGCTCTTTCATCAACTGCATTTTTGTGACCTGTTTCCAGACTGTCTGCTACTACTACTTCATAGTTTTTATCCAATAACTCCTTTACTGTATGGCTACCAATATAACCTGCACCACCACAAACCAAAATTTTCATCAAAAATTCCTCCTTACTCCTTTGTAATTATTTTTATTACTTCATTAACTCCATCTGAAAGATGGCTATTTTCCATATTTTTTATATATTTTTGCCTGTTTTCATATAAAAAACGGACTGCTTTTTCTAAAGAAGCATATGTCATATCTTCCTCTTTCAGTACCATAGAAAAACCTTGTTTTTCAAAAGATTCCGCATTTAATATCTGGTCGCCTCGGCTTGCTTTTGCAGAAAGTGGAATCAAAAGATTTGGTTTTTTTAATGCTAGGAGTTCCGAAATGGAATTACTGCCTGCTCTAGAAATTACAACATCTGCCATAGCAAAAATATGTGGCAACTGTTCGGATAGATATTCAAATTGTTGATATCCTTTTGTATTTTCTAATTTTTTATCAAAATTTCCTTTCCCACAAATATGCACTAACTGAAAATTTTTTAATAAGGTAGGCAATGCACCTCTTAATTGTACATTAATTTTTACAGAGCCAAGGCTTCCCCCCATCATCATGATAATTGGTTTTTGGTCTGTAAAACCACAAATCTTTAGTCCTTCTTGTTTTTTCCCCTCAAATAATTCTTTTCGTATAGGTGTTCCTGTATTAATTCCTTTTCCTTTTGGAATATATTTTACTGTTTCTGGAAATGTAGTACAAACTTTTTTTGCAAATGGCATCGCAATACGATTTGCTAATCCAGGTGTCATATCTGATTCATGTATTATAACAGGAATGTTATTTAATTTTGCACCTAATACCACTGGTACAGCAACAAAGCCACCTTTAGAAAACACAATATCTGGCTTTAATTTTTTTATTAACCTTGTTGCCTCTTTAACACCAGAAACAACACGAAATATATCTGTAATATTTTTTGCAGACAAATATCTTCTTAACTTTCCAGTTGGAATACCATAATAAGGAATCCTCACCTTTTCAATCAATTCTTTTTCTATGCCTTGTTCAGAACCGATATATACAATTTCATAGCCTTTTTTTTGTAAAGCAGGAATCAAAGCTAAATTTGGTGTTACATGTCCTGCTGTTCCTCCACCTGTCAATACTATTTTTTTCACCCGATAGTTCACACTCCCTCTTTTTTTGTAAACCAACGATTCAAAGTTTTTAGATTCTCTTTTTATCATATCAAAAAAAGTATATAATATCCACACAAATTTTCTATCAGAGTTATAAAAAAATATGCATAAAAAATTGCTATTTTTTAGCATTTTTTATTGTCTACTGCATATGATAGCATTAAAAACATAAAAAGGAGTTTCGCTATGTATCCCTATCGTTCTAATACAAGTATCAAAAATACTGCCATTAATACAAGAGAAGGAAATACTACTGTTACAAAAGAAGATTTAAAACAAGACCAACGTCTTTTACAGTTATTAGAGATTGCACAACAAGAAACACAACAATCATTATCTGCTTTTGATGCTCTTATGAAAAATAAAGCATTGCAGCAAGATATTGAAACATTAAGAAATGCCTATTTAGATGAAGTAAAACATTTAAAATTATTGCAAGAAATTTGGTACAACATTACTGGTCAATCCCAGTCCCAAGCACAGCCAATATCAAAAAATTCTACTGCAAATTCTGAGGCAGTTGGTACAGAAATAGAAAAAACTTTAATGCAAGAAATGGAACAAACAGACTTTTTTAGAGAATTGTTAATGTTAATTTCCGAAACAGATTTACGAGATATTTTATATGAAATCATCACAGATAAGCAAGACCATTGTATTCGTCTTTGTTTTCTTTTTTCAAAATATCAATAGTCAAAAATCCTTTTCCATGTTATACTAAATAAAAAATAGTATCATGGTAAAAGGAGTGGTTTTGATGAGTGATTGTATTTTTTGTAATATTGTATCCGGTAAATTTAGTTCTGCTACACTATATGAAAATGATGAATTTAAAGTTATTTTAGACCGTTTTCCAGCCAATGAAGGACATGTTTTAATTCTGTTAAAGCAACATGTTGCTAATATTTTTGAACTAGACCCAGAAGTAGGAGGACGCTTATTTACTTTAGCAATTAAAATTGCACAAATTATGAAAAAAACATTAGGATTAGAATATATGAATGTTATGCAAAATAATGGTTCTGTTGCAGGACAGACAGTAGACCATTTCCATATGCATTTAATTCCTCGTTATGAAAATGACGGTATTCAAATTACTTACAAACCTCTGGAATTAACAGACGAACAAATAGAAGCTATGAAACAAAAAATTTCCTCTGGCATTTCCTTCTCCTCTTAAAAAAAGGAACTTGAACATTTGTTTAAAGAAAAACAGGAAATGTTTAAATAATGGTAAAAACACAAAAACCTTGAGACAAAAATCTCAAGGTTTTTAATTAATCTTGTGTATAAGGCATTAATGCAATATGTCTCGCTCTTTTAATTGCTGTTGTTAATGCTCTTTGATGTTTTGCACAGTTACCAGTGATTCTTCTTGGAAGAATTTTTCCTCTTTCAGAAACATATCTTCTCAATTTACTGATATCTTTGTAATCAATTGTTGTTACTTTATCTGCACAAGACGCACAAACACGTTTTTTTCTGCGTCCACGTTTTTTCTGAATCATATATATCCTCCTTTTTTATTAGAAGGGCAAATCGTCATCTTCAATACTTTCATCAATCGGATAAAATCCATCATTTGTGCTTGGTGTAGAAGGTGGCATAACAGGCGCTGTAGGTTGTACAGGTGCCTGGTTCATGTTTCTGCTTTCAAAAGATGCTTTACTTTCTGCAAAATACTGTTCTTCTACCACAATATCTGTACTCCAACGTTTCTGACCGTTTTGGTCATCCCAAGAACGTACTTGAATTCTGCCAACAATGCTGACCATTTGACCTTTTTTAAAATATTTCCCTGCAAATTCTCCTGCTTTTCCAAAGGAAACACAGTTAATAAAATCTGCTTCTGGTTCCCCTTGTCGTTTAAACCTTCTGTCAACTGCTAAAGTATATCTAGTAACAGCAAGAGGTTCTGCTGCTTGAGAATAACGAACTTCTGGGTCTTTTGTTAATCTTCCCATTAAAATTACTTTGTTCATAAAATGCCCCCATTGTTTCAACAATTTTTACAGTGAAAAAAGATTACGCATCTTTGCGAACAATCAAATAACGAAGAACATTTTCCATAATACGGATACGGCTTTCAATTTCAGCTGGAGCAGATGCAGGAGCTTCAAAAGTAGTAAAACTGAAGAAACCTTCATTTACTTTTACGCCTTTTCCTTGGTTAGCATGTTTAATTTCATAAGCAAGTTTTCTTTTACCCCATTCATCAACTTTTTCAATTTTTCCGTCGAATCTTTCGAGTAAAGCTTGTACTTTTGCAACTTCAGCAGTTCTTGCTTCTTCATCAAGTGTTGGACTTAATACTAATGCTAATTCATATTTGTTCATGATTACACCTCCTTCTGGACAACGGCCCTTTCCCATTATAGAAAGAGCAAGGATTTCTAATTTACAATTATGCATGATACCACAATCAAGATAAAAATGCAAGTCTTTTTTCTTCCTTTCTTAAAAAGATTAGAACAAATCTCTTTAAAAATTTTTTGCTTAATTTCTTAAAAAAAACGAGGCTTAAGTATTCTTAAGCCTCGTTTCCGTCTGTCAATAAAGATAAAACCTTGAGCTTCGCCCAAAACCACCAACTAATTGGACAAAAAACTAACGTTTTCGCTATAATAGTAACGCTTTCAAAGTTTTTTCTCTACATTTCTAAAAAATCATCTACTGCATCTTCTACCATATTTTCTGCTTTTTGCGCCATACGTTTGCTTTTTTGTAACATTTTACTTCCTTTTTGTCGAATCGATTGATAATTTTTTTGGTCTTGGAGCAAACAGCCAATTCCAAATGCTGCCATCAATCCACCTGTTACAATACCCATTGTAAAGCTTTTCATTGGATACCACTCCTTTTTACAGTAGAGTAATTTATTTGCCGCATCTTCTTTATAAAACGACAAAATAGTTACTACTGTAATGTTAGTATGGCAAAAAAAAGCTATCTTATACTGGAAATAACTATCAATTTTCTAAATCATGAATAAATAAGCCACTTCTTAATTTAGGCTCAAACCAGGTAGACTTTGGTGGCATAATCTTATCTGCATCTGCTACAGACATTAACTCCTCCATAGAAGTAGGATACATAGAAAAAGCAACTTTCATTTCACCACTATCCACTTTTTGTTGTAAGGCTTCTAGTCCTCTGATGCCACCAATAAAATCAATTCTTTTATCAGTTCTAGGGTCACCTATCGCAAGAATCGGCTCTAATATTTCCTTTTGTAAAATAGAAACATCTAAAGCAGAAACAATATCTTGTGGTATGTTTTCTTTTTTTACCGTAAGTAAATACCATCTATCTAAATACATCCCAAATTGATGACGTTGCTGTGGTTGACAACATCCTTTTTGTTCATAAGGTATGATATCAAATTTTTCACTTACCTTTTGCAAAAATTCTTTTTCAGTGAAACCATTTAAATCTTTTACTACCCTATTATAGTCCATAATAAATAATTCATCATCTGAAAACAAAACAGACAAATAATAATTAAATTCTTCTTCTCCAGTATAATCTGGTTTTTGTTCCCTTCTTTTACAGCCTACCTTGACCGCAGATGCATTCCTATGATGTCCGTCTGCAATGTAAAGACTTGGTATTGTTTGAAATCGTTCGATTAACTTTGTAATATCTTTTTGTTCTGTAATGAGCCATACCTGATGCTTTATCCCATCTTCTGAAACAAAATCATAAACTGCTTTTTCTTTTTTCATTACAGATTTTAAAATTGCTTTTACTTCATCATTTTTATGGTATGCCAAAAAAATAGGACCTGTATTTGCATTTAAGATATCTACATGGCGGATTCTATCTACTTCTTTGTCTGCTCTTGTTAATTCATGTTTTTTAATCGTATTGTTTAAATATTCATCAATAGAAGTGCAGACAACAAGTCCTGTTTGCCTTTTTCCATTCATTGTTAAACAATAAATATAAAATAAGGACTCTTTATCCTGTATCATAACTCCATCTTGTATCAGCTGTTCCATATTTTGTTTTGCTTTTTGGTAAACTCTATTATCATATAAATCAATAGAACGGTCTAAATCAATTTCTGCTTTATCTACATGAAGAAAGGAATAGGGATTTCCTTTTGCCATTTCTCTTGCTTCTTCACTATTCATTACATCATAAGGTAACGCTGCTACTTTTTCTGCTTTTTCTGCAATTGGGCGAATTGCTCGAAAAGGTTTTATGATTGCCAAAAAAATCTCCCCTTTAATATAATACTCTTACTTTTATAACACTCCCAATATTATATAAATCTTCTACAAGTTCTTTTTCTTTTCCATTTAAACTATCACACACAATAATATTATATGCTAAATTCCCTTTACTTTTATTTATCATATTATCAATATTAATACTATATTTTGTAAAAACAGCACCAAGCTGTCCAATCATATTTACAATATTTTTATGAGAAATGGTAATTCTTGGTTTTCCAGAATAATCAATATAGCAATTTGGAAAATTAACAGAATACTTAATATTACCATATTTTAAATATTCTCGAATGGCTACAGCTGCCATCATTGCACAGTTTTCCTCTGATTCTGGTGTGGATGCGCCTAAATGTGGCGTAACTACTACTTTATCAATACCTAATACATCTTTACTTGGAAAATCCACAATATATTTTGATATAATACCTTCTTTAATGGCACATTTTAAGGCATTTGTATCTACTAATTCCCCTCTTGCGAAATTCATAAGACGTGCGCCTCTTTTGGTTGCTGCAAACAAGTCTTTGTTAAAGGTATGCTTTGTTTTTTCATTTAAAGGAATGTGCAAAGTAATATAATCACTTTGACTGACAACTTCTTCTAAGGTAGAAGCATGTTTCACTGTAGAAGACAAGTGCCAAGCAGATTCTATGGATAAAAAAGGGTCATATCCAATGACTTCCATTCCTAAATCTAAAGCAGCATTTGCTACAAGTACACCAATTGCTCCTAAACCAATGACACCTAATTTTTTGCCTGATATTTCTGGACCTACAAATTGTTTTTTTCCAATTTCTGCATCTTTTTCTACATCATTACTATTGATTAACGTTTGTGTCCAGCTTGCACCCTCTAAAACTTTTCGAGAAGAAATGAAAAGACCTGTTAAAACTAATTCTTTTACAGCATTTGCATTTGCACCAGGTGTATAAAATACAGGAATCCCCTTTTCTGTACATGCATCAATCGGAATATTGTTTGTTCCTGCGCCTGCTCTTGCAACTGCTAACAAATTATCATTTAAAAAATCCATACTATGCATATCAAAACTTCTCACAATAATGCCATCTGGGTTTTCCTCTGTATCAGAAATATTAAATTCTGCTTTGGACAATTTTTTTAATCCAATATGAGAAATTTGATTTAATGTTCTAATATTATACATTTTTGTTTCTCCTTATTTGTTTTCCCTTTCAAATTGTTCCATCAATGCTACAAGCGCTTTTACACCTTCCATTGGCATAGCATTATAAATACTTGCTCTCATGCCACCTACTGTTCTGTGTCCTTTTAGATTTACAAATCCTTTGGATTCTGCCTCTGCGATAAATTTTTTATTTAATTCTTCTGTTGGTAACACAAAAGGAACATTCATCAAAGAACGGTCTTTTTTTACAACAGTACCCTGAAATAAATTAGAGTTATCTAAAAAATCATATAATATGGCTGCTTTTTGTTCATTGATTTTTTGTACCGCTTTTACACCACCCTGTTGTTTCACCCAATCAAATACAAGCCCTGCAAAATAAATACCATAGGTAGGAGGTGTATTATACAGTGAATTGTTTTTTGCATGGATATCATAGCGCAGCATAGTTGGCGTAAATTCCATTGCATTACCTAACAAATCTTCTCTGATAATGACGACAGTAACACCTGCAGGACCTAAATTTTTTTGCGCACCTGCATAAAGCAAACCAAATCTTGTAATATCAATTTCTTCTGACAAAATACTGGAAGACATATCTCCTACTAAAGGTACTTTTCCTGTTTCTGGTAAGGTTGTATATCTTGTACCATAAATGGTATTATTTAAAGTAATATAAAAATAATCTGCATCTGCATCAAACTTACTGCTATCTAATTCTGGTATTTGATTAAAAGTAGTATCTTCTGAGGAAGCTACAATATTCACTTTACCATATCTTTGTGCTTCCTGTGCTGCTTTGGAAGCCCATTGTCCAGTTTTGACATAATCTGCTTTATGATTTTTATTCATTAAATTCATTGGAATCATTGCAAATTGTGTAGAGCCACCTCCCTGCAAAAATAATACTTTATAATTTTCTGGTATTTTCATTAATTCTCTTAAAGTATTTTCTGCATGATATAATATTTCTTCAAAGTCTTTAGAGCGGTGACTCATCTCCATTACAGACATACCACTTGTACCATAGCAAACAAATTCTTTTTGTGCTTTTTCTAGCACTTCCAAAGGAAGCATAGAAGGTCCTGCTGAAAAATTATAAACTCTACTCATTCTGTTATCCCCTCTTTCTAAAGCCAATTCTTTAATATGAAATTATAACATATGAAATGAACACGTCAACCGTTCTACTGTTTTTTATAAAAGACAGTGGTACTTTTCGTGATTTTGCAATGTTTTTTTTAAAATATATTTATTTTATTGTTATTTTTCACAACACATTTGTCTACCATACAAAGACAATTTAAGGTTCCATTCCTTTTGTTTCAATTCCAAAGTATTTACAAATCGCTTTATAATATGCTTCTGCCGAAATAGTACAACCTTGCTCACTTCCAAATGCTGTCACATCCTCTTGATTTGTGACAAAACACTGTTCTACCAATACAGCCGGACAAGTTACATTTTCTATAATGCCAAAAGATGGCTGGGCATACACTGTTGTATCTGAGATTTCTTTGATTACCTTTTGTGTATTTCCATTTTCATCTGTTACATAGTATGCATATCTGATTCCATTTTCTCCTCTTAAATGATTTCCTGCTTTTGCCATTTCTTCTGTGATACACACAGCAAAATAATAGCTAATACTATGATTTTCTCTTCCTGGTGGAGAAGGATAACATTCAAATCCTTTTGCTGTTCCTGTAGGGTCAGAATTCCCATGGATTGAAAGGATTAAATTAACTTCTTTTTTTAAAAATAATTCTCTTCTATCTGTAATATTAATATTTTCTCCATTTTTACGAGAACGTATGACTTTAAATCTGCCATCCTTTTCTAAAAGTTCCTCCAGTAAATCTGCTGTTTTTTCTGTTAACTCTGCTTCTTGTATGTATCCAATTGCACCAGTATCTTCTCCACCATGTCCTGCATCAATTCCTACTGTATATTGCTTTTGTTCCTCTTTTTTATAAAATAAGATAAAAAGAGTAGATAAAATAAAAAGAACAAACAGCAATAACAAAAAGATTTTGATAATTTTTCTTCTTCTCCTTCGTTTCATTCTTCTTTTTTTTCTAATTTCTGCTCTGCTTTCTACTTCCACATACACACGCCTCCTGCTTTTTTATCATACTACAAAACAGAAAAAAGAAAAAGAATGGTTTCTCTTTTATTTTATTAAATATTTCTTAAATTGATTTATCTTTCTGAAATACAATCCATTTTCCATTAAGATTCACTTCTATTGTATCATTGATGTACTGATATCCATAATCTGTGCCAAAATTAGACTGATTATTTTTTTCTGGAAATTCTGTCTGTTCTACTGTCGAAGTGATTCTTCCATCCATTACACCACATCGTCCATAAATTTCGCTTTCTTCCCCATTACTATAATAATATTCATCATTTACTTTAATGATAAGTGTAGAATCTTGAGGTTGTTCCAATACTATACTTTTATTTGAAAATTCCCCAATCATAAGTGCTAAAAATAAAGTTATAATATATTTTTCCATTTGTTACACACTCCTTTTTATAAAATAGACGAATCCTTATACAAAAAGTTCCTATTTTTGTAAAAAAATAAATTTAGTATTGACAAATTCAAAAAAATGGTTAAAATAAATATTAATAGCAGAAATAAAAACGTTGACCAAGAGTAAGTACACAATAAAAATTGTTTTCAGAAAGTTAGTGGTTGATGCGAACTAACACAATTTTATTGCTGGAATGGGCTTGTGAGTAGGAGCTGAATTTTTTAGTAGGCAACTCGGGTTCTCCCGTTACAGAGAACGCTGTATAATTTGTACGGTAAGAGTGGGTTATTTTATAACCAATTGAGGTGGCACCACGTAATTGTTTGTTACGCCCTCTGTATATTTTCAATATACAGAGGGCTTTTTTCATACTCAAAAAGATAGGAGAGATTAATGATGTCAAAAAACATTCCCAACCGAATTTTATTAACAGAAAATGAGCTTCCAAAACAATGGTACAATGTTCGTGCAGATATGCCAGAACAACATGACCCTTTTATCAATCCAACAACCATGAAACCTGCTGTAAAAGAAGATTTTTACCCTATTTTTGCAGAAGAACTTTGTAAGCAGGAATTTTCTACAGAACGCTATATTGATATTCCAGAAGAAGTACAGGCTTATTATAAAATGTATCGTCCTTCTCCTTTGCATAGAGCCTATAATTTAGAAAAAATATTAGATACTCCAGCAAAAATTTATTATAAATATGAAGGAAGTAATACTTCTGGTAGTCATAAATTAAATTCTGCTATTGCACAAGCTTATTATAACAAAGAACAAGGTATTACTCATATTACTACAGAAACTGGTGCTGGACAATGGGGAACCGCTCTTGCCATGGCTTGTTCTTTTTATAACATTCCTCTTGATGTTTATATGGTAAAAATCAGTGCAGAACAAAAACCATATAGAAAAGCAGTTATAGAAACCTATGGTGCCAATGTTATCCCTAGCCCAAGCAACACTACAAATGTTGGTAGAGCTATTTTGGAAAAAGACCCTAACTGTACAGGTTCTTTAGGTACTGCTATTAGTGAAGCAGTTGAAAAAGCAACTTCTACTCCAAACACAAGATATGCACTTGGTTCTGTATTAAATCAAGTATTATTACATCAATCCATTATCGGCGCAGAGTCAAAATTACAATTAGAAAAAGTAGACGAATATCCTGATATTATTATTGGTTGTGCTGGTGGTGGCTCCAATTTAGGTGGTTTGATTTCTGACTTTATGGGAGATAAATTAACAGGAAAAGCAAATCCATATTTTATTGCTGTAGAACCTGCTGCTTGTCCATCCCTTTCTCGTGGAAAATATGCTTACGATTTTTGTGATACTGGTCATGTTACACCACTTGCAAAAAT
The DNA here is from genome assembly GCA_910583755.1 of uncultured Clostridia bacterium. GTDB lineage: Bacteria > Bacillota > Clostridia > Lachnospirales > Anaerotignaceae > Coprocola. The sequence goes on from CAJTZO010000004.1 coordinate 81,284, forward strand.
GTATACCCTAGGAAGTGGCTTTATTCCTTCCTCCATTCATGCAGGTGGATTGCGTTATCATGGAATGTCACCAATTGTATCAAAATTATATCATGATGGTTATCTTGATGAAGCAAGGGCATTATTTCAAAATCATATTTTTGATGCTGCTACCTTGTTTGCAAAAACAGAGTCTATCTTACCAGCTCCAGAATCTGCACATGCTATTGCTGCAGCAATTGATGAAGCAAAAAAATGTAAAGAAGCAGGGGAAGCAAAAACAATATTGTTTGGTTTAACTGGAAATGGTGCTTATGATTTAGCAGCATATATGAACTATAAAGCAGGAAACATGCAGGATTATGCGCCAACAGATGAAGAATTAGAAAAAGGTTTTGCAACATTACCAAAAATTCCTGGAATACAAGAATAATATCCTCTTTCCTTTGCGGTAGCAAAATTTTTTATCATAAAAAAACAAAAAGAACCTTTTTTAATCCAAATAAAAAAGGTTCTTTTTTATTGAAAGTTATTTTGATATATTGTATGATAATATATTGTAAAAAGTAAAAGAAATGATAATATCCGTTGAATACAACCTTTTAACTATGATATAATAAACATAATTTGTAATATCATTTAAAAATAAAGTTTTATTTCTAAAATATTTTATAAAAATATAATGTAAAATGTGTTATAATTATGTACCAAGTATAATATTTTGTTTTTACTAAATATTGTTTACTTAATCATAAAGTAAAAAGTTATTAGAATTATATTTTTAATAGCGCAAGTTTTTCAAAGAGGAAGGAGGGTTTTACGCTCTTATGAAAACAGTAAAGAACGTAGAAGGGTTATTAGATGTTTTGGGGGACATAAGTGTTATCATAGTAGGACAAAAAGATAACAAAATATTATATTTTAATCAAAAAGCAAAAGAAATCAATCCAGCATTGGAAAAAAATAAAATTTGTCATGGTTTATGGAAAGAACAATGTGAAAATTGTCCTGTTAAAAATATAGAACAAAAAGATTACCATAAAATGATAGTATATGATGAAATAACCAAAGAAGTAACAGATATTTGTGCAGTACGTATTTTATGGCAGGGAATTATACCTGCTTTTGTTATAATAACATCACCACATATTACAACAGAAGAAGAAAAAGAATCTGAAATTGCCAGAAGATGGTTAGCACCCGCCTTATCTCAAATTTACGAAATGACAATTATTAGTAATTTTAATAAGGACAATTATGTTATCTTTCATCATAGTGGTATGTTTTCTTTACCAGAAAAGGGAAGTTATCAATTTTTTTTAGATACCATAGCCAAAAAATTAGAAGAAACACAAAAACAACATTGGTATCATGCATTTTCAAAAGAAAACTTAGTCCATATTTTTGAAAATGATGGACAAAATGTATTGTTAGAATTATATTTTGAAAAAGAACAAATATGGGTTTCTTGTGGCTGTTTTTTGATGGAAAGTACATATAATCAAGAAGTATTAGGAATTATATTAATTAGAGACATTACAGAAGATAAAAAAAGACAGAAAGAACAACAATTACAATTAGAATTAATGCATTCCAGTATGAGAGGCACAAGTGGAAAATATTTAGTAACGGAAGAAGACATCTATTTATTAGAAGGTAGTCCCAAATATTTTGAATTACTTTCTATGGAAGAAAAAGACTATTATAAATTAGATGGTAGAGTGTTACCTTGGTTAGAAGAAGAAGAAAGAAAAAAATATATTCAAAAAGCTGTAGAAAATGGGAAAAAAAGAGAGCCATTTTTTTGGGAAGCCCCTAAAAAAATGAAAAATGGAATGGAACAATGGTTTTTACTACAAGGCATGTTTATCGGAGAACAAGCAGGCTACCCTATTTACTATGGCATATTGCTAGATACTTCCGAAAGGAAACAACTAGAAATGGAACAACAAGCAACTTTTAACAGTTTACCGGGTGGTGCTGCTAAAATTGTATTAGATGATAGATTAACCATATTAGAAGCAAACAATTACTTTTTTGAAATGTTTGGAAAAAGAGAAGGTGCAGGCTTTTTTTCCAGTATTTATAGCATAGATAGAAAAATAGCACAACGAGAATTTGACAAAATGATAGAACAACATACTCGTTTTAAAATGGAATTGCGTATGTTGGATGCACAAGAAGAAATTATGTGGATTCATTTAGAGGGAAATGAATTTGGTATACAAAACGGAAAGCCAGTCTACTTATTTGTCATGACAGATATTACGAATTATATTGAAATTCGTTTAGAATTGGAAGAAGTAAGAGAAAAATATCACAAAAATATTGCAGGCTCTAATCATAGAATATTAGTATATGATAACAATAGAGATGATTTTAAATTTATTGATGAATCTGCTGATGAACCATACTATAAAAGTATTCCTTTTCAATATCATGTAAAAGAGGACAAAATTATATTTTCAGAAGCAATCAAAAATCAAATTGGCATGAAAATGTGCTATGAACATTTTAAAGAATGGCTAAAAAAATCTAATGTTGTCTTTCAAGGAGACAGAACCATCTTAAAAAATATTTATAAGCAGTGTAATGTAGATAATATCAGCATCAAAGCGCAATTACGCATTTTAACTATTAATGGCTCATATGAATGGTTTGAAATACACTGTAATCCTTTATGGAATGAAAATAAAAAACAATGTGTAAAAATAGCAGGAACATTGGTAAATATCAATGCATTACGTCAGATGCAAAGTGAGGCAACCACATGGAGAGAGCGAGCAAGGCGGGACCCGCTCACTGGATTATATAACAGAGCTATTTTTAGAGAAAAAGTATTAGCTTTGTTAGAGGAAAAAAGTAAAGGTTCATTAATCTTTATGGATGTAGATTATTTTAAAAAGGTAAATGATACCTTAGGACATGCCATAGGAGATGATGTATTATTAACAGTAGCAAAAAGATTACGTAACTTTTTCAGAGAATCAGAAGATATCATTGCAAGATATGGTGGAGATGAATTTGTTGTATTTTTAAAAAATGTTTCTTCTCAAAAAGATTTAAGAAAAAAATTAGAAGAACTTTTAGAAGTATTCCGCGAAAAATATCAGAGAGGGGAAACCACTTGGAATATTACAGGTAGTGTAGGTGCAGCTTTATGTCCAGAAGATGCATCCGATTATCAAACATTATTAGAAAAAGCAGATACTGCATTATATGTTTCTAAAAACAAAGGCAGAGATAGATTTACCTTATATTGTGATTGCAACGAAAAATAAAAAAACTTAGCCTTTTCCAACCTTACTTGCTTGTTTTAAAAAAATTTTTGTAGCAAAATTAATAATTAAAAAAACAGAAAAAAACTATAACAGCTTGTCAAAAAACTTTGAGGGCTAGCCCTCAAGCGCCTCAAAAAACTTTTTAGCGAAATGAGCGTTTCGCTAAAAAGATTGATTTGATAAGGAAAAACGCTAGTTTTTCCACCAAAGTTTTTTATTCAACTTTTTTTTAAAAAAGTTGGGGGATGTGGGTGAAACCCACAAAAAAAGACTTTATTGACAGACTGAAAAATAATAAGTATTTTTTCATAAAACATATCAGGTATGAAACAATATTTTTTGGGTATTGTTTTATTGAGGTGATAATATTGAGAAAATACTTATTTTTTTGTATTGCCATTTGTTTTTTATCCTTTGTCTTACTAGACTATAATATTATTTCAGGAATATCCAGTAGTTATTTTAAATTTTCTGCAATGATATTCCTCTTTTTTACTGCAAATCATTTTAAAAAAATGATTTTATCTTACACCATCTTTTGTGATTTTTTATTACTATTTACTTCCCTTTATTCTATAGGGGTAGCTTTCTTTACTATAGTACATTTACTTTATTTATGTCAAATGATTCCCTTTTTAGAATATGAAAAAAGGCAACAAGAATGTATGTTTATATTGCTGCCTTTTGGAATTCTACTCAGTTTTCTCCCTTTGTATTGGATTGTTGCTTGTTATAGTATGATATTTTTGTTGCATATTCTTATCGTATTTACACAAAAATATAGTAAAGTATATGAACTAGGATTACTATTATTTGCATTATGTGATTGCTGTACTGCTATTTCTTTTTTAACAGGAAATATTATGGTTGCAAAATGTATCTGGATATTATATTTACCCTCACAAATTCTATTAAGTATTACAGAGCAGTATTCTTTTTCCATTGCGTTGCTACCTCTGCCAATAAAATACCATTCCATTCAAAAAAAGAGATAACTTCTTTTTTACCATTTTCAAGGGTATGCACATCACATTTTGATGTAACAGCATCTCCTTTATAGCATTCCTTTCGGTAAACAACACGAATGTCACAAATTGTCATAGTATCATAAATATCGTCAGGTATGTCATCTATTGCCCATTCAATATATTTTACATTGTTTGTATGTCCATTGTTATCCGTATCTCGTCTTGTAACAATAAAAGTTCTTTGGACAATCATTTCTTTTTGTAATTTTGGTAATTTGTATTTTTCATTTTCGATTGCTGTTATTTCTGTATTTCCATATCTTTGTTCCATTTCAGAACCAATTTCCGTTGGTTTTCTTTGCTCCAAGTCCATAAATATCCAACGGGAAGCAATATGCGCAGCAATAGCTCCAGATTGGTCATAAAGCAAATAAGAACGTTCTGCCTGCATACGACGGCATTTACTACTCCATGTTACAATTTTTATAGTTTCACCACACTTTGGCATATGGTCTATTATGATATGCCAGTTGACAACTGCCCAGCCCCTGTGATGTTCTGCCATATAATCTAAAGTATAGCCCAAACTAGCAGAGTGGCGGATAGCAGTATCCTGTAAATGAAATACTAGTGCAGCAGGCGTTAAACATAAATTGTTGTCTACTTCAAAATAACCGATTTGTTGTTGTTCTGTATAACTTTTGTCCATGTTTTTCTCCTTTACAGCATAGGGGAAATCAAGCGAGAAACGGATTCTTTAACACGGAACCACCATTTCCGTTTTGAATACCATTCTTTTGTAATTTCCACACAATTATCTAAATCATTTAAAAAATCCTGTTCCAATAAAGTAGTTGTTTCCTTATCATAAATAAAGGCATTTATTTCAAAATTTAAGTCAAAACTACGAATATCCATATTAGCAGTACCAATGGAGCAAATCTTACCATCAATAAATACTGCTTTTGTATGAATAAATCCCTTCTCATACTGATAACAACGAACACCTGCTTCCAATAATTCCCCTAAATAAGACATACTTGCCCAATAAACAAAAAAGTGGTCAGGATTTCCCGGAATAATAATACGGACATCAATACCAGATAAAGCAGCAACACGAAGTGCTTCTAAAATACCATCATCTGGAACAAAATAAGGTGTTTCAATATAAATATGTTTTGCTGCTTCATTCATCATTTTAAAATAACCATTCCATATATTTTTCCAAACTGTATCCGGTCCACTGGATATGATTTGCATTTTAATTCCATCTATTTGTTCTCTATCTGGAAAATATACTTTTTTCAAGGAAATAGGTGCATAAGCAGTGATAAAATTCCAGTCCATCATAAAACGAATTTGTAATTGGTCTACTGCATCCCCCTGTATTCTTAAATGAGTATCACGCCATGCTCCATATCGTTTTACAATCCCTAGATATTCATTTCCAATATTAAAACCACCAATATAACCAATTTCACCATCTATAATGCAAAGTTTTCTATGGTCACGATAATTTAAACGAATAATAAAACGGGGTAAAAATGCCACAGCATAACCTCCACATTGTTCTAGCTCCTGAAAAAAGTTGCGTGGGAGAGCTGCACAACCCATACCATCATAAAGTAAACGTACTTCCACACCTTCTTTTGCTTTTAGCGCCAATTCATGTACAATTTTTTTTCCTAAGTCATCCCCTCTTAAAATATAATACTCCATGTGTATAAATTTTTTGGCTTGTCGAATATCTTCTACTAATGTATCAAATTTATGATTACCATCTATAAAATGTTTTAAGGTATTGTTCGTTGTCACCCAACTACCAGCATTGATATGCAAGGAAATCAAATCATCCAAATTATTTTGTACAACAGGTTCTCCATTTTTTTCCTCTATTATTTTCTTTTGAGAACGAAAAGCATCTAGTGAAGTATCATTAAACAATAAATAACGATAATATACTTCTGTATCATATTTTTCTTTTTGGATAAACATTTTTTCTCTTTTACTATTCCTGCCAAAAACCATATATATAATAAATCCAAAAAAAGGTATAAAAAATAATACCAAAAGCCATGCCCAACTGCTTGCAGGCTTTCGCCGCTCAAAAAATACTACAAGAACTGCAAAAATAACATTTAATAAAAAAATGCTTGTTGATAAAAATGGTAAAAAATCTATAAATGTCATTTCATTTCTTCTCCTTTCCACCATCATTAATCCCTTAATTATTATAACGTATTTTTTTTATTTTTTCCTCTTTATTTTTATCATATTTTTAAAATTAAAAGAAAAAAATTCTATTTTCCTATTTCCTAAACGAAAAAACAATGTTAAAATAGAAAAAATACAAAAAGGAGGAGGGATGATTGTGCTAATAGATATCCTTATTATATTGCTGATTGTTGTTATCATTGCTCTTGCAATATTATATTATTTCAACCGCAAAAATATGGGAAAAATGGTACAAGCACAAGATTTTATTGAACAAAACAAAATTGCAACACAGATTTTTGTAATAGACAAAAAAATAGAAAAACCATCAGCTGCTAATGTAACAAAAGCAGTCTATGAACAAATGCCAAAAATGGCAAAAATGCGAAAAATGCCTTTAGTAAAGGCAAAAGTAGGACCACAGATTGTAAATTTGATGTGTGATAAGTCTGTTTTTGAAATCATACCTGTCAAAAAAAATGTAAAAGTAGAATTAGCAGGAATTTATATTGTAAGTGTAAAAGGTGCAAATTTAGCAAATAAGAAAAAGAAAACTTTTAAAGAAAAAATGAGTTTAAAAATGCAGGAAATGCAAGAAAAAAAATAAGAAAAAAAGAACCTTAATATAGTATTAAGGTTCTTTTTTTATAATGTTAATCTTCATCAATAATAACTACTGTGCCACCCATTCTTTTGTTTAATTCAGAACGTGTAATCTTAATAATATTTGGCATAATTCCTTCTGGATGTTCTGCAATAAAATAAGCATCTTCTTCATCACAGTCATTTTCATCTAAGTAACCGGAAAAATTAGAAATAATCGATTTCATAATCTCCACACTGGAACCCCAGTAACCTAAGTCTAAAAAGATTTGTCTTTCTTTTTGTCCTGTTTTTGAAAATTTTGTGCTTTTATAAACAATAGCAAATAAACGGCGTTCTTCCCCTTTATATGTAAAATAAACAGCCATTTCATTATTTTCGCCATTTTTATTTTCATAACGGTTGATTTTAGCATTAGGGTCAAACCATTTTAGTATAAACTGATAAATTTGCTCTAATTCAATTTCTTTTGTAATATAACCATGCGTTTTTGCTGTCATATTTCCTCTCTCCTTAATTTAATGAATCTTTTACCTCATTTTCTTCTTTTATTATACAAGAAAGATGGTCATACTGCAATAGAGAAAGCAAATTATACAAAAAAATACATATCATTTTAATAAAAAGTATTAAAAAAGTTTAAAATTTATAGAAGTTAGAGCAATATAAATCACAGGTATAAATAAAGCGGGAAGTAAGTTTAATGTTTTAATCCCTTTTATTTTTAAAATACCAAGTGCAGAACTTACAATTAAAATACCGCCTACAATCGAAATCTCTGTCATTACATTTTCTGTCATAAATCTCCCTATAAACTGCGCTAAAACATAGATACTCCCTTGCCATAAAAAAAGAATACCCGCAGAAAGTGCAATACCAATTCCAAAATTAGAAGCTAAAATCATAGAAGTAACCCCATCCAACATAGCATTTGTAAATAAAAGCGTATTGTCTCCATTTAAAGCACTTTGAATTGGTCCTAAAATAGACATCGTTCCAATACAAAATAAAAGCACAGCTGTTGTAAGTCCTTGTGCTAAATTTCCTTTGGATACTTTTTGTGCTAGTTTTTGAAATTTTCCATCTAAGTCTAGGATAGAACCAAGCAATCCACCAAATGCCATACTAAAAATAAATAAAACAGGATAGTTGCTGTTTGGCATCGCCTTTGCAAAATTATTAATACCTAAAGCAAGTGCTGCTAGTCCCAAACCATTCATCATTGTTTCTTGATATTCTTCTTTAATTCCCTTATGTAAGGTTGCACCTATTACACTCCCCGCTAATATCGTACAACAATTTGTAATTGTTCCAAGCATTCTTATTCCTCCTTCAACATTGACAAAATTGTACTTGTATCATTTCTCTTGGAAACTTCATATTTTTTATTCTTGTTCTTTCTTTTATTTTATCATATACTATTCTAATAAAAAACAATCATTTTTTATAAAAAGAGGATAGGAAAATGAAATATCGTTATGAAATAAAGACAAAATTAGGAATTATCACCTTAATAGAAAAAGATGGAAAACTAAACGGTATTTACTATGGTAAAGAAAAAGAAACCATTCCATCACAAAAAACGTCCCTTTTCATCTTGACAGAACAACAACTATCTGAATATTTTGAAGGAAAACGACAAAACTTTACTTTACCTTTAGCATTAGAAGGAACAGAATTTCAAAAAAAGGTATGGCAAGCATTACAAAAAATTCCCTATGGACAAACAAAAACTTATGGACAAATTGCAAAAGAAATTGGAAATGACAAAGCAGTAAGAGCAGTGGGAAATGCAAATCATAATAATCCTATTGCCATTATTATTCCTTGTCATAGAGTGATTGGAGCAAATGGAAAACTAACAGGCTATTACGGAGGAATCGAAAAAAAGGAATTTCTTTTAAAATTAGAAAAAGCATTATAAAATAGTATTTTTTCTATTTTATAATGCTTTTGTCTTAATTTGCTACTGTCGCACTGTCTAATGTTGTGCTAGTATTTTCTGCTGTATTAGTATTTCCTGTTAATCCTGTTCCTCCTGTAGTACCTATTCCTTTGGGCGTAGTATTGATATTATATGCTGTGTTTGGATAAAAAGGAGCTGTGGAATGATTATTTATAAAACCATTTCTTATACTATCATTTGCAGTACCATTTGTAATGCCATAATAATCCCAATAACCCGGATAATTGGCACTATTTCCTCCATCAAAACCTAGTGCATTATCCCCATTATTTCCGGTACCACTATAATCATAATTATAGTCATAAGCATTATTTCCCCTTGTTGCTCCTCCTAAATTGTTGGAAACTTTTTCTCCACAAGCAGTAATGCTAAACATCAGTGCGAGAATGGAACTCATCATTAAAATAGGAAACTTTTTCATTGTAATCCTCCTTCAAAAAATTTTGATTCCATGATTATCTGTTGAGCACAGTTTTATTTTTTGCATGAAATGGTTTTTCATACAACAATAAATTTGCCATTTTGACAAAAAACAGCCAAAATGATTTTTATTTTGTCAAATAAAAGGGTAGTAAAATGTTGAATTTTCCGATATAATAATATTACAAGTTGTTAAACAAATCCAAAAGAAAAAGGGTGGTATTATGAATTTTCAACGAAACAGTGGTATTTTACTTCATCCTTCCAGCTTACCTAGCAAATTTGGTATAGGAGACTTTGGACCAAATGCATACAAGTTTGTAGACTATTTAGAAAAATCTGGCCAACGTCTTTGGCAAATATTGCCTCTTGGCCCTACCAGTTTTGGCGATTCTCCCTATCAAAGTTTTTCTACCTTTGCTGGAAACACATTATTTATTAGCCCAGATATCCTATATAAAAAGGGATATTTAGAAGAAATGGATATAGAGCTATCTCCTATTTTTTCCTGTAAAAAAGTAGATTATGGAAATGCGATTCCTTTTAAAAAAGGCTTATTTGAAAAGGCATATCGTCGTTTTCAAAAAAAAGCGTTTACTGCTGACCAAGCAGAATTTCAAAAATTCTGTGAAAAAAATCATTTTTGGCTGGAAGATTATGCTTTGTTCGCTGCCTTAAAAGACTATTTTATTGCAGAAAGACAAGGAGCAGGTTTTTCCAGCGAATTTTATGCTTTTGAGGAAAAAACCTCTAAAAAATTACCTAAAAACTTACAAAAAGATTATTATTTTGGTGCTGTTTGGAGTACATGGCCAGAAGACTTAGTAAACAGAGAATATGGTGCATTAGAAAAATGGAAAAGAAAATTAGCAACTGCTATAGACAGATACAAATTTTTACAATTTGAATTTTTCCGCCAATGGGAGGAGCTAAAACAATATGCAAATGATAAAAATATAAAAATTATAGGAGATGTGCCTATTTTTGTTGCTTATGATAGTGCAGACACTTGGGCAAATCCTAAAAATTATTATATAGATGAAAAAGGATTTCCAATAGTAGTAGCAGGTGTTCCTCCAGATTATTTTAGTGAAACAGGACAGCTTTGGGGAAATCCTCTTTATAACTGGGAATATCATGAAAAAACAGGCTATCAATGGTGGATTGATAGAATCCGTTGTACTTTAAATATGGTGGATATTCTTCGTATTGACCATTTTAGAGGATTTGAAAGTTATTGGGCAGTTCCTTTTGAAGATAAAGATGCTACCAAAGGAGAATGGAGAAAAGGTCCCGGCGAAAAATTATTTATGACAGTAGAAAAAGAACTTGGGAAATTACCAATTATTGCAGAAGATTTAGGAATCATCACAGATGATGTACGCAAATTAAGAAAAAAATTAGGTTTTCCAGGTATGAGAATTCTTCATTTTGCTTTTAATGAAGACAGCAAAAATGAATATCTACCACATAATTATGAAACCAATACAGTAGCATATACAGGTACTCACGATAATGATACTACCATTGGCTGGTATACAAATGGTACAGAACATGAAAAAGACCATGTACGCCGTTATATGAACATCAGCGGTGATGACATTGCATGGGATATGATTCGTCTTGTGATGAGTTCTACAGCAGTATTTTCCATCTTCCCAATACAAGATGTATTGCGCTTGGACAGCAACCATCGTATGAACATACCAAGCACCTCTAGCGGCAACTGGCAATTTCGTTTTGAGATGTCTCAACTAAGAGAAGAAGATGCACAAGGATTACATTATCTTGCAGAACTCTTTAACCGATTACCTGACATCAAAGAACCTGACATCAAAGAAGAAGAAATAACAGAAGAAATGCCTATTTTCATTCAAGAAGAAACAACAACCATTTCAACCAAAAGAGAAAGACCAAACAAAAAACAAGGCAGAAGAAAAAGATAACAAAAAAAGCTCTGGACTTTTCCAGAGCTTTTTAAAATTGACAGGATAAAAAGCATTTGATATGATAGGAATACTAAGGGGAGAGGAAATTTTATGGTAGAAGAAAAAAATTTACAACAAATGATAGAGCAAGATTTAGAACAATGTGAAATCGTTTGGACACAATTTTATGACAATAAAGAAACAATGGAAGCACTTTTTTTAATGCTAATTAGCCATTATATTGATAAAATCAACGGCTTTGCAGAAAACATTGAAGTTTTAAATGGATGTGAAAAAGTAAGTCAACAAATAGAGATTTGTCGCAGAAACATTTTATTGTTAATAGAAAGAATTAAGTTATTTCAACAAAATGGATACAGTAATGAAGGCTTACTAGATTTATATTTAAAACAAGAAAGAGAAAAAGAAATCATCACAATAGAAACAGATTTTTCAGCTGTTCATTTAAGTATTAGCATGATGAATGAACTTTCTTCCACAGAAAAAGAGGAAATTGCACAAAAATTGAACGAAATAGAAGAAATATGCAACCTACCATTAACAAGAAAAAGGCAATGGGACAAGTTAAGACAATATGTGGTATGGATTTCTGGAAAAGATGTTAAAATTGCGATGAAACTACTACCTTTATTTTTAAAAATTCAGTAAAAAGGAGAAAAAGAGATTGGTATGATTAAATTAATTGCAACAGATATGGATGGTACACTTTTAAAAGACAATAAAGAAATTGATGATGAAATATATGAATTGCTACCTAAAATAAAACAAAAAGGAATCCATTTTGTAGCAGCAAGTGGCAGACAACGCCCCAGTTTGGAAAAAATATTTCAAGACGATTTAAAGGATATTACAATATTAGCAGAAAATGGTGCCTATGTTGTACACAATGGAGAAGAAATTTATGCTAGTATAATGTCGCAAGAATTAATTGATTTTGTGGTGTCTGAAATTAAGAAACTAGACAATGTAGCCATTCTTTATTGTGGCAAAAATTGTTGTTATACCACAGAACTAGCAGTTTATGAAAACTTAAATTCTCCTAGATTTCATTATCAAATTAAATTAGTCAAAGATTTTTGCGAAGTAAAAGAAGACATTATAAAAATTTCTTTAGTTGACCCAAAAGGAGCTAGTGAATATAGTTTTCCTATTTTAGAAAAAATATTAAAAGGAAAAGTAGAAATTGCTGTTTCTGGATTTGATTGTATTGATATTGTAAACAAAGGTGTTTCTAAAGGAAAAGCGATTGAAATATTGCAACAGAAATGGAGCATTACATCAGAAGAAACAATGACTTTCGGAGATAATTATAATGATATAGAAATGCTACAGCAAGCAAAGTATAGTTTTGCTATGCAGCATTCTGAAGAAGGTGTCAAACGATATGCTAATTATGTTGCAGGAGACAATAATCAAGGAGCAGTTGTTGCAGAAATTAAAAAGTTCGTCAATTTTGAGGTGAAAAAATGAAAACGGTAGCAAGCCATGCATTAGGCTGCAAAGTAAATCAATATGAAAGTGAAGCCATAGCAGAATTATTTCAAGAAAAAGGGTACCAAGTAGTAGACATGGAACAAGCAGCAGATGTATATATTATTAATACCTGTACTGTTACAAATTTTGGAGATAAAAAATCAAGACAACTGATTCGTAAAGTAAAAAGACAAAATCCAGATAGTATTGTTGTTGTGGCAGGTTGTTATGCACAAACTGCTCCACAAGAAATTATGGCAATCGAAGGAGTCAATATTGTAGTTGGTACAAAAAATAGAACGCAAATTGTAAACTTGGTGGAAAATTATCAACAAAAAGAACCACAAAACTATGTTTCCAATATTATGAGGGAAAGAGAATTTGAACCCTTATCTATACAAAAATTAAAAAATAGAACAAGAGCATATTTAAAAATACAAGATGGTTGCAGCCAATATTGTTCTTATTGCATCATTCCCTATGCAAGAGGTCCTATCAGAAGCAGAAATCCAGAAGATGTACTTGCTGAAGTAAAGTGTCTTGCTGAAAATGGATTTCAAGAAGTTGTATTAACTGGAATCCATGTTGCCTCCTATGGAAAAGACTTCAAAAATATCACACTACTCGAAATGATTCAACAAGTGCATGAAGTAAAAGGAATTCAAAGAATCCGTTTTAGTTCTATTGAACCGAATATTGTAACAGAAGAATTTGTAAAAACCTTATCGAATTTAGAAAAAGTTTGTGACCACTTTCACTTATCTTTACAAAGTGGCTGCGATAAAATATTACAAGCAATGAACCGAAAATATAACACAGAAAAATATCATCAAGCAGTCAAATTATTGCGGCAGTTTATGCCTCATGTTGCCATTACAACAGATATGATTGTTGGCTTTCCGGGAGAAACGGAGGAAGATTTTTTAACAAGTTATGCATTTGCAAAAGAAATGTGTTTTTCTAAAATACATGTTTTTCCCTATTCTCCAAAAAGAGGAACACCTGCAGCAAGCATGTCAGGACAAATTGAAAATACTATCAAAAGTGAACGAAGCCAAAAGTTAATGCAATTAAGTGAAACAATGGCAGAAGAATTTTTAAATAAGTTGATAGGAAAAGAAATGGATGTGCTATACGAAAGACAAATACAACCAAATACATATGAAGGACATACAACCAATTATGTCAAAGTTCATGTGAAAAATGACCAAAATCTAACAAACAAAATTGTAAAAACAGCCTTAACAGAAAAACAAGGAGAAATTGCAAAAGGTGTTGTAACAAAACTGTAAGTTTTATCCTAAAAATTTTATTTGCATAATCGGTTAATTTATATTATTATGAAACAAGAGAGATTGCGGAAATAGAAAAATAAGGGAGTGTGAAAAAGCATGGATAATTTACATGAAACACAATTTTTTGACAGTGTGGATAAAGAAGTACAAAATGAAGCCAAAAATATATTATTAAATGTAAGTGAGGCATTAAAAGAAAAAGGTTATAATCCGGTTAATCAAATTGTAGGTTATATTCTTTCTGGAGACCCTACTTACATTACAAGTCATAAAAATGCGCGTTCTTTAATTCGTAAATTGGAAAGAGACGAATTATTAGAAGAAGTCGTAAATAATTATTTAGAGAAAAACACATTATGAGAAAACTTGGTTTAGATTATGGAGATAAAACAATTGGTGTAGCTATTAGTGACGGTTTTGGTTGGACTGCACAAGGTATAGAAGTTATTAAAAGAAGTAATTCTACAGAATATAAAAAAAGTATTGCACGAATTGCAGTTTTAATTAAAGAATATGAAATAGACACCATTATATTAGGATATCCTAAAAATATGGATAATACAGAGGGAGAGCGTTGCGAAAAGACAAAACTATTTCAAAAGCAATTAGAAACTGCCTTTCCTACTATTCCAGTTATCCTTTGGGATGAAAGAATGAGTACAATAGCCGCAGAAAGAAGTCTTTTAGAGGCAGACGTTAGCCGAAAAAAAAGAAAAAGCATCATTGATAAAATGGCTGCTATGCATATCTTACAAGGCTATTTAGATAAAAAGCAAAATGAAAATTGAGGTGTATTATGTCAGATGATTTTGAGCAAGAATTAGAAATTGTTTCTATGGAAGATGAAAATGGAATAGAAACAGAATTTATTATTATTGATAATGTCATGAGTGGAGCAAATCGTTATCTTTTAGTGGTAGAAAGCAGTTTGATGGACGAAGAAGAAGCAGACGCAATTATATTAAAAGAAATAGCGATTAATGCAGAAGGTGTTACCTATGAATGGGTAGAAGAAGATGCAGAATTTGAAAAAGTTTCTGCTTTATTTGCTCGTCATGAAGGAGAATATGACATTAGAATAGATTAAATATTATTTACTATAAAAAATAGGAAATATTATAAAAAAAGCAGTATTATTTTTGTAAAACAGAAATGTTTATCAAAATAAAAGTCAACTGCTCTTTTTCTATTGCATTTTCCAACCAAGAAAAATATTTCTTTATTTAGGGCGTTTAGAAAAAGGATTGTTATGGTATACTATTTTTATAACACAAGAACGGTAAAAGTGAGCGGATGTAAAAAATAAATAAAATAGAAGGGAAAAACAGATTTATTTTTATAAAAAAATAAACCCTGTTTTTTGGCGGCGTTTTCTTTTTGTATCAAAGTTTTTTGTCGCACTCAGTTGGTCTCCAAAAAACTTTATTGACAGCATCAAAACAAAGTTTTTTTTGTATGTCAAAAAAATTTTTATATCAGCTCCTTTTAGGCTTATGAAACATAAAAAAAGGAGGTGCGTTTTTTGGCAACAAAAAAACAAAAATTGAAAGTAATGGCCTTAGGTGGTCTGGAAGAAATAGGAAAAAATATGACAGTATTAGAATATAATAATGATATTATTGTGATTGACTGTGGACTAGCCTTCCCAGAAGATGATATGTTAGGGATTGATTTAGTAATTCCAGATATTTCATATTTAATGAAAAACGTAGAAAAGGTAAGAGGAATTGTATTGACACATGGGCACGAAGACCACATTGGTGCTTTACCTTATGTATTAAAAGACTTAAATGTACCAATTTTTGGCACATTATTGACATTAGGTCTTTTGGAAAATAAGCTCAAAGAACATGAACTAAACAATAAGGTAGTATGTCATACCGTTGTTCCGGGCGAATCTGTAAAACTAGGACAGATGAAAGTAGAATTTATACACACAAATCACTCTATTGCAGACGCAGTAGCACTAGCAATTACAACACCCTTGGGGGTAGTTATACACACAGGTGATTTTAAAGTTGATTATACTCCTATTGATGGGGATATTATGGATATTCACAGATTTGCAGAATTAGGAAAACAAGGGGTACTTTTGCTGATGAGTGACAGTACCAATGCAGAAAGAAAAGGGTTTACCATGTCTGAAAAGTCTGTCGGCTCTGTATTTGACAGAATCTTTGAAGAAACCCCTAAAAACCGTATTATGGTGGCAACTTTTTCTTCTAATATTCACAGAATACAACAAATTATAAATTCTGCTAAAACATTCGGCAGAAAAGTAGCAATTATCGGTAGGAGCATGGTCAATGCAGTTAAAACATCTTCAGAATTAGGATATTTGAATATTCCATCAGGTACTTTGATAGATATTTCAGAAATTCGTAATTTTAAAGATGAGCAACTTGTCATTATCACGACCGGTAGCCAAGGAGAAACCATGTCTGCATTATCCAGAATTGCATCAGCAGAGCATAAACAAGTTTCTGTAAAACCGGATGACAAAATTATTATTAGTGCATCCTCTATTCCCGGAAATGAAAAAAATATTTCTCGTGTTATCAATGAACTTTTAAAAAAAGGAGCAAATGTGGTATATGAGGGAATTGCAGATATTCATGTTTCTGGACATGCTCGTCAAGAAGAATTAAAATTAATGTTGGCATTGACAAAACCACAGTATTTTATGCCAGTACATGGGGAATTTATGCATTTAACACAGCATAAAAAATTAGCCATTGATATGGGTATGAATAAAAAAAATATTTTTCTAATGAAAACAGGGGATGTTCTTGAGATTTCGAAAAATGAAGCAAAAGTGAATGGAACAGTACCAGTAGGACAAGTAATGGTAGATGGTCTTGGCGTGGGAGATGTCGGAAATATTGTATTAAGAGATAGAAAACATTTATCACAAGATGGTCTTATGGTAGTGGTAGTGACAATGGAAAAAGATAGTGGTATGATTATGGCAGGTCCTGATATTATTTCCAGAGGTTTCGTTTATGTCAGAGAAGCAGAAGATTTGATGGAAGAAGCCAAGTCAGTTGTGATGGAAGCACTAATAAAATGTGAAGAAAGACATATTACAGGCTGGAGTTATATAAAAGGACTAATTAAAGACACACTCAAGAATTATTTATGGCAAAGGACAAAACGCAGTCCTATGATTTTGCCAATTATTATGGAGGTATAAAAATTGGAGTATATCAAAAAAATGGCAGTTGAATTGGGGGAGAAAGTATATCAATCTGATTTATACCAATCCTATTTATATTATAAAAAAAGAGTAGAGAACAAGCCAATGTTAAAACAACAAATCGATGAATTAAAAAGATTACAATTAACACAAGGTTTGAGAAGAAGACAAGGAGAATTTGTTGCCTTGCAGGAAGAAGAAAATTTAAGCAAAGCATATAGTGAAGTAGCTTTAGACCCAGATGGTATGGGATTTTGGGAAAGTGAAAAACAGTTAATGTCTTTTATTGCAGAACTTTTGGAAACGGTTGTAACACAAGCACCGATTGATTTTAGTTATACAGATGATATGGAAAACTAACAAAAAGGGGCAGAACAAACTGCCCCTTTTAATTTTAAAATTTTATCTTAAATTTTTTCTGTTTCAAAAAATTGTTTATGCCACACCAAAAACATATAAATTGTCCATATTTTACGGCTATTATCTGCTTTTCCAGCTCTATGTTCTTCTAAAAATTTTAAAATTTCATTTGTTTTAAAATAAGTTTGTGCTGTTTTACTTGTAAAAGCTTCTTTTACAATATGATAATACTTGTCCTCTTTTAGCCAAACACGAATCGGCACCGGAAATCCTAATTTTTTCTTTTCTGCTACCATATCTGGTAAATAGCGATGGGAAGCCATACGCATTGCATATTTTGTATTTTCCTTATTCACTTTAAATTTTGTTGGTAAAGTTCTAGCTACTTTAAACACTTCTTTATCTAAAAATGGAACACGTACTTCAAGAGAATGTGCACAACTCATTTTATCCGCTTTTAATAAAATATCCCCTATCAGCCAAAAGTTAATATCAATATACTGCATTTTTGTGACATCATCCAAATGTTTTACTTTGTCATAAACTGGCTTTGTCAGTTCTGTATGATGATAACGTTTTGTAGGATGTTTTAATAATTTTTCTCTTTCCGCTTCCTGAAACATAAAAGCATTTCCAATAAACCTCTCTTGCAAATCCTTACTACCACGAATCAGATAATTTTTTCCCTTTATTTGAAACGGAATTGCTTTTGCAATTACACCTAATAATTTTCTGATTGGTTTTGGAAGGCTTGTAATTGGTAACAAATCATGAGGTTCTCTGTAAATATTATAGCCACCAAAAAATTCGTCTGCACCTTCTCCAGAAAGTGCAACTTTTACATGTTTTGCAGCCGTCTGGCTAACAAAATACAATGCAATGGCAGAAGGGTCTGCTAAAGGCTCATCCATATGATATTGTACTTTGGGAATAGTATTCCAATATTCCTCTGTACTAATCAGTTTACTATAATTATCAATTTTAATTTTTTTTGACAATGATTTTGCATAATCAATTTCATTATATTTTTCATAGTCAAATCCTACCGTAAATGTTTTATCACCATGAAAACAAGCAGCCACATAACTAGAGTCTACTCCACTCGAAAGAAAAGACCCCACCTCCACATCACTAATTTTATGCTTTTTAATCGAATCCTGCATTGCTGTATCAATTGCATCTACAAATTCCTCTAATGTTTTGCTATTATCTGCTTCAAAAGTTGGCTCCCAATAACGTTTTATATTAATTGTTCCATTTTGAAAAGTAAAGCAATGAGAAGGCATTAATTTATAAACTCCCTTAAAAAAGGTTTCTGGCAATACAGAATATTGAAAGGTTAAATAATTTTCTAACGCTTCTATATTTACCTCTTTTTTAAAATGGGGATATTCCAATATACTTTTAATTTCAGAAGCATATATTATATTTCCATCAATGATTGTGTAGTAAAAAGGTTTAATGCCAAAAAAATCCCTTGCACCAAATAGCAATTCTTTTTTACTGTCCCAGATAACAAATGCAAACATTCCCCTTAATTGATTCAGCATTCCTTCACCATATTCCTCATAGGCATGAAGTAATACTTCTGTATCAGAATCATTTTTAAAAATATGACCTTTTGTAGTTAAGTCCTCTCTCAAAGACTGATAATTATAAATCTCCCCATTAAATGTTACTACAATATCCTCTGTTTCATTATACATGGGTTGTGAACCATGGTCTAAGTCAATAATGCTTAAACGGCGAAATCCTAATGCTACTTTGTCATCAATATGCTTTCCACCGCTATCTGGTCCACGATGTATTATTTTGTTCATCATATTATCTAAAACATCATCTGCATTGGCTAATGTACCTGTAAAACCACAAATACCACACATATTTTTTTCCTCCTATATTATATAAGCTTATTTCAAAAACTTTATCATAGTTAAAAACAAAAAGCAATAAAATTAAAAAATATTATCGCAGCCAATCCAAATGATTCACAAAATATTGTATATCCTCTATCAATTTACTGGTATGATAACCATCAGCAACAGCATGGTTCACAAAAATAGAAAAAGGAAGGGTTATTTTATTATCATGACAATGATATTTTCCAAAGGAAATAATTGGCAGAAGCATTTTATTTTCTGTAAAGGTATCATAACTAATATTCATAAAAGAAATCCAAGGAACACAAGAAATCGGACAATAATTTTGTCCTGTTCTTGCTTTTGTCTTAATCCCTTTGACATCTTTATACTGTTCCATATCTTGTATAACATTTTGATAAAAAACAGCAAAAGAAGCATGATATTCTGACCAAATATCAGAAAATGTTTTGTCATCCTCGTGAAAAATTGTATAAGAAGGATGACATATTTCCCAATAGCCTAGTTCTCCTTGTTCATTATAACCCATACGAAACTCCCGATGTTGGTTAATGTTATAGATAACTGCATATAAAAAAGAAGGATAAAATTTTAAATGTCTTTGTTGGATAGCAGAAACTAGTTTTGTCACATCAATTTCCATCGTTATAGTATACTTCGCTTTTACCAGATTGATATAGTATTGATAATGTTCTTTCCTTTCCCAATTTTGCATATCAATAGGAATAAAAGTCATAAAATTCACCTCTTTTATGCTATAATTTCTACTTGATTTCCGTCAGGGTCTAACACACAACTTTCATAATAGCCATCACCTGTTGTACGAGGATAACTAATAATCGGACAGCCATCTTCTTCTAATTTTTGTGTTAGCATATTAACATTTTCCTCAGAACCTACCGAAAATGCAATGTGGATGTATCCTGTATGAAATAATTCTTTGCTGTTACTATCTAATACAGGACGCGTCATAATTTCTAAACGACTGCCATCTTGAAAGGATATAAAATATGTTTCCAAGCCACTGGTTTTATTTTTATATTTTGTATTGGAAATGCCACCAAAATAATATTCATAAAATGATTTCATACGGTCTAAATTTTTGGTATAAACTGCAACATGGTCAATTTTCATATCGAATTTCTCCCCCCATGATTATTAGTAAGTTTTTATTTCATTACTATCTAAATCTTTCATTACTCCTATAATATCCTCTGTCTGCATTACCAAATCACAAACATGAACTCCATTTGTTTCATCATTAAAACGTTCTGCAGATAACGTATATTTTTTGGTATTTCCATTGGACAAAGAAATCATAAGAACAGCATCACTTTTTAATTCTTCTTCATTATATTTCATAACAATCACAGAAAATGTTTCTTCTCTCATGCCAAGAATAGAAACAATTTCTTTCATAGCAACATCTTGCTGCATTTTATAGTCATAATCTAACCAAACACTATTCAAATTATCTATAATATGCTCTGGACTGTTATAATTAATTACATTGTCATCTGACTGTTTTATCAACATTAAATCCATATCTACAGTATTATAAGTCCCCCATTGCAGACTAATTAAATCATCATATGGATGGTCAAGAATAAGATTGCCATTTTCATCTAGTTGTTGCTCTGTTTCAGAAGCAATTTCATTCTGATTTTTTTCGTTAGTATGTCTGAACTGACTCCAGGCTACCAGCAAAAAGAGAAGTATTATTATTGTATAAGCAATTCCTACTTTAATGTTAAGATAACATAAAAGTACCATTAAAATACAAAATGCAATGGCAAATCCTACCCAGCTTATCCTATTTGAAGAATCAAACAAAGGTTTTCCATTGATAAAAATAGCACACAATGAAAATATTAATATAAGGATAGCTATAACTGCTAATGTCCACCTGAAAGGTCTGCTCATAAAATCCCCTTTCCCCAATCCATTTCTTGTACTTTAAATATAACTTATCTAAAAAGTTATTTTAATCATTTATATTCCCATTTCTTTTTTTACTTTTGCAAAACATTCTACTGCAAAATCCAAATCTTCTTTTGTATGTCCCGCAGAAATTTGTGTACGAACCCTTGCCTTTCCCATTGGTACTACAGGGTAAGAAAATCCAATTACATAAACACCTAATTCTAACATACGTGTTGCAAATTCTTTTGCAATTTTTGCATCATAAAGCATAACAGGTACAATAGGATGAGAGCCTTCTGGAATATCAAAGCCAAGACTACTCATTTTTTGACGGAAATATGCTGTATTTTCATGAACTTTATCCCGTAATTTTGTAGATTGCTCCAGTAAATCAATCGTTTTGATAGTAGCAGCACAAATGGCAGGTGCTACTGTATTAGAAAATAGATAAGGGCGAGAACGTTGACGAAGTAAATCCACAATTTCTTTTCTTGCACTAGTATAGCCGCCAGAAGCACCACCCAAAGCTTTTCCAAAGGTACCTGTAATAATATCTACTCTACCCATAACACCACAATATTCTGCTGTTCCTCTACCATGTTCTCCCATAAAGCCAACTGCATGGCTATCATCTACCATTACAAGAGCGTCATATTGTTCTGCTAAATCGCAAATTTCTTTTAAATTCGCAATAAAACCATCCATAGAAAAAACACCATCTGTAGCAATTAAGCGAATCCTTGCATCTTTGGATTTTTCTAAACAATTTTTTAAATCTTCCATATTATTATTTTTATAACGCATTTTTTTTGCCTTACAAAGACGAACACCATCAATTATACTAGCATGGTTTAATTCATCAGAAATAATAACATCTTCTTCTTTTAACAGCGATTCAAATAAACCACCATTTGCATCAAAACAAGAAGAATATAATATAGTATCTTCCATCCCTAAAAATTTGCTGATACGATTTTCTAATGTTTTATGAATTTGTTGTGTACCACAAATAAAACGTACAGAACTCAAACCAAATCCCCATGTATCATAACTTTCTTTTGCAGCAGCAATCAATTCAGAATTATCAGAAAGTCCTAAATAATTATTTGCGCACATGTTAAGTACCTGTTTTTTTGCTGTGGTATCAATTCGTGATTTTTGAGGTGTTGTAATAATCCGCTCCTCTTTTGCAGTACCTGCTTCTTGTATTTCCTTGAAATCATTTAAAAAATATTCCAATGCCTTTTTCATAAATAAAAATCTCCTTTATTTTTTGTATTTTTATAGATATTAAATTTAGTTTGGCAATAAAGTTTTTTTGTGAGTTTCACCCACACTCACCAACTTTTTTAAAAAAAAGTTGGACAAAAAACCTTTATGGAAAAACTAGCGTTTTTCTTTATAAAATCAATCTTTTTAGTGAAACGCTAGTTTCGCATAAGGTTCTTTGAGGAGTTTGAGGGCTAGCTCTCAAGTTTTTTTGACAAGCTGATTAAATTCTTTCTGCTTCATAAGAAACTGTTAGCAAATCCTCATCCCACTGTATATTATCATCTGTAACACCAAAAGAATTTAACAACGGGCGTAAAGGCAAAAAGGTAATCCCATCTTTTATGACAGGTGCTGTATCCATTTCAGAAGAAGCACCATTAATAGTTGCTGTATTTGAACCTACTTTGTAAACAACCGTTTGAGATTGTCCTTCTTTTGTTTGATATGTAATATGAATTATTTGATTTGCACTATCCCATACAATATCTTGTGAAGAAATACCAAGTGTAGCTGCAACTGCTCTTAAAGGCAAAAGAACCCTACCATTATCATCTATAAAAGGAGGAGACTCCATATATCCTTTTCTACCATCATAATTATAAGACTTATCTCCTATTGTAAATGTAACTGTTGCTGTTGTCTTTGGTATTTCTTCTGCAATTTCAAAAGTTTGAGAAACAGCAAAAGATGGTTTTTCTCCCCCTTGATAATAACCAATTGTAAATATATGTGTTCCTGCTTCTAAAGAAGAATATTTATAAGGAAATATATAATTCCATGTACCATCATCTCCTGCTGCAATAGTACCATATTCCTCCTCATCAATATACACTTGTAACTTTCTATTTGCGGAAGCAATACCTGTTGCAGAAGGTTTTTTTCCACCTTCTAAGGTTTCTATTTTAATTTCTTTTCGGGAAGAAACCGCTTCTTTATAAGTGCCCACTTTTATTGTATCATAAGTATCATTTCCACTTAACGATAAGAAAATGTCCTTATGAAATTCTGAAGCTTTTGTTGGTGCAACATCCAAATTATGAAACTCTATAACACCATCACTGTCATTTGTTTTTTTCTGTATGGTAAGATAAGCAATAGAAGGATTTTTTTCATCAATTTCAAAAAATACATTTTCTCTATATTTTCCAGACGTTAATATTTCTGGTTTATTTTGAAAGATAAAACCATTATCTAACTTTAAAGCATAAATAGTATCCTTTTGTATTACCATACGACTTTCATCTTTAATATAAAAAACACTTAAATTTGTAGGGCTTGTTATTTCTTTTGTGCCACTTGTTTCTAAAAAAATAGGAGAAAAAGCAGAATCTACTGCCAAAACAGTTTTTGTATTATTGATATAAGTTGGGAAAGGTGCACAAGTAAAGGGAAATGCAAATGCACATAGTAATAATAATTTTTTCTTCATTGTTTTTAAACACCTCTGTAAGTATAAATTTTTACTTGCTTTCTTTTATTTTACACTATTTTTATCAAAAATTCTTTACTTTTTTTTTAATTATTTTGTAAAATAATACCTCTCTTAAAAAAGAGAGGTCAATCTATCAATAAAATCTTTTTTTCTGGGTTTCACCCACACCCATCAACTTTTTAAAAAAAAGTTGCACAAAAACCTTATAGGAAAAACTAACATTTTTCCTTATAAAATCAAGGTTCTTTATTGTAATTTTTCAGAAATTAATTCTGCTAATTTTTCTGCTTCTTTTTGCATCAGTCCCAAATCTTTTCCTTCAATCATCACACGAACTAGCGGTTCTGTTCCAGAAGTACGAATCAAAACTCTGCCTTCTCCATGAAACTTTTCATTCAACGTTTCAATCGCTTCTTTAATTTCTGCTACTTCCATATAATCATTTTTCTTGTTATTGTTTACCTTGGCATTTACAAGGACTTGTGGCATTGTTTCCATCATTGCTGCCAATTCAGATGCTTTTTTTCCTGTTTTTTTCATAACTGTTAAAAATTGTATTGCTGTTAATATGCCATCTCCTGTAGTGTTATGGTCTAAAAAGATAATATGTCCTGATTGTTCTCCTCCTAAATTATAATTCTTTTCAATCATTCTTTCTAAAACATACCTATCCCCTACATTGGTTTGTTCTACTTTCATTCCCTTTTGGTCTGCCATCATAGATAAACCCATATTTGACATAATCGTTGCAACAATAGTATCATTTTTTAATATTTTTTGTTCTTTCATTGCTGCACCACAAATCGCAAGTATTTTATCTCCATCAATTAATTGTCCATTTTCATCCACTGCAAGACACCTATCTGCATCTCCATCAAATGCAAAACCGACATCTGCATTATTTTCTTTCACAAAGGCACACAAATCTTCCATATGGGTAGAACCACAATTTTCATTGATATTTGTACCATCTGGCTCATTATGTATGATACAAATTCTTGCCTTTAAATTTAAAAGGGAAATTGGTGCTGCTTTATAAGAAGAACCATTTGCACAATCAATAGCAACTTTGATACCTTCAAAGGTTGCATCTGTAGATTGCTGCAAAAAAGCAATATAATCTTCTAAGGCATCCTCCGCAATAGACTTAATGCCAATGTCTTTTCCAATTGGTTGTGGCAAATTATCCAAATGGTGAAACATAATGTCTTCAATTTCTTCTTCTAATTCATCACGTAATTTATAACCTAAGTGATTAAAAAACTTAATTCCATTATATTCCACAGGATTGTGGGAAGCAGAAATCATAACCCCCGCATCTAGTTTATATTTTCTGACCAAATAAGCAACGGCTGGTGTAGGAATAATTCCTACTTGTATTGCTTCTGCTCCTACAGAACAAATCCCTGCCACAAGAGCAGACTCTAACATATCTCCTGAAATTCTGGTATCTAATCCAACTAATATTTTAGGAGTATGTTTTTTTTCTTTTGTCAAAACATACGCTCCCGCTCTGCCTAAATTATATGCTTGTGCACCAGTAAGTTCTGTGTTTGCAATTCCTCTGACACCATCTGTGCCAAACAAAATTCCCATTCTTTATATCCTCCTAAATTTTTATTCTTCTGCTGTTGGTGGTGATTGTATATTCATAACAAGTTGGTCTTGTTCTGTCTGTTCCTGTTCATCAGTTTGCTCTGATTGTTCTGGTTGTTCTGTTTCTTCTTGCTGCTCGGATTCTTCCGGTTGTTCTGCCGGTTTTTCTTTTTCTATAATGGTAACTGTAACAGATGGCATTTCTCCCACTAAAGTGACATCTTGTGGTAAATTAATTTCTAAAGGTACATTTTGTTCCCCTATGCTCAAATCTGTTACATTTGCTTTTACTGGTATACTTCCAGTGGTAATCATTGCCAAAGCTCTTGCTGTACCCGTTAATTGTAAAGAAACACTATTTTCAGAAAGTGTATATTCATAGTTTTCTTCCTCTCCTTCTAAGGTAATCAAAGCACTTTGTACTGTAATTTGCTGTTGTTGTTCTTCTTGTTGCTGAATTACCACAGATACTTCTGCTTCTAAAGGAGTATCATTGCCAAGCATAACTCCTTGTGGTAATATTTCATTTAATAAAACAGATTGTGTTATTGTCTCTGTTGCATCTGTTACATCCACAGTAGGTAATGTAACTGACTGCAAATGATTTAAAATTGCTTCACTTCCCGCAATATTAATTGTTTTTGGAGACCATTTAATTTCTGCAATTTCATATCCTCTTGCTGGCGTGCCTTCTGTACTTACATTCAAATTTACTACTTTATTTTTTTGAACTCCTATGGAAACATGTACTTTTGAAACATCCATCGTAACCCCTTCTACCTGTTTTCCATTCTCATCATAAGCAATCGGTTCTGCTGTTACAACAATGTCTTCTGATGCTTGTTGCAATTCAACATTTACCTGCACTTTTTTTACATGATTAATGACAGAAGAAGCACCTGAAACTTGAACAGAAGAAGGAGAAATTTGAGGTTGTAAGGTAGTATAACCATTTCCTGCTTCCCCACTCACCCGAACTTCAATCGGCATTCTTTTTGCTGCAAGTTTTTCCACAATGACTTGTGCTTGCTCTGGAGACTGACTTACAATTTCAAAACCTGTGCCTGCACTATCTGGTAACAAAAAGGAAACATCTAAAGCAGCAGTATCTCCAGACTTTATATTTTCCAGTTTGCTAAAATCAATCACTGCTCGAATACTATTACGATACTGTGTTAGTCTGTCTAATGCTGTTCTTTGTGCTTTTAACTTTGCAGAAACCTTCATATTTTCCAGTTGTGCTTTATTTAACACTGTTAGTCCTTGTTTTGTCAAAGCATCTATATTTTCCATTGTAACTGTTTGCGTATATATTCTTGTAGTGACTGGATGTTCCATGTTAATCACCATAAACCATAATGCAATCGCAATGACAAGTGAAAGTAACTTCCAGCCAATATCCTGCATGATTTTCTCTTGTAATTTTTTCATTTTGTTTGCCTTCCTTTCCATAATACCAATTTTCTTTTGGTAGATTTTGTTGAGCCAGAAAGCATTTTTCGCAAAGAATCCGTTGTCACATCTCGATAAAGTGTACCACCTTGCGCCATAGAAATTGCGCCTGTTTCCTCTGAAACAACAAGTACATAGGCATCCGAAACTTCACTTGCCCCAATCGCTGCCCTATGTCTTGTCCCTAATTCCATGCTAATATCATTACTTTCTGTCAAAGGCAAAAAACAAGTTGCCGCTGCCACACGGTTATTTCGTATAATGACAGCACCATCATGAAGTGGTGTGTTATGTTCAAATATATTAATCAAAAGCTGACTTGATACAATGGCATCAATCGGAATACCTGTTCTTTCCAAATCTCCTAATGGTACATCTTGCTCCAACAATATCAAAGCACCTGTTTTTACAGCTGCCATTTTATCTGCTGCTTTTAAAATTTCATCAATCGTACGAGTTGCTATCTTTTCATTATTTCCGTCAGAATCCATTTTTCCTAAACTACTAAAAAAGAAAAATGCTTTTCCTTTCCCTAATTCTTCCAAAGCTTTTCTTAATTCTGGTTGGAACACAACAATAACTGCAATGATACCGACTGAAATGGTATTTGTCAATATCCACATAATCGTATTTAAGTGCAAAAGAGCAGATACTGCTGCAAAAGCAAATATTACTAAAATTCCCTTAAATAACGCCCATGCTCGTGTTTCTTTAATCCAAAACACAATTTTATAAATCAGGTAGGCAACAATCAAAATATCCAACACATCAAAAAAGCCTACTGTCGGACGCATAAAATTTGTAATTCCTAAATCACCAAAAAAACTTTTTATCCATTCCATAAATCCTTTCACCCTATCCGACGTTTCTATATTTTTATGCTCTATCAATATATGAAATAGCACATATTAACATTCCTTCCTATTATACCATAAAAAAATGTTTCTTGCTTACAATACTAGATATATTTTTGTATAAAAATGAAAAATTAGAATAAAATATCCTTTGAATATTAAAATTGATAAAGGGGTAGCATTTATGGATTATCAAAATCTAATCTTAACAACAAAGTCTGTCAGAGAATACAAAAAAGATAGCATTGAGAGTCAAACATTAAAAGAAATTAAAGATTATGCACTTACTTGTCCCAAAATAGATAGCTCTATTGCATTTGAAGTACGTATTTTATCTAACAGTGAGGCTTTCCTTACCTTAGATGGTATTGCAGGCTATCAAGGAAATATGATAGATGCACCACATTATATTGTGATACTTTCTGAAAAAAAAGGGCATTACATTGAAAATGCTGCTTATATTGGAGAAAGCATGATTTTAAAGGCATTAGAGATAGGGATTGCTTCCTGTTGGATAAGTTTTCATTCCAGTGTAAAAGAGCGTTTAAATTTGCTTTCTGATAAAGAAGTTGTTGCATTGATTGCATTAGGCTATGATGCAAATGCTCCCAAAAAAGGGACAGCAGTTTCTTTTGCAGATTACAAACTTGGGATAGATGAAATTGTATACATTGACAAATGGGGAAATGGTGCAGATGCTTCCATCTTAGAAGAAAGGGGATTACTAGAAGCTTTTATGTTTTCTAAACTAGCACCTTCTACTTTAAACAAACAATCTTGGCGTTTTCTTTTAACCAGTGGAAAAGTAATTCTTGCCATGAAAAAAGAAAAAAACGTCAGTGATTATGAACAAAAAATAGATGCTGGCATTATAATGCTTTTTTTTCAGCTGATAGTTAGCAGTACATTATTTGATTTGAAATGGAATTTAGAACAGCCCGTTGATTTTTTACAAATACCAAAAGAATTTGAAATAATTGCTTATTGTATGTTATAATAACTATAAAAACAAAATCATAACATTAGAAAGGTGGATGAATAATGAAAAAATATGAATGTGAAGTATGTGGATACATTTATGACCCAGCTGTAGGTGACCCAGAACACAACATTGCACCAGGTACCCCATTTGACAAATTGCCAGATGATTGGGAATGCCCTCTTTGCAATGTTGGAAAAGACCAATTCAAAGAAGTAGAATAAAAGATAAAAATGAGGCTTTCCCCCAAATTTTAACAGGAACCTCGTTTCCTTAAAAATATCAACTTTATAAAGAAACGAGGTTCTGCAAAAAAATTGTTAGTGTTAGACAAAACTTAAAATTTTATCCTTTCATATCAAATGAGGCTTTTTTGAAAAAATGTCTTCGCACTCTTTTTTTATTTTCTTTTTGTTCTGTTTCTGCTATATATAAATTTTTATTTGCACTTGCCAACATCAACTTAATTCGATTTAACTGATTTACCTCACTTGCACCAGGGTCATAATCAATAGCAACAATATTAGAAAGTGGATATTGTTTTCTTAATTCCTTGATAACCCCTTTTCCCACTACATGATTTGGTAAACAACCAAATGGTTGTGTGCAAACAATATTTTGTACTCCAGAACGAATTAATTCTATCATTTCCGCTGTCAAAAACCAGCCTTCTCCTGTCTGATTACAAAGAGACACAATTGATTCTGCATATTTTCCTAATGTTTTAATATCCTCTGGTGCATGAAATCTTTTACTTGCTTTTAGAGCTTTTATCATTGGTTTTTGATAAAATTCTATAACTTCCATTCCTATATCGTTGACTAATTTTTCTTTGAAAGGTGTTTTTAAATACTTTCTTTTTTGGGAAGCATTATAACAACTATATAGTCCAAAACCTAATAAATCTGGTACTACTGCTTCTGCACCTTCTGCTTCCAACAGTCCTACAATATCATTATTTGCAGTTGGATGGAATTTTACAAGAATTTCTCCCACAACTCCTACCTTCGGCTTTACTTCATCTGTAATTTCTAAAGAATCAAAATCATTAATAATATTTTCTATATTTTTACAATAAGTTTTCCAGTTTCCCGTTTTAACATCTTCTTTTACTTTTTGATTCCAATATTCATATAAAGTATTGGCAGCATTTTTTATTTTTTCATAAGGGCGTACTTTATAAAGCACTCTCATAAGCAAATCACCATAGACAAAGCCTTGCAACATTTTATGAAGCAAAGAAGGTGAAAACTTAAATCCAGGATTTTTTTCTAATCCTCCTGTACTAATTGAAATAACTGGAATATAAGGCATATCCACATTTTCCAAAGCTTTTCTAATAAAATTAATATAATTGGTAGCACGACAGCCACCACCTGTTTGAGAAATTAAAACAGCTGTTTTATGTATATCATATTTTCCGGATTTTAAAGCATTAATCAGCTGTCCTACTACAATCAATGCTGGATAACAAGCATCATTATTTACATATTTTAGACCTGTATCAATCGCATTTTTATCCATAGCAGGCATCACATCCAAATGATAACCACTGCTGCGAAATACTTCTTTTAAAATGTCAAAATGAATGGGTGACATTTGTGGGCAAAGAATTGTGTATTCTTTTTTCATTTCCTTTGTAAAAATCACTCTTTTAAGGGAAGCATCTCCCGCATGTATCTTTACCTGCTTTTCTGCTCTATCTTCTATAGCTGCAATTAAAGAACGGATTCTAATTCTTGCTGCACCCAAATTATTTACCTCATCAATTTTCAAAGAAGTATAAATTTTTCCTGCCTTGGTTAGAATATTTTTGACTTCATCTGTTGTTACAGCATCTAAGCCACAGCCAAAGGAATTTAACTGAACATATTCTAAATTTTGCTGTGTTTTAACAAAAGCCGCTGCTTCATATAAACGAGAATGATACGTCCACTGGTCACGTACTACCATAGGACGTTCCACTTTTCCTAAATGTGCTACGCTATCTTCTGTCAATACTGCAATATGATAGCCTGCTATTAACTCTGGAATACCATGATTAATTTCGGGGTCTACATGGTAAGGTCTTCCTCCTAGTACAATTCCTGTCATATTATGTTCTTTAATATATTGAAGGGTTTCCATTCCTTTTTGATGGATGTCTTCTCTAAATCTTCCCCATTCTTGCCATGCTGCTTCTACAGCAGCAGTAATTTCTATTGCAGACAATCCAAACTGTTTACATTCTTGTATCAATCTTTTTTCTAAAGCTATTTTATCTCCCATAGATAAAAAAGGATTTAAAAACTGAATGTTTTTCTCTTTTAATTCTTCTACATTATTTTTAATATTTTCAGAATAAGAAGTAACAATAGGACAATTATAATTATTATCTGACTCTGCAATATCTCGTCTTTCATATACAACACTTGGATAAAAAATAAAATGTACTCCAGACTCAATTAAGCTCATAATATGACCATGTACTAATTTTGCTGGATAACAAGCAGATTCACTTGGAATAGATTCAATCCCTTTTTCATAGATTGCCTTACTAGAATAAGGAGAAAGCTCTACACGGAATCCCAAATTTGTAAAGAAGGTAAACCAAAAAGGATAATCCTCCCACATATTTAGCACACGAGGAATTCCTACTACACCATGTGGTGCTTTTTCTAATTCTAAAGGTTTATAATATTCAAATAATCTTTTCCGTTTATATTCATATAAATTTGGTGCATCATTTTGGATATTTTCTTTTCCTAGACCCTTTTCACAACGATTTCCGGTAATAAATCTTCTTCCATTAGAAAAATGATTAATCGTCAAAAGACAATGATTGGTACAACCTTTACATCTTGTCAAAGTAGATTTCATTTCTAATAAATTCATTTCTTCTTTGGAAATAAGTGTTGTTTGATAGCCTTCTTTATATTTATCTAGTGCAATCAAACCTGCACCAAATGCTCCCATAATACCTGCAATATCCGGTCTAACAGCTTCTCTGCCACTGATAATTTCAAAACTTTTTAAAACTGCATCATTATAAAAAGTACCACCCTGTACAACAATACTTTTTCCTAAAGCTTTTGGGTCTGCAATTTTAATGACTTTTAGCAAAGCATTTTTAATCACAGAGTAAGCTAAACCAGCAGAAATATCAGCTACACTTGCACCTTCTTTTTGTGCTTGTTTCACACGAGAATTCATAAATACAGTACATCTTGAACCTAAATCAATTGGATTTTTTGCTAAAAGTGCTACATTTGCAAATTCTCCTACAGTATAATTTAAGGATTTTGCAAATGTTTCTATAAAAGAACCGCAGCCAGAAGAACAAGCCTCATTCAATTGAACACTATCAATCACATTATTTTTAATGCGGATACACTTCATATCCTGTCCGCCAATATCTAATATAAAATCTACATCCGGCTTAAAAAAGCTTGCTGCTTTATAATGTGCTACTGTTTCAATATACCCCAAGTCAATCATAAGAGCTTCTTTTATCAAGCCTTCTCCATACCCTGTAACACAAGAATTTTTAATTTTTACACCCTTTGGCATTTGTTCGTACAATTCATTTAAACTTTTGATAATTACTTTTAAGGGATTTCCTTCATTACTTCCATAATAAGAATATAACAAAGCACCTGTTTCAGAAACAAGGGCTAATTTTGTTGTAGTAGAACCTGCATCAATGCCTAAAAAAGCATTTCCTTGATAAGTAGACAAATTTACTCTTTCTACTTTTTCTTCTTCATGTCTTTTTTGAAATACTTCATAATCTTGTTCATTTTCAAAAAGTGGTTGTAAACGATTGACTTCTATTTCTAATTCTTCCCCATAATAGATATTTTGAAGCAAAGAATCAAAAGTCATTTGTTTTGCATCTTCTTCATTTGAGATTGCAGTACCATAAGCTGCAAACAAATGAGAATGTTCTGGTAATAAAGCTGTTTCTTCTGTCAATTTTAACGTTTCTATAAATCTCTGGCGTAATTCAGACAAAAAATGAAGTGGACCACCTAAAAATGTTACATATCCCCGAATTGGTTTTCCACAAGCAAGACCGCTGATTGTTTGATTCACAACTGCTTGAAAAATAGAAACAGCTAAATCTTCTTTTGCTGCACCTTCATTGATTAATGGTTGTATATCCGTTTTTGCAAATACACCACAACGGGATGCAATCGGATAAATTACCTTATACTCTTTTGCCAACTCATTTAAACCACTTGCATCCGTTTGTAACAAACTAGCCATTTGGTCAATAAAAGAGCCTGTGCCACCTGCACAAACACCATTCATTCTTTGTTCAATCCCATTTGAAAAATATATAATTTTTGCATCTTCCCCGCCTAGCTCAATAGCAACATCTGTTTTTGGTGCAACTGTTTCAATCGCTTTTGCCGTAGCAACAACTTCTTGTATAAAAGGAATTTCTAAAGATTTTGCAATAGAAACACCACCACTTCCTGTCAACATTGCACTAAAAGAAATATTCCCCAATTTTCTTTTTGCTTCTTCTAATAATTCTGCAACTGTTTTTTTGATTTCTGAAAAATGTCTTTTATATTGTTGAAATAAAATATTATTTTTATGATTAATAACAACAACTTTTACTGTTGTTGAACCAATGTCTATCCCCATTTTATAATTTTGCATATATTTCCTCCTCTATTTTATTTTTTCTTGAGGTACTTTCTTTTTCCTTCGTATTATTATAAATCACCAGTTTTTCAGATACTATTATAATAAAAAAATTATAAAATACAAGAGAATGCCGCGTGAAGATATTGTTAAAACTTTTAACTTTTATCTTTTTTATTATTTATTTTATGAAAACAAATTTCATTTTTATGTTTCTTTCTGTACTTTATTGATAAGAATAACACAAAAATAAATTTACTTTTATGATAAAATGAAACAAGGTTAGTCCCATTTTTCTTTTTGTTTTATCATATTTGCATTAAAAAAGAATCATGTACTTTTACATGATTCTCTTAGTCCCAAAATCCACAGAAAACAATTAGTATAAGGTTTTGCTTCATTGCCATATAAATAAAGTCATTGTACCAACTACCAATTTCAATTACTTTTGCACCTTGAAATTTATCAATATATTTCTTTTGCTCCAAAACCGAAATTTTATTTTTTGTTGCAAAATATTTTATTTCTTGAGCAAGGTATTCCCAACTCCGCTTTATAAAGCGCACCTCTTGTACAACAGCATACGGTTTATATAATAAGATTCCTTCCGTCAAGCATCTTTTCCTTTCTTCTTGTGATATATCCCAAAAATCTTTATCCCATCCCTCTGAAAATGCCATCTCAGAAAGAATTGTTCTAACATATGCATCTGCTATATTACTTTGTACATATCCTTCTGGAAATTCATAGGCATCTACAAAAATACCTAATGGATAAGTTCTAAACCAATTCTCATGTGCTTCTTTTATTTTTATCCATTCAAGATTTTCTGCAATCGAACAAAACACATTATAATCTGACACTACCTTTTTCAGCAAATCAAAATCCATTTTTATTTTTCCCGTTCAAAAGACAAATATCTTGTTCCTTGAAAACACAAAGTTCCTGTATCTCCCTCTGCTAATAAACCATATTCAGAGCCATTTACACAAAATTCCATTCTGTCACCACTTTCAAATTGAAAAGTAACATAATAGGTTGATGTAATACGATGATTATGCATTCTTGTTATATCATTTACATGTCTATGATAAAGTGTTCTTTTTGCCACAATCGTTGCAGAAACAGTAAGTTGTGGAGAATGATTATTTTCGCTCCATGTTGCAAGATTTTTTAATATAGTTATTATAATACTTGTTAAAATAATTATAAAACCAATTGTAACAATAAAAAATACAATAGAAAAGGTTGTATGAAACCCACCAAATACCATATTCATTTTCATCCCTTACCTAAATAAAAAAATGGGAGTTACAGGGCTCGAACCTGTGACCCTCTGCTTGTAAGGCAGATGCTCTCCCAGCTGAGCTAAACTCCCAAAAACGACTCAGAAGGGGCTCGAACCCTCGACCTCCGGCGTGACAGGCCGGCGCTCTAACCAACTGAGCTACTGAGCCATATGAAATTGACAGGGGCAGAAGGACTCGAACCCTCGACATTTGGTTTTGGAGACCAACGTTCTACCAACTGAACTATACCCCTTTATAACGGTAGTGATAATTGACTCCCCGAGTAGGATTCGAACCTACGACCCTCCGGTTAACAGCCGGATGCTCTACCGCTGAGCTATCGAGGATTAACCAAAAATGGGTATGTCCCCATGTAGCATTTTTACACCTTCAAAACTGAATACAAGCTATCAAAAATCTTTCTTGCTCTTCC
>CAJTZO010000005.1 GCA_910583755.1 uncultured Clostridia bacterium
ATTTTTAAAAATCTTTTTTGTATTTTTATTTTCATGTTAAGTTAACAGAACCTATAAAAAATAATATTTTCTATTAGTATAATATGAAATACCATACAAATCAATCTTCTTTTTAAAAAAGAGAAAAAGTTTTATTCTGTACAAAAAAGTTTATGTTAATATATTATGTACTACTTTTAATAAGGGGACATCATTAATTGCTTTTACAAAATGAATCCCTCTTTTTTTACAAAATTCTTTTATTTCAGCCTCATAAGTTTCTACTGCTTTTTGATAATTTTTTAAAACTTCTTCTGTTAATTCTAAATCTCTTGTTTCTCCTGTTTCTTTATCTACTAATCTAAAACTTCCTTTTTGTGGTGGAAAAACATCTTCTTTTGCCAATACCCATACAAGCACCATTTCTTGCTTTTTATATTGCAATAATTTGATTGCTTCTTTCCAATTATCTTCTGTCAGAAGGTCTGAAAAAACAAAAGAAATTCCTCTACCCAAAGGCAAGTTAGCACATTCTTTGATTGCTTTTGTAAAAGAAGTAAACCCTTTTTGTTCCGATTGATTTAAAAATTGAACAACCTCCATAAATTGATTACTAGATTGGGTATTTAACTTTTTTTGTTGTAACCCATCTCCCCAACAAAACAAATTTACCTTATCCATATTTTTTAATGCAACATAGGCAATAGAAGCTGTCAAAGCTTTTGCATATAATTGTTTTTGAGTATCTGACATAGATTTACTATTATCTAAAAACAAATTAATGGTTGCTTGCTTTTCTTCTAAAAATACTTTCATATATAATTTTTCAAAACGAGCATAAGTATTCCAGTCAATTCTTCTTAAATCGTCACCGATAGCATATTCTCTATAGTCTGAAAATTCAAGAGAATTTCCTTGCGCTTTTGCCTTGCGAGCACCACTATAACCACCCGTTCCTAATTTTTGCTTTATATTTAAAGAAAGTGCTTCTAGTTTTGTAAGATATTCTTTTGTAAAAACATCATTCAGATTTTCCATGTTCGCCCTCACTTAATAAAATTTCTACAATATCATCTGCTGTCATGCCTTCTGCAATTCCCTCAAAATTTAAAAAGATTCTATGGCGTAATACAGATTTTGCTACTTCCTGTATATCTTTATAGGCAACATGATATCTGCCATCTAAAAGGGCATAGATGCGAGCGGTGGTAATGATTGCTTGTGCACCACGAGGACTAGAGCCATATCTGACATATTTTTTTACTGCTTCTGGAGCAAGTGGTTGGTCTGGATGACTATGTAGTATTAAATCCATAGCATAGTCTGTTACAGCCTTTGCAATAGGTACTGCTTGTGCAATTTCTCTTAATTCCAAAAGTTCTTCACCACTACAAACTTTTTGTGGTTCTTTTTGAATAGCACTTGTTGTCATAGTTACAATTTCATATAATTCTTCTTTATTGGGAAAATCTACATTTAATTGAAATAAAAACCTGTCCATCTGTGCTTCTGGCAAGGGATAAGTTCCTTCCATTTCTAAAGGATTTTGCGTTGCCAATACAAAAAAGGGCTTGGGCAGTACATAGGTAGTTCTGCCTGCGGTAACTGTTTTTTCTTGCATTGCTTCTAACAAGGCACTTTGTGTTTTAGGAGTTGCTCTATTGATTTCGTCAGCAAGTAGTAAATTGGTAAAGATGGCACCTTTTTGAAATTGTAGGCTATTATTTCCATCGCTATCTTTTGCCATAATGCTGGTACCAGTTACGTCAGCAGGCATTAAATCTGGTGTAAACTGGATTCTTGAAAATTCTAAATCAAGCACTTTACCAATAGCTTTTACAAGTTGAGTTTTTCCCAAACCAGGTAGCCCTTCCAGCAGAACATTTCCACCAGCCACCATAGCAGTCAATACATTACGAATCAAAGCCTTTTGACCAATAATGACGCTACTGATTTCCTGCTCTATTTTTTCAAATTTTTGTTTAAACTCTTTTATTTTTATTTCATCAATTTCCATGATAGAACCTCTTTTCTCTGTTATTCTTTTTTCATTATAAAATGCCTTTTTCTTTTCGTCAATCTTCTAAAAAAACTGTAATAAAATCTTATGAAATTTTATGTTTCATAATTCTTTTCCTATGATATAATAATGTGAAATCAGAAGAAAGGAATTTTAAAATATGGATAGAACGACAGCAACAAATTTTACGGTACTATGTATGTTTTTAAATCTGTTATTTTGGACGTTTGTCTGGGAGCCACTTGCAACAACGTTACATTTACCAACTTTATTTCAGCTAAGTTTATTTCAAGTGATTCTTTTTATTGTGCCAAGTGTGCTGTATATTTTTTTCACAAAACTACAGCCCAAACAAGTTTTACGCTTAAATCCCATTACTATTAAAAATGCTATTCTTATCATATGTATCGCTATCGCAGTGCAACCAAGTATGGCGCTGTTATCTTTTTTGTCCTCTTTTTTGTTTCAAAACAATATTTCAGCCACTTTGTATGCACATAGTGATTCAAACATCTTTTTACTTTTGCTTTCGGTGGCGATAGTACCAGCGATATGTGAGGAATTATTTTTTAGAGGAATTGTGTTTTATAATTTACAAAATTTACGACTCAAGCAAGCATGTTGCATTACTGGTTTTTATTTTGGGTTGATGCATATGGATTTGCAGCAAATATCATATACCTTTGCAATAGGGGTCTTTTTTTGTTTTTTGGTGTACCGTACCAATAGCGTTTATGCGTCTATTTTAGCGCATTTTATCATTAATGGCAGCCAGACAATTTATAGTATACTTATCAGTCATATGCAGCAGGAGGGAATATTAGTGGCGATAGAGGAACTGCTTGCACCAAAAGGGGAGTTTCATTCTATAGGGATGATGTTTTTATTTTCAATACCATTTTTTGTAGGTTTTTTGTGGTTGTTTTGTAAAGCAAACCCACCACAAAGGATACCAACAGAACAGGGCTTTCCGCAATATCGTCCAAACCGAAAATGTAGAGAAACACCTTATGACGTCTTTTTCTATGTTATCATTGGAATATATGTACTGATGGCAGTGGTACCGCAACTGTTTTAATACAAAACTAGTATTTCGTTAAAAAGATTGATTTTATAAGGAAAAATGCAAGTTTTTCTAAAAAATTTTTTGTCCAACTTTTTTTTAAAAAAGTTGGTGGGTGTGGGTGAAACCCACAAAAAAAGACTTTATTGACAGACTAACAGGCGGTCAAAAGACCGCCCGTTTTTTAAGTGCTTAGTTACAGCCACAGCTGTTATTATTGTTACAACCGCAACCACAACCGTTATTGTTGTTATTGTTGTTGCAGCCGCAACCTTGGCTATTCCAGAAGTCATACCAAGCGTCAGCATAGTTACTGCAGCAGCTAGAGCAGTTACAGCCGCAACCTCCACAAGAATTACATCCGTTGTTACATCCATTACATCCACACATTTTAAATTTCTCCTTTCAAATTTGTTTTATAGTACATACTATGCTTGTTTCAAAAAAGTGTTACTGTATTTTTAAAAAAATTTTTATTGTTTTTTTTATATTAGTAAAATCATACAGCAAATAAATCTAGGAAACATATTGTAAAAATATGAGTTTTACAGTAATATAGATAAGGGTAAACCAGATAGGAGGAACAGCGAATTGATAAGAAAAATAATAAAAATAGAAGAAGCACTTTGTAATGGTTGTGGTGCTTGTGCAAATGCTTGTCATGAAGGTGCGATTGCTATAAAAAATGGAAAAGCTGTGTTAGTAAGAGATGATTATTGTGATGGATTAGGAAATTGCTTGCCAATTTGTCCAACAAATGCCATTTCTTTTGAAGAAAGAGAAGCAGCTCCTTTTGATGAAGCAGCAATCAAACAAAATAAAAAAACATATAAGGAAAAGGAACAACATATGGAAAGTAGACTGCAACAGTGGCCTGTACAAATAAAATTAGTTCCAGAAAATGCCCCTTATTTTTCAGAAGCAGATGTACTTGTGGCAGCAGATTGCACTGCGTATGCGTATGGAGATTTTCATAGAGATTTTATGGAAGGAAAAGCGATTGTTGTAGGTTGTACAAAATTAGATGATATAGACTATTCGGAAAAGTTAGCAAAGATATTCCGCAACAATGACATAAAAAGTGTTACAGTAACAAGAATGGAGGTTCCTTGTTGTGGCGGCATGGAATATGCTGTAACAAAGGCAATTCAAGAAAGCGAAAAAAAAATTCCTCTCAATATCATAACGATTAGCAGAGATGGAATGATAAAGTAATCGGAAAGCCTTATCCTGTTTTATGTGATAAGGCTTTTTGTTTCGTGGGAAGGAGAAAAAGATGGAGTTAGAAAAACAAAGACAACATATTTTAAGTGGGGCAATGTATAATGACTTGACACCTGAATTAATAAAGGCAAGAGAAACAACAGTATTACTAACAAATGAATACAACAATAGTTTTGGACAGCCAGCAGAAACAAGAGAAAAAATATTAAAGAAAATTTTAAAATCAGTAGGAAAAGATGTATTTTTTGAGCCTAACTTTCGCTGTGAATTTGGATACAATATTTCTATAGGAAATTATTTTTATGCAAATTTTGATTGTGTTATGCTAGATGGTGGAGGAATTGAAATAGGAGATTATGTTTTATTTGGACCACGAGTAGGCATTTATACATCCAATCATGCTATTGATTTTGAAGAACGAATGGCTGGTGCATGTTATGCAAAAAAAGTGAAAATCGGTAATCATGTTTGGGTAGGTGGTGGTGTTCAAATTAATCAGGGGGTGACAATCGGAGAAAATACCATTATAGGGTCTGGAAGTGTTGTCACAAAGAATATTCCAGCAAATGTGATTGCAGGTGGTGTACCCTGTAAAGTGATAAGAGAAATTACAGAAAAAGATAAAACAGGTTATAAAAAAGATAAGTAAGTAGGAGGAAACCATGACATTAAATGCTGGGGAAATAAATGCTACATACATTGTAGAAAAATTAGATTTACCCTTACAAATGGAAAAAAGATTACAGGCGTTAGGCATGACCTATGGAACAAAAGTGGAAGTATTAAATAACAAAAGCGGCGGAACGTTAATTATAAAAGTAAGAGGAACACGTTTTGCCATAGGAAAAGGAATTTCAAGGAAGATAGAAGTCAGGAGGTCTTGGTATGGCGCATGATATTACAGTTGGGTTTATCGGAAATCCGAACTGTGGTAAAACAACATTATTTAATGTTTATACGGGTGCAAATTTAAAGGTTGCTAACTGGCCCGGTGTCACCGTGGAAAAAGTGGAAGGAACCTTAAAACAGCATGATTTGAATATCCGTTTAGTTGATTTGCCGGGAACGTATAGTTTAACCTCCTATACAATGGAAGAAAAAGTTTCTCGTCAGTTTATATTGAGTGATGAAGTAGACATGATTATTGATGTAGTAGATGCCTCTTCTTTGGAAAGAAATTTATATTTAACGTTACAACTGTTAGAACTTGGTAAACCAGTGATTGTAGCATTAAATATGATGGATATTGTGGAAAAAAGAGGAATGGAAATTGATATGCACCGGTTGCCAGAAATGCTTGGCGTTCCGGTTATTCCTGTTTCTGCAAGGACACGAAAGGGGATTCCTACCTTAATGCACGCAGCTGCACATCATTATGACCAAAAAGAACCAGAAATTTTAATCCATAATCATACAGGAGGAGAAAAACATCAAAAATATGCTATGGTGTACTCTGATAAGATAGAGAAAAAAATAGATGGTATCATAGAAGAATTAGAGAAATATCCAGAATTAAAAAATAAACGCTGGTATGCTTTAAAACTATTAGAAGGGGATAAGGAAATTACAGAAAAGTATCCTATTAATTTGCCAAATGTTATTGACCGTAGTTATGAATCGGATATTATCAATGAAAAATATGATTTTATAGAAGAAATTATAGAAGAAGTTGTCTTTCATAAGGCAGAAAGAGAAGCATTAACAGATAAGGTGGACAAGTTGTTGACACATAAAATAGGGAGTATTCCTATTTTTTTGTTTGTTATGGCTTGTGTGTTTTTTTTAACATTTACAGTAGGAGATTGGTTGAAAGGATATTTTGAAATTTTAATGGAAATCATAAGTAATGGCGCAGTGGCTACATTAGAAGCAATCAAAGTAAGTCCACCCATCATATCCCTGCTTGTAGATGGGATTATGGCGGGTGTGGGTGGAATTTTAACATTTTTACCTAATATTTTTATTTTGTTTTTAGCTTTGGCATTTTTGGAAGATAGTGGTTATATGTCCCGGGTAGCTTATGTAATGGATGGTGTTATGGGAAAGCTTGGGCTTTCTGGAAGGGCATTTATTCCCATGATATTAGGTTTTGGTTGTTCTGTCCCTGCCATTATGGCTTCTCGAGCATTGGAACAAAAAAGTGACCGTTATAAAATTATGTTGGTTACACCTTTTATG
This sequence comes from uncultured Clostridia bacterium, assembly GCA_910583755.1. Lineage (GTDB taxonomy): Bacteria > Bacillota > Clostridia > Lachnospirales > Anaerotignaceae > Coprocola. Next base: position 6,465 of record CAJTZO010000005.1, read on the forward strand.
TCCTGTAGTGCAAGGCTACCTATATACATATTATTTTCTGGTATGTTTTTTGGAAAATATGCCATGATTGCAGCCTATTCTATGTATGTGATTGGGATTCTTGTTGCATTAATCGCCTTATTTTTTATGAAAGTAAAAGGAAAAAAAGAATTAAAAAATGATTTACTAATAGAATTGCCCGAATATAAAATGCCCAGTGCTCGAACAGTTTGGATATATGTATGGGAAAAAGTGAAAGATTATTTAACAAAAGCGGGAACAACTATTTTTATCGCTTCTATTATTATGTGGTTTTTATTAAATTTTGGCATCAAAGGATATTCTACCGATATGACAAATAGTTTTGGTGCAGCAATAGGACATCTGTTAGAGCCATTTTTTGCTCCGATTGGTTTGGGATATTGGCAAATTGCAGTAGCCTTAATAGCAGGGATTTCTGCAAAAGAAGTAGTGGTATCTAGTTGTGCAGTATTATTTGCTGTACCTAATATTAATTCAGCAGTAGGTATGACAGCGTTAGCAGAAATATTAAATGGTATGGGATTTTATGCCTTAAATGCATATTGTCTTATGATATTTTGTTTATTGTATGTTCCTTGTGCAGCAACCATTGCAACGATAAAAAAAGAGTCTGAAAGTTGGAAATGGACAGGAATTTCTGTTTTATTTCAGATTATGGTAGCATGGATAGTTACATTTTTGGTGTATCAAATAGGCAGTTTTTTATTTTAAATTATGAAATTGTTAAAAAAGTAGTTTTTGTCTGTTTTAAAAGCATATTTGTAGGTAAAAAGAATCAAAGAACTTTAATACGAAATTAACGTTTCGCTAAAAAGATTAATTTTATAAGGAAAAACGCTAGTTTTTCCATAAAAGTTTTTTGTCCAACTTTTTTTTAAAAAAGTTGGTGGGTGTGGGTGAAACCCACAAAAAAAGACTTTATTGACAGACTAGAACCTTGAGATTTTATCTCAAGGTCTTATTTTTTTAACAAATTGAATAAAAAATACCTTTTTTTGTTTTTTTTATGTGAATTATGACTAGAAAACATTGACATTTGCCGTTATTTCGGATATAGTAATATTTAATAAGAAAAAAGTTTACTAAAATAATTTCGTTTAGCATTTTTATCAGAGGGGAGCCTTTTTATGACCATTAAAGATATTGCAAAACTGGCTCAAGTTTCTGTTAGCACCGTTTCCAAAATATTAAATCATAAAGATGATGACATCAGCGAAGAAACTAGAAAAAAAGTATTAAAAATTGTAAAGCAATATCAATATACACCTTATTCTAAAGTTCGTGAAACTGCTGCATGGCGCAGCTGTACTTTTGCAGTTATTATACCAAAAAATTTATCTTATCAACAAGAATTGATTGTTAGTATAGAGCAGGCTGCTGTATCAAACGGCTATAATATTATGGTTTATTTTACAAAGACACAAGCAGATGAAATAAAATATATCCAAATATTATCTGGTAAGAATATGGATGCTATCTTATTGTATCCGATTGGAGAGCAAAAGAAAAGTATAGAATTGTTGGAACAGCAAAAAATTGCCTATTTGTTGTTAAAAAAGATAAAACAGACACAAATATTGCAGGTTTATGGAGACTATGAAAAAGCAACTTATCTTGCAACAAAACATTTAATTCAATATGGACACCAAAAAATAGGATTGCTTTTACAAGAAAATAGACATGGCGATGATTGTAAGGAAGGATATATGCAAGCATTGTTTGAAGCAGATATTTTATTTGAGGCGGGAAACATTTTTGTAGGACAAGATGAGGTGGAAGCAGGCAGAATTGGAGCACATCAGTTGATTAACCGTAATTTGTCAGCAGTGATTTGTGAAAATGAAAAAATTGCTTGTGCTACTTATGCAACTTGTCAAAGACATGCAACTAGAATCCCAAAAGATATTTCTGTTGTTTGCATTCATACAATGGGATTTTTTAATACATTGTATCCTAAATTGGATATTGTGACATTGAACTGGCAAGAAGTAGGCAAACAAGCCGTCAATATGATATTGCAAAAAATAGAAAGCAAAAAAGAAATAACAAAAAATAGGGTTTCTGTTTCTCCTATTTTAATACAAGGAGAAAGTGTTTCTAATCCATTTGAAAAAATATATGGTTCTTCTCAAAAAATGATTGTAGTGGGTAGTATGAATGTAGATAGTATTATTAATGTGGAAAAACTGCCAACAGATGGTGAAACTTTACTTTCTAATCATATTGTGGTACTACCAGGTGGAAAGGGACTGAATCAGGCTACTGCCACAGCAAAATTAGGAGGACTTGTATACATGATAGGCAGTTTGGGAAATGATACGGATGGTAAAAAATTGTATCATTGTCTGGTGGAAAATGGGGTCAAAACAGAAGGAGTACGTTTTAGCACCACACTTTCTACCGGAAAAGCCTATGTCAATGTAGCAAAAGGTGGAGAAAGTACCATTGTAGTCTATCCGGGAGCAAATGGAGAATTGGATACTTACCAGATACGCCAGCAAAAAAAGTTGTTTCAGTTGGCACAATATTGTCTTTTATCCTTAGAGATTCCACAAAAAACGGCAATGTATACCATTAAAATGTGCCATGAAACAAATGTGATTGTATTTTTGAAACCAGCTACTATAGAAACATTAGATTATGATGTTATGAAATATATTGATTATTTTATACCAAATGAAAAAGAATTACATAAGATTGTACAAGGCGAAGATTCTCTGGAACAAAAGGCAGAATGGTTATTCCAACAGGGAATAAAAAATGTGATTGTAACATTAGGTGCAAAAGGTTGTTATTTAAAAAATGAAGAATATCATATGTATTTTAATGCGGCACCTTTTGAACCACAAGATACAACAGGAGCAGCAGACAGTTTTATTGCTGCTTTTGCAGTTGCTATAAGTGAAGGTAAAGATATTCTTAGTGCGATTGTTTTTGCAACATATGCAGCGGGAATTAGTGTTTCAAGGTTAGGTGCACAGCCTTCTATGCCAGATAGAACAGCGATTGACTTATATAAAGCAGAAATTATGGAAAAAATTGCAGAAATAAAGAAAGAACTTTATTGACAATGAAATATTGTGCAGGAGAAAGGAAGAAAGTTATGTGGAAATTGTTAGTAGTGGGAAGTTTAAACATGGATACGGTACTAAATGTTTCCAAAATACCACAAAGAGGAGAAACGATATTAGGAAAAGAAATTTCCTATGTTCCTGGGGGAAAAGGAGCTAATCAGGCGTATGCCATGGGAAAATTGGGGGCAAAAGTGGCAATGATTGGTTGTGTTGGTGCAGATGGAAATGCTACAAAACTGATTCAAAATTTGCAGTCTGTTCATGTGGATACAAGAGCAATCCAAGTTTTTCAAAAGGAACCTACCGGAATCGCCTTAATTACGGTGGAAGAAAGTGGAGAAAATAGTATTGTTGTCATTGCAGGTGCAAATTCTAAATTAACGAAACAGTGGATAATCCAACAACAAAAATATATAGAGGAATGTGATATTGTTGTGGCTCAGTTGGAGACTCCTCTTGATAGTATTTGCACTGTAGCAGAATTAGCAAAACAAAAAGGAAAGATGATGTTATTAGACCCCGCACCAGCGCAAAAAGAGTTGCCACTATCTCTTTTAAAAAATATTTCTATTCTCAAACCAAATGAGACAGAATTACAAATATTAACAGGAAAACCAACGAATACAGAACAAGAAATTGTTTTAGCAGCAAGAGAACTTATTGCGAAAGGAGTAGAAAAAGTAGTTGTTACATTGGGAGAAAAAGGTGCAATGCTTGTAACAGAACAAGAATATCAATTATTTCCAGCAAAAAAGGTAAAAGCAGTTGATACAACAGCAGCAGGTGATGCTTTTACAGCAGGGCTTGCGCTCAAACTTTCAGAAGGTTGTACTTGTGAACAAGCTATTCCATTTGCAATAAAGGTATCTTCCATTGTTGTTACAAGAAAAGGCGCACAAACTTCTATCCCAAGTTATGAGGAAGTTATAAAAGTAGACGAAAGTTCTACAAATATATAAAAAGGAGTGTAAAAAAATGAAAAAGAGATTAGCAAAATTAGCATCACTATTTTTAGCAAGCACTATGCTTTTGAGTATGGTAGGCTGTGGTGGCGGTAGTGGCACAGACAATTTAGAGGAAACAGCAGAAGGGAATGACAGTGGAAAACCTTCTTTTGTATTTGTTTGTACAGGACAATTAGGAGACAAATCTTTTAATGACTCTGCAAACAATGGAGTGACTCAAATTGCAGAAACACTTGGCTGTGAAACAAAAGTTATCGAAATTGGTCGTGACCAAACAAAATGGGAACCAACCTTTCAAGATTTAGCAGAAGAGGGAAAATATGATGTCATTATTACCAATGGTTCTAGTTCAGCAGAAGTAGTGGAAAAGGTTTCAGAAGAATTTCCAGAACAAAAATTTGTTATGTTTGACTCTGAAATAGAAGATGGTAAATACCCCAATGTATATGCTATCAGCTATAAGCAAAATGAAGGTTCTTATTTAGCAGGAGTTTTGGCAGCACTTGTGACATCATCTGATATGGAGTATGCAAATGAAGATAAAAAAATTGGCTTTGTAGGTGGTTCAGAACACCCCATTATTACAGACTTTTTAGTAGGATATATTGAGGGTGCCAAATCAGTAGAGCCGGATATTAAAGTATATGTTTCTTATATTGGCTCATGGGATGACACAGCAAAGGGAAAAGAAACAGCCATTGCACAATATAATCAGGGAGTTGACATTATCTTCCCAGCAGCAGAGCAAGCAGGTTTAGGTTGTGTGGAAGCTGCAACAGAAATGAATAAGTATATTATTGGAGTAGACTCTGACCAAGCCATGCTTTTTAAAGGAACAGATGAAGCTAAAGCAAATGTAATCTTGACCTCTGTATTAAAAGAAGTTGGAAATTCTCTTGTAAGAATGGCAGAAATGGAAATCAATGGAACTGTTCCTTATGGTGCTTATGAAAGTCTTGGTATTCAAGAAGGTGGTACCGGAATTGCTATCAATGAATACTATGAAAAAAATGTTCCAGAAGAAATTAGAACAAAAGTAACAGAAGCACAAAATAAAGTAGGACAAGGTGAAGTACAAATCACTTCTGCTTTGGGAGAAGACCAAGCAAAAATACAAGCAATTATTGATTCTGTTGCACCATAAATTAGGAAAAGAAAACCTTGAGACTTTATTTTAAATACTGCAAGTTTTTTGAAAAGAATTTGACCAAAAACTTTATTGCAAAATGAGTATTTTATGAAATGAGAATAACGCTCTCAAGGTTTTATCTTTTATAATGATAGAAGGGAGCTTGGCTATGGGGAATGAAATATTGCGTATGGAACAAATTACAAAGATATATCCAAACGGTGTTATGGCAAATAAAGAAGTAAATTTATTTGTCAATGCAGGAGAAATTCATGCCCTTATGGGAGAAAATGGTGCCGGAAAGTCTACATTGATGAAAATATTATTCGGCATTGAACCCAAAGACAGTGGAAAAATTTATTTTGAAGGAAAAGAAGTCAATTCTCAAAGCGCAGCAGAAACCATTCAATTAGGCATTGGTATGGTGCATCAACATTTTATGCTTGTGGAGTCATTGCGTGTGTATGAAAATGTAATACTGGGAATGGAGCCAAAAAAAGGAATCTTTACAGATAAAGAAAGTGCTATACAGCTTGTAAAGGATATGGCAAAAAAATATAATTTGAATGTAGACCCTATGGCAAGAGTGTCTGATTTATCGGTTGGTGTCAAGCAAAAAGTAGAAATTTTAAAGGTATTGGTTCGAGGCGCAAAACTTTTAATCTTAGATGAGCCAACAGCAGTATTGACACCACAGGAAACAAAAGAATTATTTGAGCAGCTTATGTTGTTAAAACAAAATGGACATACCATTATTTTTATCTCTCACAAAATTAAAGAGGTAAGACAAATTTGTGATAATATTACTGTATTAAGAGGTGGACGTTATGTAGGAACTATGCCTGTAGCTGATTCTACCGAGGAAGAAATATCACGTTTTATGGTGGGTCGTGATGTAGTATTAAAAGTAAATAAAAAACCAGCACAGTTTGGAGAAACATTATTAGAAGTACAAAATATAACTTATTGGAATCAGGAAAATAAAAAGGTATTAAATAATGTTTCCTTTTCGTTAAAAAGAGGGCAAATTTTAGGGGTTGCAGGGGTAGAAGGAAACGGACAAAATGAATTAGCAGAGTGTATTTTTGGATTTTATAAAAATATACAAGGCAAGATTTTATTAAATGGACAAAATTTATTAGAAAAAACAATTTATGAAATTCGTTCTTCTGGTGTTTCTTATATTCCAGAAGACCGCATTAAAACAGGTGTTGCAAAAGATGTTACAATATGGGAAAATTTAGTTTCTGATAGAATTGACAACAAAGAATTAAAAAAGAATGGCATTTTAAATCATAAAAAAATTATAACAATGGCAAAAGAATTAATCAATAATTTTGCAATTCTTTGTAAAAATGAATATCAGCAAGCTGGAATGTTGTCAGGAGGGAACATGCAAAAAGTAGTAGTAGCAAGAGAGTTTTCTGCAAACCCAGAACTACTGATTGCAAATCAGCCAACAAGAGGCATTGATGTTGGTGCAAATGAATTTATTTGGAAAAAAATTGTAGAACAAAGAGATGCTGGTAAGGGGATTTTGTTAATTTCCGCAGACTTAAATGAAGTTATGGAATTAAGTGATAGTATTCTTGTAATGTGTGATGGAGAAATTGCAGCCTATTTTGAAAATAGTAAAGATGTTACAGAATATGAATTAGGTATGTATATGCTTGGGATTAAAAAGCAAGCAGAGCAAGAAAGGGAGGGAGCATAATGAATCAAAAAGTAAGTGCTATGACCATTGTAGAAATATTGAGAACAATGGTAGCAATCTTTTGTTCTCTTTTAATGGTATTTGCTATTATATTATTAGTAAGTAACCAACCACTTTCTGCATTAAGAGATTTTTTAATCGGACCATTCACTTCTGTTAGAAGAATGGGAAATGTCATAGAAGCAATGACACCTTTAATTTTTACCGGGCTTTCTGTTACAATGTTATATCGTGCTGGACTTTTTAATTTGGCAATGGAAGGTGCTTTTTTTATCGGGGCTGTGGCAGCAACAGCAGGCGCATTGCTGTTTGATTTACCAGCTGGGATTAATTTAATGGTAGCAATGTTGTTTGCAATGGCAGCGGGAGGACTTGTTACATTGATACCAGCAATCTTAAAAGTGAAATGCCATGCAAATGAGTTAGTAACTTCTTTAATGTTAAACTATGTTTGTTTATATTTAGGCTTATATATTATTACAGCATTTTTTTATGACCCTCAAATGAATTCCAATTATTCTTATATGTTTGCAGATAGTATGGTGTTGCCTAAATTATTTCCCAAAACAAGAATCAATACTGGAACGATAGTTGCCCTTGTGATGGTGGTTGTTGTATGGTTGATATTGAACAAAACATCATTTGGTTATAAAGTAACATTAGTTGGAAAAAATGAGACAATGGCAAAATATTCTGGGATTCATGCAGGTGCTATGATAATTGGTTCGCAAATATTAGGTGGTGTTTTGGCTGGTTTGGGTGGCTCTGTGGAATTGTTTGGAATGTATCAAAGATTTCAATATCAAGGTTTACCCGGCTATGGTTGGGATGGTGTACTTATTGCGATTGTGGCACGGTATCAAGCAAAATATATTCCATTAGCGGCATTATTTTTGGCATATTTAAGAATCGGTGCAGATATCATGTCAAGAAATACAGATATTCCATTTGAAATTGTAAAAATTATACAAGCAATTATGATTGTATTAATTTCAGCACAGGCAATTTTGAGTAAATACCGTCAAAAATTAGTAGTAAAAGAAGCAAAAGAATTAGAGGAAATGGAGGGAAAAACAGCATGATTGATATTATATTCTCAACCGACTTTTTTTTCACTACCATTCGTGTGATGACACCAATTTTATTTGCGGCATTGGCTTGTATGGTGTTTACTAAAGGTGGCATTGATTCTATTGGTACAGAAGGGATTATGTTAAGTTGTGCATTAGCTGGTCCTTTAGGAAGTTATTTTACAAAAAGTGCTTTTATGGGCGTATTGATTGCTATGATAATTGGTGCGGCATTGGCTTGCCTTTTTGGATATGTTACAATCTCCTTAAAAAGTGAGCCAGTATTAGCCGGAATTGCTTTAAATACATTAGCTAGTGGCTTGACAATTTTTGTGATTTATTATACAACAGGGGAAAAAGGTTCTACACAGAGCTTGATGAGTCCTACTGTGCCAAATATAGAAATTCCTATGTTAAAAGGAATTCCAATCATAGGAGAAATCTTTTCAGGACACAGCCTTTTGACCTATTTCGGCTTATTAATTATGGTGCTTTTAGCCTTTTTTATCTATCGAACACCCGCAGGCTTGCGGATTCGTTCGGTAGGAGAAAATCCAGAAGCAGCAAAATCTGTTGGGATTTCTGTAGGAAAGTATAAATATATGGCATTAATCATAGCAGGGGCATTATGTGGATTAGGTGGCGCGTATATGTCTATGAGTTATGTCTCTTTCTTTTCTAAAGAAATGATTGCAGGACGTGGTTTTATTGGTATGGCAGCGGAGTCTATGGGACGCGGAACACCTTGGGGCGTTACTTTATCAGCATTGTTGTTTGGTGCAGCAGATTCCCTTGCAATTCGATTACAGTTGTTGCAGTTGCCAGCACAGTTAATACAGACCATTCCTTATGTTATTACCATTATTGCCATTGCTATTTATTCGTATTCTCGTTCCAAACAAAGAAAAAAATAAGATTTTTGTTCAGCTTTTTTGAAAAAAGTTGGTAGTTTTAAGTGGCACTCAAGTTTTTGCTTTTGATAAAGGAGGTTATTTTGTGATAAAAAAAGCATGGGAATATGAAAGGGATTGGATAGAAAATGCAGTACCACCAACAGTAGAGCAAAGTTGTGAACAAAGTTGGCTAGAATATCTGGAGGCGGGAAAAGCATCTGATAAAAAGTTATTTACAGATTGGTTTAGTGTAGTACCTGGTTCCAAAGCGCCTTGTCATTTGGTTGTGGCAGCCATACAAAGTATGGATAATAGGGGTTACAATGTGACAGAAGCAGAAAAATATATTGAGGCAGGCTTACAAGCAGAAAAAGAAAAAGATGGTGCAGCAATCCAACAAATTACAGCAAAAATCTATTATTTGCTAAATACAGCAAAAAAAGATGATACTTCTTCTTACTGGAATTATAAACATTATAGAACATGGCAGGATATTGAAGAAGAAGTAATTTTTCCAGAACCGATAGAAATAGATGTGTTTTGTGATGCTTTTGCACAAAAAGTAACGTATGGCTGGCTTGGACAACTGATAGGTGGGGCATTAGGTACACAGATAGAAGGCTATACCGCAGAAAATATTAAAAAGAAATTTGGTGACGTAAAAGGGTATCTTAGAGAACCAGAAACCTATAATGATGATATTACATATGAATTAGCTTTTTTAGAAGGATTTTGTCAAAAAGGATATGAGATTACAGCAGAAGATATTGCAGAACAATGGCTTGCTCTTATTGCAGATGGCTATTCCGCAGAAGAAATTGCACTTTCTAATTTAAGAAGGGGAATTTTGCCACCAGAAAGTGGTACAATAGGAAATTATTTTTATGATTGGATAGGTGCACAGATGAGAACAGCCATTCATGGTATGGTTGCACCCGGAAATCCAAAATTAGCAGCAAAATTAGCGATTTATGATAGCATGATTTCCCATTCTAATAATGGCATGATAGGAGGTATGTTTAATGCTGTCCTTGTGTCCTTAAGTTTTGTGGAAAAAGATGCAAAAATCTTATTGCAAAAAACAATATCCCTATTACCGCAAAAAAGTGAATATGCTTCTATTGTATCATTTGTGTTGGAGCAGTGTAAAAAATATCATACATGGCAAGAGGCATGGCGTGTTTGTGAGGAATATTTTAAAGAATATCATTGGATACATGCCTATCCCAATGCAGCAGCAGAAGTAGTAGCTTTATGGTATGGAGAAAATGACTTTGAGAAAACTGCTTATATTATCTGTATGTTAGGACAGGATGTTGACTGTACCGCAGCACCAATTTTAAATGCACTTGCTATATTGATTGATTTTAATGGTGTGGACCAGAAAAAATATGTACAGCCACTAGGTGACACCATTTGTACTATGATGCGAAAAATGCAACAATTTACAATAACAGAGTTATGTGATAAAACTGTAAAAGCCATTAGAAATGCTTGTCAAAAGAGGAGGGAATAATGTGAAATTATTATTTGTAAATGCTTGTGCTAGAAAAGAATCCAGAACGTTAGAACTTTGTAGGTATTTTTTGCAAAAATATAAAGAATGTCATAGTGATGTAGAAATAGAAGAAATCAAAATTTGTGAAGATGCTGCTCTTTTACCAATGGATGAACAAAAATTAACATTAAGAAATGAATTAATAGCAAAAAAAGACTGGAATCACCCAATGATGCACTATGCTTTGCAGTGGAACCAAGCAGAGAAAATATTGATTGGTGCGCCTTATTGGGACTGGAGTTTTCCTTCTGTGTTAAAAATTTATGTAGAAAATATTATGATTTCCGAATTAAATTTTGTATTCCAAGAAAATCGTTCTGTTGGTCTTTGCAAAGGAAAAAAAATGCTTTATCTTACAACAGCAGGCGGAAGTGCAAAGGAAAATATGGGCTATGATTATATGAAAAGAGTTTTGATGGAGCTAGGAAAGTATGAAAGTACCTATATTCATGCCGATAATTTGGATGTGTTTGGTGTAGAGATTGCCGCAGAAATGGAAAAAGCGAAAAAAGAAATAGATAAAATTATAAAATCTTGGTAAATGTAAAAATGCTTGATGGTATCTGTCAAGCATTTTTACATTTTATTCATGTAGTTCTAAAGGTAGCCCATCAGGGTCTTGAAAAAAGGTATATTTTTTATTCGTATAGGTATCAATACGAATAGGTTCTGTTTCAATCCCTTTTTTTTGTAATTCTTTTACTGTTTCTTCCACAGAATCCACATAAAATGCTAAATGACGTAAGCCACAGGCTTCTGGAAAACTGGGACGTTTTGGACTATTAGCAATACCAAATAACTCAATCTCACAATTATCTAATTTTAAGTCTAATTTATAATCTTGTTTCTCTTTTCTGTAATTTTCTCTAATAATAGAAAATCCAAGCTGATTGACATAAAATTCTTTAGAACGTTCATAATTTGAAGCAATAATAGCAATGTGGTGTACTGTTTTAAGCTGCATAAATAAAAGGTCCTTTCTATAAAATATAGGATAATAATTTAGTATATATTTCATATTAAGTAACTTTAAAAGTGATGTCAAGCACAAACTCTGTAATTTTATGAATAAGTTTCTATTCAAATGTCGTATAATATGCTATGATAAAGGTTATGGTGAAAAGGAGAGTGAGAAAAAGTGATAATGAAAGTAATTTGTGGTTTTTTTATGGCATTAGCGGACAGTGTACCAGGTGTATCTGGAGGAACCATAGCATTTTTATTAGGGCAATATGATAATTTTATAAATTCGCTCAATAATCTTGTTGTGGGAAACAAAAAGCAGAGAATAAAAGCAATTCGTTTTTTGATTCAGCTTATGATGGGTTGGGTTGTTGGCTTTATATTAGCAGTATTAATCTTAACCTCTGTTTTTGAAAAACATATTTATCAAGTAAGTTCTTTGTTTTTAGGTTTTATTTTATTTTCAATTCCGATTGTCATAAAAGAGGAAAAAGATTCTTTTTTAGGATATGGTAAAAATATGATTTATATGCTATTGGGAATTTTAGTGGTGGTATTGATTACATATTTTAATCCAACAAGTGGAGGAGAATCCTCCATTGATTTATTAAATATGTCTTTTGGTACAACAGTTTATTTATTTGTAGCAGCAATGATTGCTATTTCGGCTATGGTGTTGCCGGGAATCTCTGGCTCAACCTTATTACTTATTTTTGGATTGTATGTACCAGTGATGAATACTATTAAAAGTGCATTGTCATTTCAAGTAGAGGCATTTCCACCAGTTATTATTTTTGGGTTGGGCATTTTGTCAGGAATTGTTACAATAGTAAGATTAGTAAAGGTTGCGCTGGAAAAATTTCGGTCCCAAACTGTTTATGCAATTATAGGGCTAATGATAGGCTCTCTTTATGCGATTGTTATGGGACCAACTACTTTGGACATCCCACAACAGGCAATGACAATTTCTACATTTAGCATTTTGTTTTTTGTGATTGGTGGAGTATTAATAGGTGGGTTACAAATATTAAAAAGATTAATATAATAGTCTGTTAAAAAAGTCTTTTTTTTGTGGGTTTCACCCACACCCACCAACTTTTAAAAAAAAGTTGGACAAAAAACTTTACTGGAAAAACCAATGTTTTTCCTTATAAAATCAATGTTTTTAGTGAAACGTTAGTTTCGCATTAAGGTTCTTTGATTCTTTCTTTCAAGAAAGAATTAGGAGTTTGAGGGCTAGCCCTCAAGGTTTTTTGCCAAACTGAAATATTAAAAAAATTAATGTAAGATTAACATAAGATAAAAAAATTTATTTTTTCATACTTTTTATTGTTTTTATCGTTTTATGTGGTATAGTTATAAGGAAATGGCTATCAATTCCTATTTTTTCCGAAAGGAAAAAAACTCCTCAAGGTTTTTGATAGCCTCAAAGTGCCTGCTTGCAGGTACTTTTTTATTAAAATAAAGAAAGGAGAATGGTAGAAATGATAAAATTATTAAAGTATTTAAAAAAGTCAAGTGGTTTTATTGTCATGATTGTAATATTATTATTTGTACAGGCTTATTGTGACCTTTCTTTGCCGTCCTATACTTCAGATATTGTAGATGTAGGGATACAGCAGGGAGGAATTGAAAATGCCGTACCAATACAAATAAGAGAGGAAACATTAGAAGAAATAAAACTTTTTTTAACAGAGCAACAAAAGGAACTGGTAGAACAATGTTACCAAAAACAAGAAGAACTGTTTGTGTTGCAAAATGTAGAAGAAGAAAAAAAGGAAAAATTAAACCATATTTTTGCACGACCGATGAATGTATTGCTTTCTGCAAAAAATATAGATTCTATAAGGGCACTTCCTACAGCAGAACGAAATCATAAAGTACAGGAATTACTAAAACCACTGGATATGCAACCAGATAGTGTTATAGAACAGTCAGCAGTATTATTTTTAAAGCAGGAATATGCAGCACAGGGCATAAATTTAGCCGCAATGCAAATACAGTATATTGTAAAAGCAGGTTTTAAAATGATATTGTTTGCCTTGTTTATTATGGGTGCAGCGGTTGGTGTCACTTTTCTTTCTTGTAAAGTTGCAGCAACTTTTGGAAAGGATGTCAGGGAGAAAGTGTTTTCTAAAGTAATTGACTTTTCTAGTGCAGAATTTGACAAATTTTCTACAGCATCTTTAATTACAAGAAGTACGAATGATGTGCAGCAGGTGCAAATGCTAATGATGATGATATTCCGTATTGTGTTATATGCTCCTATTTTGGGGATAGGTGGGATTATGATGGTATTGGGAACAAATACCTCTATGGCGTGGATAATTGGCGTTGCAGTTGCTTTAATTTTGATTGTTGTGGGTGGTTTATTTACGATTGCTATGCCAAAGTTTAAATCTTTGCAAGTCTTGATTGATAGACTAAATTTAATTACAAGAGAAATTTTGACTGGAATACCAGTTATTCGAGCATTTAGCACAGAACGTCATGAGGAACAAAGATTTGAAGAAGCAAATAAAAGATTGACCAAAACAACACTTTTTGTCAATCGAACTATGACCTTTATGATGCCTACGATGATGTTTGTAATGAATGGAATTTCTGTTTTAATTGTCTATAAAGGTGGATATGGTATTGATAATGGGGTAATGCAAGTGGGCGATTTAATGGCATTTATTCAATATACAATGATGATAATTATGTCATTTTTGATGTTGACGATTATTTCGATTATGATACCAAGAGCAAGTGTTTCTGGTAGCCGTATTAGTGAAGTGCTGGAAACAGAAATTATAATACAAGATGCGCCAAAAGTAAAATCTTTTTTACCAGAACAGGCAGGTGTTGTTTGTTTTGAAAATGTATCTTTTTGCTATCCTGATGCAGAAGAAAGAGTGCTTTCTCATATTAGCTTTACAGCTAAAAAAGGAAAGACAACAGCGATTATAGGCAGTACAGGAAGCGGGAAATCTACTCTTGTCAATTTAATCCCCCGTTTTTTTGATGTTACAGAGGGAAAAATTACAGTAGGTGGTGTTGATGTTCGAGAACTGTCGCAAAAGGAATTAAGAGAAAAAATAGGATATGTTCCACAAAAAGGTGTTTTATTTTCTGGTACCATAGAATCAAATTTAAAATATGGAAAACAGAATGCAAGTGAAGAAGAGATTCAAAAAGCAGCGGAAATTGCACAGGCTTTGGATTTTATCAGCAAAAAAGAGGAAGGCTTTGATACACCAATTGCACAAGGTGGCACCAATGTATCTGGAGGACAAAAACAAAGATTATCCATTGCAAGAGCCATTGCAAAAAATCCGGAAATTTATATTTTTGATGATAGTTTTTCCGCACTAGATTATAAAACAGATGTAGCATTGAGAAAAGCATTAAAAAATGAAACAAAAGAAGCAACAACAATTATTGTAGCACAAAGAGTTAGCACAATTTTACATGCTGACCAGATTATTGTACTAGATGAGGGGCAAATTGCTGGTATAGGCACCCATGCAGAATTGTTAAAAAATTGTGAGGTCTATCAACAAATTGCATTGTCACAACTGTCCGCAGAAGAATTAAAATAGTGCAATAATCAAATTAGGAAAGGAAGGAAAATAGATGAGTGAAAGAAGACCACCGGGTCCACATGGTGGTATGCCCGGAGAAAAAGCAAAAAACTTTAAAGGAAGTATGATAAAATTAATTGTTTATATGAAAAAATATCATATTTCATTATTTTTTATGTTTTTATTTGCAGTAGCAGGTACCATTTTTAATATTATTGGACCTACCATATTGGGGCAGGCTACCACCGAAATATTTAATGGCTTGCTGTTAAAAATAAATGGTACTGGTGGTATTAATTTTGCAAAAATAGCAGACATCTTGTTGATGCTTATGATATTATATGTAGCAAGTGCTTGTTTTTCTTTTATTCAAGGCATTATTATGACAGGCATTTCCAATGATGTTTCTTATACTATGAGAAAAGATATTTCTACAAAAATCAATAGAATGCCTTTAAACTATTTTGAAAGTAGAACAACAGGAGAAGTGCTTTCTCGTGTAACAAATGATGTAGATACCTTACAAATGAGTTTAAACCAAAGTGTGACGCAACTCATTACTTCTATTACAACACTAATTGGTGTATTTGTTATGATGTTACGTATTAGTGTAACAATGACAATGTGTGCTTGTCTTATTATACCAACATCTATGATTGTGATAGGATTGATTACAAAACGTTCTCAAAAATATTTTCAGCAACATCAAAAATACTTAGGGGATGTCAATGGGCAAGTAGAAGAAGTGTATTCTGGACATAATATTGTCAAGGTGTTTAACAAAGAGCAGGAAACTGTAAAAACATTTCAAGAGATAAATCAAAAATTATATGAATCTGCTTGGAAATCACAATTTTTTTCTGGTATGATGATGCCTTTGATGCAGTTTATTGGCAATTTGGGCTATGTTATGGTAGCACTTTTGGGTGGTTATTTAACCATGATTGGAAGAATACAAGTGGGACAAATACAATCTTTTTTCCAATACATTAGAAACTTTACCCAGCCGATGCAGCAAATTGCACAAGTCAGTAATATGCTGCAATCTTCCGCTGCTGCTGCGGAAAGGGTTTTTGAATTTTTAGAAGAAACAGAAGAAGACCAAATGGTGTCAAATCCAGTAGATATTACAAAAACGAAAGGTATTGTGGATTTTGAGCAGGTACAATTTGGCTATCATGAAGAACAAGTCATTATTCATAATTTTTCTTCTCATGTAGGAGAAGGACAAAAGGTTGCGATTGTTGGCCCAACTGGTGCAGGTAAAACAACCATGATAAAATTATTAATGCGTTTTTATGATGTTAATAAAGGAAGTATTAAGATTGATGGACATGATTTAAGAGAATTTAATAGGACAGAATTAAGGGAATTGTTTGGTATGGTATTGCAGGATACATGGCTTTTTAATGGAACTATTATGGAAAATATTAGGTATGGTAGATTAGATGCTACAGATGAGGAAGTAATAGAAGCAGCAAAAGCAGCCCATGCCCATCATTTTATTATGACACAGCCAGAAGGTTATCAAATGGTATTAAATGAGGAAACAAGCAATATTTCACAGGGACAAAAACAGCTTTTGACCATTGCACGGGCAATTTTGGCAGATAATAAAATAATGATACTAGATGAAGCAACAAGTTCTGTAGATACCAGAACAGAGGTACAAATTCAAAAAGCAATGGATACTCTAATGAAGGGGCGTACAAGTTTTGTTATTGCACATAGACTTTCTACGATTAGAGATTCTGATTTAATCCTTGTAATGAAAGATGGGGACATTATAGAGCAGGGAAATCATGAAGCGCTTTTAAAACAAAATGGTTTTTATGCACAATTGTATAATAGTCAATTTGAAAAAGCACAATAGGAGTGTGGAAATATGGGATATAAGATATTAGCAATAGAGAGGCAATATGGTAGCAGTGGTTTAGCAGTGGGAGAAGCAGTTGCAAAAAAGCTTGGCATCCATTGTTATGGTCGTGAGATATTAGAGATGACAGCAAAAAAGTTAAATGTAGCACCGGAAAATATAGAACATATGGAGGAAAATGGACATAAAAGCCTTTTATATGATTTAGCATTATTAGCACAAAGCGGATTAACAGGGAACGGATTGCAGGCAGATAGACAGGTTTTTTTGGAAGAAAGTAAAATTATACAAGAATTAGCTGCAAAAGAAAAATGTGTTATTGTGGGAAGATGTGCCACTGGAGTATTAGCGGAAAGAAAAGATTGTTTAAAGGTCTTTATTTATGCAGACATTCAAAGTAGAGTCAAAACTGCTACAGAAAAATATGGTGTTGCATCTGAAATGGCATTCGGTGTATTAAAGAAAAATGATAGAAGAAGGGCAGCATTTTATAAAAATAATACAGAATATATTTGGGATAATTGGAGTGGCTATGATTTGTGCTTGAACAGTGGAACATTGGGAATTGATGGTTGTGTAGAATTAATTATTTCTATGATGAAGTTTTGAAAGAAAGGGAATGTCTATCAAACATTCCCTCCTTTTTTGCATTATTTTTTAGGCATTTGGTTAATATAATCTATATAACCGATTGTTTCAAGTTTTTGTGCTTTTTGTTCTACCATTTCAAGTAGTTCTTGCTTGAAGTTGGACACTTTTTGCAGTACCTCTGGCTGAAATGCTCCTATCATTTGTGCAGCTAAAATACCAGCATTTTGTGCACCATTAATAGCAACGGTTGCAACAGGGATTCCCGGCGGCATTTGACAAATGGAGTAAAGGGAATCCACACCACTTAATGTTGATGTTTTGACAGGAACGCCAATTACAGGTAATGGGGTAAGAGCAGCTGTCATTCCGGGTAAGTGTGCTGCACCACCAGCACCTGCAATAATAACTTTTAAACCTCTTTTAACGGCATTTTTGGCATAGTCATACATTCTGTCAGGTGTTCTGTGTGCAGAAATTACAGTTAATTCGTAAGGGATAGAAAGTTTGTCTAATATTTTTGCAGCTTCACTCATAACAGGAAGGTCAGAATCGCTTCCCATGATGATACCAATTAATGGTTGTGTCATTGTAAAAACCTCCTTATAAATTGTTTTAAAAAATTATTTTTATTTCTAACTTTTTTTAAGTGTAGAAGTTCTTGAAGACTTTGTCCCCAAGTTCCTACAAGCTTTTTAAAAAAAGTTTGAGCAAGCCCTTTATTTTTTACAAACAAAACAGAATCTGAATCTGTGGTATTCTACTGTCGTTTCACTATAATAGCCATTCAACTTCATCGCATGACAGCGAAACGTAAGTTTCGCACAAAAGTTCTTTGCTTACTTTCTTTCAAGAAAGTAAGTGTAGCATAAATAATAAAAAAAGGAAAGTATAATTTTTTTGTTGCTTGTGGGTATTCTTTATGTTAAAATAACAACAGTATGCATAAATAACTATATTTTGCAATAAAAAAGGAAAGGAGTGTTTTTTGTGGAGGATGCAGGCAATCTTGTTGTAAATGCAGGCGATGCTGCTACAAATGCAGCCGAAGGTGCTGGAGAAGTAGCTACTACTGTTGTAGCAAATGCTGGTGTAAGTACAGCAGTAATGATATTAGCAGTTGTGTTAATGATAATTGGTGTTGTGTTATGCATTATTATTTTATTACAGTCAAAGCGTTCCGCAGGTTTGGGCGCAGTTAGTGCAGTTAGCAGTGCAGATACTTATTGGAGCAGAAATAAGGGAAATTCAATGGAGGGTGCATTAGAAAGATATACAAAAATTGGTGGGGCATTATTTATGATAATTGCCTTTGTGATTAATCTATTAAGTTAAAAAACAAACATAAATGAGTTTTTTAAGGTGTTTGTTTCAATTTTTAAGGAAACGTAGTTTCCGTATAAAAGTTCTTTGTTTTTTTCTTTGTTTTTTAAGAAAGAAACAGGAGTTTGAGAGCGGAGCTCTCAAAGTTTTTTAACAAACTGGGGGCACATTTTGTGTCCCTTTTTTATATATTTAGAGAAAGGAAATGGATATGGAATATGATGAAATAGAGAAAAGCGAAAAAATGAAACAAAGAAAAAGGAAGATACAGGAATACATCGAAAATAAAGAATATGTTCCAATGAAAAGAAAAAACATTTGTGCATTGTTAGATGTGCCAAAAGAGGATAGAGGTGATTTTGAAGAAATTATTGCACAGCTTTTGGAAGAAGGAAAAATAGTAGAAACAAAAAAAGGAAAATTAATATCACCGAAAACATTGGGGGTAGAAGTAGGAATCTTTTTAGCCCATTCCAGAGGATATGGTTTTATAGAACGAGAAAAAGGCGAAGATATTTTTGTGCCTGCAAGTAAAGTAAATGGTGCAATGCATAGAGATAGAGTATTATATCATATTAATAAGAAATCTTCTTCTATTAGAAAGTCAGAAGGGGAAGTAGTAGGAATTTTAAAAAGAGAAAATGAAAAAATTGTGGGTACTTTCCAGCGAGTACATGACTTTGGTTTTGTAGTACCAGATGATAAAAAATTAACAAAAGATATTTTTATTCCTGAAAAAAGCAATATGGGAGCAGTCACTGGACATAAGGTGGTTGTAGAAATTCGGAAATATGGTGACGAAGAAAGAAAAGCAGAGGGAATTGTTACAGAAATATTAGGACATGTTAATGACCCTGGTGTAGATATTCTTTCTATTATCAAACAATATGATTTACCAGTGGATTTTCCGGATGATGTTTATAAACAAATCAAAAAACTGAATATGGAAGTCTTACCTGAAGAACGGGAAGGCAGGGAAGACTTTAGAGATTGGAAAACAGTGACAATAGATGGAGAAGATGCCAAAGACTTAGATGATGCAGTTTCTCTGGAAATGCTATCAAATGGTAATTTTCAGTTAGGGGTTCATATTGCCGATGTGTCACACTATGTAAAAGAAAATACAGCACTGGATAAAGAAGCTTATCAAAGAGGAACAAGTGTGTATTTGGTAGATAGGGTTATTCCAATGCTACCACATAAGTTATCTAATGGTATTTGTTCTTTAAATCCGAATGAAGATAGATTAACTTTAAGTTGTATTATGGAAATTAACCACAAAGGAATGGTCATCAATCATAGAATTGTAAAGTCGGTCATACATTCTGATAGAAGAATGACCTATACAGCAGTGAGAGAAATTTTGGAAGATAAAACACCATCATTATTACAGGAATATGCTGATTTTATAGAGATGCTTGAAAATATGAATCGTTTACGTATTTTGCTAGGAGAAAAAAGAAAAAAAAGAGGGTCTGTTAATTTTGATTTGCCAGAGTCAAAAATTATATTAGATGAAAATGGTGTACCCATCGAAATTAAACCTTATGACAGAAATATTGCCACAAATTTAATTGAAGAATTTATGCTGATATGTAATGAAACCGTTGCAGAGGATTTTTTTTGGCAAGAGGCACCTTTTTTATTCCGTAACCATGAAGTACCTGATGGCGAAAAAATTCAAAAAATGGAGGAATTTATTAGGAACTTTGGTTATCGAATGAAAGGAAACAAAGAAGAATTGCATCCTAAATCCATTCAGCAATTATTGTTACATGTAGAAGGAACAGAAGAAGAAAGAATTATAACAAAAATTGTATTAAGAAGTATGAAGCAAGCAAGATATATGGCAGAGAATGGCGGACATTTTGGTCTGGCAGCAAAATATTACTGTCATTTTACTTCACCTATCAGAAGGTATCCTGATTTGGAAATACACAGAATTATAAAATTAATACTGGATGGCAATTTAACAGACAAAAAAAGAAAATCTTTAAAAAGAAATATGCCTGACATTGCAAAGCAGTGTTCTACAAGAGAACGAACAGCGGAAGAAGCAGAAAGAGAAACAGACAACCTCAAAAAAGCACAATATATGTTGGATAAGATTGGAATGGAATATGATGGCATTATTTCTGGCTTGACAAGCTGGGGGATTTATGTAGAACTACCGAACACAATAGAGGGGATGGTGTCCCTACAAAGTTTGGAAGATGATTTTTATAGTTATGATGATGAAAATATGGTTGTTTATGGGGAACACTCAAATAAAAAATATAAGTTAGGACAAAAGGTCAAAGTGATTGTAACAAAAGTAGATATGGAAATGAAAAAGATTGATTTTTCATTTTATGAAGAAGAATAGAGGGAAATGAACATGGAAACAGCAAAAAAGGAAAGAGATAGTTTTAACAGCCGGTTAGGCTTTGTGTTAGCGTGTGTTGGTTCGGCAGTAGGAATGGGAAATATTTGGTTGTTTCCCTATCGCGTTGGACAGTATGGCGGAGCAGCATTTTTAATACCTTATTTTTTATTTATTATCATTATTGGTTTTACTGGAGTAATTGGTGAAATGTCCTTTGGACGTGCCATGGGAACAGGTCCATTAGGTGCCTTTCGCAAGGCATCACAAATGAGAGGCGGCAACTGGGGGGAATTGGTTGGAGTCATACCTGTGGTGGGTTCCTTAGGAATTGCTATTGGTTATTCTGTTGTGGTAGGCTGGATTATACGTTTTTTAGCAGGCTCTGTTACAGGTTCTGCTTTTACAGGAGAAGCAGGAGAATATTTTGGTGCGTTAGCAGGCAATTTTGGCAGTGTGATATGGCATATTCTAGGTCTTGGGATTGTATTTATATGCATGGCGTATGGTATTTCTACAGGAATTGAAAAAGTAAATAAAATTATGATACCAATATTTTTTATTTTATTTCTTGTAATGGCAGTTCGCATTTTTATGTTAGAAAATGCACAAGAAGGAATTATGTATATGTTAAAACCAAATTGGGAACAAGTTGCAAAACCAGAAACATGGGTTTATGCATTAGGGCAGGCATTTTTTTCTTTGTCTTTAGCAGGTTCTGGAACGGTTGTTTATGGAAGCTATTTGAAAAAAACAGAGGATGTTGTAGAAAGTGCAAAAAATGTTGCTTTATTTGATACCTTAGCTTCTTTATTGGCTGTGTTTGTAATCATTCCCGCTGTATTTGCCTTTGGATTAGACCCTGCTTCTGGTCCTCCTTTAATGTTTATTACTATGCCTAAAGTATTTCAAATGATGCCGATGGGCAGAGTTTTTGCAGTTATTTTCTTTTTGGCTGTGCTTTGTGCAGCAATTACTTCTCTGGTCAATTTATTTGAAACACCTGTGGAAGCATTACAGGAAAAATTTGGTTTTTCTCGTAAAAAAGCAGTTTGTGTTGTAGCGGTGATTGCAACAGCAGTAGGCGTTTGTATTGAAAGTGGAGATAGTGTTTCTATTTGGATGGATATTGTTTCTATTTATATTATACCATTAGGTGCATTATTGGCAGCAATCATGTTTTTTTGGGTTTGTGGCAGCAAGTTTGCAAGAGAACAAGCACAGATGGGAAGAACAAAAACCATTGGAAAATGGTTTGAACCTATGACAAAATATGTGTTTGTAGGCTTGACTTTACTTGTTTATATTATGGGCATCTTTTATAATGGTATTGGATAATATTATAAATTTATGCAGTAAAAATTGTATATTTATTTGCAAAGTGCAAAAAATCTGTTATAATAATTTATTATAGGAAAAGAAAAGAGGGGATAGTTTATGCCTGATAAAAAAGAAGAATTTGGACAGATACAAATTGCAGATGAAGTTGTGGCAGTGATTGCAGCAACTGCTGCGATGGAAATAGAGGGTGTATTGAATGCATCCAGTGCTTCTGGTAATGCATTGGTGGAATTTTTTGGGAAAAAAAGTCAAACAAAAGGTGTAAAAGTAAATTCTGATGGTGGAGAATTAACATTAGAATTAGATATTGTTTTGCTTTTTGGTACAAAAATACAGCTTGCTGCTGTGGAAGTTCAGAAAAAAGTAAAATCAGCAGTAGAGACAATGACAGGTTTACCAGTGGCTATGGTAAATGTCAATGTGTGTGGTATTGTAAAGGAAAAACAGTCAAAAACAACAAAAAATGAATTGGAAGAAGATTAAAATAATATTTAGAGTTGATTTTTAAAATACCACTTTTAAGAGTGGTATTTGTTCATATAAAAAAGGCAGGAGGAAATTCATGAATCGGAGAGAGGCAAGGAAAAACGCCTTTTATTTAGTATTTCAGATAGACTTTCACCAACAAGAAGAATTTGACGAAACGAAAACTCTTTTTTTTGAACAAAAGGAGGAAGTCGTAGAACAAAACGAAAAAGAGTTTATCTTAAAAGAGGCAGAAGGTACAAAAACACATTTAGCAGAAATTGATGAAATGATTTCAAAAAATTCCAAAAGATGGGCAAAAGAAAGAATTTCAAAAGTAGACCTTGCAATATTACGACTTGCTATTTATGAAATTTGTTTTTCACAAGAGATTCCATCAAGTGTAGCCATTAATGAAGCAATAGAACTTGCAAAAGAGTTCAGTACAGAAGAAGCGCCAGCTTTTATCAATGGGGTTTTAGGAAGTATTGTAAAAAAAGCATAATAAGAGGTGGGGTATGCAGGTAAAAGTATATTCTGTAGCACAAATTAACCATTATATCCGAACATTACTAGAAAATGATTTTGTGCTAAATAGCTTTTGGATAAAAGGAGAAATTTCTAATTTTAAAGCACATTCCTCTGGACATTTGTATTTTACTTTAAAAGATGCTTCTGCTTGTATACAATGTATTATGTTTCGTGGGGAAGCAGAAATGCTTCCTTTTTTGCCGAAAAATGGCTTATCTGTAGCAATTTGTGGCTATGTTTCTGTTTATGAAAAAACAGGACAATATCAACTTTATGCGGAATATATAGAACCATTAGGAATTGGAAGTTTAAGCCTTTCTTTTGAACAATTAAAGCAAAAATTAGAACAAGAAGGGCTTTTTGACCAAGATTATAAAAGAGAAATTTGTGCTTATCCAAAATGTATAGTGGTTGTGACATCTCCCACAGGGGCGGCAGTAAGAGATGTCATTAAGATTATAAAAAGAAGAAACCAAAGTGTTAAAATTATTGTTGTTCCAGTGTTGGTACAGGGAGAATATGCAGCAGATTCCATTGTACAAGGAATCAAACTAGCCAATCAATGCCAAGCAGATACTATTATTGTGGGGCGTGGTGGCGGTTCTATAGAAGATTTATCCGCATTTAATGAAGAAAAGGTAGCAAGAGCAATTTTTGCTTCTGAAACACCGATTATTTCTGCGGTGGGGCATGAAACAGATTTTACGATTGCAGATTTTGTAGCAGATGTAAGAGCCTCTACCCCTTCTATGGCAGCAGAAATTGCTGTAAAAAATGTTTCTGATTTGTCAGAACAACTACAGTATATGGAAGATATGTTAAAAAATGCAATAGATAATAAAATTTTAGAATGGAAAAACAGATTAGAATTTATTATGCAATCCAATGTTTTTACACAACCTTTGGATAACACACAAAAACAAAAGAATGAAATAAAACAAATGCAAAAAAGAATGGAAACAAAAATGTTACATTGTTTGCAAACAAAACAACTACAATATGTAGCATTAAAAAAACGTTTGGAAGCAAGTTCTCCTTTTGCAACCTTAAAAAGAGGTTATGTATTGGTACAAAATAAAAAAGGAGAAACTCTTACAAGTATAAATAACATACAAAAAAATGATGTTGTAATGCTACATTTTCAAGATGGAGTAGCAAAGGCAATCATAGAAGAAACAGTAAAAACGGAAAGGAGTTTTTCCGACAGTGGCGAAAAAAAAATGGACCTTTGAGCAGGCGATAGAAAAGTTAGAAGAAATTGTGGAACAATTAGAAACACAAGAAGTTTCGCTGGAAAAGTCTGTTGAATTATATAAAGAAGGCATGACATTGGCAGATATTTGCAGACAAAAAATAACAATGGCAGAATCTGAAGTGGTATTATTGCAAAAAAATAGCTCAGGAGAAATAGAACAAGTACCTTTTGAATTAGGAGATGAAACAAATGAATTGTAAAGAAGTATTAAATATAAAAGCAAAAGAAATAGATGGTTATTTAGAACAATATTTACCAAAGCAAAAGGAATATCCTTCTGAAATATTTGAGGCAATGCGATATAGCATTTTTGCAGGGGGAAAAAGATTACGCCCTGTTTTATTGCTTTCTACTTGTGAAATGTTAGGAGGAAATAGTAAGGAAGCAATTCCCTTTGCTTGTGCTATAGAAATGATACACACATATTCTTTAATCCATGATGATTTGCCAGCAATGGATAATGATGACTATCGACGAGGAAAACTGACAAGTCACAAAAAATTTGGGGAAGCACTTGCTATTTTAGCGGGAGATGGTTTGTTACATCATGCAATGGAAATTATGGCAAATGCCTGTGTAGAGAACTGCTCTGAAAAAACAGTGAAGGCAATGCAAGCAATTGCACAGGGCGCTGGCGTTTATGGTATGCTTTCTGGTCAGGTGGTAGATGTTTTAAGTGAAGGAAAAGAAATTGATGAAAAAACAATGTATTTTATCCATAAAAATAAAACGGCTGCTATGTTGCAAGGAGCTTTAAAAGCAGGCGCAATCTTAGCAGGAGCAACAAAGCAACAAGTGGAAATGATGGAACAAGCAGGGGAAAAACTGGGTGTTGCTTTTCAAATTGCAGATGATGTATTAGATATTACAAGTAGTTTAGAAGAATTGGGAAAACCAGTGCATAGTGATGAAAAAAATGAAAAAAATACATATGTAACAATCTATGGTATAGAGAAATCGAAAGAAATGATACAAAACCTTTCACAAGAAGCAATTTGCATTTTTAAAACTTTTTCAAAAGGAACATTTTTAGCAGAGTTGACACAATATTTGATAGACAGAAAAAGTTAATTGTAGAAAGATAGTAGGTGATACGATGAACTTTACTGGGATATTACAAAACAGACCAATTTGGGCAGCCATATTAGCTTGGGCAATTGCACAAATAATTAAAACAATTCTTTCTTTTGTAAAAAATGATAAATTAGATTTGTCTCGCTTTTATGGTTCTGGAGGAATGCCAAGTTCTCATTCTGCATTAGTAATGTCACTAACATTTAGTTTAGGAAGGTATTGTGGTTTTGAATCCCCTTTTTTTGCCATTAGTATGGTACTGGCAATGGTGGTAATGTATGATGCGGCAGGTGTAAGACGTGCAGCAGGAAAGCAAGCAGCACTTTTAAATATTTTAATACACAGAGAAGGGATTACACCACAGGAACAGTTAAAAGAATTGCTAGGGCATACTCCTTTAGAAGTGATTGCTGGGGCAATCTTAGGAACAGCAACAGGGTTATTGTTTTAAAATCTTAAAGCTTTGGGCTTTGACCGAATCTATTGGCTTTTTTGAAAAAAGGAGGGTTGCAATGTGAATGATTTGCTAAAACAGGTAAATTTTCCAAAAGATATTAAAAATATGGAGGAAAAGACATTAAAACAATTAGCAAAGGAAATAAGACATTTTTTAATTAAAAGTGTTTCCAAGACAGGGGGACATTTAGCATCTAATTTAGGTGTTGTAGAATTAACTTTAGCCTTACATTATTGTTTTGATTTGCCAAAAGATAAAATTGTATGGGATGTAGGACATCAAGCATATATTCATAAGTTATTAACAGGTAGAAAAAAACAATTTTGTCATTTGCGACAGTTCAATGGATTAAGTGGATTTCCAAAACCGCATGAAAGTGAATATGATGTTTTTGCAGCAGGGCATAGTTCCACTTCTATTTCGGTAGCCTTAGGCATTGCAAAAGCAAGAGATTTAAAAGGAGAACAGAACCATGTGATTGCTGTTATTGGTGATGGTGCTATGTCTGGAGGACTTGCTTATGAAGCATTGAACAATGCAGCCAAGGAAAATACAAATTTAATTGTAATATTAAATGATAATGAAATGTCGATAGCAAATAATGTAGGGGCAATGTCAAGATATTTAACCCATTTAAGAACAGATTCTGCTTATATTCATGCAAAAGAAAATTTTCAGAATTTTTCTAAAAAAGTGCCCTTGTTGGGAAATGCAGCAAATTTTGTATTTGAAAAAATGCGTTCTGGTGCAAAGTTTTTGTTTTTGCCAGGTATGCTTTTTGAAGAAATGGGCTTTCATTATATCGGTCCTATAGATGGACATAATTTGGAAGAATTAAAAGAAGTATTTGAAAATGTGAAACAAATGAGAGGACCTTTGTTGATTCATGTAAAAACCAAAAAAGGAAAGGGTTATCCTTATGCAGAACAAGAATCTTGGAAATATCATGGTGTAGGAAAGTTTGATATTAAAACAGGAAAAACTTTTTCTGCTGAAAAAGAAGATTATTCTGCTGTTTTTGGAAAAAAATTAGTAGAATTAGCAGAAAAAAACGAAAATATATTAGCGTTAACGGCTGCCATGGCATCGGGTACAGGGCTCTTAGAATTTCAAAAAAAATTTCCGAAGCGGTTTTTTGATGTTGCGATTGCAGAGCAACATGGTGTGACTTTTTCGGCAGGTTTGGCTTGTCAGGGAATGATACCTGTTTTTGCAGTTTATTCTACTTTTTTGCAAAGGGCATATGACCAGATTGTACATGATGTTTGTATGCAAAAATTGCCAGTGATATTTGCTATTGATAGAGCAGGTATTGTGGGTGCAGATGGAGAAACACATCAAGGTGTTTTTGATATTGCTTATTTAAGTCATATTCCGAATATGACGTTGCTTTCTCCAAAAAATAAATGGGAATTAGAGGATATGCTTGCCTTTGCTATCAATTTTAAAAAACCAATTGCAATAAGATATCCAAGAGGAACTGCTTCCGAAGAATTTAAAAATCATCAACAGCCAATTACATATGGCAAAAGTGAAGTGATACAAAAAGGGAACAAAGTTGCGTTGTTAGCAGAAGGACATATGCTTTCTTTTGCTATGCAAGCAGCAGAAAAATTAAAACAGCAGGATATTACAGCATTTGTAGTCAATATGCGCTTTTTAAAGCCTTTAGATGAGCAAAAATTACAGGAAGTAGCAAACTGTTGTGAATATATTGTAACGATTGAGGATGGGGTAAGACAGGGCGGTTTTGGCTCAAAAGTGTTAGAATATTATAGTGATTGTGGTATTTATGGTGTAAAAGTATGGAATATAGGTTTTCCTGATAAATACATTGAACAAGGCACAACAGAAGAACTATATCAAGAGTATCAATTAGATGGAGAAGGAATTTATCATTCTATTATTGATAAAATGAAATTGGAAAGGAACTGTAAATGACTGAAAAGGAAAGACTAGACATATTATTAGTAAAGAAGAATATGGCAAAATCCAGAGAACTAGCGAAGGCTTATATTATGGCAGGAAATGTTTATGTGGATGGAGTCAAAGAGGAAAAGGCAGGAACAAAGATTGCAGTGACAGCAGAGATTGTGGTAAAGGATAATAAAATGAAATATGTAAGTCGTGGAGGCTATAAATTAGAAAAAGCGATTGCAGAATTTGATATTATGCTAGAAAATAACATTTGTCTTGATATTGGTGCATCAACAGGTGGATTTACAGATTGTATGTTGCAAAATGGTGCAAAAAAAGTATATTCCATTGATGTAGGATATGGGCAGTTTGATTGGAAATTAAGAAATGACAGCCGTGTTGTTTGTATGGAAAAAACAAATGTAAGATATATCACACATGACGATATTGCAGAAGAAGCAGATTTTGCTTCCATAGATGTTTCTTTTATTTCACTGACAAAGGTATTACCAGCAGTATTGGGGGTACTTGGAGAAACAGGGAAATTAGTTTGTTTGATAAAGCCTCAGTTTGAAGCGGGACGGGAAAAGGTTGGAAAAAAAGGTGTTGTAAAAGATAGGAATGTGCACAAAGAAGTAATCATAAAAATAATAGAATATGCGATAGAACAAAATATTGCGATTCATGCAATTAGTTTTTCACCCATTAAAGGTCCAGAAGGAAATATTGAATATTTAATTTATTTGCAAAAAAATGCTGCTGGTATTACAAAAGAGAAAGCATATGATATGGCAGAAACTGTCGTTTGTACTTCTCATCAAGTATTAGAAGGAGAGGGAAAACATGAAAAGAGTGGGGATATTACCTAATTTAGAAAAAGATAAAAACTTTGTTATAACCAAAAGGTTAATAAAACATTTGCTACATGAAAACTGTGAGCCAATGTTGACAAATCAGACAGCGATATTAGCAAATTTAGAATTATATGCGAAAGAAGAAGAAGAAATTTATCAAAATGCAGATTTTTTAATTTCACTAGGAGGCGATGGTACTCTTTTAGGGGTAGGACGTCGGAGTGCAATGTACGGAAAGCCAATTTTAGGAATTAATTTGGGAAATTTGGGTTTTTTGACAGCAGAAGAAAAAGACTTTGCAGAATGTGCCATTGATAAAGTGTTAAAAGGGGAATATAGCATAGAAAAAAGGATGATGTTAGAAGCAGCAGTTTTTGCAGAACCGAAACGGATAGAAGGGCTTTTAGCATTAAATGATGTTTGTATTACAAGACGGTTTTCTTCTAAGATATTAGAATTTAATATTTTTGTCAATATGGAATATGTGGATACTTTAAGAGCGGATGGTGTTATTATTTGTACTCCAACAGGTTCAACTGCCTATAATCTTTCAGCAGGAGGACCAATTTTAAAAACAGATGCGGAAATTATGGCAATTACGCCTATTTGCCCTCATACATTGACAAGTAGACCAATTATTGTTTCAGCAGAAGATAAAATTACAGTAGAAGTTTCTAGCAGAGGAAATGAAGATTTTATTGTAAGTACAGATGGTCAACGTTCTATGTCTTTAAAAAGTAGAAATGTAGTGCAAATAAAAAAATCGCAATATTTTACAACAATTATGAAAACAAAACAAGTGAGCTTTTATGATGTATTACGGGAAAAATTAGGCAGGTAAAGGAGGCTTATCATAATGAAAGTTGCTAGGCATGCAAAAATATTAGAATTGATAGACAATTATGATATTGAAACGCAGGATGAACTTGCAAAAAAATTGCAAGAAGCTGGCTTTACAGTAACGCAAGCAACTGTTTCAAGGGATATTAGAGAAATGCGTTTAACGAAAATAGCAACGACAAAAGGAAAACAAAAGTATGCAGTGACTTCAGGAATTAATTCTGAACTTGCAGAACGTTCTGTTCGAGTATTTAAAGAAGCAGTTACGAAAATGGATTATGCACAAAATACCATTGTCATTAAGACATTAGCGGGTATGGCAAATGCAGTTGGTGCAGCATTAGATAATATGCAGGAAAATGATATTATAGGAACATTAGCAGGAGATGATACCGTATTTTGTTTGGTAAAAACACAACAACAAGCAGCAGCAATTATGGAAAGACTTTATAGAATGATACATGTATCATAAAAAACCAAGCTTTCTTGGAAGAAAGCTTAGCAAAGAACTTTAACTTTGTTTGACAGAAGTTGAACCAAGCTTTGAATGAAACATAAATAGGAAGCAATGGGAAAATATAGAATTTACTTTATTTATTCACAGAAAAATGTTAGCTTTTTTAAAGAAAAAGTTTTTGGTTCAAGCTTTTTTTAAAAAGCTTGTAGAATTTTAGGGACAAAGTCCCTAAGGTCTTAAATAAAACTCTGAATGAAACATAAATAGGAAGCAATGGGAAAATATAGAATTTACTTTATTTATTCACAGAAAAATGTTAGTTTTTTTAAAGAAAAAGTTTTTGGTCAAGCTTTTTTTCAAAAAGCTTGTAGGGTTTTAGGGATAAAGTCCCTAAGGTCTTAAAGGTTTTAAAGTAAGTGGTAGGAGAAAAAATAAAATGCTAGAACATTTACACATTAAAAATGTAGCACTGATTACAGAAAGCGAAATTGATTTTGAAAAAGGATTAAATATTCTTTCTGGAGAAACAGGTGCAGGAAAGTCAATGGTAATTGATTCTCTTAACTTTGCATTGGGAGAAAGAA
The DNA here is from genome assembly GCA_910583755.1 of uncultured Clostridia bacterium. Lineage (GTDB taxonomy): Bacteria > Bacillota > Clostridia > Lachnospirales > Anaerotignaceae > Coprocola. Next base: position 37,342 of record CAJTZO010000005.1, read on the forward strand.
CCAGCAGTAATTTTTTGAGAAAAGGCGAAAAAATGGCATTAGTTGAGGCTGTTTTTACTGTAAAAGAAGAAGAGATTCTAAAAAAACTGGAGGAAAATGGGATACCAATAGAGGAAGATAGCACAATACTTTTAACAAGAACGATGAATCAAACAGGAAAAACCATTTGTCGCATCAATGGTAATGTTGTGACAGTGGGTATGATGAAAGAATGTGCAGAGGGGCTTTTAGATATTCATGGTCAACATCAACATCAATCTTTATTAAATACTGCAAAACATATCCAAATTCTTGACCAATTTTGTGGAAAAAAATTAGAAGAAGCAAAGGAAGATTTTGAGGTTTCTTATAAAGCATTTCAAGAAATTGAAAAAAGTTTGTCAAAATTATTGGGAGATGAACAACAAAGAACGAGAAAGATAGATTTATTACAATTTCAAATAGAGGAAATTGCGCAAGCGAAGCTTCAGATAGGAGAAGAAGAAGAATTACTGGAAACCAAAAGAAGATTAATGAATGGAGAAAAAATTAGAAATTTAACAGAAAATAGTTTATGTTTTTTATATCACGGAACAGAAATGCAGTCTTCTTCTATTGACCAACTTTCTAGGGCGTTGCAGGAAGTTGCGGACTTGACGAAATATGATGAAAAAATAAATCATATTTATGAAACATTATCTTCTGTTTATGCACAAATGGATGATGTGGTCAGAGATTTAAAACATTATAGTGATACCATTGTAGAAGAATCAGAAGAACTGGAAAATGTAGAAGAAAGAATACAATTAATCTATCATTTAAAAAAGAAATATGGAAATAATATAGAAGAAATTTTAGAATTCTATCAAGATGCAACACAGGAGTTGGATTTTTTATTAAATAGTGAAGAAATAGTACAGCAGTTAAATGAAAAAAAGAAAAAAGCAGAAAAAGAATTATTACAAAAAGCAGAAAAATTAAGTAGTATTCGAATCGAAAAAGCACAAGAAATTCAAAAAGAGATTGAACAACAATTATGGGATTTGGAAATGAAATATGGTAAATTTGTTATTTCAATAGAAGATAAAAAAGAAATAACACAAAATGGAAAAGATAAAGTAGAATTTTTGATTTCTGCAAATGCAGGAGAAGAACTAAAACCTTTGACAAAAATTGCATCAGGTGGTGAAATGTCACGTGTCATGTTGGCATTAAAAACAGTTTTAGCAAAAGCGGATAAGATAGAGGTCTTCATATTTGATGAAATTGATACAGGGGTAAGTGGTAGAACAGCGCAAAAAGTGGCAGAGAAAATGGCTTTTATTGCAAAAACCCATCAAATTATTTGTATTACCCATTTGCCCCAAATTGCAGCTATGGCAGACCATCATCTTTTGATTGAAAAAAATATGGAAGAACAAAAAACAATTACTACTGTCACTGCTTTGGATAAAGAAAAATCTGTTTCTGAAATTGCCCGTTTGATTGGTGGAGCAAAAATTACAGAAACAACATGGACCGCCGCAAAGGAGTTAAAAGAACAAGCAAATGCATTAAAATAAACAAAAGAACAATATTTCTTTAAAAATGTTGATTTTGTAAACAAAAAAAGACAATACCATAGTATTGTCTTTTTTTGTTTTATTCATCTTTTGCTGGAATAGATGAATTATAGGATGAAATATCTTCTGCAACTTGTAAAACAGTTCCTTCTTGTAATGGTTCTGAACAAGTATTTTTTTGTTCTGCTTCTGGTTCTTCTGGACGAACTTCTAACCATTCCATAAAGAAAAGAAGTTCTTGAATTTTTTTAGGAGATAAGTTAGCATAATGACGACGAACTTCATTAAATTCGTTGGAATTGTCATCTCTAATATAAGGATAACGAATATCATTAACTCCTAATAAATAATCCATAGAAACATTAAATATTGCTGCGATTTTTTTCAAGTCTTCAATCGAAGGATTGTTTCTTCCGGATTCGTAGTTAGCTATAGCAGTATAGCCATAGTTTAACATTTTACCTAAACGAACCTGTGTTAATTTTTTTTCTTTTCTTAACATTTTTAATCGGTCTTTAAACTGCATGCATATCACCTCTTAAGATTCTATTGCATAATATAGTATTATACATTACAAAAAAAGTATTTACCTATCATAGATATTTCAGTCTTGATTATTTATTATATTTTGAAAATAATTATATGGGAATATGATGTCATAATTTTTGTGAAAAAGTTTTTAGTATTAATATAAATTGTGAAATTTTTTGTAGAATTTTGTAATGATTTTTTATTTTTTGTAGTTTTTTAAAAAAATAAAATCAAAAAAAGACAAAAATCGACATAAAAATAGAATATTTTAAAGGAGTGTTTTTATGAAAACAAACATATATTTTGATAATGCAGCAACAACAGCAGTAAGAAAAGAAGTATATCATGAAATGTTGCCTTACTTTATGCAAAATTATGGAAATGCATCTAGTGTATATACCATTGCAAGAGAAAGTAAAAAGGCATTGGAAAAAGCAAGAGAACAAGTAGCAAAAGCGTTAAATGCAGATACAGAGGAAATTTATTTTACAGCAGGCGGCTCAGAAAGTGATAATATGGCATTAAAAGGCATTGCAGAAGCAATGGAGAAAAAAGGAAAGCACATCATTACAACAAAAATAGAACATCATGCTATATTGCATACATGTGAATATTTGCAGGATAGAGGTTTTGAAATTACTTATTTATCTGTAGATGAATTTGGAAAAATTTGTTTAGAAGAACTAAAAAAGGCAATTCGGAAAGATACCATTTTAATTTCTGTTATGTTTGCAAATAACGAAATTGGCACCATACAACCCATAAAAGAAATTGGTGCGATTGCAAAAGAAAAAGGAATCTATTTTCATACAGATGCTGTTCAGGCGGTAGGTCATGTTAAAATTGATGTCAAAGAAATGAATATAGATTTGCTTTCTTTGTCTGGACATAAATTATGTGCGCCAAAAGGTGTTGGTGCAATTTATATTAAAAAAGGTGTTAACATTCATCCCTTGATTCATGGCGGGGCACAGGAAAAAAGAAAACGGGCTGGTACAGAAAATATAGCGGGCATTGTAGGATTGGGAAAGGCTATAGAGTTAGCAAATGAAGAAATGGAGGAAAATACAAAAAAATTAATCTTTTTAAGAGATAAATTAATAAATGGTATTTTGGAAAAAGTACCTTATAGTAAGTTGAATGGACATCCCAAAGATAGATTACCCGGAAATTGTAATTTTTCCTTTGATTTTGTGGAAGGAGAATCTATGTTGTTCTTATTAGATAGTAAAGGAATTGCTGCTTCAAGCGGTTCTGCATGTAGTGCTGGTTCTTCAGACCCATCCCATGTGTTATTAGCCATTAATTTATCACATGAAAAAGCACATGGTTCTTTACGTATGACCTTAGACCATGATAATACAGAAAAAGAAGTTGATATTGTGTTGCAGGAATTACCAATGATTATTACAAAATTAAGAGAAATGTCCCCAGCTTATCAAAAACTTTTGGATAAAACGAAATAATTAAAATAAAAAAAAGTATGATAAAAAGTCATATTCTAAGCTTGTCAAAAAACTTTGAGGGCTAGCCCTCAAACTCCTAATTCTTTCTTGAAAGAAAGAATCAAAGAACTTTAATGCGAAACTAGCGTTTCGCTAAAAAGATTGATTTTATCAGGAAAAACGCTAGTTTTTTCAGGAAAGTTTTTTGTCCAACTTTTTTTTAAAAAAGTTGGTGGGTGTGGGTGAAACCCACAAAAAAGACTTTATTGACAAGCTGAGAATATGATTAAAAATCATATTCTTTTTTTATGCAATTTACGCATTTGTGGGATTCAAATAAATTGTTTTTTTACAAATACTATAATTTTATCATTGATTTTATCATTATTTTGCTATAAAATAAACAATAGTAAAGAACTTATTAGTAGTGGAACAGAGAAAGGAAGAGACATTATGAAAATTTTTATTGATACTGCAAATGTGGAACATATTAGAGAGGCAAATGATTTAGGAGTGATTTGCGGTGTAACAACAAATCCTTCTTTAATTGCAAAAGAAGGCAGGGATTTTGTAGAAGTAGTAAAGGAGATTACAACCATTGTAGATGGACCTATCAGTGCAGAAGTGATTAGTTTAGAGCATGAAGGTATGGTAAAAGAAGCCAGAGAATTGGTGAAAATTCATAAAAACATTGTGATTAAAATTCCTATGACCTTAGAAGGTTTAAAAGCAGTAAAAATATTAACAGCAGAAGGAATTAAAACAAATGTTACCCTAATTTTTTCTGCAACACAAGCACTCCTTGCAGCAAGAGCAGGTGCAACATATGTCAGTCCTTTCCTTGGTAGAGTAGATGATATTGGTACAGAAGGTATGAATTTAATTGAAGAAATCGTAGACATTTTTGCTGTACATGGTATTTCTACTGAAATTATTGCAGCAAGTATTCGTAATCCACTTCATGTTATCAATGCAGCAAGAGTAGGCTGCCATATTGCAACAATTCCTTACAATGTAATTGTACAAATGGCAAAACATCCATTAACAGATATTGGGATTGAAAGATTTTTGAAAGATTGGGAAACAGTACCTAAAAAATAAATTTTTAAAAAACAAAGTTAAGCAATGCCCAAGATTTTCAAAATTAGGAGGAATTTTTTCATGAGTGAAATAGAACAATTATCTGTAAATACAATTCGTTTTCTTTCGGCAGAAGCAATCCAAAAAGCAAATAGTGGTCATCCCGGATTACCTTTAGGAGCTGCACCAGCAGCATATACCCTTTGGGCAAAGGAAATGAAACATAATCCAGCAAATCCAGATTGGGCGGATAGAGATAGATTTGTATTATCAGCAGGACATGGCTCTGCAATGTTATATTCTTTGTTACATTTGTTTGGCTATGGTTTGACAATAGAAGACTTAAAACAATTTCGTCAAAAAGGTTCTTTGACCCCCGGACACCCAGAATATAAATTAACAAAAGGGGTTGAAATTACAACAGGACCTTTAGGACAGGGAATTGCTAATGCAGTTGGTTTTGCATTGGCGGAAAAACATTTAGCAGCAAAGTTTAATACAGCAGAATATAAAGTGGTAGACCATTATACTTTTGCACTTTGTGGTGATGGCTGTTTGATGGAAGGTGTTTCAGCAGAAGCTGCTTCTTTGGCTGCTACCATGGGATTAGGAAAATTAATATTGCTTTATGACTCGAATAATATCACTATAGAAGGTAGTACAGATGTTGCTTTTACAGAAGATGTATTAAAACGGTTTGAAGCGTATGGTTGGCATATTCAAGAAGTAGTGGATGGCACAGATATTAATACGATTGCAAAAGCGATTGAATTTGCAAAGGAAGAAAAAGCAAAACCTTCTATTATCAAAATAGATACTATAATCGGTTATGGTGCGCCAAATAAACAAGGGAAAGCTTCTGCACATGGGGAACCTTTGGGAGAAGAAGAAATTGAGGCAACCAAACAAGCGCTTGGTTGGACAGAAAAAGAAACATTTGCAGTGCCAAAAGAAGTTGCAGAACATATGCAGAAGTTGCAGGCAGAATTTGCAAAAAAAGAACAACAATGGAATGAATTGTTTGAAAGTTATAGAAAAGCAAATCCAGAATTAGCAAAAGAATGGGATATTTGGCATAGTGATAAGTTACCTGTGGATTTGTTAAATGAGGAAGATTATTGGACTTATGAGGGCAATCTTGCGACAAGAGCATCTTCTGAAAAGGTATTACAAAAGTTGTCAAAAATTATTCCAAATTTAATTGGTGGGTCTGCCGATTTAGCACCTTCTAATAAATCTGTAATGAAAGATAGAAAATATTATTCTGTGGAAAACCCAGAAGGTTCTAATCTTCACTTTGGTATTAGAGAATTTGCTATGACAGCAATGGCAAATGCGATGGCAGCACATGGTGGATTAAGACCTTATATTGCAGGATTTTTTGTGTTTAGCGATTATATGAAATCAGGTTTAAGAATGTCCGCATTGATGGAATTGCCAGTGATAAGCATTATGACCCATGATAGTATTGGTGTTGGAGAAGATGGTCCAACACATCAACCCATTGAACATTTAGCAGCATTAAGAAGTATGCCAAATTATACGGTGTTCCGTCCTTGTGATACAAGAGAGACAGCGGCAGGTTGGTTAGCGGGACTTCTTAGGACAACTTCTCCTACTGCATTGGTATTGACAAGACAAAATTTACCACTGCTAGATGGTACAGGAAAAGAAGCCTTAAAAGGTGCTTATATTTTAAGGGACTGTGAAGGTACACCAGATGTATTACTTATGGCAAGTGGTTCAGAAGTAGAGTTGATTTATAAAGCGTATGATGAATTGGCACAAAAAGGAATCAAAGCTAGAGTCATCAGTATGCCAAGCTTTGAACTGTTTGAAGAACAATCAGAAGAATATAAGGAAAGTGTATTACCCAATGTAGTAAGGAAAAGAGTTGCAGTAGAAGCAGCCTCCTCCTTTGGCTGGCATAAATATGTTGGTTTGGATGGTGCAACAATTACCATGGACCATTTTGGCGCATCTGCTCCAGCAGGAACTCTGTTTCAAGAGTTTGGCTTTACTGTAGAAAATGTTGTACAAACGGCGGTAAACTTACTTTCTTGATGCCTTCTTGAAAGAAAGCTTTTGATGATTGCGCAAGAAAGTTGAACAGACTTTTTATGAAACGATAATAGAAGCCTATTGGATGAAAAATAGAATTTGTTCCGTTTATTAAGAGGTAAAGTGTTTAGTATGGGGTTTAGGGGCAATGTCCCCTAAGCTCTTAATCTTTTAAGGCTATTTAGTTCAACCTAAAGCCTCAGCTTGTCAATAAAGTCTTTTTTTGTGGATTTCACCCACACCCACCAATTTTTTTAAAAAAAAGTTGGACAAAAAACTTTCATGGAAAAACTAGCGTTTTTCCTTATCAAATCAATCTTTTTAGCGAAATGTTAATTTCGCCTTAAAGTTCTTTGATTCTTTCTTGAAAGAAAGAATCAGGCGTTTGAGGGCTAACCCTCAAGGTTTTTTGACAGACTGAGGTTTTTAGTTTAACCTAAAAGCCTTTTTTTAGAGTTTAAAAATGATGGAGGAAAAGAATGAGGACATTTATAGGAATTTCTATGAAACAAGATGTAAAAGAAATGTTGTTCCAAATACAACAACAATGTGCTCAGATGTGTAAAAAAGGAAATTTTACAGAAAAAGATAATTTTCACATGACATTGCATTTTTTGGGAGAAACAACAACAGGAGAAATTGATGACTTAAAGCAAGCGGTATATGAAACGGCTTTACAAAATAAAGAATTTGTATTAACATTAAATCAGATTGGCGTTTTTCAAAGAGGAGAAAAAGGGATTATATGGGCAGGAACAGAAAAAAATAATACATTATTTCGGTTATTTGAAGGATTAGAAAAAAGCTTAAGCAGACAAGGTTTTGCAAGAGAAAAAAAGAAATTAAGTCCCCATATTACTTTAGCAAGGGAAGCAATCCCTTATCATTCTTTTGCACAAATGCAAAAGTCCATACTTGTAGAACAAAAGGAAATCATAGTAGATTGTATTACATTGTTTGAAAGTGTGCGTATTGGTAGTAAATTGAGATATCAACCAATTTTTACACAAGAATTAAAAAAGAAAAATCACAAAAACATTCCAAAATAAATGCTATCATTCAGTAAATTTTTATAAATATTGTCAATGTTAGCTTAAATTTTATTGCATTTTTTTCAAAACACTATAGCAATTTTTGTGTAAATCATGTATAATGTGAATAGATTCACAATAAAGCGATTTTCTGTATTCATAAATGGATGGAATATCGTTTTCTGATTTGCTATTTTTGCAAAAATAAGATTGCAAAAATTTGTTTGTTTGTCGAAGGAGGACAGTTTTATGGAATTTAGTTTATCAAAAAGACATTTATTATTGAGAGATTTGTACAGAAAATTTGCAGAAGAAGAAGTGAAGCCTTTAGCAGAGGAATTAGATGAACAAGAGCGTTTTCCAGTGGAAACAGTAAAAAAATTGGCACAATATGGATTTTTAGGAATCCCTTTTCCAACAGAATATGGCGGTGCTGGTGCAGATAATTTAGCATATTCTATGGCAGTGGAAGAACTGGGAAAGGTTTGCGCAACAACAGCAGTTATTGTTTCTGCACACACCTCTTTATGTTGTCAACCAATTTTCCAGTTTGGTACAGAAGAACAAAAAAAGAAATATTTAGTACCATTGGCAAAAGGTGAAAAATTAGGTGCTTTTGGTTTGACAGAACCAAGTGCAGGTACAGATGCATCTATGCAGCAAACAAAGGCAGTGTTAGATGGTGACGAATATGTTTTGAACGGAACAAAAATCTTTATTACAAATGGAGAATATGCAGATACTTATGTTGTTGTTGCTATGACAGATGTATCAAAGGGTACAAGAGGAATCTCTGCTTTTATTGTGGAAAAAGGAACACCTGGTTTTTCTTTTGGTAAAAAAGAAAGAAAAATGGGAATTAGAGGTTCTGCAACTTGTGAATTAGTGTTTGAAAATTGTCGTATTCCAAAAGAAAATATTTTAGGAAAAGAAGGTCAAGGATTTAAAATTGCGATGCAAACATTGGATGCAGGTCGTATTGGTATCGCTTCTCAAGCACTGGGTATTTCTGAAGGTGCAATTGATGAATGTGTAAAATATGTATTAGAAAGAAAACAATTTGGCAGAAAAATTGGTCAGTTCCAAAATACACAATTTGAATTAGCAGATATGGCTGCAAAAGTAGAAGCAGTAAAATTATTGGTATACGAAGCAGCTTGTGAAAAAGATGCACATAGACCATATAGCCATTTGTCTTCTATGGCAAAATATTTAGCTGGTAGTACCGCAAGTGATGTAACAAGAAGATGCTTGCAGTTATTCGGTGGATATGGTTATACAAGAGAATATCCAATTGAAAGAATGATGCGTGATGCTAAAATCACTGAAATTTATGAAGGTACATCAGAAGTACAAAAAATTGTTATTGCAAACTGGTTAAAATTAAAATAATTTCCTTTCTTGAAAAAAAGAAAGCAAAGGACTTTTATATGAAACAAGTGTTTTGCTGCTGTTTATAGAACTAGAATGACTGCGGTTGTAGTCTTTTACATTTTGAAGTGGTTTGGAGGAACTTTTTACAAAAGAAAAAAGTTTCTCCAATACTTCCAACTTTCATTAATTCAAAAATAAGCCACTTTTTTAATAAACTATGAAAAAATACCGTTCTTTCGACTTCGACTAGAAAAATTTTCCTAATTATCTATTTTTTTCTTCCCTTTTTCTTTTTCACAGAATAACCAAAGCCACCTAATTTTTCCCCTAAGGTATAATAACAACCATGAGAATAACAAACAGGATTGGTTTTATTAAAATGAAATTTTCCACTTTTATCAAAATATTCATCACTAACGGAAACATTTACAACTTCTGCTAAAAACATATCATGGGTACCAAGGGGTATAATATCCTTGACATGACATTCAATATTAACAGGACTTTCATAAATAATAGGTGCAGAGACTTTTGCACCTTTTACAGCGGTTAAATGCATTTCTTTAAATTTATCTATTTCTTTTCCACTTTTGACACCACAGTAGTCACAGGAATAAGCAAGTTTTTTGGTGACTAAATTGATAACAAATTCTTTTGACTGTTTGATGATGTCATAAGAATGACGAGAAGGGCGCAAGGAAATATAGGTCATAGCAGGGTCACTGTTAATGGTGCCTGTCCAAGCAACCGTAACAATGTTTTTTTCACCATCTATGTTGCCGCAAGATACCATAACAACAGGAACAGGATAGAGAACGGTACCTGGTTTCCAGTTTTGTTTTGACATGTATATCACTCCTTTTGAAATTATTTTTATTGATGTTTATTATTAAAAAAACTATAGTCTGTCAATAAAGTCTTTTTTTGTGGGTTTCATCCATACCCACCAACTTTTTTTAAAAAAGTTGGACAAAAAACTTTATTGGAAAAACTTGCACTTTTCTTTATAAAATTAATCTTTAAAAAATTTTATTAGCAAACTGATTTATATAATATAGAAAAAAATGTTCTTTGTAAAGAAAAAAAGAATTGTCATTCGACTTATTTTTTTATATGATAGGATAAAAATAAAAGAATAGGTGACAAAAAAATGAATTTACCACAGGAATATATGGAAAAAATGAAACATCTGTTGGGAGAAAAAGAATTTCAACAATATTTGGCTTCGTTTGAGCAAAAAAGTAAAACAGGATTTCGTATTAATTCTTTGAAATGGAGCAAAGAACAATATGTAAAAAAGCCACTTTTTGGAATAGAGCCTGTCGTATGGTGCGAGGAAGGATTTTATTGTGAAGAACAAGCACGTCCAGCAAAACATCCTTATTATTATGCAGGACTATATTACATACAAGAACCAAGTGCAATGTCTCCTGCTTCTGTGTTGCCAATCGAAAAAGGGGACTATGTATTAGATATTTGTGCTGCACCCGGCGGAAAAAGTACCCAATTAGGCGCAAGATTAGGTCAGACAGGGATATTAGTGTCCAATGACATTAGTGCAGGCAGAACAAAAGCACTTTTAAAAAATATAGAACTTTTTGGAATTTGTAATAGTATTGTAATGAGTGAAACACCACAAAAACTTTCCAACTATTTTCAAAATTATTTTGATAAAATATTGATAGATGCCCCTTGTTCTGGAGAAGGAATGTTTCGGAAAGATAGTGATATGATAAAAAAGTGGAATCATGAGTTGATACATTTTTGCATAGAACAGCAAAAGGAAATATTAGAATATGCAGCAATGATGTTAAAAGCAGGTGGCATGATATTATATTCTACCTGTACCTTTTCACCAGAGGAAAATGAAGAAATAATAAAACAATTTTTACAATTACATCAAGAATTTAATATAGTACCAATTCAACAAAAATGGGGGTTTGAAATAGGAAGGGAAGGCTGTGCAAGGTTATTCCCTCATAAAATAAAAGGAGAAGGGCATTTTTTAGCTTTGCTTCAAAAACAAGGAACAAAAACAGAAACTTTTTTTGAAACGGAAAAGGAACAAATAGATAAAAGGATTTCTTTTTTTGAAGAATTTGAAAAACAAGTTTTATATCCGAATTGGCAAAAAACAAAGGGAATTTATAAAATTTATGGAGATGATTTGTGTTATTTGCCGGAAAATGTCCCTATGTTAAAAGGACTTAGAGTATTACGAAGCGGTTTACAGTTGGGAACTTTCAAAAAAAATAGATTTGAACCTTCTCAAGCATTTGCACTTGCCTTGACAAAACAAAATGTAAAAAATGATATTGATTTAACATACGATGAAGCAGTCCGATATTTGAAGGGAGAAACTATTTCTATATTGGAACAAAAGGATGGTTGGTGTTTAGTTGGAATAGATGGTTATGCATTGGGTTGGGGAAAAATGCAAAAAGGACGTTTAAAAAATAAATATCGTACTGCTTGGAAGTGGGAGTAGCATATTGCGTTTACAATCCTTCTATGATACAATTACTTTCGATATAAAAAAGAAAAGAGGAAAATAAGATGCCTTTTTTACCAGTAACAATGGAAGAAGTAAAAGAACGAGGGTGGGAACAACTAGATTTTATATATATTTGTGGAGATGCTTATGTTGACCACCCTTCTTTTGGAGCAGCAATTATTTGTAGAACGTTAGAAAATGCGGGCTATAAAGTAGGGATAATTCCACAGCCTGATTGGAATAAAAAAGAAGATTTTATGAAATTAGGAGAGCCAAGACTAGCCTTTTTGGTAAGCAGTGGAAACATAGATTCTATGGTAAATCACTATAGTGTGGCAAAAAAACGGAGGCAAAAAGATGCTTATTCTCCGGGCGGAAAAATAGGTTGCCGTCCTGATAGAGCAGATATTGTGTATAGCAATAAGTTAAGAGAAATTTATAAAAAAACGCCCATTGTATTGGGTGGTATTGAAGCAAGTTTAAGGAGATTGTCGCACTATGATTACTGGGATAATAAAGTAAGGCGTTCTATCTTGTTAGATTCTGGGGCGGATTTAGTTTTATTTGGTATGGGAGAACATCAGATTGTGGAACTTGCAGAAGCATTGGATAGTGGACTCCCCATACAAGAAATTACGTTTATCAGAGGGTCTGTCTATAAAACAAAAGACCCTGACAGAGCGTTTGACGCAATTTATTTACCAGATTATCATGAAGTGGTACAATCTAAAACAAAGTTTGCAGAAAGTTTTTTGATACAATACCAAAATACAGATGCTTTTTCAAAAACATTAGTGGAAAAATATAAGGAATGGTATGTTGTACAAAATCCACCTTCTTTTCCATTGCAAACAGCAGAATTGGATAAGGCATATTCTTATCACTACATGCGAACCTATCATCCAATGTATGAAAAAGCGGGTGGGATTCCTGCCATTGAAGAAGTAAAATTTAGTTTGATTAGCAATAGGGGATGTTTTGGAAACTGTAATTTTTGTGCTTTGGCATTTCATCAAGGGCGAGTGGTAACTGCTAGAAGCCATGATTCAATTGTGGAAGAAGCAAGAAATATGATTTGGGAGCCAGATTTTAAAGGATATATTCATGATGTGGGTGGACCAACAGCAAACTTTAGACAAGCTGCCTGTCAAAAACAGTTGACAAAAGGTGCTTGCAAAAACAAACAATGCTTATTTCCGACAAAGTGTGAACAATTAAAAGTAGACCACAAAGATTATGTTACATTACTTAGAAAATTGAGGGAAGTACCCAAAGTAAAAAAGGTATTTATTCGTTCTGGTATTCGTTATGATTATTTAATCTATGACAAAGACCCAACTTTTTTTGAAGAACTTTGTAAATATCATGTTAGTGGTCAACTTAAAGTTGCACCAGAACATGTTGCACCAAAGGTCTTGGAAAAAATGGGAAAGCCTACAAGAGAAATTTATGACAAGTTTGTAAAGCGCTATACAGAAATTAATCGAAAAATCAATAAAGAGCAATACTTAGTACCTTACTTGATGAGTAGTCACCCGGGAAGTGATTTACAAGCTGCTATTGAATTGGCAGAATATTTAAGAGATATTGGACATCAACCAGAGCAGGTACAAGATTTTTATCCAACACCGGGGACACTTTCTACAGCAATGTATTATACGGAATTAGACCCTAGAACAATGGAAAGGGTTTATGTTCCAAAAACACCACATGAAAAGGCAATGCAAAGGGCTTTGATGCAATATAAGGCACCTCGAAATTATCATTTAGTTTTGGAAGCGCTCCAAAAAGCGCATAGAGAAGATTTGGTAGGATATGACAAGCATTGTTTAATACGTCCAGCACAACCTTTTAAAAAGCAGGAAAAAAAGCAAGAGAAAAAAACGACAAAAGGAAAAAAGAAAACCATAAGAAATGTGCATAAAAAACCTTCCCTATCCTGAAAAAAAGAAAACAAAGAACTTCAGTTTGTCAAAAAACCTTGAGGGCTAGCCCTCAAACGCCTCAAAGAACCTTAATATGAAACTAGCGTTTCGCTGAAAAGATTAAAACAGAAAAAATAAAATGAAATATAGAAAAGAGGACATAACATGCAGTATATTGGAACACGAGATAAAACAATTACAGCAACAGCTTCACAGGCAATATTAAAAGGTATTTGTTCAGATGGTGGACTTTTTATTCCAGAAGAAATTCCTCAAATGGACAAACCTTTATCAGAATTAATAAACCTTGATTATAAAGAATTGGCTTATGAGATTTTAAAGCTTTATTTGACAGATTTTACAGAACAAGAATTAAAATATTGTATTGAAAATGCTTATGATACGAAATTTGACACAAGTGAGATTGTTCCACTTGTCAAAAAAGGAGATGCTTATTTTTTAGAACTGTTTCATGGGAAAACACTTGCTTTTAAAGATATGGCTTTGTCCATTTTACCTTATTTTATGAAGATTGCAGCAAAAAAGAATCACATTGAGAAAGAAATTGTCATTTTGACAGCAACTTCTGGAGACACTGGAAAGGCAGCTTTAGAAGGATTTGCAGGAGTAGAGGGAACAAAAATTATTGTGTTTTTTCCAGAAGATGGTGTCAGCCCTGTACAAAAATTACAAATGACAACCCAAGAAGGAAAAAATACTTGTGTTGTAGGAATTAAAGGGAATTTTGATGATGCACAATCTGCTGTAAAAAGTATTTTTACAGATAAAGAACTTTCTGAAACATTAGAACAAAAAGGCTATCTTTTTTCTTCTGCAAATTCCATTAATATTGGTAGATTGGTGCCACAAATTGTATATTATTATTATGCTTATACACAAGCCATAAAACAAGGAGCGATTACAGTAGGGGATAAGCTGAATTTTACTGTACCTACGGGTAATTTTGGGGATATATTAGCTGGTTATTATGCAAAATGTATGGGATTACCAGTAAATCATTTTATTTGTGCATCAAATGATAATAAGGTGCTCTATGACTTTTTTGAAACAGGTGTTTATAATAAAAATAGAACATTCCATGTAACCATTTCTCCTTCGATGGATATTTTGATTTCTAGTAATTTAGAAAGATTTTTGTGTCATAACATAGGACAGGAAAAAACAAAGGAATGTATGACAAAATTACAGCAAGAAGGAACTTATCAAATCAATAGAAAGGAAAGTGAAATTTCTGGAGAGTATGCAACAGAGCAGGAAACCTATCAATCTATTCAAAAACTATATAAAGAAACAAAATATGTAATGGATACTCATACTGCGGTAGCCTATGCAGCATATCAAAAATATAAAAAGCAAACAAAAGACAATACTCCTATGGTAATTGTATCTACAGCAAGTCCTTATAAATTTACAAAAGATGTTATGACAGCCTTAGATGAAAAAAATCAAAAAGAGGATGCGTTTGTGTTAATGAAAGAATTAGAAAAAGTTTCTGGTGTGAAAATTCCAGCATCAATACAAGGCATTGAAACAAGAAAAGTATTACACAACAATGTATGCGAAAAGCAAGACATTAAAAACTTTGTTTGCTCCTTTCTTTCTTGAAAAAAGCCAAAGAAAAAGTGTTTGAGATAAGGCTTTAAAGATTTTAAGGTTTTTGCACTAACAAGTGTATTTTTGAAGTGATTTGTAGGAACTTTTTTCTTTTACAAAAAGTTCCTACAAAAACTTCTGACTTTTATCAAAATGGATAATAAACCACTTTTTTGAGAATATATTTTATGGTGTTACAACTGGTTTTCCATCTTTATCTAACAGTGCCGTAAATCCTGCAGCATTTCCATCTCTGTGAAACACATAATTTACACCTGTTTCAGTATCCACCCAAATTTCAAGCACATTGTGAAGAAGATTTCCTTGACTATATATTTTTTTAAAACGTTCCATTATACATTCCTCCTATAAATTCAGTTTGTGAGATTTTTTTATAAAATTAATTAAAGTAAGGAAAAATTTTATTCCTTTAAAAATATTGATTTCAACAAAAAGTTAGCAAGTGTGAATAGCATCCACAAAAAAGGGTTATTTTGGAATATCTATAAAATAAGGTTGCTGCTTTTTAAAAATGGTAAATGCTTGAAAGCCTGCATAACACAATATTTCATAAGCTTTTTTAAAATGAGAAGCAATATATTCTGGAGAATGTGCATCAGAACCAATCGTAATAATTTCTCCTCCTAATTCTTTATAACGTTTTACAATTTCAAATTTGGGATGAATATATCCTAAACCATATTTTATACCAGAAGTATTTAATTCAATTCCTTTCTCTTTTTTGATGAGTAATTTTAAAATTTCATCAATAATTTCTCGAAATTCAATATAGTTTAATTCTCTATTATCATAGTCTCCATAACGATTTACATAATCCATATGTCCATAAACATTAAAACAATCATAAATTTTTACATTGTTATATAAATCTTCAAAATATTCTAAATAAGCATCATGCTGTGTTTTGCCTTGATAAAAAGAATTTCCATAAAGTTCCAATCCTTTTACACAATGAGTAGAACCAATTACAAAATCAAAATGACCATTGGCATAAAAATCATCAGTTTCTTTTTTGACATGGGCTTGTAAACCAAATTCTACCCCTTTGCGAATAATGATTTTACCATCATATTTTTCACGCATTTGTTGTATTTTTTTTGTATAAGCATCATAATCTAATAAAAAAGGAAATTCTGGGTCAGGATATTGATAGTCTAAATGGTCAGTGATAGCAATTTCTTTTAAACCTAAAGATATGGCTTGCACAATCATATCTTCCATTGCTGTATCGCTATCAGATGAAAAATTGGTATGCATATGATAATCAGAATAAATCATCATTTTTCTCTCCCTTCTCTCTATGTCAAATAATAGTACCACCACAAGCAACGTAATCACCATCATATAATACAAGAGCTTGTCCGGGTGTAATGGCACGTTGTGGCTCATCAAAAATACATTCTAATAGTTTATCTTTCATGCGAACAGTACACCATGCCTTTTTGTGGTTATATCGTATTTTTGCTTGAAAACGCATTTCATGTCCTATGTTTTCGATTCCTACAAAATTTAAGCGTTTCGCATAAAGTGTTTTTTGAAATAAGGCATCATTTTCACAAAGAATAACTTCATTTTTTTCAACATTGATTCCGTAAACATACATAGGCTTTCCAAAAGAAACGCCTAGTCCTTTTCTTTGTCCAACAGTATAATGAATAATTCCATTATGTTTTGCTAATAGGTTGCCATCTAAGTCTACAAAGTTACCAGAAGGATATTTTCCAGTTTTTTGTTCTATAAAATTACTATAGTCATTGTCAGGTATAAAACAAATTTCTTGACTATCTGCTTTTTGTGAGACATGAATCCCAATTTCTTCTGCTATTTTTCTAATTTCTTCTTTGTGATAAGCTCCAACAGGCATCAAAGTGTTTTGTAACTGTTCCTGCGTTAAATTATAAAGAGCATAGGTTTGGTCTTTTGCACTAGTTATGGAAGTTTTAAGAGTATATCTTTTGGTTTCAGGGTGCTTTTCAATCTGTGCATAATGTCCGGTAGCAATCAAGTCAGCACCAACTTGTTTTTTGAATTGTAAAAGTGCCTCCCATTTAACATAGCGGTTGCAGACAATACAAGGATTGGGTGTACGCCCTTGTTGATATTCTGTAATAAAATAATCAATGACATTTTTTTCAAATTCCTGTTTAAAGTTGATAACATGATAAGGAATTTCTAATGTAGAGGCAACTTTTTTTGCATCTATTTCTGCATGATTTTCTGCTGTTTCCCAGGTTTGCATGGTAACACCAATAACATGATATCCTTGCTGTTTTAATAAATATGCTGCAACAGAACTGTCTACGCCTCCAGACATTCCAATAATAACTGTTTTTTTGTTCATATCATTTCCACCTTTAATATTTGTTGATTTTTATACTAGCATATTTCCATCGTTTTTACAATAACTTACTTTCTTATAAAAAAGCAAAGAACTTTTGTAGGAAACTAGTGTGTGATGAAGTTGAACATTTGTTATAGTTCAATAACAATCTAATATCATTGAAATAATTGTTAGAAAAAAGAAATAAGACGCTTTTGAATGAAACTCAAATAGAAAGTAAATTTATTGATAAAAATAAAATTTTTATTGAAAAACAATAAAAATATATTGAAAAACGAAATGTATTGTGCTATAGTAAAAAACAAATATAGGAGGTAAATTTTATGAAAGAAAAAAGATTAGAACAATATGTAAAATGGTTGTTGGATTTTATGTATTATAGTGGTTGTATTGTGTGTCTTGCTATCCCTGTCATCTTTCGTTATATGGGAAAATGGTATAGGGTATTTGAAACCCATTTTATAGAAATGTGTATTTTGTTTTTTATTGCAGGTGCATTAGCAGTTATGATTATTGGAGAGTTAAGGAAAATGTTTCAAACGGTATTAGAAGAAAATTGTTTTATTCAGAAAAATGTAACAAGCCTGAAAAAAATGGGCTATTATAGTCTTGCTATTTCTATTGCTACTACGATAAGACTTTTTTATACCATTACACCATCTACTGTTATTATTATTCTTATGTTTTTTGTTGCAGGGCTGTTTAGTTTTGTATTGTCAAAGGTTTTTCAGCAAGCAGTAAGTTATAAAGAAGAAAATGACTTGACAATATAGGAGGGAAAATATGGGAATCCGTGTGAATTTAGATGTTGTTATGGCACAAAGAAAAATAGGGCTAACGGAATTAGCAAAAGAAGTTGATATTACGATGGCAAATTTATCTATATTAAAAAATAATAAAGCAAAAGCGGTTCGATTTTCTACCTTAGAAAGTATTTGCAAAGTGCTACAATGTCAGCCTGGTGATATATTAGAATTTGTAGAGGAGGAATAAGTATGGAAGAACAAGAAAAGAAAAAGGAAGAAATAGAAAAACAAGAAGAAAACAAAAATGAGATAGAAATAACGCAACCGGAAACATTAAAAAAGGAAACACCAAAACAGGAAATAAAAAAAGAGCCTAAAAAAACAATTTATCAACAAAAAATCAAAGAAAATTATGGACACTTTGTACTTACTTGTATTTTATTTGCATTTTTTTATGTTTTGGGAGAATATAAAATAGAGTCAGGACTTGGAGTATTGTTTGCCACTTTAGCACAACTTTGTTGCTGTTTTGCCATTATAAAACAATGGAACATAGAAATAAAAAAAAGTAGTATGCTTTATGTGGGTATGATTCTTGTGATGAGTGTAGGTATGCTTTGGACAAACTATCAATTTTTACATTTTTTACAAAAAAAGCTTATCTTTATATTGTTTATTGTTATTATGTTTCACCAAATATATGAGGAAACAAAATGGAGTTTAAAAACATATCTTTATAATTTTTTCTTACTGATTTTTGGGAGCGTTGCCAGTTTGTTTCAACCCATAGAGGATATCATAGAGCAAAGTAAAAAGAAAGAAAAGCAAAAATGGTCTTATATTTTTTTAGGGCTGGGAATTGGTTTACCTTTAACGTTTGTGGTTGTTGCAATGTTAATGTCAGCAGATGATGTATTTAAAAATATGATAATTACCTTACTAGGAAATTTATTTTTACCACAAAATATGATAGTTGTATTATTTTTATTTTTGTCAGGCTTTTGGATATTTTATTGTTTTATTTCTGGATTGGCAAGGAATGAATCAGGAGAAAAACAAATAAAACAAGCAGAGCCTATGATAGCAATTACCTTTACAAGTATCCTACTTTTTGTATATGTTTTATTTTGTGGAATACAAATTTTATATTTGTTTGCACAAAAAGGAAATTTGCCACAAGAATATACTTATGCAGCTTATGCCAGAAAAGGATTTTTTGAGTTATTGTTTGTCAGTGTTATTAATTTTTTAATGCTTGTAATATGTAATTTAAAATTTAGAAAAAGCAAAGTATTAGACATTATATTGACTGCTGTTTCTATTTGTAATGGTATTATGATTGTATCTTCTGCCTATCGTATGATGTTGTATGTAGAAGCGTATCATATGACAATCATGAGAATATTGGTACTTTGGTTTTTAGCAATGCTGGCTGTTAGTATGATAGGTGTAATTTATTCCATTTACAAAAAAGAGTATAAATTATATCGGTATTTATTTCTAGTATTGTTTTTCTTTATTACAGGAATGAGTATTTTAAAACCAGAAGCCTTTGTTGTAAAATATAACCTAGAGCATATGGATTATTATACCAAATGGGATGTATATCATTGGATGGATTTATCCTATGATGTTGTGCCAGAATTAACGAAAATAGATGTTCATAAGATAATATTAGAGGAAGAAGCCCCACAGGAAAAAACAGAAGTGAAAGAAGAAATGATAAAAGAATACTTAACATCTGTCATAAAGAATTATGAACAAAGGAACATCAGAACCTATCATATTGGGATGGAACATGCCTACAAGGCAGCAAAAGAATATTTGCAGAAACACTAAAAAACAACTTTTTCACTTTCTTCCTAGCTTGACGTATGATAATAAATTTTATATAATGATATATTGTATAAAGTTTATAGAAAGATAAGGAGAATGTAGCATGAATTTATTTTTATTAGATGTTACCACACCAATTATACCATCTGGTGGAGGAGGAGCAGCGGCGCCTGTTGTAGATGGAGCAGCACAAGCAGCACAGCAGGCAGCACCAGCGGGAGCCTTTGGGGGAAATCCTTTTACTGTAATTATAATGTATTGTGTTATTATTTTTGCAGTAATTTATTTCTTTTCTATCCGCCCAACCAAAAGAAGAGAGCAGCAATTAGAAGCATTAAGAAATGGTATTTCTGTTGGTGATACAGTGTTATTGAATAGTGGATTGTTTGGCAAAGTTGCAGATATTACAGCAGAATGTTTTATTATTGAATTTGGTACCAATAAAGGCATAAAGATACCTGTTTTAAAACAGGAAGTCTTTGCAAAAAAAGAACCAAATCTTTCCAATAAGGAAATAGAACCACCAAAAGAAGAACCGAAAAAGAAAGGCTTTTTCGGTATGGGTAAGAAAAAAGAATCTGAATAATTTCCTTTTTGATAAATGAAGACTCAAGAATAACTTGAGTCTTCATTTTTTATCCGAGTGGAATGTATCCACTTTCTTGTATCAGTTCTTGTCCTATTGGAGAGGTAAGATAGTCTACAAGTTTTCGTTCTGGAGAACCTGTGTAACTGTTTTCTCTCACAATAGCGTAATAATTGGTCATGACTGGATAAATTCCTTTTGAGATATTTTTTTTGGTTGGGTAAATTCCATCAATAGATAGCATTTTTACATTATAATCAAATACGATATCTTTCGCATAGTAATATGTGTCATAACCGATTGCATATTCTCCACCATCATAACAGGAAATCATACTTTCTAATTCTTTTTCTGCGTTTGGTCGAATTTCTTGCGGTGGTATCATCAGCATATCCTTTGGTAAAACAAGAGAACAAAATAAATATTGTATCAAAGAATTTTCTGGTTTTTGATAAGCAATAATAGCTTCATCTTCTCTTGTGAAATTTTCCCAAGTTTTCGTATTTCCAGAATAGATATTTTGAATATCTTCTAAATATAAGTTTTGAATACTATTTTTTTGACTCACTAAAAAAACAAGTGCTTCATTAGAGATAGGAATAAAATCCAAATCTGTAGGATATTCTCTTTGTATCTCTAATAATTCATCAGAAAGAGCAGGAGAGAATATAATGTCATATTCTCTAGAAAGTAATTTTCTAATATTATCCTCTATTGTTCCATAATATAATACATTTTCCCCTTCTGGAATATTGCTGCGAAAAGTAGAAACAATGTTTTCTCCAATGGGTGCTGTTACGGCAGAAACACCAATTTTAGGAAAGGTGCTTTCATAAAAATCAGTAGTAAAAAATCGACTCCAGTCTTCTGTTTCTGATGATGCTTCTTCTGTTTCTGTGGATTCTGTAGTTTCTGTTTTTTCTGCTTCTTCAATAGGTGTAGTTTGTTTGTTACCCATGTAGTACATATAAACAGTAGTAGAAATCATACTTGTAAATAATAATAAAAATAACAAAGACATTCCTATTTTCGTAGATTTTTTCATAAAAAACTCCTTTTATCAAAAATTTGAATATTTTGAAAAATCAAATAATTTACTTTCATAGGTCAGATTCATGGTTCCTTCTTCCGTAGGGGGTTGCAATGGTACAGTAATTTTCCCACTACTATCTAAAGAAAAATCTGTAGAATCTAAATAAGTTAATTGCTGCTCTGTTAAAGTATCTATGCTTTCTGGTAATAATAAGTCACGGACAGCAAGCTGTTCTCCAGTTGGCATATGTATCAATATGTTTCTTTGATTAAATAAGTATTGATTGTTGACTGTAGCATTACTTAGGATAAATACTTTTAAAAATGGTCCCAATGCCTTAAAAGAAACAACTTTACAAGAAAGGCTGTCCGCTTTGGAACTATAATTTAAAATAGGCGTGGTATCAGCATATATTTTTTGTGCAATGTTGAGCTGGTCATTTACTTGGTCTGTCATATCTTGATTTTTATAATTTCTGACAGCAATAAATAAGGTATCTTCACAGTCATCAACAGTAATGGAACTATCTTGCTCAACAGAAAAGGTATCCGTTGTATCAATCAATTGTTTTGTTAGTAAATTTGGAATATCCATAATTTCCTCTATTTCATTAGGAGAAAAAGAAAGATATGGTAATAAAACGGATAAACTCAATTCAATTCTTTTTTCACTAAAGCAGTAAGGATTTGATTCATTTAAAGTAATAAAAAAACAAGGTAATGTATCTGTGTCAATTCCACTGTCATAATATAATGAAAAATCATTTTCTGATAAATTGGAAAAGGAACGTTTTAAGGTATCAAAAGGTTCTTGTGTTTCCAACAATATTTTATTTTGAATACATTTTTCAAGTGCTGAAATATAGTCTTTTAAAAATAGTTCTTCCATAGCTGCTTCTTTTTTTTCTTTGACATTATAAAATTTTGAGAGATAGTATATATTTTCTTCAATGGAATATAATTCTATTGGTTCATTTGTCTCTTTATTGAGAATACTAGGAGTAGCTGTTAATTGTATGCTTGCATAAGGACCAATAAAAGACAATGTTCCATCAATAGAAAGATGATTTTGTAGAGATTCAGGAGGTAATTCTGTTTGCTGTTGTAAACTTTCAAAATTAATGCTGGATAATACAACATCTCCAAAGTCAGAACCTAAATTTTCAATAAAGGTGTTTAACTCCTCTTGAAAGGAAGATTTTAAATTTTTTCCTTTTGGTAAGTGTTCTGTTACAAGAATATCATTTACAGTAAACTCCAAAGGAGCAGTGTATTCTGTCATTGTATTTTTGATAGCTCTGGTAGAGGGAGTATAAATCCATGCAGGATAACCATTTTTGACAGAATTTTTGATGGAATTTTTTGCAACAGGAGAACTATTATTTTCTTCTTCAAAAAGATTGTACATTTTTTGACAGCCACTACAAAAGCAAAGAGAAAGCATTATAATAGAAAGAAATATTTTTTTGAGCATAACAAAACTCCTTTCAAATATTGTGAATCTTATGCTATTAATAAGATTTTATTTGCGAAAAACCTTGAAAGCTTTTGAAAATTTTCAGTCAAACTTTTTCAAAGGCTTGTAAGATTTTAGGGGTGCCCTAGTCTTGCACCATCTGAAATGAAATGGAGATTATCCCTAAGGTTTTTTGACAAGCAGAATCTTATTACATTAATAAGAGTATAGCTTTTTTGTCAAAAAGTCAATTATAGAAGTTATTTTTTATATAGACAATTATAAAAAAATCGTTTAAAATGGAAAAAGTCAAAATACTTGATAAGTATATGAATGATACTATATAAATAAAGGAGGAAACTATGAGCTGGGGAGAAATATTTAAGGCGTTTTTGTTTGGGATTGTAGAAGGTATTACAGAATGGCTGCCTATCAGTAGTACAGGGCATATGATTCTTTTACAAGAATTTGTAACATTAAAAATGTCAGATAAATTTATGGAAATGTTTTTTGTTGTAATACAATTAGGTGCAATTTTAGCAGTTGTATTATTGTATTGGAAAAAATTATTTCCTTTTTCTTTTAAAAAAGGACTAAAAATAAAAATATCTATTTTGCAAATGTGGTTTAAGATTATATTTGCTTGCATACCTGCGGCTGTCATTGGTATTTTATTTGATGACCAATTAAATGCATGGTTTTATAATTATCAAACTGTATCTATTATGTTAATTTTATTTGGTATTTTATTTTTGGTAATTGAAAATATGAATTATGGAAAAAAATCAGAGATTGTAAAGCTTTCTCAAATTACATATAAAACAGCTTTTTTAATTGGTCTGTTTCAGTTGATTGCAGCCGTATTTCCGGGCACTTCCCGCTCTGGTGCAACAATTATAGGTGGGTTGTTAATTGGTATGTCTCGTACTGTTGCCGCAGAATTTACTTTCTTTTTAGCAGTACCTGTTATGTTTGGGGCTAGTTTATTAAAATTAATAAAATTTGGTATTAGTTTTGAAAGTGATGAAATTGCTGTTCTTTTGGTAGGGATGGTAGTAGCATTTGTTGTTTCCATTCTTTCCATTAAGTTTTTAATGGGATATATCAAAAAAAATAATTTTAAGGCTTTTGGATGGTATAGAATTGTATTAGGTATTTTAGTATTAATTTATTTTGGTATACAAACATTACTGACATTTCTTGCGGTGTAAAAAATTCCGGTTTGCATAAAATAAAGTGCGAACCGGAATTTTTTTTGACATTAAGATTTTTTCATAGAAAAATGTGCGTCTAATATTTTTTCTGCAATTCTTTTTTCTGTATTTGCCTGTATGACCAATTGCAACACCACAATAATATTTTGAATCAATTCATTTTCATATTTATGACATTCTGGTAATGATTGTGTATACTCCATATAATTATTTTCTAAGATGGAGGTAATATTTTTTTCATTTTGTTGCTGTAATGTTACAAAATCACGATAAATCATTTCTAAAAGTGGTGAGTCTGCATTTTTTGTCAATTCTTCTGTTACTGGTTTAAAAAGATGGTAAATATCCGTAATAGATAAAATAGATTTTAGATGATAAATCATAATTAAAAGCATAATATGATTTTTAGTATATTTCTTTTTTTGTGGTGGCGGAAAAATTTTTGCTTTTGCATAGTTGTTAATCATTGTTTTTGTAAGAATTTTATCATTTTTATTGCGTTTACAGCCAGACAAAGAAGTTTCTATCAATGTCGTTACTTGGTCCATGTATAAATCTATGTTAGGAATAGATTCGATTGGTACAATAGAGTGGCTGTTTATTATTTTTGAAATTTGTTCTATCATAGTTTTTTGTTCTTTCATCTGTATTCACCCATTTAAAAAAAATAAAAAAATTAATAACGTAACTATATTATATAGTATTATAAACTATGTCGCAAGAATAAATCAAAAATTTTTGTTGTAAAAATAATAAAAAAAGGTTATAATATCTATATCATTAAATGTAGTTTTAAAAACTAGATAATACGGTTAGGAGATGTTTATGATGAAAGAAGAAAAAAACAGAAAATTTCGGATTAAAGAACCTGTAAATGCACTTACCCATTTTTTAGGATTTTTATTATCCATTCCTATTCTGATTATATTTTTAAAAAAGGCAAGTGAAGAAGCCTCCATTGTTTCTGTGATTGCTTTTTTAATATTTGGTATTTCCTTGCTACTTTTATATGGTGCAAGCACTATTTATCATACCTTGCGTATCTCTGAAAAAGGAACTGCCTTTTTAAGACGTGTTGACCATATGATGATTTTTGTTTTAATTGCAGGAACATATACCCCCGTTTGTTTAATTCCCCTTAGAGGGAAATGGGGATGGACACTGTTAATTTGTGTATGGACATTTGCCATTGCAGGGATTTTATTAAAAATTTTTTGGTTGAATGCACCAAGGTGGTTTTCAACATTACTTTATGTGGTAATGGGTTGGCTTGTATTAATTGCTTTTGTGCCATTAGAGAAAGCAATTCCGATTAGTGGTATTGTGTTACTTGCTGCTGGTGGTATTGTGTATACAATTGGAGCAGTTATTTATGCTGTGAAATGGTCAAAGTTAAAATTAAAATATTTTGGATTTCATGAAATATTTCATTTATTTGTGATGGGAGGAAGTGCTTTGCATATCCTTTTTATGTTTCAATATGTGCTGTAATCTGATTTTTTAAAAAGAAGTTTAGAAAAAAACTTTAATAGTTCATATAATTGGAATAAAGTTTTAAGTCTTATAAATAAGTAATTTATAGGACTTATTTTTTTGATGTTTATTTCTTTTGGTGAATTTTTATTATATAATAATTATAGCATTAAAAAAATAGGAAAGGGATGAATGGATTGCGGTTATTTTGGAGTACACTTGCTTTTTTTACTATTTTGCCTGTACCAAGTTCCTACCAAAAACAGCAAGAACTTTCCAAAGGAATTTTATATTGTACATTGATAGGGTTATTGATAGGTTTAATTGACTACTTATGTTATGGTGTTGCAATATTCTTTTTTAAGTTGTCATGGATAGGAGCAATATGTGCTGTTTTGTCTGAAACCATTGTCACAGGTGGATTCCATTTGAACGGTTTAGCAAATACCTGTGATGGCTTTGTTACAACAGCAAAAAAAGAAAAAATGTTAGAAAGAATCAAAAATAAAAAAATAGGTACCAATGGTGCACTTGCATTGATTTTTGATATTGTATTAAAGATTGTGTTTTTGGAAAATAATGGGTATTTAGCTGTTTTATTAGCACCAGTAGCAGGAAAAATGGCAATTCCTATTTTTACAAAAAGTAATGCTGCAAAACAGCAAGGAAGTTCTTTGTATTTAACACCAAAGTATACAAAGGATATGATAGGAGCGATTTTGATAGGAATTGCACTTTTGACAGGCTTTTTACAAGTAAAAAGCATATTTCCTATTTTAACAGTGTTATTGTCTGCCTTTCTTTTTCGAGAATATTGTCAGCAAAAAAATGGAAGTATGACAAAGGATACCTTAGGCGCTGGTTATGAATTTTCAGAGATGATATTTTTAGCAATTATGGCTTTGCAAGGAGGGATACAATGAAATTATATTTAGTACGACATGGGCAAACAGATATGAATAAGGAAAAATTATATTATGGTTGGACAGATTGCCCCATCAATGAAGTAGGGAAAAAACAAGCAGAAACCTTGTATGGATTTTTTAAAAATGTGGAATATCATAAAGTTATTACAAGTGATTTAAAACGTTCTGTAGAAACAGCGGAAATTATTACAAAAGGAAAAAATATTGTATTTGATAAAAGGACAGCGTTTCGCGAGCTAAACTTTGGGCTTTGGGAAGGAAAACATTATAAAACTTTAAAAAAGGAATATCCAGAGGCTTTTGAACAATGGGGAAAAGACTGGAAAAATTTTTGTATTCCAGAGGGAGAAGCATTTTTTACCTTTTATGAAAGAATCCGCAAGGAACTAAAAAAAGTCATAGCAGAAACGGCTGAGGAGGAAAATGTACTTTTAGTCACACATAATGGTGTTATGAGTGCAATGCTTTGTGTTTTAACAGGAGCAGGTTATGATGGTTTTTGGAAATTTTTTTTGGAGCAGGAAACATATTCTCTTGTTTCTGTAAAAAATGGTATGATAATCATAGAAAAGATAAATTGCCCTGTAAAAGGCTTTTGAGAGTTGCGGTTTTTTGTTCCTTGTGGTAGTATAAAGTAGAAAATTTTGGTATCTGCAAAGGAGGAAGTTATGAAAAAACTAGAAATGCTATATGAGGGAAAAGCAAAAAAAGTATATCAGACAGAAGATGAAAATTTGTATATTGTAGATTACAAGGATGATGCAACAGCATTTAATGGACTAAAAAAAGGTTCTATTATAGGAAAAGGAGTTATTAATAATAAAATGACAAATATTGTTTTTCAATACTTAGCGAAAAATGGGATAGAAAACCATTTTGTGCAGGAATTGAATGACAGAGAAACACTTGTGAAAAAGGTGCAAATTGTACCATTGGAAGTGATTGTCAGAAATATTGCAGCGGGCAGTTTTTCAAAAAAGTTTGGTGTAGAAGAAGGAACAACATTAAAAAATCCTGTTTTAGAATTTTCTTATAAAAATGATGCCTTAGGTGACCCTATGATTAATGATATGCAAATTACAGCAATTGGTATTGCAACGGAAAAGGAATTAGAAACCATTTCAAAATCTGCTTTAAAAATCAATGCTTTAATGCAACAATTCTTTTTAGAAAGAGGAATTATATTAGTTGATTTTAAAATTGAGTTTGGAAAATATGGTGATAAAATCATTCTTGCAGATGAAATTTCTCCAGATACCTGCCGCCTTTGGGATGTAAATACCAAGGAAAAATTAGATAAGGATAGATTTCGTAGAGATTTGGGTGGTGTAGAAGAAGCCTATCAAGAAGTTTGGAGAAGAATCCAACTTTAAAATAAAATTAATAATTTGTGGGATAACAAAAAGGAAGGGAGTATACAGATGAAAGAACAATATCAATCTCCATTAAATACAAGATATGCTAGTAAAGAGATGTCTCATTTGTTTTCACAGGAGTTTAAGTTTCAAACATGGAGAAAGTTATGGATTGCTTTAGCGGAAACCGAAAAAGAATTAGGACTTTCGATTACAGAAGAACAGATAACAGAAATGAAAGCACATCAGTATGACATTAATTATGAAGTAGCAGAAGCAAGAGAAAAAGAAGTGCGTCATGATGTCATGAGTCACGTATATGCTTTTGGAAAACAAGCACCAAAAGCAGAACCAATTATTCATTTAGGCGCAACTAGTTGTTATGTTGGTGATAATACAGATATTATTATCATGACAGAAGCAATGAAATTAATCCGTAAAAAATTGTTAAATGTCATTGCAGAACTTTCGAAATTCGCATTACAATATAAAGATATGCCAACCTTAGGATTTACCCATTTTCAGCCAGCACAGACGACAACCGTAGGAAAAAGAGCAACGCTTTGGTTGCAGGATTTAATGATGGATTTAGAGGATATTGAATTTCAAATTAGTAAAGCAAAATTATTAGGTTCAAAAGGTACTACAGGAACACAAGCCAGCTTTTTAGAATTATTTGATGGGGACAAAGAAAAAGTTAAAAAATTAGATGATATGATTGCGAATAAAATGGGATATAACAATTATTTTAAAGTATCTGGACAGACTTATCCCAGAAAGTTAGACTCTCAAATTTTAAATGTACTTTCTTCCATTGCACAAAGTGCTTTTAAATTTAGTAATGACATTCGTCTTTTACAGCATCTAAAAGAAATTGAGGAGCCTTTTGAAAAGAGTCAAATTGGTTCTTCTGCTATGGCTTATAAAAGAAATCCGATGCGTTCAGAAAGAATTGGCTCTCTTGCAAGATATGTCATTGCAGATGCTGTAAATCCAGCAATTACAGCATCCATACAATGGTTTGAAAGGACACTGGATGATTCTGCCAATAAAAGAATTAGTGTTCCAGAAGCATTTTTATGTGTAGATGCCATATTAACCTTATATCGTAATGTTGTGGATGGTCTTGTGGTCTATCCAAAAGTTATTGAAAAACATTTGAATGATGAATTGCCTTTTATGGCAACAGAAAACATTATGATGGATGCTGTAAAAAAAGGTGGCAATCGTCAAGAATTGCATGAAAGAATTAGAATTCATTCCATGGAAGCTGGAAAAGTTGTGAAAATGGAAGGAAAACAAAATGACTTGTTACAAAGAATTGCCAATGATACCATGTTTGGCTTGACCATGCAAGAATTGGAAAGTATTATGGTACCGCAAAATTTTGTAGGGATTGCGCCAGAACAAACAGAGGATTATGTTAAAAATTTTGTGCAACCTATATTAGAAAAAAATAAAGAACTTTTGGAAGAAAAAGGAGAAGAAGTAAGAGTTTAAAAAAGGAAAATCAAAGTCCATAGTTGCCTGTTTTGTTTAAGAAACAATAGTACCTTTTTGGACATACAATTACAATGATTTTGATAGGATGATAAATTTTTGCAAATATTTCTTGCATTTGATAAAATAAAGTGCTATACTAAAAACGAGATAAATAGACTTTTATAGAAAAGAGTGGGTGAGAACCCACTCTTAAATTTTGTTATGAGGTGAGTTTGTGGCAAAAGAAAAAAACACAGAAGCAAAAGTATTGACCATTGTAGAGCCAATTTTGACAGAAAAATCATTAGAATTAGCAGATTTGGAATTTGTAAAAGAAGGTCCAAATTGGTATTTAAGAATATACATTGATAAAGAAGGCGGCGTAACGATTGAGGATTGTGAAAGCGTAAGTCGTATATTAGAAAAAAAATTAGATGAAAAAGACCCCATTGAGCAAGCTTATATTTTAGAAGTAAGTTCTCCAGGCATTGACAGACCGTTAAAAAAACCAGAACACTTTCAGAAATATATTGGTGAAATCATTGACATAAAATTATATAAACCGTTGGAGGGCAAAAAAGAATATCAAGGGGAATTAAAACAATTTGAAAATGGTGTCATCACAATTATAGATGAAAATGAAAAAGAATTACAATTTGTACAAAAAGAAACAGCAAGCGTTCGTTTAGCGGTACTATTTTAAAAAGGAGAAAACAATAAAATGGATAGAGTAGAATTTATAAATGCGTTGAACCAGATTGAAAAGGAAAAAGGCATTGATAAAGAAGTAATATTTGAGGCGATTGAAACATCATTGGTATCTGCTTGCAAAAAGAATTTTGGAACAAGCCAAAATATTAAAGTAGTTATCAATCGTGAAACAGGTGATGTTGCTTGCTATGCACAAAAAGAAGTTGTGGAAGAAGTAGAGGATAAAATGTTGCAAATTTCTTTAGAAGATGCAAGAAATATTAACCCTTATTTTGTGATTGGTGATGTTATTGATATTGAAGTAACACCAAAAAATTTTGGCAGAATTTCTGCACAAACTGCAAAGCAAGTTGTGGTACAAAAGTTTAGAGAAGCAGAAAGAGAAATTCTTTATAATCAATACATTACAAAAGAAAAAGATATTATGACAGGAATTGTACAAAGACGAGAAAGAAAAAATGTCATTGTACAATTAGGAAAAATTGATGCAATTCTAACACCAAATGAGCAAATCCCTTTTGAAGAATATAATTTTATGGATAGAATCAAGGTATATGTTTTAGAAGTAAAACAAAGTACAAAGGGACCTCAAATTTATGTTTCTAGAACACATCCAGAATTAGTAAAACGTCTTTTTGAACAAGAAGTACCAGAAGTATATGATGGAACAGTAGAAATTAAAAGTATTGCAAGAGAAGCTGGTTCCAGAACAAAAATTGCTGTTTATGCAAAGGATAAAAATGTAGATGCTTTGGGTGCTTGTGTGGGACAAAATGGCTATAGAGTGAATGTAATTGTCAATGAATTATATGGGGAAAAAATAGATGTCATTAATTGGAGCGAAGACCCAAAAGAATTTATTGCGGCAGCGTTAAGTCCTTCCAAAGTTTTGGCTGTTTCGATTAATGAACAAGACCAAAGTGCAAAAATTGTTGTGCCTGACCATCAACTTTCTCTTGCCATTGGAAAAGAAGGACAAAATGCAAGACTTTCTGCAAAATTAACCGGTTGGAGAATTGATATTAAAAGCGAAACACAGGCAAAAGAAACAAATTTCTTGACAGAGGAAGAAAAACAACAGAGTCAAGAAGTAGAACAAACGCAAATAGAAGAAGGAAAAGAAAAAATAAAAATGCTTTGTTCTGTATGTGGCTATGTACATGAAGATGATACAGCACCAGAACAATGTCCAATCTGTGAAGCAGATGTGGATAAATTTGTGGAACAAATAGAAGAATAATAAAATCAATAGAAAGAATGTCAAAGTAACCTCTATAAAGTTCTTTGTTTCTTTCTTTTAAGAAAGAAGGGAGGTTTTTTTGTGAAACAAAGAAAAATTCCATTAAGAAAATGTACCGGCTGTCAAGAAATGAAAAATAAAAAAGAAATGATTCGTATTGTACACAATGATGCAGGAGAGTTTTTTTTAGATGCAACTGGTAAAAAGCCCGGACGAGGCGCTTATATTTGTCCAAATATTGAATGTTTAGAAAAAGCACAAAAATCAAAAGGATTGGATAGGTCTTTTAAAAAGGCAGTTCCGAAGGAAGTTTATGAACAGTTGGCAGAACAGTTGCGTGGTGAAATCAAAAATGGATAAAATATATTCTCTTTTGGGACTTTGCCAAAAAGCAGGAAAAATGATTTCTGGTGAAGTTGGCTGTGAAGCAGCCATTAAAAATAAAACAGCGAAACTACTTGTATTAGCGGAAGATGCTTCAGAAAATACAAAAAAGAAATTTCAAAATAGTGCTACTTATTATCATATTCCCATTTTAATATTGGGTTCAAAGGAAAGAATCGGCATGGCACTTGGAAAAGAAAGTAGAGCAATCCTAGCCATTATAGAAGAAGGATTTGCAAAAAGCATTTTAAAAAAAATAAAATAAAATTATTGGAGGTGGAGCAATGCCTAAAGTTAGAATTTATGAGCTTGCAAAAATGTTAAAAATAGAAAACAAAGAATTGATTGAAAAATTGAAAGAACTGGGAATTGAAGCAAAAAGCCATATGAGCGTTTTAACAGAAGAAGATGCGGCTGTTGTGATGGAAATGTTTGATACAAAAGAAAGCACGATTGTTGCACAGGAAAAAAATACAGCAACACAAGAAGAAAAACAACAATCAGAGAATCAAAACAATAAAAAAGGGCAACATAAAAAAGGAAAAAATTATAAGCAAGATGCTCAAAAAATAGAACAAGAAGAAACAAAGCAAGAAGAAACAAAGCAAGAAGAAGATGTTGCTGTAAGATATATTGGTGAAAATCCTACTGTGAAAGAATTAGCGGAAGTATTAGACAAAAATGCATCAGAAATTGTTAAATCTTTAATGAAAAAAGGTATTATGGCTGCTATTAATCAAAATGTAGATTTTGATATGGCGGTTGCTATTGCAGAGGAATTTGATATTATTTTAGAAAAAGAGCAAGAAAAGGATATTATGGAGGAAGTGTTTGGACAGGAAGAAGACGACGACGAAAAAGATTTAATGGAAAGACCCCCTGTTGTCGTTGTTATGGGACACGTTGACCACGGTAAAACTTCCCTTTTGGATTCCATTCGCCATAGTAGTGTGACAAGTAACGAAGCAGGTGGCATTACACAGCATATTGGTGCTTATACCGTGCAAATTGATGGAAAACCAATTACTTTTTTAGATACACCCGGACATGAAGCTTTTACAGCTATGAGAATGAGAGGGGCACAGATTACAGATATTGCTGTATTGGTTGTTGCAGCAGATGATGGTGTTATGCCACAAACGATAGAAGCAATTAACCATGCTAAAGCAGCAGGAGTAGATATTATTGTTGCAATTAACAAAATGGATAAACCTTCTGCAAATCCAGATAGAGTAAAACAAGAGTTAACAGAGTATGGTCTTTTAGCAGAGGATTGGGGCGGAGAAACTATTTGTGTTCCTGTTTCTGCTGTCAATAAGCAAGGCATTGACCAACTTTTAGAAATGATTACCTTAGTAGCAGAAATGAAGGAATTAAGAGCAAATCCTCATAAAAAAGCAAGAGGTGCCATTGTAGAAGCACAACTGGATAAAGGGAGAGGTTCTGTTGCAACTGTATTAGTACAGAGTGGCACATTACAGGTAGGCGACCCTATTGTAGCAGGTAGTGCTTATGGAAAAATTAGAGCAATGACAGATGATAAGGGAAGACGTGTGAAAAAAGCAGGTCCTTCAACACCTGTGGAAGTATTGGGACTTTCAGAAGTGCCAACTGCGGGTGACACATTCTATGTAGCAGAAAATGAAAAACAAGCAAGGCAAGTGGCAGAAAGTGTCATTGCAAAAAATAGAGAAAATCTGATTAAGGATACACCACAAAAAGTATCTTTGGATGATTTATTTACACAAATACAGTCTGGAAATGTGAAAGATTTGAATATTGTTGTAAAAGCAGATGTACAAGGTTCTGTGGAGGCAGTGCGCCAAAGTTTAGAAAGACTGTCTAATGAAGAAGTACGAATTCGTATTATTCATGGTGGTGTGGGTACCATTACAGAATCAGATGTTATGTTAGCTTCTGCTTCCAATGCCATTATTATTGGTTTTAATGTACGTCCAGAACCAGCAGCAAAATTATTTGCAGATGAAGAAAAAGTGGATGTTAGATTGTATAGAGTAATTTATAATGCTATTGAAGATATTACAGCAGCCATGAAGGGTATGCTTGACCCAGTTTATGAAGAAAAAGTAATCGGTCATGCAGAAATTCGTCAAATTTTTAAAGCTTCTGGTATAGGTAATATTGCTGGTAGCTATATATTAGATGGTAAATTTGAAAGAAATTGCCAAGCTAGAGTAACAAGAGATGGTATTGTCATTTTTGAAGGAGAAATTGAAAGTTTAAAACGTTTTAAAGATGATGTAAAAGAAGTTGCCGCAGGTTATGAATGTGCTTTTGTACTGAAAAAATTTAACGATATTAAAGTAGGAGACTTTGTAGAAGCTTTTAAAATGGTAGAAGTACCAAGATAAGACAGAAAAAACAGGAGAAAAAATATGAAAAATAATAATAGAATTTCTCGTATTAATGATGAGATTATGAAAGAACTTTCTCAAATAATACGTTCTGAAGTAAAAGACCCACGTATTGGCGCAATGACGACGGTGATACGTGTGGATACCACAACAGATTTAAAATATTGTAAGGTATTTGTATCTGTTTTAGGAAAAGAGGAAGAAAAACAAAATGTAATGAAGGGCTTAAAAAATGCAAGTGGTTTTATGAGACATTTATTAGCAGAAAGAATTAATTTACGTTTTACACCAGAATTACAGTTTAAATTAGATGAATCCACAGAATATGCTATTCATATGGACCAATTAATGGAGCAAGTTGCAAAAGAAAGAGAAGCACGGGAGTCTGGTGAATCAAGATGAACAACACATTAGAACAAATCAAAAAAGGACTACAATATTGTAGTAAAATTGCTATCGGGGGACATTTAAACCCTGATGGCGATGCAGTAGGTGCTTGTTTTGCTTTTGCCTATGCACTACAAAAGGAAGGCAAAAAAGTATCCGTTGTTTTGGAAGAATTTTCAAAAAAATATGATATGATAGCTGATAAGTCATTATTGCTATCGAAAGAAGACTATAATAGTAGCACTTTTGATGCTTTTATCGCATTAGATTGTGGTGATAAGGAGCGTTTAGGAGAAGCAAAAGCAATTTTTGATAGAACAAAGTTAAAAATTAATATAGACCATCATGTAAGCAATACTTATTTTGGTGATTATAATTATGTAGACAGTGATGCTTCTTCTACTTCAGAAATTGTATATCATTTTTTAAGAGAAGATGGCATGAATCAACAAATTGCTTCTGCACTTTATGCAGGTATTTTATATGATACTGCAGGATTTCGTCATACTTCCACAAGCCCTATGACCATGACAGCCGCAGCGGAGTTAATGACCTATTCTATTCCAGCTAATAAAATTTATACTACCTTTTTTGATAATAGAACATTTTCTGAATTAAAGTTGTTAGGAAAAGCGTTTGAAAAGGCAGAAAGGTATTTTGATGGAAATGTTATCTACACTTTTTTGACACAACAGGATATTGAAAAGTGTCAAGGCACTAGTAAAGAAGTGGACAGTGTTGTTAATTTTATAAAAGGAGTAGAAGAAATTAAAATTGCCTGTTTTATTTATGAAAAGGGCGAAAAAGAAGTAAAAGCAAGTTTTAGAGGAGAAGATGGTTTTGATGTTTGTAAACTGGCACAACATTTTGGTGGCGGTGGACATGTAAAGGCAGCAGGTTGTACTATTTATAGCAGCATAGACCAAGCTTGGCAGGAGATACAGCAGAAATTAGCAGAATTGTTTTGAGGGGGAAAACATGGACGGTATCTTTAATATTTACAAACAAAAAGGTTTTACTTCTCATGATGTTGTGGCAGTTGTACGGAAAACAATACAGCAAAAAAAAGTAGGACATACCGGCACGTTAGACCCTGATGCAGAAGGCGTTTTACCAATTTGTGTAGGAAAAGGTACAAAATTAGCCGATTATATTATGGATGGAAAAAAGAGCTATCGTGCCGTTGTGACGCTAGGCGTTACAACAACAACAGAAGATGCTTCTGGTGAAGTGATTGAAAACAAAGAAGTTTTGTTTGAGGAACAAACCATTGAAAAGGTAGTGCAATCTTTTTTAGGTACTTATCAGCAAGTTCCGCCAATGTATTCTGCAATAAAGGTGAATGGCAAAAAATTATATGAATTGGCAAGAGCTGGACAAGAAGTTGAAAGAAAAGCGAGAGAGGTTACTATTTTTGCGATTCAGATTACAAAATTTATGCCTCCAAATCAATTTGAGATGGATGTTATTTGTTCAAAGGGTACCTATATCAGAACGCTTTGTGCAGATATTGGCAAAAAATTAAAATGTGGTGCACATATGGCTTCTCTTTTAAGAACTTCTTCTGGTATGTTTTCTTTGGATACCTCAATTACATTAGAACAATTAAAAAAACTTGCAGAAAAAAAACAACTGCAAAAAGTATTATTTCCTTTAGAAAAAGCATTAGAGCAATACAGTAGTGTTATAGTCTCTCCAAAAGGAAATAAATTATTGTATAATGGAAATCCTATTTATGAACAGTTTTTTGAGCAAAAAAAGGGAACCATTACACAAGGAGAAATGGTACTGGGATATGATAGTGAAGAAACATTAATTGGTATCTACAAAATAATTATAGAAAAAAATAGGCTATGTATGAAGCCTTTGAAAATATTGCTTTAAAGGAGTCTATCATGGAACATATAACAGATACAAAGATTACGCAACACCAACCTACAGCAATTACCATAGGAAATTTTGATGGGTTGCATATGGGACATAGGGCTTTGATTGGGTTGACAAAGCAGTTTGCAAAAGAAGAAGACTTAAAAAGTATTGTTTTTTCTTTTTCGCCACATCCTATGTTTGTTTTTGGTAAGCCAGAGTTTGCACTGGTTATGGCACCTTCTGAAAAAAAATATATGATGGAAAAAATGGGAATAGATGCTTATATTGAATATCCTTTTGATAAAGAATTTTCTTCTATGACACCAGAACAATTTGCTTGTGATTTAATTTTTGACCAGTTAAATTGTAAAGTGTTGATTGTAGGAGAAAATTATAAATTTGGAAAAAATCAAGCAGGAGATTATGAACTTTTGAGAGTTTTGGGGGAGCAGAGAGGAGTAAAAGTGATTTATGTTCCTTCTGTACTATTTGAAGGGGATAGAGTAAGCAGCACAAGGATACGACAATGTTTAAAAGAAAAAAATTTAGAAGAAGCAAATCGTATGTTAATATCTCCTTATTTTATACTGGGAGAAGTGGCAGAAGGGAAAAAATTAGGTAGAACAATTGGCTTTCCAACTGTCAACATCAAAGCACATTCTAAAAAGCTGTTTCCACCAAATGGTGTTTATGCTACAAAAACATTGCATGATGGAAAAATGTATTATGGTGTTACTAATATTGGAAAAAACCCTACTGTGGATGGAACAACAAAAGTAGTAGAAACCTATCTTTTTGATTTTAAAAAAATGGTTTATGGAGAAACAATACAAACATACTTTTTCAAATTTATAAGAGAAGAACAAAAATTTCCATCTGTAGAGGCATTACGCCAACAAATGGAAAGGGATGCAGAAAGTGCAAAACAGTATTTTGATTCTCCAGAGTATGATAATTGGCGTGAAGAAAAATAGAATATTAAACAGAAGCTATATTCATTTTGTAAAAAAAATAAAAATTGACAAAATTTTAAGCATAACATCCCCAAAGTTCAAATAAAAATCACTGACAAAAAAAGTTAGTGATTCAGCTTGTCAAAAAACCTTAAGGGCTAGCCCTCAAACTCCTCAAAGAACTTTAATGCGAAACTAACGTTTTGCTAAAAAGATTGATTTGATAAGGAAAAACGCTAGTTTTTCCATGAAAGTTTTTTGTCCAACTTTTTTTTAAAAAGTTGGTGGGTGTGGGTGAAACCCACAAAAAAGACTTTATTGACAAACTAAATCACTGACAAAGAGGGTCAGTGATTTTTTTATGTTTAATATTCTCTATCTCTTGTGTTCAAATCAATAATCGACATTGTTAAAAGTGCTGCGGATACTGCCAAGGATACGGCACTTAATACTAATTTTGTTATTTTCACAATCATTCCTCCTTTTTATTTAAAATAATTTACACCAGATACAAATAATTTCTGGTCTTTTTCTCCCAGTACATTTTTATAAAGACCTGCTCCAATTCTTTCAGAATGTCCCATTTTGCCCAATACCCTGCCATCAGGACTTGTAATACCTTCAATCGCCATCATAGAGCCATTTGGATTATAACGAATATCATAGCTTGGATTGCCAGAAGGGTCTACATATTGTGTAGCAATTTGTCCATTTGTAGCAAGTTCTTCTAATACAGATTGTGGTGCAATAAATCTTCCTTCTCCATGTGATACAGGTATGGTGTAAATATCATCGGTTTCTACACCCCAAAGCCAAGGGGATAAATTAGATGTAATTTTAGTATCTACCAGACAAGAAATATGTCTACCAATTTGATTATAGGTCAAAGTTGGGCTGTTTTCGTCAATGTCTCTGATTTCACCATAAGGCACTAAGCCCAATTTTACAAGTGCTTGGAATCCATTACAGATACCTAGCATTAAGCCATCTCTTACTTGTAATAAATCCATAACAGCTTCTTTAATGATTGGATTTCTGAAGGTTGCTGCAATAAATTTTCCAGAACCTTCTGGCTCATCACCTGCGCTAAATCCACCCGGAAGCATAATCATTTGTGCATTACGAATCATTTTTTCCATTTTTGCAATGGTTTGTTCTAATGCCTGCACAGATAAGTTTGCAATCACAAGAGTTTCCACTTGCGCGCCTGCTTTTTCAAATGCTCTTTTAGAATCATATTCACAGTTTGTACCCGGAAAAACAGGAATTAAAACACGAGGTTTTGCAATACCATGTCCGTGTGTTGCCTTTTGGGATATCGTATAATTTGGTACAGAAATGGTTTCTTTGTTTGTCATTTTTGTTTTGGTTGGGAAAACGCTTTCTAATGGTGTTTTCCAAACATTTACAGCTTCTTTGATATCAATTTCTACATTGCCATAGGTAATTACCGGTTTTGCAATGGTTTCTCCCAGTATAATAGCATCAGCACCTTTAAAATCAAATACTTTGGAGTTTGTCAATTCTAATACAAAAGAACCATATTCTGGTTGAAAAAAGTCTTGCTGTTGTAATTCATCATTTAATTCTACACCTACAAAATTTCCAAAAGCCATTTTACTAATTGCTTCTGCAATACCACCACTTCTTACCGTATGGGCAGAAACACAGATACCTTTTTGAATATATTCATGTACTAAGGTAAATATTTTTTTCAGATAGTCGTAATCTGGTAAATAATTTTCATCTAATTTTGCAGGTAAAAAGACTACTTTATTTCCTGGCTTTTTAAACTCTGGAGAAATAATATTTTTTACATTTTCATAATCTACAGCAAAGGAAACCAATGTTGGGGGAACTGTTTTATCTTCAAAAGTACCTGACATACTATCTTTTCCGCCGATTGCAGCAACACCTAGTTCCATTTGTGCTTTTAATGCACCAATTAAAGCAGCAAAAGGTTTGCCCCATTTTTCTGGATTTGTTCCCAATCTTTCAAAATATTCTTGAAAGGTCAATCTTGCTTTTTGATAATCTCCACCTGTTGCTACAATTTTTGCTAAGGATTCCACAACTGCAAAGACTGCACCATGGAATGGACTCCATTTTGCAATTTCTGGATGATATCCAAAGCTCATCATAGTAGCTGTTGTTGTTTCACCTTCTAATAAAGGAACTTTTGCTGCCATTGCTTCGGATGGCGTTAATTGATTTTTTCCACCAAAAGGCATTAATATTGTGCCTGCTCCAATGGTAGAGTCAAAACGTTCTACCAATCCTTTTTGACTTGCAATATTTAATTTGGTTAAATTTTCAAGCCATGCTTGTTTAAAATCGGTTTCAATCAATGTTTCTGGAACAGAGGTCTTTTTAAAGAAATTATCTCTCGTTGGCATTTTTACAAGAACGTCTGTTTTTTGTGTTGCACCATTGGTATCCAAAAAGTCTCTGGAGATATTAACAATATCTTTTCCTCGCCAGTTCATAATCAATCTTCTATTGTCTGTAACAACAGCAACTTCTGTTGCTTCTAAGTTTTCCTCTAAAGCATAGCGAATAAATGCTTGTACATTTTCTTTCGCAACAACAACAGCCATTCTTTCTTGTGATTCTGAAATAGCTAATTCTGTACCATCTAAACCTTCATATTTTTTAGGAACAGCATCCAAGTGAATGGTTAATCCTTCTGCAAGTTCTCCAATGGCAACAGAAACACCACCTGCACCAAAGTCATTACATCTTTTAATCATTTTGCTGACAGTGGCATTACGGAATAAGCGTTGTAATTTTCTTTCGGTAGGCGGATTTCCTTTTTGTACTTCTGCACCACAGGTTTCAATAGAAGCAATCGTATGCTCTTTGGAAGAACCGGTTGCACCACCACAGCCGTCACGTCCTGTTCTGCCGCCCACCAATATAATAACATCTCCTGCTTGAGGTCTTTCTCTGACAACATTTTCTTTTTTGGCTGCGCCAATAACAGCACCAATTTCCATTCTTTTTGCAATAAAACCTGCGTCATATAATTCTGTTACTTGTCCAGTTGCTAAACCAATTTGATTCCCATAGGAACTATAACCTTTTGCTGCTTCTGTCACAATTTTTCTTTGTGGCAATTTTCCTGCAATAGTGTCTGATACTTTCCCTGTTGGGTCACCTGCACCTGTTACTCTCATTGCTTGATATACATAGGAACGTCCGGACAATGGGTCACGAATAGCACCACCTAAACAAGTTGCAGCACCGCCAAAAGGCTCTATTTCTGTTGGATGGTTATGGGTTTCATTTTTAAACATAATAAGCCAATCTTCTGTAACACCATCTACATCGACAGGCACCACAATAGAACAAGCATTAATTTCTTCTGATTGGTCTAAATTATCCAGCAAGCCTTTTTTTCTTAATGCTTTCATGCCTAAAACAGCAATATCCATTAAATTAACATCTCTTTGTGTTTCTTTTTCTCCATAAACTTCTTTTCTTTCCGCTTGATATAATTCATAGGCTTTTTGGAAAGGGGCTTTATATTTTCCATCTTCTATAGTAACATTTTCGATTTTTGTTTGAAAAGTGGTATGTCGACAATGGTCAGACCAATAAGTATCAATGACTCTGATTTCTGTTACAGATGGATTTCTTTTTTCTGTATCTCTAAAATATTGCTGACAAAAAATAAAATCTTCTTTGCTCATGGCAGTAGATAATTCTTGACGAAGTGCTTCCAATTCCTCTGGAGTTTTCTCAATAAATCCTTCAAAATTTTTTACATCTTCTGGTATTTCTGTCTCTAATTGCAGGCTATTTGGTTTTTCCAGAGAAGCTTCACGGCTATCTACTGGATTAATGCAGTAGTTTTTAATTTTTTGTAATTCTTCTGGAGAAATCTCCCCTTTTAAAGCAAATACTTTTGCAACTGCAATTGTGGGTTTTTCTGCTTGAGAAATTAATTGCACACATTGCATAGCAGAATCTGCTCTTTGGTCATATTGTCCCGGCAAATATTCTGTTGCAAAGATATGTTCTTCTTCTGAAAAAGGTGCTTCTTCAGAAACATAGTCAACAGGAGGTTCTGAAAAAATGGTGTTTTTTGCACTTTGATAATCTTTTTCGCTAATGCCTTCTACATCATACCGATGAAGGATTCTTAATGAAGTTAATCCTGCTACACCAATGTTTTCTTTTAAATCCTCTAAAAGGTGTTGTGCTTCGACATCACAGCCTGCTTTTTTTTCTACATATAGACGCTTTATTTCTTCCATATTGTAATCCCCTTCATACACAATCTATTTTTTTAATGTTATTGTCATATTGTACCATGTTATGCTACTCTTGTAAAAGGATTTTTCATGCTTTCTTAAAAGAAAGAAACAAAGAACGTTTAGCGGAAACTTCGTTTCTTTAAAAGAATTAATTTTAATAAGGAAAAATGGTGGTTTTTCTACAAAAATTTGCAGAGTGAAAAGCCTATAAAAAGGAGAAAGTTTTTGGCTAAACTTTTTTAAAGAAAGATTTGATTGACAGATAAAAAAATTACTTTTATTCTATAGTTAGATTATGCCACAATTTCAAAAAAATATAAATTATTTTATCCATAGAAATGAGGTGTTTTTTAGATATGTTTAAAATTCTTTCTGTGCAATATGGATGGTTTGAAATTCGTATGGGAAAATCTTATTTAGAATGTTCTGATTATTTGGGATATGATGCACCAAAAGCTTTATTGCAAGCTGTCATTAATGTTGCAAAAAATGTTAGTCAAGAAGAATGGGTTTGCTGGATGGGAGAGCCTAGCGCAGATATTTTACATGTTACAAAAGAAGATAATATGATAAAAATAGAATGTTTTGATGCTATAGGGGAAGCTTATTACATAGACTTGTCTACCATAAAAGCGTATTGTGGAAAATGTTTTGCAACTTATAAAGAAGAATTAATTACATTTTTGGATAATCTTGTTACAGAGTTTTCTCTATATCAAAATGGAAATGGTCTTCTCTTATACCAAGAGCACTGGATGGCATTTCCTTCCGAGGAGTTTTATATTTTAAAAGAATTGGCACATTCTTTGGTAAAAAATAAAGAAGATAGTGAATTATTTTTTGATACTTATATGAAATAAAAGAAAAATTCTATTCAAAATAATATTTCTATGGTAAAATGAATCATCATATCATGAAAGAAGGGGAAAAATTTGTCTGGCTCTATTTTTGGGAAACAATTTACCATTTCTACTTGGGGAGAATCACATGGAAAGGCACTTGGTGTAGTGGTAGATGGTTGTCCTTCTGGCATTTCACTTTGTGAAGCAGATATTCAAAAGGAATTAGATAAAAGAAAACCAGGTTCCAATCCTTATGGTACCAAAAGAAAAGAAAGTGATGAAGTACATATTCTTTCTGGTGTATTTGAAGGAAAAACAACTGGAACACCTATTTCTATATTAGTCTATAACCAAGACCATCATTCTGCGGATTATAGGGAAATTGCTTCCTATTATCGTCCTGGGCATGCAGATTATACTTTTGATAAAAAATATGGAATTCATGATTATAGAGGTGGTGGACGTTCTTCAGGACGGGAAACACTTTGCCGTGTTGCGGCTGGTGCAGTTGCAAAAAAGATATTATCTGCCTTACAAATTGATTTATTTGCTTATACAAAATCTATTGGAAATATTGCAATTCAACAGTTTTGTAAAGAGGAAATTATGCAAAATAAATTGTTTATGCCAGATAAGCAAGCAGCAGCTTTGGCAGAAACGTATTTACAGCAATGTATGAAAGAAGAAGACTCTGCTGGTGGCATTATAGAATGTGTAGTTTCTCATTTGCCTGTTGGAGTTGGGGAGCCTGTTTTTGATAAATTGCAGGCAGTACTAGGGCAGGCATTATTTTCTATTGGTGCAGTGAAAGGGGTAGAATTTGGAGATGGTTTTTCTGTGTCGCAAGCAAAAGGTTCTCAAAACAATGATGCTTTTTTTGCAGAAAATGGTGTGATACAAAAAAAGACAAATCATTCTGGTGGCATATTGGGCGGCATAAGTGATGGCTCTCCCCTTGTATTTCGTTTGGCTTTAAAACCCACACCCTCTATCCATAAAACCCAACAAACGGTCAATAAAAATGGTGAAAATATTTCCATCAATGTCAAAGGGCGGCATGACCCCATTATTGTTCCTCGTGCTGTTGTGGTGGTGGAGGCTATGACAGCGATTGCGCTGGTAGATTTACTATTTCAAAATATGGTTTCTAATATTCATTCTATTATAAATTTTTATCAATCTTGAAAGGAGTTTTTCAAACATGGCAAATGAATTTATAGAAAAAAGAAATGCTTTATTAGCAAAAACAGTAATAGCAAATTTAGAAAAAAGACATTTTGAAGCATATTACTGTCCTACAACAGCAGAAGCATTACAAAAAGCATTAGAATTAATTCCAGAAGGTAGTTCTGTAGGTTGGGGTGGTTCTGTTACCATTCGAGAAATGGGCTTAACAAAAGCAATTCATGAAAGAAATTATACGGTTATTGATAGAGATTTAGCAAAAAGTCCAGAAGAAACTGCGGAATTACAAAGAAAATGTTTAACAACAGATTATTTTATCACTAGTACAAACGCAATGTCAGAAGATGGCATTCTTGTCAATATTGATGGTAAT
This sequence comes from uncultured Clostridia bacterium, assembly GCA_910583755.1. Classification (GTDB taxonomy): domain Bacteria; phylum Bacillota; class Clostridia; order Lachnospirales; family Anaerotignaceae; genus Coprocola. Next base: position 81,484 of record CAJTZO010000005.1, read on the forward strand.
GGAAATCGTTTAGCAGCCATCTGTTTTGGTCCAAAACATGTTATTGTTATTTGTGGTATCAATAAAATTACACAAGATTTAGAAACAGCAGTATCCAGAGCCAGATTTACAGCAGCACCTATCAATGCAGGACGTTTTGATATTAAAACACCTTGTAATGTAAGTGGAAAATGCCATAATTGTACTTCTGTGGATAGTATTTGTTCTGAGATTTTGATTACTCGTACTAGTAGACCTGCAAATCGTGTCAAAGTGATTATTGTAGGAGAGGAATATGGTTTTTAAAAAACCTTGAGGGCTAGCCCTCAAACTCTTCAAAGAACTTTAAGGCGAAACTAGCGTTTCGCTGAAAAGATTAATTTTATAAGGAAAAACGTTAGTTTTTCCATGAAAGTTTTTTTAACAAATAGAGATGGAAGCGAAAGCTTCCATCTCTATTAAAATTTTTTTATGATTCATATAATGGGTATTTATCTGTTAAAGTACGTACTCTTTTTGCGGCTTCTTCTTTGTTTTTCGCAAAGTCTTTTAATACTAAAGCAATAATTGTACCAATTTCTTTCATATCATCTTCTTTCATTCCTCTGGAAGTGACAGCTGGTGTTCCAATACGGATACCACTTGTGACAAAAGGAGATTGTGGGTCATTGGGTATGGTGTTTTTGTTTACAGTAATCCCAATCTCATCTAATATTTTTTCTGCTTCTTTTCCTGTAATATTTAAACTGGACAAATCTGCTAACATTAAATGATTATCTGTGCCTCCTGAAACAATAGGAACACCATTTTCTATTAATGTTTTCGCTAATACAGCAGCATTTTGAATCACTTGTTGAGAATACACTTTAAAAGAAGGGTCTAAGGCTTCTTGAAAGCAAACTGCTTTGGAAGCAATAATATGCATCAAAGGACCACCTTGTATACCGGGGAAAATTGCTTTATCAATTTCTTTTGCATATGCTTCCTTACACATAATCATACCACCTCTGGGGCCTCTTAATGTTTTATGTGTAGTGGTTGTCACAAAATCTGCATAGGGCACAGGAGATGGATGTAAGCCGGTTGCTACTAAACCTGCGATGTGAGCAATATCAACCATAAAATAAGCATTAACTTCTTTTGCAATGTTTCCAATTCTTTCAAAGTCAATGATTCTTGCGTAAGCACTTGCACCTGCTACAATCATTTTAGGTTTGTGTTCCTTTGCCAAACGGTGTAATTGTTCATAATCTAAAATACCATTGCTATCTACACCATAAGAAATAAAATGAAAATATTTTCCTGAAATGTTGACAGGACTACCATGAGTTAAATGCCCACCTTGGTCTAAATTCATACCAAGTACAGTATCGCCTGGTTTGAGCATGGCAAAATAAACAGCCATATTTGCTTGAGAACCAGAATGTGGTTGTACATTTACATGGTCACAACCAAAAAGTTTTTTGGCTCTTTCTTTTGCAATATTTTCTACAATATCCACTTTTTCGCAGCCACCATAATAACGTTTTGCAGGATAGCCTTCTGCATATTTATTAGTAAGTGGGGTACCCATAGCAAACATTACTGCTTTTGATACAATATTTTCAGAAGCAATTAATTCAATATTATGTTGTTGACGTTCTAATTCTTGTGTGATGGCATCTGCTACAGCACTATCCACTTTTTGTATTTCACTAAAATCTAACATAATTTTCCTCCTCTTTTCTTTAAAAACAATAGTCCTTAAGCTTGCATTCTATCATAAAAAGGTAAAAAAAGCTATCTTTTTTTGGTCCATCCGTAAGGAAATTTCTGGTGTACAAAAAATAAAGTATCAGACATGATAGACCATTATTTTTTCTCCTTTTGTATCATAATTTCCATTAAAACAAAAACCAACACTTTGATAAAGATGAATAGCAACTGCATTAACATCATATACACTTAAATAAATTTTTTTATAATGATATTCTTTGATAATTTGTTGCATTAAAGCAAGAACGGCAATTTTTCCATAGCCCTTTTTTTGATATTTTTTATCAATTAAAAAACGGTCTAACCAAGGTCCTTCTTCTGGTAAAGTGAAATATCCATACATAGCAAATCCAATTAATTGATTTTTGTCATAGATTGCAACGGTTTTCCATTCTGATATTTCTTCTGCTTCTTTTAAACAATCAGATACACTTTCAATAAAAGATACTTGCTCTGGAAATAAAGAAAGAGATTCTACTTCTTTTTGATTTTTTGGTGTGATTTTTTCAAAATGTATCTCCATTTTTTTGGCTCCTTTTTTAGAATAAAATGTAATGTTTGATATATGCTATCGTCAATAAAAGGAATTTCCTTAATGTTTAAAAGGTAAAAGATAGAATGTTAAGAGGAGTCATCAGAATACACCATACAAACTACAGTATTATAAAAAATAGATAAGAAAAGTGGGAATATTATTTTTTTATTTGCTTAATTTGATGGAAAAAATAAAGAGAAAAAATTGTTTAATTGTCATTATAGTATAAATATCACAAATTTTTATTTATTTTTTATGCAAAAATACCATTGTTTTTGTGCTTGCTATTGTATTATAATAAATACAATGTTTGATAGATAACAAATGAAAAATAAAATGTATCCCGTATGATGACAGTCTGAAACATTCCTTCCGGAAGACCGACGCGGAAAGCTAAAGTACTAACATTCCTTTAGTGAAACTGACAGGTAAAGAAAATGACTGTTTGACGGAACCTTGGAAAGACTATCTTCAAGATAGAGCCAATGAGGCGATAACCAACTGGCAAAAAGACAGGGAAAATTTATTATGTTGATAATAGATTTTCTTTGTCTTTTTTTTCATTATGGTAGATAAATACAAAGGAAAAAATAAAAAAATAGATTACCTTTTTAACAAGGCTTGGCTGTAGCTGAACCTTTTGATGAATATAAAAATAGGAAGCAGTAGTATGGAATCAAAAGGGGGAAACGTATGAGTCAAAAAAGTACGGAAGCATTAAAAAAATCTAAAATGTCAACGATAGGTGTTGTTGCGTTGATATTTTCCTTTGTTGCTGCTGGTGCTTTTGGTATTGAAGAAGCCATTGCAGCAAGTGGACCAGGTGTGACTTTAGCAATGTTAATTATTTTCCCATTTATCTGGTCTTTTCCTATTTGTGAAATGGTAGGAGAACTTGGTTCCATTTTTCCTACAGAAGGTGGTGTTTATTCTTGGGGGAGGGAAGCTTTTGGCGAATTTTGGGGCTGGCAAGTTGGTTTATGGTCTGCCATTACAACATGGCTTTGCCAAGCAGAATATTGCGCATTAGTGGCAGGCTATGCTGCAAAATTAGTTGACCTTTCTCCAATAGGAACATATGCCGTGAAAATAGGTGTTGTTGTAATATTTACTATTGTTAATATTATTGGTCTGGATTGGCTGGAAAGGTTAGAAACATTTTTTATTGTATTGGTTGTTGCTGCGTTTACGGCAGTAGCGGTGGTTGGTTTTATGAATTGGAATATTAATCCTATTGAGCCATTTTTTAATCCAGAAGAAGGGCTATTCCATTCTGTAGGAGAAGGAGTTGCTATTATCATATGGATGTATATGGGCTATGAATGTATGTCAAATATGGCAGGAGAAATGAATAATCCACAAATTATTCCGAGGGCAATGAGACTTTCTCAACCAATTATTGCGTTGTCCTATATTCTTCCTACTTTGGCAGCTTTAGCAGCCATTGGTTCATGGGATGCATGGTCCATTGAATCCGGTGGTGGTGCTGTTGGTTATGCAGATGTATTGATTCAGTATGTTGGTACATGGGCAGGTGTGCTTTTTGTAATTATCGCAATTATTTCAAACTGTTCCATCTTTTGTTCTTACATAGCACATGGTTCCAGAGCATTTTTTGTTATGGCAGATGACCATATGTTTCCACCGATTATGAAAAAAGTGGATAAAAGAGGAATCCCCACGGTATCCATTGTTTTATTAGCAATTTTTACCATTCTTACTTGTCAGTTTGACTTTACAACACTGGTTATGGCAACCAACCCCATTCAATTATATCTTTACTTAATGTTAGTTGCTTGTGTATTAAAAATTAGGAAATTATATCCAGTGGAAGCAAGAAAGAAACTAGGTCTTACCGTTATGCCGGGCGGAAAACTTGGCTTATGGTTTTTGTCAGCTTGTGTTATCCTTGTCAGTTTATTTGCCATTTATGTTAATGGTACAGATTATTTTGTAACAGGTTTTGTAGTAATTATTGGTGGTTTAGTAGCTTATGTTCTTTGTAAATGGGTTTACAAAGGGAGAGTATTGGACAACCCAGACTTATATCCACTCAATCCAAAAACAAAATTGGATTTGGGAGATTTGATGTATATGGGAGCTTATATGATACTTTCAGGTGTTTTGTCTGTAGGAGCAGCATTGTTCTTTAGATTTTATGAAGGAGAATATGGAGTAGAATACTATTTAGAAGAATACGAAAGCGGATTTTTTAGTAATTTTGAAGGAATGCTTCAAGTATGTATGATAGTTGGTATTTTGCTTATTGTTGTAGGTGCCATAATGGCATATGTTGGAAAGAAAACAGAGGCACCAAAATTAAAAGAACTAGAAAAAGGTAGAATGGAACTTCTTGATAAAATGATAGAAGAATTTCATGGTGCAGTACCCAAAGAAGGCAGAATAAAATAAGGAGGAATTTTTAATGAAAAAAGTAATGGTATGTGGTTGCGGTGCGCAAGGTTCTACAATTTGTAGAAAATTAGATGAAGAACCAAATATACAAGAAGTTATTTGTGCAGATTATAGTCTTGCGGCAGCAGAAGCAGTCTGTAAACTAATGAAAAAAGGAACACCAAAACAAGTAGATGCTTCCAGCATTGATGCGATTGTGGAAGCAGCACAAGGTTGTGAATTGATTGTTAATGTTATGCCTTTGGATTTTGGTGTCAATGTGTTGGAAGCAGCAATTCGTGTCAAAGCAAATTATCAAGACCTTGCAGCTTGTGAAAATATTGCTGACTGTCCAGACCCTAGAGATAGCTGGCTGGAAGGTATCAAAATTATGTATAACGAATATGGGAAAAGATTTGCAGAAAATGGTACCACAGCAATCATTGGTACTGGTTCTGCACCTGGTGTCATGTGTGTTATGGCAAGAAAAGCAGTAAATGAATTGGACGAATGTGATACCATTAATATGATGGTTTATGAAGGTGTAGAATCCAAGAGATTTTTACCATATTGGTGGTCACCATTGGTTGCTTTGTCTGATATGGCAGAAGATGCTTATGCTTTTGAAAATGGTGAACAAATTAGAACAGTACCTTTTAGCAGACCTGTCAAAAGAGTATGGCCAGAAATGGGCAACAAAGAAGTTGTTTTAGTAGAACATGCCCATGATGAACCCGTTTATGTGGGATTTAATAGAGAAAAATATTTTAAAAATTGTAAAAATGCCTATTTTAAATATGGCGGTGTGGGAATCCGTTTTGCAGAGCCACTGTATAGAGCTGGTTTACTTTCCTATGATGAAGAAGAAATTAATGGTAGAAAGGTAGTACCGTTTGACGTTATTTTAAAACATACTCCTGCTGCTCCAAAAGACCCTGAAGTAATTAAAGAAATTATTGATGAAGGGTTAATTTCAGACGAAGGTGCATTTGTTTGTGAGGCTTACGGTCAAAAAAATGGAAAAAATATTATGGTAGATTTACATGTTTTTGCACCCGGTTTAGTAGAAGCTTATGACAAAGCAAAAATGTCTGGTGAAATGTATTTAACAGGGCAAGGCGCTTTTCTATTTACAAAACTGTTTGTAAATGATAAAATTACACAAAAGGGATTGATTTCTTCTGATATGTTAGATGATACTCAAGTAGAACAATATTTACAGTGGGCGGAAGAATTAGACATTACTTATCAAATGGAAATAAAAGAAAATGTTGTTTGTAAAGATTGATAGGAAGCGAAAAATTCGCTGAATATAAATAAGGCAAAAGAAAATAAGGAGGAAAAATAATATGGTAGGAAAAAAGGTAGTACATCATTTAATGATGAGTGCAAAAGATGCACATTATGTAGGTGGTTTGGTAAATGGTGCAAGAATCGTTGACCAATGGGGCGATGTTGGTACCGAACTTATGGTTTATGTAGATGGTGACATCAGTTTATTTTTAGGCTATGAAAAAGTAGAATTTTTAGCACCGGTTTATGTAGGCGATTTTATGGAATATCATGGCTGGATTGAAAAAGTAGGAAATCAATCTTATACCTGTAAATTTGAAGCATGGAAGGTTGCAACACAACTAGATAGAACAGACGCTGACTTAAGTGGCGTAGCAACACCACATACTGCAGCAACTGCTTGCGAACCTCCAGTGCTTTGTGGTAGAGCAACAGGAAGCTTGTTTATTGCAAAAAAAGACCAAAGAGGTCCTCAGGAATCTTCTTTCAAAGATAGAAAACATCCTGGTGAATAATCAATTTTATTGTCTTGAAACAATAAAAAGACCTTGAAATGCTAGTTTCTATTTTGGGCTAAGCATAGAACCAGAGTTTACAAGGTTTTTTGATAGACGAAAGCGGACGGATTTTTTCGTCCGCCTTTTTGAGATAGGAGATGAAAAAATGGGAAGGTTTTTAAATGTTGGTGTAATACAGATGCCTGTCAGTCATGATACTTCTGAAAATTTACAATATATTGAAGATAGTGTAGCTTCTTTGATGGCTGGATTTCGTAGACCAGAATTGATTGTCGGGGTGGAAAGTATTTCTTCTTTTACACCAGAGCCTATTCCTGGCAGTATAACAGAATATTTTGGAAAAATGGCAAAAAAATATGGCATCTATTTGATACCTGGTACCATTTGCGAAAAAAGTGATGATTTGCCAGAAGGAAAATATTATAATACTGCACCAATTTTCAACCCCAAGGGAGAACTGATAGATTATTATAGAAAAATGGTTCCATGGAGACCAGTAGAGGATATGGTGGAACCGGGAAAAAGATATGTTGTGTTTGATATTCCGGAAAAGCAAACAAAAATAGGAGTACAAATTTGTTATGACTTAAATTTCCCAGAAATCTCCAGAAATGAAACTTTGATGGGAGCAGAGGTACTGGTAAAATTAACACTTGACCCACAGGAATTATATTTGCTGAATAGACCTATTCATTTTGCAAGGGCATTGGAAAATCAAGCTTTTTTGGTTTCTACAAATGGGGTAGGATTTCATCATAGTGCCCATTTATATGGTCATTCTATGGTAATTGACCCAGAAGGTAATTTACTTTGGGAAGCAGGAGAAACAAAATCTGCTGCTGTTATTACATTAGATTTAGATTCCGTTTCTCGTTGCAGAGAGCAGGGGACGATGTTTATAGAACATTATCTTCAACATGTGCGAGATTATACATTACCTATGCCATTTGCAGAAAATATAAAACAGGCACCATTATTTCAAACATTAAAAAAAGTTCCAACAACAACAAAGGAATATGAAAAAGAAATGTATTCAGAATTACTAGGAAATCCAATAGAGGAAGAAATCAATATTTCAGCAATAAAACAAAATTTAATTGATTTTATGGAAAAAAGAAAAGAGTAAAAAATCGAAAGGGGTTTTAGGATGGAAGATAAAAAACAATATTTAATTTCTAAAATACAACAGATTGTAAAAGATGAAAAATTTAAAATAGATGCTTTCTTTTTCTGTGGATTTCCGGGAGGAACACCAAACGAAAGTTTAAAAAAAGTTTGCGAAAGCTATTTAGAAATGACAGAAAAAGGAGAACAAAATACAACAATAATACAAGAATTGATAGCAGAATTAGAAAAAGCACTTATCGTTGTTCAGTCTGAAAAAAGTGGGAATGTAACAAATAATGCAGCAGATATAAAAGAAATACTGGAAAATAAAGCCTACTTATAAAATCAGTCTGTCTATAAAAATAAAACAGTGAATTTTGTCCAGTCTACTTTTTCAAGAAACTCCATTTTTTAGAAAGGTAACTTTCGTATTTTAAAAAGGTAAAGTATTAAGAAAATTTTTTTATTAGTAAAAGGTTTTCTTAATACTTTTTTTGTGGACAATTATGGTACTCTATTTTTTTATAAATGATTATTGTTTGTATACATTGTTTATTCATTTCTTGACATACTCTTGACTTTTTGTTTAAAATAAACTACAATTATTAAGTTGTTTTTAAGTAATAAATAAAGTAAAATAAAAGAAACTCCTAAATTTTAATAAATTTGTGGCAAATAGACAATCGAAAGATTATGACGTAAAATGATAAGACCTAATGATATCATTGTTATTTGTTTTGATAGATGAATAAAATCATCCCTTTTTTGTTATAAATTCGGTTGAAAGATAAAAATGTAGTATCGTATAAAAAGGTATTATTGTTGATAAACAGAAAGGGGTATTTGATGAAAACAACAAAAAGATTATGGGATGATTCCTGTTTTGACCGTTATTCTTTTGGTATTCTAGTTGCGATTGAACTTTTAATGTCATTTACTTTTTTGGGATATATTCATATTTCTCCCATTTCTATTACTGTAGCATATCTTCCCATTTTAATCGCAGGGTGTATTTTTGGTCCTATGCAATCTGTAATCATGGGTTTTATTTTTGGAATTTCTAGTATGTATAAAGCCTCTGCTTCTTATATGTTGCCTTCAGATGCAGCATTTTCTCCATTTTCAAGTGGTTCTCCACTAAATAGTCTTTTGCTGAGTATTGGAACAAGGATATTGTTTGGGCTTTTGGTTGGAATTGCATTTTTGCTTGTGAAAAAAAGAAAACATTATCGTCTATGGATAGGAGTTATTTCTATTATTTCACCAAAAGTTCATTCTTTGCTTGTTTACACTACAATGGGAATTTTATTTCCAGAACTTGGTTATAATTATAGTTCAGCATTTCAATTAAGCTTAAATAATATCGTTTTTATGATAGTTTGTGTCATAGCAGTTGAATTCTTATGGGTAGTTTATCAAAGTGATACCATACAAAATATTAAGTCTTGTATTAATCAATCTATTCATAATCCTTATGCATCCAAAAAGATGAATTTATTTTTTGTTATATTTGGATTTTTTATGGTATGTATGGCAATTTGCGCAGCAATTTATTTTTTTCAAAGAGAATCTTATATGTTAGAGTGGCATAATATTATGGTATCAAATAAGATTTCTGTTGATTTATTAATTTTACAAATACAATTTTTAATTTCTTTATTAGCATTAAATTTTATTTCAATCATTTTGCTGATTTTTATTTACAAATATATGTCATATAAGGAGTATAAGGGGGAAATAGATGAATTAACTGATATTATGGGAAGAAGAATGTTTCTTTACCATTGTGAGAAAGCACAAAAAAGAAATGACATGAATTTAAAAAAAACAGGATGGTTTTTGTTTGTAGATGTAGATTATTTTAAGACCATAAATGACACTTTTGGTCACTCTGTTGGGGATAAAGTTTTGCGAGAAATTGCAAAGAATCTACAAAATATTTTTGGAGAAGATGGAAAAGTGGGAAGGATTGGTGGAGATGAATTTGCGGTTATAGTTGAAGAATCCATTTCAGAGCAAGAATTAACACAACGCTTGGACCATTTTCTTAAAGAAATTTCTACCATACTATCTAATAAAAAAGTGAGCTGTAGTATTGGGGCTTATCAATTTGTTTTTCCACAAGAAATAAAGCATTTATTAACAGAAACAGATGAGGTATTATATAAAGCAAAAGAAAGAGGTCGTGCTTGTTATGTTATGAAAGCACATGAGAAACAAAATATGGAAAAAGATTGAAGAAATAAGTAAATCACCACCTTTCAGTGTTAAATATTCCTAGCCTTTGCTATGAAAAAGAAGAATGCCAAAAGGTGGTGATTTTTGTAGGCATATTTTATGCCAATTTTTCTACGAGTTCCCCATTTTCTACTACAATATTACCATCAACAATAGTATATAAAACCTTTCCTTTTACTTCAAATCCGCCAAAGGGTGTATTTTTACTTTTTGAAGCAAAGGAGGCAGGGGCAATTTGATAGGTTTCCGTTGGGTTAATAATTGTGATATCTGCTGCTTTGCCTATGGTTAAAGTACCTTTATCAATGCCCAACATTTTTGCAGGGTTCCATGTCATTTTAGCAATCAATTCCAAAGGTGTTAGCCAACCTTCTTCTACAAGTACAGTAATGCCTAATGGTAATGCTGTTTCTAAGCCCACAATTCCGAATGCTACTTTTTCATATTCACAATTTTTTTCATCAATGCTATGTGGTGCATGGTCTGTTGCAATAATTTCAATGATATTATCTTTTAAAGCCTGACGAATTGCAAGAACATCTTTTTTCGAGCGGAGGGGTGGATTCATTTTTGTATTTCCATCATAATCTGTGATAAAATCATCACTTAAAGTAAAATGATGAGGGGTTGCTTCTGCTGTTACATTTTGTCCTGCCTGTTTTGCTTGACGCAACAACTCCACACTACCTTTTGTACTCATATGACAAATATGCAATTTTGAATTTGTGCTTTTTGCTAATATGATATCTCTTGCAACAATAACTTCTTCAGAATCATTAGAAATTCCCTTTAGACCTAAAAGCTGCGCACTAGCTCCCGCATTCATAGAGCCACCTGCAACCAAAGCAATATCTTCACAGTGAGAAAGTACCGGAATTTCAAACATTTTTGCATATTTCATGGCTGTTTTTAATAAACCGGAGGAGGGAACACTTTTTCCATCTTCACTAATGGCACAAGCGCCTGCTTTTGCCATTTTCCCAATGTTAGACAATTCTTCTCCTTTTTGTCCTTTGGTAATGGCACCGATTGGTAAAACGTGTACAATCCCTTCTCTTTCTGCTTTTAATTTAATATATTCTACCATAATATCACTATCGCAGACAGGGTTTGTGTTTGGCATAGGGCAAATAGTAGTAAATCCCCCTTTTGCAGCACTTCTGGTACCTGTTGCAATGGTTTCTTTATATTCATATCCCGGTTCACGCAAGTGTACATGAACATCAATGAAACCCGGTGTTACCCAGTTGCCAGAAGCATCAATAACTTTGTCTGCTTTTTCTGTAATGTTTTTCTCCATTTTAGAAATAATACCATCTTCTACCAAGATATCCATAATTTCATTGGTTTGAGAAGCAGGGTCTATTACTTGTCCATTTTGAATTAAAAGTTTCATTTTTGTCCTCCTTGATATAATAATTTTAAAATTGCCATTCTTACTGCAACACCATTTTTTACTTGTATGTTAATAACAGAGTTTTCTCCATCAATAATATCTGTGCTCAGTTCAATGCCTCGATTAACGGGACCTGGATGCATAATTAATACATTTTTTTTCGCATATTTTAAAATTTCTTTGTTAATGCCAAATAATTCACGATATTCTGCTAAATCTGGAAAGGAAGTTGTTTTTTGTCTTTCAAATTGTATGCGCAATCCCATAACAATATCCGCATCTTTGACAGCTTCTTTGACATCAGGTGTTGTTTTTACACCAAGTAATCCAGAACCACCTAACAAGGTGGAAGGACCTGCTAAAGTAACAGTTGCTCCTAATTTTGATAAACCGAATACATTACTTCTTGCGACACGACTATGAGAAATATCACCAATAATTGCAATCTTTAGTCCTTCAAAACTTTTTTTATATTCTAAGATAGTAAATAAATCTAATAAAGCCTGTGTGGGGTGTTCATTCGAGCCATCTCCTGCATTGATAACATGAGCAGAAACATTTTTTGCCAAAATATGAGGGGCTCCTGTCATACTATGGCGCATTATCATGATTTTTACACCCATTTGGTCTAGTGTTTTTCCTGTATCAATTAAACTTTCTCCCTTTTTTACACTGCTTGTACCAACACCTAAATCTTGTACCGTAGCGCCCAAGTATTTTCCAGCAAGAGAAAAGGAAGTTTTTGTTCGGGTGCTGTTTTCATAAAACAAACTAACAATACTACAGCCTTTGATTTCATTTACTCTTTTGGAACTATCATCAATACGAAGTTTCATTTCTTTTGCGGTTTCTAGTATTTCTAATATTTCCTCTTTTGTCATATCCTTTAAACCAAGAATATCTTTTCTGTTTAGCATAGCCAATCCTCCTTTATTTTGTCACAAAAAGAAAGACAATCAAAAGAAAAAAAGATTCCTTTCATTGTCTTGTAGCCATAAAATAAAACATATAAAAATATTTTGTCATGCTTGTCATACTGGTGCCTCCTCTATTTGTGTTTCTTGTTTTCTATTGTAACATATCTTTTTATAAAATTCCATAGAGAATTCAAAAAACCTTGAGAAGCTTACTCTAAAGGTTTCAGTCCATCAAGAGAGTCTTTTTTTGTGGTGGATATTCTGTACCCTGCAAATTTTTTTAAAATAAGATTAACCCTTTTAAGGAAACGTAGTTTCCGCTAAAAGTTCTTTACTTCTTTCTTTTAAGAAAGAAGTAAGAGTTTGAGCGCAACGCTCTCAAGATTTTTTAACTAGTATAAACTGAATTTTTAAGTTCTTTTTGCTTGTAATTCAACTTTTAAATTTAAAATTAGAAGGTGCGTAAATCGTCTTTTAGGTCTTAAAATTTCAACTTTTTTGACAAAAATGTCTAAAAAAATTCATAAAACACTTGACATGAAATTAAAAAACGCTTACTATAGTAGTGGAATAAGCGATTTTGTTATTTTAAAATGCTTGTTTCAGATTGTGAATAGTATTATAAAAGAAAGGAGGAAATGTATGTCAGGAAAATATAATTTATCTACCCTAGAAATGGAGATTATGGAATTTATTTGGAGACGTGAAAGGGGTGTATATTTTAGAGACCTGATGCGCCATTTTGTAAAAGAAGGCGGAAAGCAATGGAAAAGACAATCCTTACGAACGTTTTTGTTAAATTTGGTTGCAAAAGGTGCTTTGGAAATCAGAAAAGATGAAAAACTTTATGTTTATGTGGCAAGTTGTACCAAAGATGAATACATTAAAAGGTGGACAAAGAAACTATTACGTGATGTATATGATGGTTCCCTTAAAAATTTCCTTTGTGCATTAGGTGGTCGGCTTGATATGGACAAAGAGGATATGTTAGAATTAAGAGAATTTGTAGAAGACTAATTTTATGATGAACGTAGAACCTAACAAAATACTTACAATATCCCTTATTGGGAGCATTTTATTTTTATTTTGGCTTCTGTTTTCTAAATGTCGTTTTATTTCTTACAGAGTGAAAAGAATCTTTTTTATTATCAATGTTATCTTATTTTTTATTCCTTTCCCTGAGTTTAAAAATCATTATTTAGATATACTTTATTTTGTAACAGGATATGAACCAAGTGCCCAAGGAGAAAATATTACCTCGTTGGTACACATTACGGTGGATGGAGCGATTTATAATTTAGCATTCAAGGATTATTTACAAATCATAATTTTTTGTTTGTGGTTAGGAATTGTTGCATTATTTTTTAGCAAACAATTTTATAGCTATAGAAAATTATTAAATGTATTAAAAAATGGGATTTTTTCTCCAACAGTAGAATGGGAAAACGAAATCATAGAAGCAGAAATAAAGAAGCAAAAAATAAAAAGGAAAATTTCTATTCAAAAAGTAGAAGGAATGGACTTTCCTATATCAACAGGCTTTTTAAAACCAACAATTCTTTTACCAGATATGGAGCTGACAAAAGAGGATTTTGCATTGATTATTCGTCATGAATTAATCCATATTAAACAAAATGATTATATTTTGAAATTATTGGTTATCATGGTGGTTGTTATTCATTGGTTTAATCCTTTGGTATATCTTTTGCTGATAAAAGCAGATAAGATTTGTGAGTTTAGTTGTGATGAAAAAGTTGCGCTGGAATTGAATGAAAAAGAAAGAAAAACATATGGACATCTTATTGTAACTTTCTCATTTTCTCAGAAGCAAAGACAAAGCAGCTATTTTGTGCCTGTTAGTTATTTTGGTACCAGTGATAAAGAAAAGATAAAAGAAAGGATAGGAAAAATGAAAGGAACAACTAAAAAAAGAAAATTACATACGATTGTTGCGTGTATGGCATGGGCAGCAGCAATGACAATGTCATCTGTTGCTGTTTTGGCTTATCAAGAAGATACCACAGTATATGAAGAAGTAGCAACTGAAGATGGAAATATTGATGGTATGACAGAATACTTTCATTTAGATGATGTAAAACCTATGGAAAATTTTGAAGAAAGTGACATATATTTTACAGGTGAAGACAATATTAAATATGATATTTCAGATTGGGAAGAAGTAAACTCTGTACAAAAAGCTAGTTGTAATCATAGTTATCAATCTGGAACTATTACAAGACATGTTCCACGTAGTGATGGTGGTTGTACAGTAAATTATTATAATGCTAAAGTTTGCGCAAAATGTCACACATATGTATTACAAGATTTGTATGATACTGAAACTCATACAAAATGCCCTCATTAATAATACACAAAAGAGTTTATCATGATGAAAATAAACAAGTTCTTTTGTTGCATAAGTGGTAACAAAAGAAAATTGTATCATAATATACGATTTATATGCGAAAAATGAGAGGAGCCTTTAGTTGCAAAAAGTTCCTCTCTCTGTTTTGGGCAATACTGTAGAAAGTTTTTTAAAAATCAAATCCATTAATCTATTGACAAAAATTTTTTTTTTTAGTAAAATACAAAAGTCATCAAGGCGTGGCTCAGTTTGGTAGAGCGCTACATTAGGGATGTAGAGGTCGCAAGTTCAAATCTTGTCGCCTTGACGAAAGAAAAAGTGCTGTAAATCAATGGTTTCAAGACTTATAGCGCTTTTTCCTCCCCTTTTTTCTTTCTAAAAATGTGCGTATATTATCGCCATTTTCGTTAAATATCAAAAATTATGCAAGTCAAATGCAAGTCAATCCTATTTATAAAATTCTATTTTGAGAGTGTTAAGTAAATAATGAAGGAAATGAAAAAGAGGAATTACAATGAAACTTAGCAAAAAGAGCCATGGTGAAATCTACCATTTCTAAAGAGCGAGATACAACACATGTTTTTCTTTTAAATCGTGCAAACCAATGTCTTTAACGAGAGTTATTTCTTTCAATAGAATGTGTATACTTTTTATTTTGTAGCAACAGTTCTTTTGGGATAATTTCTGCATATGGTTTCCAATCATCTATAATATAAATTCTTATATTCCACTTTTTTAATCTTTGGAGTAATTTTCTAGTGCAAATTTTCTTACCCAACTTAGCACACTTGTTGCTGAAGTATGAAGTAAGCGAGCAATCGCTCTTAAGGATAATCCATTAATATACAATAAACATGCAGTTAATTTTGTTTGTTCATTAAACCCCTTTTGTAAAGTTGGAACAAACTGATAGCCACAATTTTTACATTCCATACCAATAACATCTCCTCCTTGATGGATTAGAAATACCCACTATAAAGTCCTCCGATGAAAGTTCTCTGCGCTCCACCGAGCGTCTCTGTTCCTCCCATTTAGAGGTAAGTTTGGCAAATTTCAGCACATTAGGCATTACCTTGACAAGTTCTGTAGCTCTTTCCGTGGGGAAAAGCTACTTTTTCTTTCGTTCCACAAAGTCGGAACGCACTAGTTTTTCAATCACGTTGGCTCAGGTGACCAGAGTGCTAATCCCCTTGTGTTACTGGAGTATTCCATGTGTGTCCTCATCAGTAAAATGGGTCGGAGGAGAGGTCGCCCCCTTTCTGACAGAAGTGCTCTAGTAGTCAACTTCTGGTTTTCGGTAAGCGTAGGGAAGAGGTGCGAGCAGCTACATTCTGGGTGCAGACCGAGCAGTTTGCTCTGTAGAATGGGTGTCACAGAAGCAGCTTTGCCTTGTTGGTGTTATGAAGCCCATTCTCGGTGACAAAGACCACCCTATCTGGAGGAAGTTCTCTCATACATAAATGTTCAGTAGACATTTGCCTTGCATTGACCAGAGCGAAGTGTAGACTGGACAGAGTCCATATAAAAAGACTTTATTAATAAACTGGGGATTTCATCTATCAATTTTAAATAAAGTCCTTGAATCATGCTTTAACTTAGGATATAATTAATCCTGTTACTATTTTATTACAGAATGGAAAGTTTAAGAAAAGAGGGAAAAAAATGAGTAAAAACAAAAAATTAATAAGTATGATGATGGCACTCTGTATGTCAGCAAGTTTAATGACAGCTTGTCAAAGTAAAGAAGAACCACCACAGGAACCACCAGTTTCTACAGAAGCCGGAGAAGAACAAGGGCAGGATACAGAACAAGATGCACAACAGGATTCTGGAGAACAAAATGCAGAGCAAGCTTCAGAAGATGTTTGCAAAATTACAATACAAGGTTTTTGTACAGAAACAGAATTTGCAATCGAAAGCGGAGATACCGTATATAATATATTGAAAAAAACACAGGTAGATATGGGTGCAACCAAAAACGGAGATAGCATTTTTGTAGATGGTATCAACGGAAAATATGCTGGTGATGAAGGCGAAACAAGTGGCTGGGTATATACTGTAAATGGAGAAAGACCAGAACAATCTTGTGATAAATATGAAGTAAAAGCTGGAGATAACATTGTATGGGAATATGTAACAGAATAAGATAAGGAATTTTTATGAAAAATGTATTTTCAACCTATCACCCCATCATCAATTTTTGCTTTTTTGGGTCTGTTATTGGAATAAGCATTTTTTTAAAACATCCCATTTTTGTTTTGATTACCGTTACAGCAGCCTTTGTTTATGCAATGATATTAGACAAAAAAGCAACCATACGCTTTAGTTTTTCTATTTTGCTGATGATTCTTCTTTTTACAGTAATCAATCCCCTTGTAAATGCAAGAGGAAAAACAATTTTGTTTTATACAGCATATAGTAAGGTGACACTAGAGGCAGCAATTTATGGCTGTATCTCTGGTTTTGTTATGGCGGCAGTTTTATTATGGTTTTATTGTTACAATAAAGTAATAACAAGTGATAAATTCCTTTTTTTATTTTGTAAAATAATTCCATCTACTTCTATGGTTTTTTCTATTGTGATGCGTTTTATCCCACATTTTCATAGGCAGATTCAAAAAATATCTTATGCTCAAAAATGTATCGGACAAGAGGTATCTAATGGTAAAAAAATAGAAAAAATAAATCATGGTATGAAAATACTTTCTATTATGCTCACTTGGGCATTGGAAAATGCGATTGATTGCGCGGATTCTATGCGTGCTAGAGGGTATGGCTCTAAAAATAGAAGTACATTTTCTATCTATCGTTTTGATACAAGGGATATATTTGCGGCTGTTTTTTTAGTAGGGCTTACTATTGTTGTGTTAAGTAAGATTTTGATGGGAAAGTGTTCGATTGCATTTTATCCTACGATAGTCATGCATGAGCTGGATATAGTATTATGTATAGCTTATATGGGTTTGTGTTATTTTCCAGTCATATTAGAGTTAAGGGAGTTGATAGTTTGGAAATTTTTACAGTCGAAAATTTAACCTTTACTTATCCAAATCGTAACATTCCGGCGTTAAGCAATCTTAATTTTAATATTACCGCAGGAGAGTTTGTTGTAATTTGTGGACAATCTGGCTCTGGAAAAAGTACATTACTGAAAAATATGAAACCTATTTTAACACCACATGGTGTTAAAATAGGTCAAATTTTATATTATGGAAAAAAAATAGAAATGCAGCAAACAGAAAAAATAGGCTATGTATTTCAAAATCCAGATAATCAAATTGTGACGGAAAAAGTATGGCATGAGTTAGCATTTGGTTTGGAAAATATGGGGCTGAAAACAGAAACGATTCGTTTAAGAGTGGCAGAGATGGCAAGCTTTTTCGGGATACAAAACTGGTTTGACAAAGAAATAAATCATTTGTCTGGTGGACAAAAACAATTATTAAATCTTGCTTCTATCATGGTAATGCAACCAGATGTCTTATTGTTGGATGAACCTACTTCACAGCTAGACCCTATTGCAGCATCAGATTTTTTGGAAACCGTTAAAAAAATAAATCGGGAAATTGGAACAACGATTCTTATGACAGAACATAGACTAGAAAATGTGATTCCTATGGCAGATAAAGTGATTGTATTAGAAAAAGGAAAAATCATTGCTTGTGATACACCTTCTCATGTGGGTGCTATGATTAAAAATCATCCCATGTTTCTGGCTATGCCAGCACCTTTACAAGCATATACTGCATTATCTCAGCAAAATATCGGTTGTGATTTACCGTGCCCGATAGATGTAAGGGAAGGAAGAAATTGGCTAACCGAATTACTAAAAGGAAAAGCGTTAGTAAAAACAGAATTACCAGAAGATACAGCACCATCAAAACAAGATGTTGTTTTAAAAATGAAAGAGGTTTGGTTTAAATATGATAGGCAGGGCAATGATGTTATTAAAGACCTTTCTTTTGAAGTGTACCGAGGAGAATTATTTTGCTTGGTAGGAGGAAATGGTACAGGAAAAACAACAACATTAAATTTAGCGTCTGGGATTGAAAAACCGTATCGGGGAAAAATTAAAACAAAAGGAAAATGGGCAATCCTTCCTCAAAATCCACAAAATTTATTCGTTGGAAAAACAGTGAAAGAAGATTTTATGGAACTGTTTCCAAACCAAGAAAAGAAAATAAAAGAGATGGAAGAATTTGTAAAAATAGAAACGCTTTTAGAAATGCATCCTTATGACTTATCTGGAGGAGAACAGCAAAGAGCTGCGCTTGCAAAAGTTTTGCTGCTAGAACCAGATATTTTATATTTAGATGAACCAACAAAATGTTTAGATAATGAATTTAAAATAAAGCTAGGAGAATTATTAAAAGAATTAACAGAAAAAGGAGTTACCATTGTAATGGTTTCTCATGATGTAGAATTTTGTGGGAAATATGCAGACCGATGTGCAATGTTTTTTGATGGAAAAATTGTTGTAACAGATACACCACGTCATTTTTTTTCTGGAAATCATTTTTATACAACGGCTGCAAATCGAATGTCAAGGCATATTTTTAAAAATGCCATTCATGTGGAAGATATTATAAATTTAGTAAGGGAAAATTATGGAATCTCAGTCAAAGATACCATACAGCAAGGAAAAAAAAGCAAAGATTTTATAAAACATGAAATTCAAAAGCTGTGTCCTGAGGAAAAGCAAAAAGTTATAAAAAAGAAGAATCCTATTTTGATACAGATAATGATGCTTTTATTAGCAATCGGAACCATTTATGTGGGATTATTTGCCTTTGAAAAAAGACATTATATTTTGACAAATATATTGTTAGTTCTTTATGCTATGGTTCCCTTTTTTTATCGTTTTGAAAAACGAAAGCCCAAAGCACGCGAGATTGTTTTATTAGCAGTTATGATTGCCATTGCAACAGTGGGACGAGCTGCTTTTTTTATGATTCCTAATTTTAAGCCTACTTTAGCGATTGTAATCATTGCGGGGATTTGTTTGGGAAAAGAAAGTGGATTTTTCATCGGTAGTATGTCTGCTTTTGTATCAAATTTTTTGTTTGGGCAAGGTCCATGGACACCCTATCAAATGATAGCTACAGCAGTGATAGGATATTTAGCAGGTTTGTTTTTTTATCGTAATCCTGTTTCTACATGGATTGTCGCATTTTTTGGAGGAATAGCAGCTTTTTTTATTTATGGTGGTATTGTAGACTTATGGACAATATTTTATATGAATCCAGAGCCTAGCATTGCATCGGCTGTTGTGGTTTATTCTGCTGCAACCTATTTTAATGCAGTTCATGCTGTAGCAACGATATTATTTTTATCGCTTTTAACAGAACCAATGATGCAAAAAATAAATCGTGTTAAAATAAAATATGGAATTTATGATTCTCCCTAAAGTCAAGCCCTTGAAATTTTAGGACTTGATTTTATAGAGATATTAGCTATACATTAATTCGTATCTTACGTAAAAGGAATAGTAAGTGGAATCGGAAGAAATAAATATATTGTAATATTTAAAAGACTGTTGCTAATATAGCAGCAGTTTTTTGTATAAATTTTAAAAAATAATGATGTCTAACATTTTTCTCTACGGTTCGTAGGTTGTTGTTTTTACTTTTAAATGTTATCCTGTTACCAGAAGGAGTTGAGGATAGAATGGATCATTATATTACAAGTACCACAATTAAGACACTTAGAGAAAGGCAACACATGACCCAATCTCAATTAGCAATGAAATTATGTGTTAGTGATAAAACAATATCAAAATGGGAAACAGGTCGAGGGCTTCCAGATATTTCTTTGATTGAACCTTTAGCAAATGTATTACAGGTATCTATACCAGAATTATTATCTGGTGAGTTAATGATAAATAAAAATCGTTCAGCAAATATTTTAAAATCAAATTTATATGTTTGTCCCATCTGTGGCAATATTTTTCACTCTACAGGAACCGCTTTAATTTCTTGTTGTGGCATAACCTTACCACCCTTAGAAGCGGAAATTCCTGACAAAGAACATGAGTTAAATTGTGAAGTAATAGAAAATGAATATTTTTTGTCGGCAACACATGCTATGACAAAAACACATTATATTTCATTTATAGCATATTGTACGGACAATCATTTTGAAATTGTAAAATTATATCCTGAAGGAAATTTGGAGGCAAGATTTTTCAGTCGAAAGCAAGGAATTTTTTTCTGGTATTGTAATCATCATGGATTATTTTGTAAAAAGATTTAGGAGGGAAACTATTTATGAAAGTAACAGTATTTAACGGAAGTCCTGCGGGTGAAAATAGCGCTACAAATGTAATTGCATCTTCTTTTTTAAAAGGCGCATCACAAGCGGGAGCAGAAACAAAAAATATCTATTTAAAAGAACATCACATTACACAATGTCAAGGTTGTTTTTCTTGCTGGTTTACAACACCCGGAAAATGCAGATTGTCTGATGATATGGAACAACTTTTAAAAGAGTATCAGGAGTCCAGTATTATCTGTTTTGCTACACCAGTATATACTTGGAATATGACAGCTTTATTAAAAAATTTTGTAGACCGTCTGGCTCCATTAAAGTGTCCTCAGATGATAGAAAAACAAGGACATTTTGACCTGAAAGATGAACAGGAGAAAGCACAAAAATTTGTTGTTTTATCAAATTGTGGATTTCCGGGAGAAAATAATTTTGATGTTATGAAAGCTGTTTTTTCTTGTTGTAATCCATCACTTGAGATTTACAGAAATTGTGGTAAGTTACTTAAAATGAAATCTCCTGTTGTAGAAAAAAAGGTAAATACTTGGTTGCAAAGTGTAGAACAGGCAGGAAAAGAAATGGTTTTGCAGGGAGATATTACAAATGATACAAAAATCGCTTTAGCTATGCCACTCATGTCTGTTGAGGAATATGTTTCTTTGATTGGTATGTAATGAAATCATGTCAAATAGCCTTTTTGATAGATATGAAAGCATTGATTTTATAAGGAAAACGCTAGTTTTTCCTTATAAAGTCAATATTTTTAGCGAAATGTAAAGTTCTTTGAGGAGTTTGAGAGGGCTAGCCCTCAAGGTTTTTTAACAAGCTGACCTTGAGAGAAATACTCTCAAGGTATCAGCATAAAAAAGTTCTTTATTATCGACGTCGTCTTTTTCTCATACGAGGACCATCATGATATCTATGATTATGACCACGATTTCGGCGGTTTGATTTAAAAATATAGCGAGAACGTCTTCTATTTCTACGGCTTTTGATTGTAGCAATCGTGCCAATTAACGCTGCAATCACTGCTATAATACCTACGATGGTAAGGATTCCTTTTACAGAAAATAAATGAGTCGTTAAATTTTTGAAAATATATTGTATACTATTTAATATTGTACGTTTTTCTACTTCTGTTGCAGCATAAATGTTTGTTTCTTTTACCACTTCATTTCCTAGCTTATAAATTATTTTTCCAACTTCTGCATCTTTTTCGATGGGTGCTTTTAATTGAAGGGGGTCTTCTTCTTTTTTTGACTCTACGATTAATTCACTTTTGTATTCTATTTGTTTTTCTAAGTTTTCAATATCTTCTGTCAACAGATATTCATTGATATCCTCTTTGATAATAGTATCTAAATTATCCCCTAACAGTCTGTTATGTCCAGACAAAGCAACAGTGTTTACAACATCTCCGGCTTTTTGCAAGTTTGCCATAGTAAAGTTATTAAATCCATATTCAAATAAGGATGTTGTATCTGTCCAACGAGCAGGGTCTTCCGAATGAAATACAACGGAAATTAATGTAGTACCATCTTTTTGTGCTGCTGCTGTAAGGCAGTCTCCAGCTTCATCCATAAAGCCAGTTTTTAATCCAATCGCATATTCATATTGATATGGATTGTCTGTAATCAATAAATTATGGTTTGTCCAATTATAATTTTGTGTTTTTAAAGTTCCATTACTTTCTAATGTGTTTTCGGCACTATCACCAGTATAGTTTTTTTCCTTTGCTACTTCTACTATTGTTTGATTTTTAAGTGCTTCCTGCGCAATAAAAAACATATCATGTGCTGTAGTATAATGGTTTTCATCATGATAACCATGCGCATTTGCAAAATGAGAATTTGTTGCGCCAAGTGATTTTGCTTTTTCATTCATTAATTCTGTAAAGACATTAATACATTCTTCAAAAGGAAGGGTTTCATCATTTTTTACTTTTCTTGCTACTGCAACTGCTAATACATTTGCAGAGTCATTTCCAGAAGGAATTAATAAGCCACGAATTAAATTTTTTACAGTGAGTGTTTCTCCCACAAGATGCCCTGCTTTGCTAGAATCCCATGGTATTTCATTGATTTCTGTTCCAACTGTTAATAACGCATCAGGATTCAAATGGTCTAATGCAACAAGTGCTGTTATTAATTTTGTCATACTTGCTGGATACATTTTTTGATCCATATCTTTTTCATAAATAATTTTTCCTGTGGAAGCTTCTCCTAAAATTGCTGTTTGTGCAATAACTTCTGGCGGTGGTTCTGCTGCAAAAACAGTTTTAGAAAATGATAACAATAGAATCAATAGAACAACTACTTTTGACTTGTTCATAAAAAATTCTCCTCTCCAGTGATATTATCAAAGTTGTATCAATCCTTTATCAACCATTGTTTGCAGTCCGATAATTACGCCAATTTTTCCATGATGCCAAGATAATCCTCCCTGCATAAAAACATGATAAGGTGGTTTGATAGGAGAGTCCGCACTTAATTCAATGGAAGAACCTTGTACAAATGCACCAGCAGCCATAATTACAGGACAATCATAACCAGGCATATCCCAAGGTTCTGGTGTAACATAACTGTCTACAGGTGCTCCTTTTTGGATTCCTTGACAAAAAGCGATTACATTTTCGACACTTCCCATTTGAATCAGTTGTACAATATCGGCTCTTTTTTCAGTTGATTTTGGTAAAACAGAAAATCCAATATCCTCAAATAATTTAGAGGCAAAAACTGCTGTTTTTAAACTTCCATTAACAACTTGCGGAGCCATAAAAAAGCCTTGTGTCAAAGCGGGAGTAATTCCTAAGGTAGCCCCAACTTCTTTCCCTAAACCGGGAGCTGTCAAACGATACGCAGCATTTTGTACAAATTCTTCTTTTCCTACAATATATCCTCCAATCGGTGCTAATCCGCCACCAGGATTTTTAATTAAAGAACCTACCATTAAATCTGCACCAACTTCGGAAGGTTCTTGGATTTCTACAAATTCCCCATAACAATTATCTACCATACAAATAACATCTTTTTTGATAGATTTTATAAAAGAAATTAATTCTTTTATTTGTGCAACAGAAAGGGAAGTTCTCCATAAATAACCTTTCGAACGTTGAATTGTCACTAATTTTGTTTTTTGATGGATAGCCTTTTCGATACCATCAAAGTCAAATTTTCCATCTGGTAAAAAATCCACTTGACGATAAGTGACACCATATTCGCTTAAAGAACCTCTTTCTTTTCTGATGCCTATAACACCTTGTAAAGTGTCATAAGGAATACCAACCGGAGATAATAATTCATCTCCGGGTCTTAAATTTCCAGATAATGCAACAGCCAAAGCATGAGTTCCACAGGTTAATTGTGGGCGAACAAGCCCTGCTTCTGCTTGAAAGGTATCTGCATAAATATTTTCTAATACATCACGTCCTAAGTCATTATAACCATAACCTGTTGTTGCTGCAAAATGAATATCACTTAATCTATTTTTTTGCATGGCAGAAAGCACTTTTAATTGATTATATTCTGCAATATTATCGATTGCTTGAAATTGTTCTTTTAATTCACTTTCTTTTTGGATACAATATTCTAGTACCTTATCATGAATACCAAATTTTGACTGCATTATATCATATAACTCTTTCATTTTTATACTCCTATCTTGATTTCTTTAAGATAATCCATTATTTTTTCTACAATTTGCTCTAGGTTTTGCTCTGTAACATCTATCCAAAAACCATCTGTTTGCTTTCGAAACCATGTTAACTGACGTTTTGCAAAATGTCTTGTATTTTTTTTTAAGTCATAAATTGCTTGTTCTAAGGATATTTCATGTTGAAAGTAAGGTATCAATTCTTTGTAACCAATACCCTGCATAGAAACGAAATCTTTGGTATATCCTTTTTTTAATAAAGAATCCACTTCTTCTAAAAGCCCCTGTGCTATCATAGTATCAATTCTTTTTTCAATTCTATCATATAATTTTTGCCGCTCCATTGTTAAAATAATCATAGCAGTATGATAAGGAGACTGTTTTTTCTTTTGTTCTGCATTATAATCAGAAAAAAGTTGTCCTGTAAAATGATGATATTCTAATGCTCTGGTAACACGTTTGATGTTATTTGCATGAAGCGTTTGGGCATAGGCTGGGTCTACCTTTTTTAATTCTTGATATAACGCCTCTGCACCATTTTCTTGTGCAAAATGATACATTTGATTTCGAAAACAATTATCTTGTTCTGTTTCTTCGAACGAAGTATCATAAATCAAAGCATTGATGTAAAAACCAGTTCCCCCTACCAAAATTGGTATTTTTCCAGAATCCCATATCTTTTTCATATATTCTTTTGCCTTTTTTTGAAAAATCATAACATTGTATTCTTCATCAGGCTCTAATTCATTGATAAAATAGTGTGGAATTCCTCTCATTTCCTGCTTGGTTGGGGTAGCTGTTCCAATGTCCATATGACGATAGATTTGCATAGAATCTGCAGATAATATTTCCCCGTTTATTTTTTCTGCTAATAAAACACCTACATTTGTTTTACCACAGGCAGTAGGTCCACCTATAACAATAAAAGGCTTTTTCAATAACAAAACCTCATTTCTTAATTTTGTATTCTTTTAAATCGTTTTTCTAATTCATATTGTGTCATTTCTATTATGGTTGGTCGTCCATGCGGACAGGTAAAGGGATTTTCTAATTGTAATAATTTTTCAACTAAAGCAGTTGCTTCTCGAATATCTAATCTGTCATTTCCTTTGACAGCAGCTTTGCAAGCCATAGTAGCAATGGTTGCTATTTTGGTGTCATAGATATTTTCAATAGGAACTTCTTCTAACTTATCCAGAATATCTAAAAAGAATTTTGTGCTGGTAGGTTCTTTTATAATCAAAGGAACACTCAAAAGCGCATAGGTTTTTTGCTCTTTTTGTTCAATTACTTCTATAGAAAAACCAAATTGATGGAGCAGTTCCATATTATCTTGCAACACTTGTTTTTCTTTTTCTGTTAATTTTAATAATAAGGGCTGTAACAGCATCTGGGCTGTTACCTTTTGTTTTTTTAATTCTTCCATCAATTTTTCATATAATATTCTTTCGTGTGCTGCATGTTGGTCAATCATGAAAATACTTTTGTTTTGTTCTACTAACCAATAAGTATTAAAAATTTGTCCTATTATTTTATAATTTTTAAAAAAAGTATCTCTATTTTGGGCATCATTTAAACTACATGGTTCTACCTGATATTCTGTTTTCCCTTCATTAAGTTCTAAAAAAGAATTTCTTTTTTCTGTTGGTTCTTTTTTTTCCTTTTGAGATTCTGCTTTTTGCTTTTCTGGTAAATTATCTTGTTCTATTTTCATTTCTGGTTTGTTGAATTCTTGTTTTTTTTCTTTTGGAATGCTCTCTGGTTCTTTTTGAGATACGTTCTCTGGTTCTATCAAAATATCTTTTTGCTGTGCATATTCTTTTACTTCCTTAGAAGGTTTACTATTCCAGTCTACTTTGCTAATAAGCACTTCATTGTGAAAACACTGGTTTACGGCTGCATAAAAAAGTGCATAAATTTCGTCATCATTTTGAAAACGTACTTCTAATTTTGCCGGATGCACATTAACATCAACCAATGCAGGTGGAATCGAAAAATGCAACACATAAACCGGAAATTTTCCAGCAAGTAATCTTGTTTTGTAAGCTTCTTCTATGGCAGAAGAAATAATTGTATTTTTAACATATCTATCATTGATAAATAAATTTTCATAGGAACGATTTGCGCGGGAAAGTTCAGGCTTTCCTAACAAACCAGTAATACTATAGTTTCCTTTTTTAAAGTTAATTTCTATCATTTTTGTTGCCACTTCTTTTCCATAGACATAAAGCATTGCTGTTTTTTTATCATGGTTTCCAGAAGTATGCAATATTGTTGTATTATTATTAATATATTTAAAGGCGATGTCAGGACGTCCCAAAGCAAACTGATTTAAAAGTTCCGAAATACGGCTTGCTTCTGTAGAAGGCTTTTTCAAAAATTTTCTACGTGCCGGAACATTATAAAAAAGATTTTTTATAATGAAACTGGTACCTTCTACACAGGCGGCACTTTGAAATTTTATCACTTCTCCTCCATTGATTTCAATATAAGTACCATTGGATTCTTCTTTTGTTTTTGTAGTCATTTCTATCTGTGCAACACCTGCAATACTAGCAAGAGCTTCTCCTCGAAATCCTAAAGATATTATTTTTTCTAAATCTTCAATATGAAGTATTTTACTGGTGGCATGTCTTGAAAAAGCAGTTTTGACTTGCTCCCTTGCAATGCCACAACCATTATCGGTAACACGAATATAAGAAGTTCCACCTTCTTTGATTTCTACAGTAATGGAACTTGCACCGGCATCAATAGCATTTTCAACCAATTCTTTTACAACGGATTTTGGAGATTCAACTACTTCTCCTGCTGCAATTTTATTAATAGTTTGATTATCAAGAATTTGTATCTTTTGCATTGTTTACATTCCTTTTACTTTTTTTTGTAAATTAAATAATACTTGTAAGGCTTCTACTGGTGTCATTGACATAATATCTAATTCGCTGATTTCATCCATAATTTGTGTTTCTTTCATGGTAAACATATCTACTTGTTGGATAATATCATCTATTTCCTCTTTCGATTCTATTGCAATTTTTTTAGCTTTTTTGTTAATGTCAGCCGCATTTAATTGTTTCAATATTTCACTGGAGCGACGAATTACTTTAATGGGTAATCCTGCTAATTTTGCAACTTGAATACCATAACTGTTATTTGCGCCGCCTCGTTGTATCTTTCTTAAAAAGATAATATCTTCGCCTTGTTCTTCTACAGAGATACGATAATTTTTAACACCGGGCAATTTATCCTCTAATTCTGTCAGTTCATGGTAATGTGTTGCAAACAATGTTTTTGCACCAATTTTTTTCTGGTCAATAATATATTCTAAAACAGCCCAAGCAATACTTAATCCGTCAAAGGTACTTGTCCCTCTACCAATTTCATCCAATATCAAAAGACTATGTTTTGTTGCATTATTAAGAATATTCGCTACTTCTATCATTTCCACCATAAATGTACTTTGCCCCGCAGAAAGGTCATCTGATGCACCAACCCTGGTAAAAATTCTGTCTACAATACCAATAGTTGCCGCCTCAGCAGGAACGAAACTTCCTATTTGTGCCATAAAAACAATTAAAGCTGTTTGGCGCATATAAGTTGATTTTCCTGCCATATTGGGACCTGTAATAATGGAAAGTCTTTCCTCTTGCATATCTAAATAGGTATCATTCGGAATAAATGGCTCTTTTATCATTTTTTCCACAACAGGATGACGACCGTTTTTGATATCAATGATTCCCTCTTTATTGATGATGGGTTTGATATAGTTCATTTTTTCTGCTGTGTCTGCCAAAGATTTTAGGGTATCAATTATGGCAATCAGTTGTGCGGAAGATTGGATTCTTTCTACTTCTTTTGCAACAGCATTCCTAATATCTACAAAAATTTGATATTCTAATTCTATCATTTTTTCTTCTGAACCAAGAATTAGCTCTGCTAGTTCATTTAACTCTGAAGTCATATATCTTTCACAATTTGCAAGGGTTTGTTTCCGAATATATCGCTCAGGTACCTGTTCCAAATAAGATTTTGTTACTTCAATATAATAACCAAAAATTTTATTAAAACGTATTTTTAAAGTTTTAATATTTGTTTCTTCTTTTTCTTTTTCTTCTAGTTCTGCTATCCATGTTTTTCCTTCTGTGCGAGAACGTGTATAAGTATCCAGCTTTTCATTATATCCGGATTGAATCATACCACCTTCCCGTACACTAACAGGAGGTTCCTCTACTATAGATTTTTCTATCAGTTCATATACATCCTCTAAAGTATCCAAGTTTTCTGCAATTTCTTTTAAGTAACAACTTTGACAATGATATAGAGCATTTTTTATGAGAGGTAATTTTGCAATGGATTGTTTTAAGGCAATTAAATCTCTTGCATTTGCAGTTTGATAAACAACCTTACTCATTGTTCTTTCAAAATCGTAGATATGGTTTAAAATTTCTTTTAATTCTTCTCTTAAAAACACTTCATTTTTTAGTTCTTCTACACTATCTAATCTTTTTTGAATTTCTTCTACTTCTAATAAAGGTTGCTCTACCCATTTGCGTAACATTCTAGCACCCATTGCTGTTTCTGTTTCATCTAGTACCCACAAAAGAGAGCCTTTTCTATCTTTTTCTCTCATGGTTTCTGTCAATTCTAAATTTCTTCTGGAAGAAACATCTAAAACCATAAAGTCACTAGAGGCATAACATTTTAATTTTGAAATGTGGCTTAAATTATTTTTTTGTGTTTCATATAAATAGCAAAGTAATGCACCACTTGCACTGATGGCACAAGTTTGATTTTTAATACCAAATCCATCCAAATGATTCACATGGAAATGGTCACATAATTTTTTAAATGCTGTTTGATATGTAAACATCCAATCATCACATTCTACAAGTTTTAAATGAAATCTTTTTTCGATTTCTTCTGATTTCGGATTTTTAAAAAAAGTTGTATTACATAGTAATTCTGCTGGATGGTATTTTGCAATTTCCTCCATTACTTTTTCGTCTCCCTGTAAACGAGAAAAGTCGCTTGTTAAAAATTCTCCTGTTGTAACATCACAAATAGCAATTCCATAACCATTTTTTCCTTCAAAAATAGTCATAATATAGTTGTTTTTTGTTTCATCTAAAGCACTCTTATCTAATATCGTACCTGGAGTAATAACACGAATCACATCTCTTTTTACAATTCCTTTCGTTGCTTTGGGGTCTCCCAGTTGTTCACAAATAGCAACATTATATCCCTTTTCTACTAATTTAACAATATAATTTTCTGCAGAATGGAAAGGTACACCGCACATAGGCGCTCTTTCTTTTTGTCCCCAATCTTTTCCAGTTAGGGTAATTTCCAATTCTTTGGAAGCTACTAATGCATCATCAAAAAACATTTCGTAAAAGTCACCTAAACGAAAAAATAAAAGACAATGTTTATATTTTTCTTTAATTTGGAAGTATTGTTCCATCATAGGCGTTGTTTTCCCCATTGTATTTCTCCTCTTTCTTTTACAAAAAGTAATACCCGAATTATGAAATTCGGGCATTGAAACTATTTTTTATTGAAATGCTCCGACCTTCCTTAATGACATCCGCCACCACAGGAAGCACAGCAATCTGGACTGCATCCGCCTGTTTGACTTGGGTCGTCTCCAGCTAATGTTGCTGTTACAATGGAAAATACAGAATTCATAAATTGATTGAAACGAGATTCTGCGGCAAATAAATGTGCTGCTGCTTCATTTGCTTTGATAACTTCTCCTCTTTTTTGCATTTCTGCTGCAAAATCTTTTTGTTCCTGTTCTGTTGTTTTTCCGGCTGCAAAGCGAATTTCAAAATCCTGCTGCATTTCGCCATATTCCTTGACAAGTCTTACAATTTCTGTGTCTGCTTCATACACTTTTTTCGCTTCCAAAAGTGCTTCAACTTCTGGCGTATTCATTAATTCTTTTCCTAATTCTCTCGCTAATTCATATACAGATGCCATTTTTTCCTCATACCCTTTCTCCAATTACGTAAAATGTTTTACTATCTATGATTTTGATAGGTAGTATTTTTCCAATTAAGTTTTTATTTCCTTCAAAATGTACTAAGATGTTATTTTCTGTTCTTCCCGTTAATATTTTGTGGTTTTGTTTGCTGACTTCTTCCACAAGAACATCAGCAACCGTTCCGACTTGCTTTTTATGCACTTCTTCCACAAGAGGATTTAACACTTGTAATAAGCGGTTAAAGCGGTCTTTTACTACTTCTTCTGGAATCTGATGTTCCATTTTTGCCGCAGGTGTGCCTGTCCGCTTGGAATAAATAAAAGTAAATGATGTACAATATTTTACTTGTCGAATAACATCTAAGGTTTCCTGAAAATTTTGTTCTGTTTCTCCGGGAAAACCAACAATAATATCGGTACTAATGGTAATATCTGGGATAGCATTTTTTAATTTTTCTACTAATGCTAAGTATTGCTCTTTTGTATAGCGTCTATTCATCCGCTTTAAAACTTCACTACTTCCTGATTGAATAGGAAGATGGATATAGTTGCAAACCTTTTTATAGTTTTTGATGGTTTCAATCAATTCGTCAGATAAATCTTTCGGATGAGAAGTCATAAAACGGATTCTTTCCAATCCTTCTATTTGATGAATCCTTTGTAATAATTTTGCAAAAGAAAGTGGAGTTTCTAAATTTTTACCATAAGAATTTACATTCTGTCCTAATAACATTACTTCTTTGGTACCACTTTTGACTAATTGTTCAATCTCATAGATAATATCTTCTGGTTTTCTGCTTCTTTCTTTTCCTCTGACATAAGGAACAATACAATAAGAACAATAATTTTCGCACCCATAGGTCACATTCACTGACGCTTGAAATGTGCTTTTATAGACAGTGGGAATGTCTTCTACAATCTCCCCTGCCTCTTTCCAAATGTCAAAAAGTGTTCCATCTGTTTTCATACTGTGATATAATAATTCTGGTAATTTATATAAATTGAAGGTGCCAAAAACAATGTCAACAAATTTGTAAGATTTTTGTAGTTTTTCTATTACAATATCTTGTTGTGTCATACAGCCACATAATGCAATTTTCATGTCTTTGTTTTTATTTTTGTAGTATTTTAATCTGCCTAATCTGCCATAAACTTTTTCTTCCGCATTTTCTCGAATACAGCAAGTATTGTAAATAACAAAATCTGCATTTTCTTCTGTGGGACTTGCGATATATCCCATATTTTCAAGCATTCCTGCAAGTTTTTCAGAGTCATGAGCATTCATTTGGCAGCCTGTTGTTAATACAAAATAGCTTTGTTTTCGTCCTGTTTTTTGCTCCCATTCGGAAAGATATGCTTTCATTTTTTGCATATATTGCTGTTGCTTTTCTAATTCAAATGTGGCTATGTTGCTGTTTTCTCTTTCTATCACCATGCTTCCACCCTTTTAAAATTTTATCATTTTTTGTAATATTACATAATTTAAATATTATAACATACTATCCCCGTTTGTTCAACACATTATCTTATTATTTTGCAAAATGGTTTTTTAGTGGGGAATTTTTTAAAAATAATTCATCTTTATTTTTTCATGTATGTTTATTAATAGTTACGCATTTTATTTCCCTTTGCAAAAACAATATTTGTAAAGGATAAAAGTATTATAAAAAACGTAATTTTTTTCAAAATCAACTGATACATCATTTTCAACTCCGTTACATAAAACCAAGAAAAAATATTAATATCCTTATTTGATTTCAGAGTGTTGTACATAGGATGTTTTTAAATACTAGTCATATATGGTTTTAATTCTTCCATCAACTCTGGTATTTCAGAAGATAGACTTAACTGTGTTGGTTTTGATAAATCTAAACTAAAGATACCCATAATGGATTTTGCATCTACAACATACCTCCCAGAAATCAAATCAAAGTCTCCATCCCAATTTCTTTATCTTCTGTAGCAAAGCAAAGCCAGCCCTACTAAATCTTTTTCTAATTTAATTGTCCCAGATTTGTGTCAAGTGCCTCTCCTAATCCAACAGCAATACCATGTCCAAATATCGTAAAAAATCCTTCTACAAATTTTGTTTCTTTT
Organism: uncultured Clostridia bacterium; assembly: GCA_910583755.1. Lineage (GTDB taxonomy): Bacteria > Bacillota > Clostridia > Lachnospirales > Anaerotignaceae > Coprocola. Next base: position 113,975 of record CAJTZO010000005.1, read on the forward strand.
TCATCCATAGATACATATTGATTGTCAAGAAATTTAACAATCGCTTGTGCAACTGTCAATTTAATTGTATTTTCCATAAACACACCCTCCTTTTTATACTCTTGCAATCATTTCGCCATATTGCTCTTTTTCTTCTTTTATAAATTGTTTTACTTGTTCTGCATTTGGTAAAGAGTCAGAGCAGTTGTTGCTTCTTACCATCATAGATGCTTCTGCGGAACCAAATTCCAAGCAATCAATAATTTCCCAGCCTTGATACAATCCATATAAAAATCCAGAATCATATCCATCGCCGCCGCCAAAACCTTTTCTTGCTTCTACTGGGAATGGCTTAATGGAAAAAGCTTGACTATCACAAGTGTAAGCGGTGGAACATTTCATACCATACTTGATTACTATGATTTTTGCATTATATCCATGCCATGCCTCTGCTGTTTGTTTATCTGTTCTGTTTGGCTGTATCAGTTTTTCTGTTAAGTCAAATTCCTCTCTGGAACCCATAATAATATCTGCTTCTTTCGCTATCATAGAGTAGTAAATAGAAATTTCATCTGTATTTTTCCAATTATATTCTCTGTAATCTATATCAAAAATAATCTTTGTATTATTTTTCTTTGATGACATGACTGCTTTTAATGTTGCCTCTCTGGAAGGACTTTCCGCTAATGCTGTACCAGAAACCAATCAATGCGATTTCGATACATCAATATACTGCTTTCTTTGCTAGAAAGCATTTCTGTAAAAGTTAATCCTAATTTTTCACCATTGGTACATCTTGTAATATGAGAGGTATCAATTCCTTGTTCATTAAAATAATCAACAACATATTCTCCAAATTGGTCAGCAGAAACTTTTCCAATAAATCCCGCTTTTAAACCATGTCTTGTAACGCCTACTGCTATGTTTGCTAGAGAACCTCCTACAATTTTTCAAACATATGTACTTTTTTTAGTGGCTTAAAGTCTTCTTTTACTTGGTCATTATAAGCTGGGTTAAAATCAATGGTTACTCTACCTAAAAGGATTAAATCAAGTTTTCTTGTTTTATCAAATTCAATATATTTCGTGTGATAGCCTCCATTCGATTTCCTTTAGTTGCGTGCTTTTTCACACGCAAGGCATAAAAAAAGAAAGGTAGTATCTTGTTAAAATACTACCTTTCTTTTGGTTTACAAATTATATTTTGTTTTAATGTTAATATCTGTAAATAAAAATTCACTTTTAGGCATTTGTCCTTTTCCTAGAGGGTAAACCTAAACAATTGAGGGAATTTTTGGTATTGTAATAAAAACTACTGCAAGCTCTACCAATGATAAAAAAGAAAAC